>CAYLMO010000045.1:0-44895 GCA_964384605.1 uncultured Bradymonadales bacterium | reverse complement strand
AGAAATCGGAAATCGGAAAACAGACGGGCGCGGCCTACCCCTTCGAGAACGCCAGCTGGTCCTGCGCATCCGCGATGTCTGCGACGATGTGGTCGCCTGCCCCAAACTTGCCCTCCAGAATCTCCACCGACAGCGGGTCCTGGATGTAGGTCTGGATCGCCCGCTTGAGCGGACGAGCGCCGTACTCCGGCTCGAATCCTTCCTGAGCCAGGAACTCACGCGCCGCATCGGTCAGCTCGATCGTCATCTTCGACTCGGCGAGCAGCTTTTTGAGGCTGCGCTCCTGAATGTCGATGATGAGCCGGATCGCATCCATGTCGAGCGCGTTGAACACCACCGGAGCGTCCAAGCGGTTCAGGAACTCGGGCCGGAAGTGGTCTTTCAGAATCTCGTTCACTTCGTCGGTCAGCTCGTCGCCCTCCACTTTGCCGGCGAGGTCGAGAATTCGACGCGAGCCGACGTTGGAGGTCAGGATGACGAGCGTGTTCGTGAAGTCGATCTTGCGGCCCTGCGAGTCCGACAGACGGCCTTCGTCCATCACCTGAAGCAGGATGTTGAACACGTCCGGGTGAGCCTTTTCGGCCTCGTCGAAGAGCACGACGGAGTACGGCTTCAAGCGCACGGCTTCGGTCAGAATACCGCCCTGCTCGCTCCCCACGTATCCGCGCGCCGAACCGATGAGCGTGTTGACCTTCGACTGCTCCATGTACTCCGACATGTCGATGCGTACGAGCGAGTCTTCCGAGTCGAACAGGAACTCCGAAAGCGCCTTGGCGAGCTCGGTCTTACCCACGCCGGTCGGGCCGACGAACATGAAGTTACCGATAGGTCGCTTCTTGTCCTGCAGGCCGGCGCGTGAGCGCCAGATGGCCGAGCAGATGAGCTCGATGGCGTGGTCCTGCCCCACCACCCGCTGACGCAGGCGATCGGGCATCTGCAACAGCTTCTCGCGCTCCGACTCGAGCATCTTGTCGATCGGAATGCCGGTCCAGCCCGCGATCGTAATCGCGACGTCGTCTTCGTTGACGATGTCCTTCAGCAGGCGCGGCCCGTCGCCAAGGGTGTCGAGCTTGCCCTGCGCCTCTTCGATCGCCTTCTTGATCTTCGGAATCACGCTGTACTTCAGCTCCGCGGCGCGCCCCAGCTCGCCCTTACGCTGCAGCTCTTCGACCTCTTCGAGCGACGCCTCGAGCTCTTCCTTCTTCTCGGTGACGCCGCCGAGGGCGCCCTTCTCGATCTCCCACCGCTCATTCAGCGCATCTCGCTCCTCGAACAGCTTCTCCACCTCGCCCTGCAGTTTCTCGCGCGCTTCGACGCTGTCGGGGTTGGTCTCGTCGGCGAGCGCTTGCAGCTCGACCTCGATGTTGGAGATGCGGCGTTCGACCTCGTCGAGCTCGGTCGGCTTCGAGTCGATCTCGAGCCGAAGTCGCGAAGCTGCTTCGTCGATCGCATCGATCGCCTTGTCGGGCAGTGCGCGATCGGTGATGTAGCGGTCGGTCATCTTCGCCGCGGCGACCAGCGCCGAGTCGTTGATCTGCACGCCGTGGTGAATCTCGTAGCGCTGTTTGATGCCGCGCAAAATACTGACGCATTGGTCGACCGACGGCTCCTCCACGAGGATCGTCTGGAAGCGCCGCTCCAGCCCCGCGTCGGCTTCGATGTACTCTCGATACTCGTCGATCGTGGTGGTACCGATGATGGAGATCTGGCCTCGCGCCAGCGCAGGCTTGAGCAGGTTCGAAGCGTTCATTGGCCCGTCGCCACCGCCCGCGCCCACCATCTGGTGAAGCTCGTCGATGTAGAGGATGATCTTGCCGTCCGAGTCGATGATCTCGTTGACGATCGTCTTCAGACGCTCCTCGAACTGCCCACGAAGCGAAGTACCTGCCACGAGTGACCCCAGGTCGAGCGACATGATGCGCCGGCCCTTTAGCCCAAGCGGAACATCGTCGTGCGCCATCCGGATGGCGAGCGCTTCGACGATCGCGGATTTACCGACGCCGGGTTGGCCGATGAGGACGGGGTTGTTCTTGCCGCGGCGGCTCAGGATCTGAACCATTCGGCGAATCTCGTCGTCACGCCCGATGATGCGTCCCAGCTCGCCGTCGAGGGCGAGCTGCGTGAGGTCGGTGGCGAATTTGCCGAGCATCTCGGGCACGTCTGGCGCGCCGGTCGATCCACCCAGCTTGTTTCCGTCTTTCGACTTCGAGGCTTTGCCGCCGGAGCCGCGAAGCTTCTCGGCGGTCGCCCCCATCTCGCGCAATTGACGCGGCGCAAACCCGCTCGATTCCTCGGCCATCGCGACGAGCACGTCGACGGGGCTCGCGTTGTCGTTCCCCTTCTCTTGCGCGCTCTGGAGCACTGAGAGCAGGCGCTTGCCCACGAACACCTGGTCGGCCTTGCGGTACGATTTCGGCAGCAGCTCGAGTTCGTCGATGAGCTTGCGACCGAGCGCTTTGGTTTCGACGCCGACCGAGACGAGCGCTTTCGTGCCCTCGTTTGCGTCGTCTTCGAGCACGGCGACGAGCACGTGCTCGCACTCCACATGCTGGTGATTGAGTCGGCCGGCCAGATTTTGAGCGCGCTCGAGTACTTTTCGCGCGGACTTGTTGAACTTCGAGAGGTCGAACTTCGTGGGCATCGTTCCCTCAGGATCGAAAGAGGCAGAAAATCGGGGTTGGGAGGTTGTAGCGCGCAGACGCAGAGCGTTCAACGCCTGCGACACGCTAACTGACAGGAACGTGACCAACGCGAATACGATTCCAGAGCGTCAAACTTCTGTCGCATCGCGATTCGCGCTACATTGCTTCCCGAGACAAGTTCGAGACAATCGAAGGAGAAAACATGGAGCGGCTCATTCGCTTTCTAGCGTTGTTCGTTGTGCTGGTGTTTGTATCTGGTTGTGGTGGTTGTGGCCCGGGCGAAGCAGGCGATTCCTGCGATACGGGCGACAGTGAGGCGTGCGAAGAAGGCCTTGTCTGCACGGCCGATTCGAACGGCGACAACAGATGCCTCGTCCCGATTGGCGGAAACTGTGACCCAGAAGGCGACAACTTCTGCGCAGGCGACGCCGTTTGCCTGGACAACCCAGATGACGAAGGCGGCGCGTGCTACGTCGACCGCGGCGGAAGCTGCGAACCCGGCGAAGAGGAGTGCGCACCCGACCTCGTCTGCGCCGAGAAGTCCGACGGCTCGGCCGCGTGCTTCAACGACGTCGTCATTCGCGGATCGGTCTTCGATTCCGCCGACGAATCGGCGATCGGTGCCGCCCGCGTCATCGCGCTCGACGAAGAGTCCACCGCGGTGACCGACGTCGCGATCAGCGCCGAAGATGGCACCTACGAACTCTCCCTTCCCGTCGTCCGCGACGAGAACGGTAACCCGACGCAGGAGGTCTTCACGCTCCGCGCGTCGGCGCAGGACTACCAGGCATTCCCCGGCGGCATTCGTACCGCACTGCCGATCGATGCATCGACGGCGACCGACGACGAGGGCACCTGGGTGATTCAGAACGCGCTCACGGATATCGCGCTCATCATCCTCCCGGAGAACGAGCGCGGTAGAGCCTCTATCTCGGGCAGCATTCTCTCTGAGGACCGACGTGACGGCGTTCTCGTCGTCGCCGAGATCGCGGGCGTCGGATACACGGGCGTCTCCGACCTGTCCGGCGACTACGTGGTGTTCAACGTCCCTGCCGGCGAAGCGACGGTCAACGGCTATGCCGCAGGCGTACAGCTCGCTCCCGAGAACGTTTCCGTTGCCGACGAGCCAGTGGTCGACGTCGACCTCGACGACTCGGGCGAGGCAACCTCTACCGTCGACGGCTCAGTCCAGCTCGTGAATCCGGGCGACGGCGATGCGACCTCGGTCGTCCTCGTCGTGAAGTCCACCTTCGACGCTCAGTTCGGTCGCGGCGAAGTCCCATCGGGTCTGCGCGCTCCGCGCTCCGGTCCCGTCGACGTCGACGGTGCATGGAGCATCGAAGGCGTCCCCGCTGGCGACTACGTCGTGCTCGCCGCGTTCGAAAACGATGACCTCGTGCGCGACCCCGACACGACCATCGGTGGAACCGAGACGATCGAGATTACGGTCAACGCCGCCGAAGACCTGACCATCGGTGACGGCTTCAAGATTACCGGCGCACTTCGCGTCATCTCGCCTGGCGCCGACCAGCCCGAAGCCGTTACCGGCGCTCCGACGCTCACGTGGGAAGACGACTCGTCTGAAGAGTACTACGTCGTGCAGGTGTTCAACGCGTATGGCGACATGGTCTGGGAAGACACGATGGTGCCCAGCGTGAGCGGCTCGCAGGACGTCACGGTCATGTACGGCGGACCGCTCGATCCCGGCATGTACTACCAGTTCCGCGCATCGTCGTGGAAAGAGTCTGGTGGGCAGGGAGCCGCGCCAATCTCGGCAACCGAAGACCTCAAGGGTGTCTTCTACGTCGACTCACAGTAAGGCGTAGAGCGACGACATACCGAGGGCGAACATCGCCCCGAAGAACGCAAAGAGGCGCCTGCAACCGCGGGGCGCCTCTTTCTTTTCGAGCGCCGTTTCGTCGCTGGCCTTCTCTTCGCCACCCGTAACGCTGATGAGCGGACCGGCGGAGATCTTCGAGCGCGTCGCGCGATTGTCCGGCTGTTCCGCGCCTGACCACGGCGCAGGCAGCAGCACCATGCCGAAGCCTTTGGTGGTCGAAGTCGGCAGCGTTTCAGGCGTCGTGAACGGTAGCAGCCGCTCGATTCGAGCAATACGGTTCTTCGCCATCGGCTGCATACACTTCGCCACGAGCAATCCCAGCCCCGGTTCATCGAGGTTCGAGAGCACTTCGTAGGCGTGGCGGCCGAGCGGGTTCTCGACTCGCTCGCGCGGTTCTTCGCCCGTCAGCATGAAGCTCAAGAGCGCGCCGAGTCCGTAGATGTCGGCGGCTGGCCGAAGCGTCGAACCGCCCCGCTCCTCGCGAATTTCGGGCGCCGCGTACGCGGGATGCACGTCGGCCTTGGTCTCGTTCGGCGGTTCGTTCGCCTTGGTCGCATTGCCGCAACCGACCACCGAAATCACATCGTCGAAGCCGACGATGACGTGTCGGGGGTCCAAGTCGCGGTACACGAACCCGGCCTTGTGAATCTCGCCGAGGAACGTCGCGAGCTCTCGGAAAATTCGGAGCGCGCGCGTCGGCGCGATTCCGCCGGCCTCGCGCACGATCTCCTCGAGCGTCTTGCCGTGGCGATACTCGTACACGAGCACCGGTTCGCGCCCGAGCACGGTCTCGCTCTGTTCGAGCTGAATCCAGTCGAGCGGTTCGGGGAGCAGATGCGACGGATGGCCGAGGAACTCGAGCTCGTCGCGGAGCGCGCGGCGACGCAACCCGACGTAGCGCTTCTCGTCGGTCTTCGAGGCGTCGTAGGCGATGGTCTTCACGCAGACGAGCTTGTCGTCCATGTGCGTGTCTACCGCGAGCGCGATTTGATAGTTGCGGCCCTCGGCGAGGAGGGATTCAACCTTGAATCGCTCCTCCCGGCGGTCGACGTCGATGAGGAACTGTCCAGGCTTCATGTCGAGGCGGGCTCAGGGATCGCAAGCGTCGCCGAGGCCGTCTCCGTCAGTGTCTGTCTGTAGCGGATTGGCGTCGGCGGGGCAGTTGTCACACGGGTCCCCAACGTTGTCCATGTCGAAATCGATCTGCCCGGAGTTCGAGATTCGGGGGCAGTTGTCGGTGACGTTCGGGATGTTGTCGCCGTCGAGATCGGGGTCGCAAGCGTCGCCGATGGTGTCGTTGTCGGTGTCGGCCTGATTGGCGTTTGCCGCGTTGGGGCAGTTGTCGCAGGCGTCGCCGCGTCCGTCGAAGTCGGCGTCTGCCTGGTTGTTGGCTCGCCCGGGGCAGTTGTCGCATGCGTCGCCGGCGCCGTCGTTGTCGGAATCGGTCTGCGCGGTGTTGGCGTCGCCAGGGCAGTTGTCGCAGGCGTTGCCGACGGTGTCGCTGTCGGTGTCGGTCTGGTTGGGGTTCGCGAGGAGCGCGCAGTTGTCCGTGGTGTCGGGTGCGCCGTCGCCGTCGATGTCGCCGTCGCACACGTCACCAATGCCGTCGTTGTCGAAGTCGGATTGATTCGGATTGGCGACCAGCGGGCAGTTGTCGATGGGGTCGTTTATGAGGTCGTCATCGTCGTCGGCGTCGCACAGGTCGCCCTCCCCGTCGTTGTCGGTATCGACCTGATTGGGGTTGGCGAGGGCGATGCAGTTGTCGGCGGTGTTTTCGAAGCCGTCGCCGTCGCGGTCGTCGTCGCATGCGTCGCCGATATCGTCGCCGTCTTGGTCGTTCTGGCTCGCGTTGCGCACGAGCGGGCAATTGTCTTCGGCGTCGCCGACACCGTCGTCGTCGTCGTCGACATCGCAGGCGTCGCCTAGCCCGTCTCCATCGGTATTGATCTGGTCGGGGTCGGGGTTGAGTGGGCACACATCGACATTGTCGTTGACGCCGTCACCATCATCGTCGTCGTCGCAAGCATTGCCCTCGCCGTCTTGGTCGGTGTCGACTTGCGACGCGTTGGACCTGTTTGGGCAGTTGTCTTCGGTATCGACGATGCCGTCGTTGTCGCTGTCGACTGGTGCGTCGGTCCCGACGTCCTCGACGGTCATGTCGGGTCCGGAATCGGCCGAAGCATCTGGGGTTCCTGCGTCCAACTCGCCCATGTCGTTGGTCGACATGTCTGTCGCGTTGTTGCCGGCGTCCATCTCGTCGGAACCGGCCTGACAGAGACCAGACACGCAGACCTCACCGACGAAGCAGTCGGCTTCAGTGACGCACTGGTCGTCGTTGAATTCCGGTGGGCACCCGACAAGCACGATGGCGGCAATGGCGAGCCCGAGCGCAGTCGCGAGGCGATGTGTCATCTTCGAGCTCATGGCGTTGGGTCGCATGCATCCCCGATCCCGTCGGCGTCGCCGTCGGTCTGGTTGGGATTCGAAATCGAGGGGCAGTTGTCACAGCGGTCGCCTACGCCGTCAGAATCGGCGTCGGCTTGATTGTCGTTATAGACCGACGGGCAGTTGTCGCATGCGTCACCGATCGCATCGCCGTCGGCGTTTGTCTGAATCTGATTCGCGACGACCGGGCAGTTGTCGGTCGAGTTCGGCACGGTGTCGCCGTCGACATCGGGGTCGCAAACGTCGCCGAGGCCGTCGGTGTCGAGGTCGTTCTGTGAGGCATTGGAGCGCAAGGGGCAGTTGTCGCAGGCGCTCCCGGCGCCGTCGTTGTCGGGGTCGGATTGGTCGACGTTGAAGAGGCCGAGACAGTTGTCGCAGGCGTTTCCGGCGCCGTCGTTGTCGTCGTCTTCCTGGAGCGGATCGACGTCGGCGGGGCAGACGTCGCAAACGTCGCCGATGCCGTCGTTGTCGCCGTCCACCTGGTTCATGTTGGGCGTGTCGGGGCAGTTGTCGGCGGCGTTCATGGCGCCGTCGCCGTCGCGATCGCCGTCGCATGGGTCGCCCTCGCCGTCGGCGTCAGCGTCGGCCTGCGTGGGGTTTGCGACGTCGGGGCAGTTGTCGATGGCATCCAGCACGCCGTCGCCGTCTTTGTCGTTGTCGCATGCGTCGCCAGTCCCGTCGCCGTCGGC
This sequence comes from uncultured Bradymonadales bacterium, assembly GCA_964384605.1. Taxonomy (GTDB): domain Bacteria; phylum Myxococcota_A; class Bradymonadia; order Bradymonadales; family Bradymonadaceae; genus CAYLMO01. The sequence continues at coordinate 37,279 of CAYLMO010000045.1, read as the reverse complement.
GTCGGCCTGGTCGGCATCGGCCACGAGCGGACAAACATCGGTGTCATTCGCGAAGCCATCGCCATCGATGTCGTCGTCGCACGCATCTCCGTCGTCGTCGTTGTCCGTGTCGGTCTGGAGAGGGTTCGGAACATCGGGGCAGTTGTCGAACCCGTCCGCCACGCCATCGTTGTCGGCGTCGTTGTCGCAGAGGTCGCCCCTGCCGTCGTTGTCAGCGTCTTCTTGGCCGGGGTTGGCGACGAACTCACAATTGTCCGTGTCGTTGTCGATCATGTCGCCGTCGACGTCGTCGTCGCACCGGTCGCCGATGCCGTCGTTGTCGATGTCGGCCTGGGCGGGGTTGAAGGTGTTCGGACAGTTGTCGACGTCGTTGGCGAAACCGTCGGAGTCAGGATCTGGGTCGACGGACATGTCGACTCCAGCATCCATTTCGGCGTCCGGAAGATCACCCGCGTCGTCTGGAGTTCCGGAATCACCTGCGTCGGATCCGGCATCATCGACCGGAAGCGGAACGCATTGGCCAGAGACGCACGAGCCGTTGGGGCACTCGAGGGCCGTGGTGCACTCGGGGTCGCTGTCGGAGCAACCAAATGCCATCACGGCGGCAAACAGTATAGGCGCGAGACGCTTCATCTGGTCGAGTCTCCTCGATTACGGCAGGCGGAACGAGTCCGGGGGGGAAACGGTACGACGAAGCCGCCCCGATGACAAACCTTTGCCGCTGGTCGTCACAATCTGCGTCTTTTTGAAGGTCCGTGATATCTCCTCCCCACCAATACGACCTTTCCCCACATAGAAATGTGCCATTTCCTTTATGTGGCTCCGCGCTTGCATTACTCTATCCGGGTGGCAAGCACCCGAACTTGGCTCCTTCCCTCGGGAGAAACGAATGAAGCGAATGATGCTGCTGGCCTGTGCGGTCTCGATGGTCGCCGTTTATGGATGTGGCCCAGACGATGAAGGAAACAACATCATCACCACGAACGGCGTTCCGAACTCGACGACGCCGAACAATGCGACGACGAACAGCTCGACTCCGAACTCGACGACGGGCAACAACGTCATCGTGGTTGGGGACTGCAACGTCCAGCGAAATCTCGGCGTGTTGGGCGACCTCCTTGAGGTCGATGGCGAGTTCGACGCGTCGGATGAGAACAGCCTCACCGGGTGCGCTGGCGACAACCCGATGGGCGAGACCGACGGTTCGGCGATTCTGGCTTTCGAGCTCGACGTACCGCGGCGAATCAGCGTTCAGGTCGACGGAGTCCCCCTCTTCAACAATGACGAGCCCGTGATTCCGCCGGACCCGTCGTGGGAAATCCGCTCGGCGCCTTGCGACACGGGAGACGTACCACTCTGCTCGGTCAACCGGACCGAAGAGTTCGAGCTCCCCATCGGCAAGTACTTCCTCGTCATCGATGGACGCCTCGATTCCGGCGGCTACGAAGTGCTGATCGAGTCGGAAGAGCTCGTCTGCATGCCCGGTTCGGCCACCTGTTCCAACGATCAGGTCGAACGCTGCGTCATGGGAACTGCGCTCGAGACCTTCCCCTGCTTCGACACCTGCAGCAGCGATACCGCCTGCACCGGCGACACCTGCGAAGACATCGTAAGTGTGACGATCGCCGCAAACGGCGCGCCATACACCATCAGCGGGCACCGCCGCGCACAGTCGAACACCTGGACTGCTCTCGACCGAAATGGCTGCGAGCTCTTCCAAGGAGACCCGCCGCCCGACACGCAAGGAGTCGATCTTTTCGTTCGAATTGAAGGACTTACGGCCGGACAAACTCTAAACATCGACGCCGAACGATCCGATGGGAACTATGCTTTCTTCATCCTGGCTGACTGCGCGGCGACCTCGTGTCTCCACGCGGCCGACTTCGACGGAAACAGCGAAAACAAGACCTCGTGGAATGTTACCAGCAGCGGCTCGGTCGTGCTCGTGGTCGAAGCATTGGGAACAACAGAACGTGAGATCGAAATTGACGTCTCGGTGGCCGAGTGACCACGCGTCAATGCGTTGACGAGAACCATACTTTATTGACGCTTATCGCACATGAAACCGTGCTAGAAGGGTCAGAATGAGCCGTAGCCCCGGCACGGTTCGTGCAAATATGAAAAGTGCAGAATGAGCGGGAGCGTTCCCGCCATCTCACACAGGGATACTGACATGCGTTTCATTACGGGCACCGCCATTATCGTCGCCCTCCTCGGGTTTGGTCACACGGCCACCGCCTTCGAACCGGCGCCGGCACCAAATACGACCTTCCTGATCGGACACGACGTGTTCGCCTCTGGCCAGTCGAACAACCTCGGACCAGCCGTCAACCAGACGATCGACGAATCGTGGCTGACTGGGCCTTGCACCGAGCTCGACAACTACGCCGGCTGCGACGAACTCCTCTTCGGACTCACGCTCTACGCTGGGCCCACGTGCACCGAGGTCAACGTCCCCCTCATCTCGCCTCAGGAAGACGGCGGACTTCTCGTGAAGAACCGTATTCGGGACATTCACAACGAAGCCGGCACGACGTTCTGCGCCTCGAACCAGTTCATCCCTCATGATGCGGCGCTCGAGAACCACCACGACTTCACTTTCCCCGAGGGAGTGGGCGCGAGCGATTCGATCCTGGATGCCTACTGGGCGCGACCTCACCTGACCTTGATGGTCATTGGCGAGATGCCGCAGACGACCAACTCGCGGCCGGACAACCGCGTGAAGAAGTCGCTCGAAACCGCATGCACCAACCTGTTCGGCGTAGACGGAACCCTGCCGTCGATGCCGACGTGGGTCATGATGGCTCGCCGCCCGAACGACGGCGCCGAAGCCTACGCTTCGCTCCTCTCGGCCGCCGGCGGTACCGGACGCTGCTGCTACGGTATTGGCTGCGACATCGAGACCGAACAGATCAACGTCTGCACGCACATCGCTGACGGCCGCTCGGACGCAGACATCCGCTTCGACCTCAACCAGGGCAAGTACAACTGCGACGGTGGGCCGAAGTCGTTCTCGACCGGCGTCATGGACTTCGGCGCGAACCAGAACGGAACCCTCCCCCACATCCGCTGCCACCTCACCGGTGACCGGTCTTCATCCAACTGCGACTCGAACGGCCGCGAAGGCACCGACGTACTCGGAATCTTCGCGTGCATCCGTCAGATCCCGCGGGACATGGCCCCCGAAGACGTCAAGATCCTCTACTGCCCCGACGAAGGCACCGAGACGAGCAACGAGAACTGCGAGGAGCTCACCGAGGAAAACGGCGGCATCGAGTTCATCGACCCACAGCGAACCCTCTTCAAGCTCAACGACCAAAACGGCGAGTGCGCTGGCGTGATCGGTGGCGACGGCGACGTGGAAATCATCCCGTGCCCGAACGAAGGCAAGTACTGTCAGGTCGAAGGAGCCCTCGGACGCTGCGCGTTCGGCCAGTGGGCCTGCACCAAGGACGGCGAAATTTGCCGCTCCATCTTCGAGCCGATGCCTGAGATTTGTAACGGCCTCGACGACGACTGCGACGGTAACTACGACAACATGTCGACGTCGTGGGAACAGAGCCGATTCTCGGGAATGTCGCTGCCCCAAGAGCACACCGGCCTCGACTGCCGCCAGAAGAACGTCTGCGTTTGCCCGATGGGCGAGTCGGACAATCACGCCGGCCAGACGTTCTCGTCGTATCTCGAAGCATGGGACCCCGTCTGCGAATGTGGCGCCGCGCTCGAATTTGACGATTCCGCGTCGAGCGCACCGGAATCCACGCACGACGCCGAAGTCGAGGCTGCATGCGCCGCGACGGGAACCGACGCTGCTGTGCCAGCCCTCTTCGTGATGCTGGTCGGACTCTTCGGCTTCATCCGCCGTCGCTACGACAAGTAAGACCTGCCGGTCCAACGCACGGACCCGGACAATCGGACAAATGAAAACGCCGCTGCGATGACGCAGCGGCGTTCTTCGTTCTTGCCCGTCCCATCCGATTCCGCGGTCCTGGCGACTCGCGGTACGGACCGGACCTCCCGGCCCGGCCCGGCTACCGAACAACCGATAACGAACCCGAACCCAAATCGAAAACGTGAGTTACTGCCAGGTTACCGATTGTCCGCCGTTGACCTGGTACCCATCGTCGCTGCCGCTCGAGGCGTTCGTGTCGCAGTAGTACCACTGCGAACCGCCCGGAAGGCCGACGCGGAAAGCAATCTCGGAGGTCGTCGCGGCCGCGTTGTTGAAGACCGCGCTGTAAGTCACGTTGTTGCCCGAGACAGGTCCAGCGGTTGCCGCGACCCACGAGGCATCGAAGATGGTCGCAGGGCCGACGCCGCCCGCAAACTCCAGAGCTTCGACCTCATACCCGGCAGGAAGCGCGCCGTTTACGTCGGTTTCGCCGGCCAGGTAGATCTCGACCGTCACGGTGACGTCGGTTGCCAGGGTCACTGGTGAAATCGGCGATGCCCCGGTGATTCCGCAGTAAAAACTCACGCCCGGATCGGCGATCTCGAGCTCGTAGAAATAGGCGTCCGCCAGAGTTGCGTCGATGCTCGTTCCGAGCGCCATCAACATCGTTCCGCCCGCGCCGTCGCTCACATACTCGTTCACGCGCGACACCACGAGGTCGGCCGCGCCAGACTGCGTAGAGGTCGGCAGCGTGCAGTCCACGCCGGTCGCCGTAGTCGTGCAGCCCGTCAGGGCGTCGGTTCCCACGGCGAACGTATCGAGCGCCGTATCGAAGCCCCAACCGGTGACCGAAACCGTGCCCGTGGCGCCACTACTGCCAACCGATGGCGTCATCGCTTGAACATGGAAGCACTGGCCAGGCGTAGGAGTATCGAGGGTGAGCGAGTCCGAGTCCGACGTGCGGGTCAGCGACTGTCCCTCGACGAGGGCCGGAGATAGTTCGGTTTGCGCTGCTCCGGTCGAATCGATGAGGCCATTCGGATTGCTACCGCCATAGACGATGCTCGTCACAGGAGTGCGCGAACCCGCCTGTTCCGCGATCGGTCCGACGAACACGCCGACACCGCCGCTCGCCGGCAGGTCTGGGTTGAAGTCGCCGCTCACATCGTAGGTGGGCGAGCCGTTCGACGCGTCTGAGGTTGGTCCTCCGACGACGACGCAGTCGCCAGGAGCGAGCGTTCCGGCAAGCTGCAGCAGCGTCTCATTGTACGCCGCCGAGCCCGAACCGAGCGCGAACTGCGACAAATCGAGGATCGTCGTTCCGGTGTTCGTCAGTTCTACCCATTGACGCTGGTCGTTCGTGCCGGTCGGGTCGGCCAACACCTCGGAGATGGTCAATCCATCCGGATCGACGACTTCGACGGCCACCTGCAAGGTCGCGGGGCCGCCGGGGCCTGCCGCCGAGATCGTGTACGTTTCGTCTGCCGTCGGGGTCACATCGACCGAGTCGCCCGCAGCCGCTTTACCTGTCGTATCGACAGTCGCTCCGGAGCTATCGGTGATCGTCACGCCCGTTGCGTTCGCGGTCGCCCATGTGAGCGTCGCAGTCTCGCCCGACGCAATCGCCGTGCGATTCGTGGTGAAGCTACTCACCGCCACAGGCTGCTGCACGGTGACCGAAGCGGTCGCGGTCGCCGGTCCTTGGAAGCCGTCGGCGGCGAGCGTGTAGGTCACACTCTCGGTCGGCGTGATGGTGACCGAATCGCCGGAGACCAACTTTCCTACCGTATTGACGAGCCGGCTCGTTCCTCCGCCGTCGACGTAGGTGATCTGAATCGACGTTGCGTTGCTCGTGGTCCACGCCAGCGTCACGGGTGAGCCCGCGAGGACCGTAGTCGGCGAGACGGTAAATGTTCCCACCGAAACGGCCGGCTGAACCGTGATGATGACGTCTCTCGTCGCTGGCCCTCCGAGCCCCTGCGCGGTGAGGGTGTAGGTCGCGGTCGCCGATGGGGTGATGGTCACCGAGTCGGTCGCCACGTTCTTGCCGGTGAGATCCACCATATCGCCCAGGTTCGACTCGAGGTCGACTGAGGTCGCATTCGCCGTGGTCCACGAAATCGTGACCGATTGGCCTGGCGAGACCGACGAGGGCGTTGCGGTCAAGTTGGTAATCGCGACCGCGTCCCCAGCAACCACGGTGACGGTTGCTGTATCCGTGCCGCCGGTATTTGTGGCGGTGAGCGTGAAGGTTCGCGTCGCGTTCAGGTTCACGGCGACAGAGTCCATCGACGTGTTCCTACCCGCGGTCGGAATCGTCGTGCCGAGGTCGTTCACGATCGTGATCGTATCGGCTCCCGCGATGTTCCACGCGAGCGTGGTGGAGCCCCCCGTCACGACTTCAGTCGGGCTCGCCGTGAAGCTGTTGATCACCGGCACGGGCGGCACCACGGTCACGCTCACCTGAGCGGTATCGCTCTGAAGCGGCGTCGTGGCGGTCAGCGTGTAGGTCCGGCTGGTGGTGGGCGAGACATTGATCGAACCCGACGCCACGGGCTGGCCTGAGATATCGACCATCCCGCCTTGGTCATCTGCGAGCGTCAGCGTCGGCGCGGTGCCAGAGACGGTCCAGCCGAGCTGGAGCATGTCCCCCTCGGTGATCTGGGCGGCGCTTCCGGTGAAGCTATCGATATTGAGCACCGCCTCGACGGTCACCGACGCCATGGCCGTGACGTCGCCGAAGCCGTTGGATGCAGTGAGCGTGTAGGTTCGGTCGGCGGTCGGAGATACCGTGACGGAACCGCCCGTTGGAGCCTGACCAGCGGTCGAGACGGTCGCGCCCGTATCGTCGACAATCGCGATGCTCTCGGCGGCGATCGTGTCCCACGTCAGCGTGATCGAGTCCCCTTCGACAATCGCGGTCTCAGACGCTGAGAACGCATCGATCGAGGGTTCGCCACCCTCGACGACCACTGTGGTCTCGGCCGACCGCATCTCTCCAATCTCACTCTGAATCTCGAGCGTGAAGGTGGTGGTCTGAGTAATCGTCGTTTGCCACTCCCCCCGGGCCACCGATGCGGTGGGTACGTCATAGTCGTTTTGTCCGCCCAGGATACGGGCCGATACCGCATTATCCGTCTCCCAATTGAGCGTGAGGAGCGCGCTCGGTTCGACCGGGTTGGGCGTCGCGGCGAATGAAGTGATGGAGAATTCGGGCGGGTCAATGTCGATCGTGACCGACTGAGTGTCGGTGTTGCTACCGTTCACGACCGTGAACTCGAACGTCTGGGCCTCGCTCCCGATCTCGAACGAGAACGAGCCGTCGACGAGGTTGGCCCCCGAGTACGTCTGCGAAACGCCAGGACCGGTCAGCGTTCCGGAGAGCGCCTGTTCCGTGGTCCACTCGATCGTGACCATCGTGTTCGGCTCCGCCGGATTCGGCGTCGCGGTCAACGAAAGAACCGCAGGCTGAACCTCGACCACGTCGAACTCACAGGTCCCCGTGGACGAATTGCAAATCTCGCCTACAAAACAATCCGCGTCCGTCGCACAGGCTTCGTCCTCGAATTCCGGAGGACAACCAGCGAGTAGGAATGCGCAGAGGAAAAGGGCGAACGAGAGCCGAAGACGACGCCATCGATTCACAAGGAAACCTGTGCGAGGGGAAAATCCGAGTTTATTTGAGCTTTCGCTGTCCCTATTCTAAGCGCAAATCGACTTCGCTCCAACCGAGAAGCCCCATGCGCATTACCCGAATCTGGCCACTCGCAATCGCCCTGGCCTTCACGCTTTCCTTCGGGTGTGGTGAGGACGCAGGCACCGAAGGTCCGAACATCTTCACGGAGCCGACCACAGACGCCGGGACCAGTGACGCCGCGGCCGACGTCGGCACCACCGAAGACGATGCTGGAAACAACGGCGAAGTCGACGGTGGCGACGAACCCGACATGGACGAGCCCTCCCCGTGTGACCTGACGAACTGCCTTCCGTCGCAAGACTGCGTCGAGGGCGTTTGCGTCGACCGAGATCCCTGCGACGCCGCAATCGATGCTGGCGCGCTCGAGGCCGGCGCGCCGACGTCGGTCACTGGTTCGTTCCTCACCGGCGGTGCAGACCAATCCACCGCCTCCTGCGGCAACGAGGGTCAGCTCGAACATCTCGTTCGATTCGAAGTCACCGCCGAAGCGGAAGTTTCGTGGCGAGTCACGTGGGACGGGCAGTTCGACGGCCTCGTGGCGCTGCAGACCAGCTGCGACGACAACACCACCGAAACTCAATGTTCCGACAACGAAAATGGCTCGGCCGTGCTGAGCCCCGGCGTCTACTTCTTGAATCTCGAGGTCCGTCTCGGCAACGCCGGCGGCTTCGAGGTCGAACTCACAGCCGGCGATCCCCCCAGCTGCACGGCAGGCGAAGCGACCTGCGACGGCGACGATCGCCTGGCCTGTGTCGATGGCTTCGAAACGACGCGTGAGACCTGCCCGGTCGGATGCTCTGCCGGAACGTGCGGCGGAGATTCGTGCCAGGACGCGATCACCGTGACCGGAACCGGAGGCACGTACAGCGGCACCGGACGCGCGCTCACCTCGACCCTCGACTTTGCCGCGAACACCGACTGCGCTCAGATCGGCGGCATGTCGACGGCCTCCCCTGGCTACGACGCTGTCTTCTTCCTCCCTGGCCTCTTCGCCGGCCAGCTCGTGTCGATCGACACGCTCACCAACGATGGAAACGTGAACGACGTGTACGTGCAAACCACGTGCGGTCAGGCCGAACAGTGCACAGCCTCGTACCAGAACGGCGAGCAGAACGACTTCGTCGTGCCTGCGAATGGCGACTACTTCGTCATCGTCGAGAAGCGTCAGGCATCAAACGCACCATTTGAATACACCATCACAATTCAGTAGGCCTCGGAGTGGCGAGATCGTCTTTTTCAGAGGACGAATCTCGCTCTCGGCCGTGAATTTTGCTAATATCGGGTTCGCGACCCCTCAATAACACGGGCAAAGTCCACGCCTCCGGGTAATTTCATGACACGTCTGCTCGCGATTTCCGCTGCCGTATTCACCCTGTGCACACCCGCATTTGCGACAGCCTGGGACTTCTCCTGTAGCCCGAGAACGAGCACCGAGATCGAGCTCGCCCCGCCGCCCAACATCATGCTGATGCTGGACCGATCTGGCTCGATGGGCGACGGCGATCGCACAAGGGCGTGCAAAGTCTGCGAAGATACCGACGGCACGCGCTACGAAGTGGCCGATGCGGCCGACTGCGCCCCGCGAGGGATTCGATGGGAGGAAGTGCGGTCATCGTCGTACGGGCAAGACAATCAGCTCAGCGGATTCACCCACACTCTGACGTTCGACAACCTCCCTCCGGCGTCTGAAGACCTCACGCTGGAGCTCGACATCTACGGCGACTCGGGCGGGACCTGCGAGTTCTACAGCATCACGATCGATGGTGTGGATTTTGGCGTATTTAATCCGCTCTACAACGGCAACGGGTGCCGCACGCGCAGCACGACGTTCACCGTCCCCGCGACATTTGCGGCCGATGGCCAGGTGGTCGTCGTCGTGCAGGCCAGCCCCGACAACAACGATTGCAACGGCGCGAACGTGGGCTGCGCGAACTCGTCGAACTGCGACGGAGTCGACGCATCTTGCTCCACCAACTCGGCCACGGCGACGCTCGGGCAGAATCCGCGAGTCTACTGGGGCACGCAGGCGTGGAGCGATCCCTGCGGCACGGAGGACAAGTGGGACCAGGCGGTTCGCGCGATCGATCTCCTCACGCTCGAGGCGCAGTCCACCAGCCCGGAGCAGGCGCACTTCGGATTCGGCTACTTCCACGACAACACCACCGCCACGATTCTCGAAGACTGCCGGCCCTCGAATCACGCTGCGATCATGTCGTCCATCGCCCCGCTCTACCCGACTGGCGGCACGCCTACGGCGCTCGGAATTCGGACCGCCGCCCAGTCTGCTTGCGTGGCCGACACGGGTAGCCGCGAGGTCGCCTCACAGACCGACACGGTGCCCAGAAACTCGAGCAACTACGGGTACGACCACACGTTCACGTTCACCGGACTGCCGACGGGAGCGAATGGCGCCGAGATCACGGTCGACCTGTTCGGCGACTTCGGTTCGGCGTGTGAGTTCGCCTTCATCAAGATCGATGGCATCACGGTCGGTAGCATGACCGGCAGCTCCGACTGCAACTCGCCGGGCTCGCTGCGTCAGACGTTTCCGATCCCTCCGTCGGCGATCTCCGACGGCGCGATCACGGTGGTCGTCGACACCCGCGACCGGAACGACGTTTCGGCGAACCCGGCCTGTGCTCCGGGCGACCCGAGCGTGAACGCCTACTGCGACGACAACGGCGCGACGGTTTCAGTTCGTATGCCGTCGAACGACGGCAAAGCTTCGGCGTCGATCATCATCAATGATGGCGCCCCAACGAAGTCGCTCGACGGCCGCGAAGCTCGCCATGCGTCGATCTACGAGGCCTGCCAGCACCGAGACACGGCGAACGCCTACGTCGTCGGTCTCGGTTCGGGCACCGATGAAGACTTCAACAACATCCTCGCCGCCGCTGGCGGTACCGGTGAGTGTACGGTCGCCGGCATGGCGGCAGATCCTTGCGACGACCCGGCCGCCTGGGAAGACCTTCGCGGTCGCTGCACAGGTTCGTTTCAGGCCGACGACGGTTCTGCGATGCTCGCGGCGCTCGCGGAGATCACCGCCGAGATCGCCTGCACCTATCCGGTCGACTTCACCAACTCCAATCGCGAATCGGTCCCACCCGACGCGTCGAACGCCTACGACTATCTCACCGTCGAGGTACTTCGCGCTGGCACGGTCGAACGCGTCTACAACGTGAACTCGCCGTTCAACCCGACCCCAGGGGAAGGTTGGACGTTCGCGTCGTCGGAGCGCAAACAGGTTCGTATGTCTCCGGGCTATTGCTCCCTCGTGAACTCGGGCGAAGTGCAGGTCGTCGACACGCAGCTCGCCTGCCTGTGTCAGGAGACGCCTGGCGCCAGCTGCACCGTGCCAGGAGCCAATATTCTGGGGGTCTGCCCCGACGGTTCGTGGATCTGCATCGAGGGCGTAGACATCTGCGAGCCTGAGCTCAACTGCTGCAAGGCCAACGAGCCATGCAACACCGGACTTCCGGGAATCTGCGCGGGCGGCCGAACCGTGTGCAATGGCGACGTTTCGACCTGTGTTCCAATCAACGAACCCCAAGACGAAATCTGTGACGGGCTCGACAACGACTGCGACGGCATTGTCGACGAGATCGAGTCGAGCAACTGCGAGGTGCCGGGACGTGTGGGTCGATGCGCCCAGGGCGTTCGAGTTTGCTCGGGACGCGACGAAGTCTGCGAGCCGCTCTTTGGCCCGATGCCGGAGATCTGCAACGGACTGGACGACGACTGCGACGGGGAACGCGACAACATAACGGTGAGCTGGAAGAAGCCAGAGTTCTCGTCGATCGACATCACCGACGAAGTGCGGCCGCTCACCTGCAATGTCACTTCGGTCTGCGTGTGCAACGAAGGCACCGACGACCATGCCGGAGCCACCTTCGAAGAGTTCATCGAGGAGTGGGATCCCGTGTGTCAGTGCGGCGCCGGTCTCGAGTGGGACGAATCTTCGTCTGCCGAACCTCAGGATTCCGTCGAACCTCAGGCGGGCTGTGCGACGAGCGACGGCGGAGGAACCGGAGCCGTCCTCTTCACTCTGCTCGGGCTGGCGTTCATGGGCGGCTTGCGGCGGCGGGACTGATCGCAATTCGGCGACCTTCATGGCATCGTGCCGCCATGAAGAACGCACTCACACTACTCGCCCTCCTCACCGCCTGGATTCCGCTCGAAGCTTCGGCACAATGCGAGGCGTGGGGCCGAATCGAACGCGCTCCAAGCCTCGAAGACGAGCAGATCGACGAGTCGAGCGGCCTGGCTTCGAGCCGGACGAATCCAGGGCGTCTGTGGACCCACAACGATTCTGGCGACTCGGCGCGCTTGTTCCTGATCGATGAAGAAGGCGCGACTCGGGCCACCGTCATGCTCGACGGGGTCGATGCACGCGATTGGGAAGACATGGCCGTTGGTCCCTGTGCCGGGGGCGCCGACGAGTCCAAATCGTGCGTGTACGTCGCCGACATCGGCGACAACCTCGCCGTGCTCGACTCGGTGGTCATCCACCGCTTCCCCGAACCCACGATTGGAGAGACCACGACTACGTATGTGGTGGACTCGGTGGAGACCCTGCGATTCGCCTACCCCGATGGCGCGAGAGATGCCGAGGCCCTTTTGGTCCACCCGTCGGGTCGAATCTTTGTCGTCGACAAGGTGAGCGGTGGCACCGTCCAGATCTACGAAGTTCCCGCCACGTTCGGGCAGGCGGAACCACTTGCCGCGACCAAAGTTGTCACGCTCGAGCTGACCGAAACTGTCGAACAGGCCAACCTCATCACCGCTGGAGATTTTTCGCCATCCGGCGACGCGGCGGTGCTCAAGACGTACTTCTTCTTCTACACGTTCTGCGGGCCCGCCGACGATCCGGTCGCGACACTGTCGGCCCAACCGAAAATGCAAAACGCCCCACTCACGCTGCAGGGCGAGTCGCTCGCGTGGGACGCCCGGCGCGAACGCATCTGGGTGACGAGCGAGCGCTTGCCGGCCCCGATGTTCTATCTCGACCGTGTGGGCGCGACGGAACCGGAACCTGAAGCCGATGCCGGAACTCCTGCCGAAGACGCGGGGACGACACCTCCCGACAGCGGACAAACGAACACCGGCGACGCAGATGCGTCGCCGGGTTCGGGCACCCCGAAGGGTGCCGAGAAAGAGGGCTGCCAGGCAGCCAGCGGTCAACCAACATCGCTGCTGTTTGTCGCGTTTCTCCTCCTATCGGCCGTGATGTCTAGAAGAGTTCGAGGCTTTGCGACACGTCGTACGAGCGCTTGCGGGCCCGCTTCTTGAGCCGCTTGCCTTCGGTCGAATTCGACGAGTTGCGCTCCATCGTCTTCTCCATGGTCTGCAGCTCGGCCTCCACGCGGTCGAACGAATCGTCTTCGAAGTCGTAGCGGACCTTGTTCTTGTTCATCGAGGCACGCTGCTCCTGAATCAGCTTCACGGCCTGCTTGCGATTGCCCTTGTCGAACTCGGCCATCGCTTCGTCGAGCGTTTCGCTGACCCGCAGCTGCTCCACGCGGGCGAGGACCTTCGAGTCGACCTTCTTCAGCAGGCTCGCATCGGTCGTCACGTGGCTCGCCAAAGTCGCCGAACGCGACTTGCGCTTCTGGTCCAACGGGTCGGTCCATCGCACGACGACGTCGGCTACCTTCTTGTCGCCAGTCGCCGCGGTCGAAACCGCGAGCTCCAACAGGATGTCCTTACGCTGATGGGCGAAGAATGCAGCAAGCGGCACGGTCACCGTGTTGCGCTTCGCCTTGTACGAGAACCCGTGCAGCTTCTTGAGCTCGACCCCCGGTGCGAGCTCGATGGTGACCTTGGCGTTCTTCGCGACTGCCGAAGCGAGGCCGTTCCACTCTTTCAGAAAGATCGACGCCAGCGCCTTTTCATCTTCGACGAAGTAGTAGTTCCCGGCTCCCTCTCGCGCCATGCGGGTCATCAGCACTTCGTTGAAGTTGAGGCCGATGCCGAGCGTGGTGAGCGTGACCCCTTTCGCGAGCCCATTTTGAGCCAGGCGCCCGAGGGCAGGAACGCTCACGATACCTTCGTTGGCGATGCCGTCGCTCAACACGATCACGCGATTGATGGAGTCCTGCGAGAGGTGGCGCTCCGTGAGTTCGAGCCCTTTCGAGTATCCACCGCTCAGGTTCGTCCCGCCGCGTAGTGCGACCTGCTTCACGACGCCGCGCAGAACTTGCTTGTTGGTGTCGGTCGCGAGGAGTGATTCGGACTCGACCGTGACGTCGGAGCCGTAGCTCACGATCGAAAGTCGGTCCGTCGGCGAGAGCATTTCGATGAGTTTGTCGCTGGCGGCCTTGGCCTGCTCGAGCTTGCCCCCAGACATCGAGGTCGAGCGGTCGATCACGAGCGACAGATTCAGCGGTGCCCTCTTGTCATCGCCAAAGGCCTCGCCGCCATCCACACGAATGGTCGCCGCAATATCGCTGTGTTTGTTGGCCGGCAGATAGGGATGCGAGACCCTGCTCTGGACCGACAAACCTTGGGCCATCGCGCTCGTCGATACGAGCGCGAGCAGGCAGAAGGTGAGCAGCGTGAGCGCCGACAGCGATAGGAAGGAATTTCGTGCTTTCATGGAACCGGGTCCTCGTCGAAGTGGTGGTGACACCTCTTCGAACGCGGTCCCGGTCAGATGGATCTAAGAAAGTTCAAGAAAGGTCGAGCGCTGGCTCAGGCCTCGATGAAGCTCGCTCGCGACGCTCCACTTCGGCCCTCCAACGTCGCTCTAGCTGGTCGGCCCAGACGCGAAGGTAGGCCACGACGTGCTCGCGTTCGCGGAAGTTCAAGGGGAGCGGGTGGTCGTGCCGCTCGGCGACCTCACGGGCGATCTTGTCGTTGCTCAGACGCTCGAGCTCCGCAATGTCGTGCACGTTGAGCCCCGCCTCGATCATCTTCGTGATGATCTCATCGATCGGATACCCGCTGGTCGCACAATACTCTTGCGCCTGTTCCGACCAGTCGCCGGGGGTCTCCAGCGCCATCTTGTGAATGGTCGCCTTGTTGTAGTGCGTAAGGGTTTGCGCGAGGTGCCCGCAGTTGCAGCTCCCCATGTGGGTCCACTGGTAGCGTACGCCACCGTCGAGGCGTTCTGCGGTCGCGCGAAGCGCGGTGATCAATTCGAGTGTCGGCTTTGCCATCTGATTGCGGCTCCATGGCGAGAAACAGTCGCAGATTGGATGCGACAATCATCTCGAGTGTAACGCTCTCTTTGTAGAAGAAGAAACGGGCTGGAGTCGCGGCTATTCCACCGAAGCCGCCAATAGCGCCTCGACTCGGGCGGCCTCTTCGTCTCGTCCGAGTTTCGCCCACTGTTCGCGCGCCTGTTCAGCAATTCGCGCTCGCACTTCGGGAGCGTCGCACGCCTCGAGCGCGAGCGTGAGCTGCGTGCCCAGGTCGATGTCGACGAGCGGCGCCTCGGCGTGCGCATCTTCGTACAGCTGAATCGCCTCGGCCGGGCTCGGAGTTCCCGTGTGCGCCGCGATCGAAGTCATGCAGGCGTACGCATAAACGCGAAGGCCCCGGCCGACTTCCGAACCCGCCTCCTCGATGATCTGGAACAGCCGGTCTCTCGCCTCGTCCCACTTGCGTTGGCCGACGAGGCTCATCGCGAGATTGAGCTTCACGATGGGCGATTCGACGTGCCCCGCTTTTGCCCAGACTTCGGTGACCCGATGATAGTGCCCCTCGGCAATGTCGAACTCGCCCGAGTACCTGTGAATCTCGCCCAGCTCGTTGTGGACGTTCCCGAGTCCGACTCCGAGGCCGATCCGCTCGAAGATCGCCTTGGCTTCGAGCGCGAGATCGACCGCTTCTTCGTCTTGGCCCAACTGGCGGAGCGTCGCGCAGATACCGAGCGCCACCCAGCCGAGTTCGAACACGGCGTCCTCCTTCGCGAAGATTTCACGGGCGGCTCGATACGATTCCAGCGATGTTTCGAACTCGCCCAACCGGCGGGAAAACTCCCCGACCTTCTGGTGTGCTCGCGCCACGCCGATGGCATATCGATCGGCCTGGAACTCTTCGAGGGCGCGTCTTGCGACGTCGAGTCCTTCGCGAGCCCTCGACCGGTGTCGCAGCTCGATCGACCGGGTCCAGAGCGCTTCACCCCGCAGCCGGCCCCGCATCTCTTTGGTCACGTCGAGCGCATGCGAGACGAACTCGGCCGCCTCGTCGATCTCGCCCAACAGGAGCATCGTGCGCGCTCGACGCAGATTCGCGTGGACGCGCCGCGGGTCGTTGATGTCCCACCGTGCGGCGTCCATCGCGGCCTCGAGCACCTCGTCCAACTCCAGCGCGTCCAAAAACTGTCCGCGACGAGCTTCGAACTCAGCAGCGGCGTAGATGAAATCAAACGCCCGAGCGAGCGAGCCGGCCGCCAACCAGTGGCGCCCGATTCGCTCAGCGAACGAAGTGTTGTTCGCGTAGAGGGAGTGCAGTGCTTGCGCACACGCCTCATGAACGCTCGCGTTCGAGGCATCGCCGTCGGCGAGGATGGTCTCGCGAAGGAGGCCGTGGGCGAACGACCAGCCGCCATCTTCCATTCGCGCGAGTCCGGCCGAGACCAGCTCTCGCACGAGCGGCGCGTAGTCGGTGACGAGTCCGAACGCGCGACACGCTGCGGTCCACTCACGGAAGTCGACGTCCGCCCCGAGCGCGGCCGCGATCTGCAATGCCGTGCGGCTCTCCGCGGTGTCGGTTCGGTGGAAGAACTGGGCCAGTCGCTCCGACCACAGCGTACGAATCGACTCCGGCAGCGCGACCTCGTCGGCGGCCAGCTCGAATCCCCCTTCGCCCGCGACGAGATGCCCCTCGCGTACCCAGTGCCCGACAAGCTGCACCGCGAAGAGTGGATTTCCTTCCGTTCGCGACACCACTCGCTCGGCGGCTTCTTCGCTCAGGCGGAGCATCTGCGTGACCAGCTCGTGCTGCGCCTCCGCAGGTAGAGGCGCGATCTCGAGGTCGACCACTTCGTCCCGTCCGGCGACGCGCTCGAACCACGGCTCCCAGCTACGGTCCGCCAGGTCGTCGCGCAGCGTCGCCACGACGAGGAGCGATTTGCCGCGCGGTGACGCGAGAAGCCGGTCGATGACCGCCTGTGCCTCGGCGCCCCATTGCACGTCGTCGATCCAGAGGAGGAGCGGCCGTTCACGCGTATTGCGCTCGAGGTAATCCACGATGACGTTCGTACGCTGTTCGGCCGAGTTGACCGCGGCATCGCCTGCGACCTCGGGGGCTACGATCGAAGACATCGTCGCCACGTCGAACGCGTCGAACGAGCGGCCGCGACCATCTTCACTCATCGCGTATTGAACGCGCTGCCGAACCTCGGCGGGCGTCGCGCCGACCACTCGGAGTTGTCGTTTGAGCATGCCGTCGAGCCCGTCGAGCGGACCGGCCGTGTCGGAGTGGCGCGCGCGGAGAACGTTCGCGCCACCACAGGCTGTCGCCGCCTGCGCAAACCACTCGATCAGGCGAGATTTGCCGGTTCCGGCGCCACCTCGAACAACGATGACCTGCAGTCCATCGCCAAGGTGGACGTGCCGAAGCGCCGACCACAGTTGGTCTCGTTCCCGCTCTCGACCGACGAGCGGAACCTGTCGGATGCCCCACAGCCCGAGGCTCGCGCCAACCACATCCATCGACACCGGCTCGTGCTCGCGACCGCGCCAATCCGACGGAAGTCCCGGCCGAGCAATCTCGACAACCTCTCGCCGCGAACGACGCAGCTTCGCCCACTCTTCGTCGGCGAAACTCATCTGAGGCGAGAACGAATCGCTCACCGACCGACCGGGCGTCAGGTCGAGTTCACCCGACAGTGCGGTTCGCGTCGGGTCGACTGAATCGAGCAGTGTCGCGTCCGTATCGCTGACCTCCGAAATCGCATCAGCCCAGCCCGCGATGCCGTCGGCCTCGCCAGAGGCGGCGCCCAGCGAACGCAGCCCATGCAGGGCATCGGCCGCGTGCCGATATCGGTCGAGCGGATCTTTTGCGAGCAACAGACGCAACCAATCTTCGGTCCCCTCCGGCACCGCGAAGCGCCACCGAAACGGCTCCAACTCGGCCGAGATGTGCTTGCGCATGATGGCGGTCGAGTCCTTGCCAGAGAACGGTGGCGAGCCCGTCAGGAGCCACGTCGCAAGGCAACCGAAGCCGTAGAGATCGGTCCACGGCCCCTGTTCGCGAACGTCGCCCAGCACCTGCTCCGGCGACATGTACCGCGGCGTGCCCGAACGACGTCGCTCGTCGGCGATGAGCAATTCGCTCACGGGGGTCGCCAGCCCGAAGTCGGTCAGCGCCCACCGCAGGCCCTCGTCGCGCACCACGAGCAAGACGTTGTGCGGCTTCAGGTCTCGGTGCACCAGCCCGCGAGAGTGCGCGTGGGCGAGCGCCTCGAGGATCTCGATGAGCGGGCGGATCGCCTCGCGCCAGCTGCCGACGTCCTTGCCGAACTTCGTGAGGGTCTGACCGGCCCGCTCCATCACGATGTATGGCGAACCGGAGGTGAGCGAGCTCTGCTCGGGGATGTGCCCGTAGTCCAAGATCGCGATGATGCCGGGATGGAGCAGCGACGCCATCGCCTGCACCTCACCGGCTAGCGCATCGCGCTCCTTCGCGTCGGCGATCCGATCCGACGACAAGACTTTCACCGCGACTTCCAGCCCCGAAATCGTGTGATGGCCGCCCCACACCTCACCCATGCCTCCACGACCAATGATGTCGTCGAGAGCGAAAGGGCCCAATGTGATTGGCTGGTCCATACGGCAGTTATCAGACGGTTGCGATCATCGTATCATCTCCGAGGTGGGTCGGTCAGCGCGCGCGCAGCCAATCTCGCATTTCATCTTCGAGGCAGGGACATGCCGGAGAACATCCTCATCAGCGTTCCGAGGGCCGCTCCTGCTGCGCCGTCGAGTAAACTGGCGGTGCTGGCGTCGGGGCGAGGGAGCAATTTCCAGCGACTCGCGGCGGCATCGGCCGAGGGGGAGCTGCGGGCGCGGATTGTAGGCCTCGTCTGCAACAACGCTGGTGCCGGTTGCCTGTCGGTCGCCGACGAGTTTGGCATTCCGTCGGCTGTCATCGACCATCGCGCATTCGACTCCAGGGACGAGTTCGACGCCGCGGTCGTGGCGCAGCTGCGGGCATGGTCGCCCGACCTGGTCGTGATGGCCGGGTGGATGAGAATCGCGACTCCCACCCTCGTCGACGCGTTCCACGACCGGATCGTGAACATCCACCCATCGCTCCTTCCGTCGTTTCGGGGAATGAATGCGGTTCGTCAGGCGCTCGACGCAGGAGTGACGGTCGCCGGGTGCACCGTCCATGTCGTTCGTCTCGAAGTCGATGGGGGGCCCATCATCGGACAGGCTGTCGTCCCCGTGCTCGACGACGACGACGAGGGGACATTGCACGCGCGCATCCAGCTTGCCGAACATCAACTCTATCCCGCTGCGGTCGACGCTTACCTCGGCCGCCTTTCCAACGTGACGACGAAACATGGCTGACGAGAAGCATCTACAACGTCCATCCGCCGAGCAGCTCTACGCCGACGAGCTCGAGCAATTGACCCAGCTGGATGGCGAGCGACCGAAGCCGGCCGGGTGGCGACTGTCTCCCGAGGCGATCTGCGATTTTGTGTTGGGCAACGAGGAGCTCGGCATCTCGCAGAAATTCGTCGGTGCGCGGCGCTTCGTCGAGCGTTGCATCGTCGCGTTGGCTACCCAACGCGGACTCATGCTCATCGGCGAGCCGGGGACGGCGAAGAGCTACCTGAGCGAGCTCCTCGCTGCCGCCGTGTCGGGCGACTCGACCCTCACAGTTCAGGGAAGCGCGGGCACGACCGAAGACGACATCAAATACTCGTGGAACTACGCCCTACTCCTCTCGGAGGGCCCCACCGAACGCGCCATGGTGCCCGCCCCGCTCTACCGCGGGATGATGGGTGGCCAGATCGTGCGGTTCGAAGAGATCACGCGCTGCCCACTCGAGATTCAGGACACGCTGCTTTCGATCTTGAGCGACCGCGTGATGCTGATCCCCGAGTTCCACGGCGACGACCGAACGTTGTTCGCCCGCAATGGTTTCAACGTGATCGCGACTGCGAACACGCGCGACCGCGGGGTCAACGAGATGAGCGCCGCCCTCAAACGCAGATTCAACTTCGAGACGGTGCACCCGATCGGGAACCTGTCGGTCGAGCGCGAACTGGTGCGTCGCGAGACCGCTCAGATGCTCGAGCGCGCTGGCATACCGATCCGGCTGGACGACGACGTCGCCGAGGTTCTGGTGACCACGTTCCACGAGCTGCGCGAAGGCAAGACGCTCGGTGGGAAGTCGATCGAGACGGTGAGTACCGTGATGAGTACGGCCGAAGCGGTCGCCGTTGCATTCGCGTCTGCCGCGCACGCGCACTATTTCGGGGCCAAGGCGGTGACGCCGAATCACATCGCGCACAACCTCGTCGGGTCAGCGCTCAAAGAAGATCCCGAGGACCTGAAGAAGCTGCGGCACTATTTCGAGCGTGTGGTTCGTTCGCGAAAGACGACCGCCTGGCAGGCCTTTTACGAGGCGAGCCTGGAGATTGCGGAGTCCGAGAACGAGTCCGAATGAAGCTGGAGCTCGCCGAACACGCGCCGATCCCCGAGTGGAAGCCCGACGGCCCCGCACCGCCTGTCCTCTATTTTCCGGTGCGCCACTACAGCCCCGCGAGCGCGCTGGCGCTGCGGCAGGTCTTCGACGCGTACGATCCGACGGTCGTGCTCATCGAAGGCCCGGCCGACTTCAACGACCAGCTCGACCAACTCGCGCTCGACCACGATCTGCCGATCGCGCTCTATTCGTGGGTGCGGATGGACGACGGTACCAAACGGGCCGCGTTCTACCCGTTCTGCGAGTTTTCCCCGGAGTGGGTGGCTCTCCAAGCAGGCCTGGCGCGCGAGGCGACGGTCGAGTTCATCGACCTGCCGTGGGTCCACATGGCGCGGGCCGAGGCTGAGTCGCACCGATATAGCGACCACAGGATGCGCTACAACCCGTACCCCGACGCGCTCGCCCAGAAGCTGGGCGTGCACGACTTCGACGGGGTCTGGGACGAACTCTTCGAAATTCGACCGCTGGACCCGCACCAGTATGTGCGTCGCGCGCTCGATTTCTGCTACCACCTGCGCACGTTCGGCGACCCATTCGACCCGGAATGTCAGGCGCGCGAGAAGTTCATGGCCGGACGAATTCGGGCGCATGAACGCGATGGCGCTCGCGTACTGGTCGTCACCGGCGGATTTCACTCCGTCGCTCTTTGGGCGATTGGAGAAGGTCTCGAGCTGGAATACTGGCGGCCGTCACCCGAGGACGCACCACAAGGTGACATCGACGACGACGCGCCCCCCACGGCGGTGACCGACCTCTTCGAACAAGCGAAAGTCGTCGACTCGGGCATCGCGCTGACGCCGTTCAGCTACCCTCGAGTCGACCGCCTGAGCGGGTATCAGTCGGGACTCTCTGGCCCAGCGTTCTACGAACATGTCTGGCGCCGTCGAGTCGCGGGCGAAGAGGTCGATTCCACCGAGTTGCTCGAGTCGATCGTTGGCCAGTTGCGTGGGATGAACCAAATCGCCAGTACCGCCGACGTCATTGCGGTGCGCTCTACGGCTGAGGCGCTCGCCCGCATGCGCGGCCACGATGGTGTCTGGCGGTTTGACCTGCTGGACGCTCTATCCGCATCGCTTGTGAAAGAGGAGATCGACCGCGAGCGGCACCACCCGGTGTTTCAGGTCGCGCGCATGGTTCTGCGTGGCACGCGGCGCGGCATCTTGAGCGAGCGGTCAGCCATGCCTCCTCTTGTCGGCTCGCTCCGCGAAGCATTGCAGGCCCTTGGGCTGCAGCTCGCAGACGACCCACGGGAAGTCAGGCTCGACCTGGCCAATTCAGACGATCTGCGACGAAGTCAGCTGCTGCACAAACTACGCGCGATCGGCGTCGCCGGCTTTTCGATGTCGCGGGGCGTCGACTTCGCCGAGCGCGACGATCTGTCGGACCTGGTCGAGGTCTGGGACCTGCGCTGGTCTCCCGAGCACGATGCAACGCTCATCGAAGCGGCGGTGTATGGAACCGATGTCGTCGAGGCCGCGACGAGCATCGTTCGCGAACGCGCGGCGGCGCTCGACGGACGCGCCCGCGCGGCGACCGCGCTGGCCGTGGACGTCGCTCAGATGGGCCTGCCTTTCGATATCGCCGGCCTTCCGGAACGTCTCGAACAGAGAATCGCCGAAGATGGTGACTTCTTCAGCGTCGGCGGCGCGGTGGGTGACCTGCTCTACCTTTGGGCACACGACGAAGTGCTCGGTTCGGCCGGTTCTCAGGACCTCGGCGAGCTGTTCTTGGACGCTCTGCGCCGTGGGTTGTGGCTCTTCGAGTCGCTCGGAACGACGAAAGACCGGGACGCCGAGCTGCTCGACGTGGTCCGAAACCTCTACCGGGCATTTCGGGCGGCAAAGGATATCGCCCCCGACGAGGAGGTCTTTGTCGGCCCGATGCGCCGGGCAGCGGAGTCGACCACGCAGTCTCCGATCGCCCGCGGAGCCGCTCACGGCGCGCTCTATTCACTCGGCAAGGTCGAGCTCGACGAAATTCTGGAAGTCCTCGCGAGCTTTGTCGACGCGGTTTCGATCGGAGATTTCCTCGCCGGGTTCTTCTCGCTCGCGCGGGAGGCCGCACAGCGCGACCCGCGCCTGCTACAGCTGGTGGACCAGCTCATCACCGACATGCCCGAAGAGGAGTTTCTGGAGCTCGCGCCCGCGCTGCGCTTCGCGTTCACCTTCTTCACTCCGCGAGAAAAACACGGTCTGGTGGACCTGTTGTTTGGTGAAGGAACGACCGAGTCGGGTGAGCAGTTCGTTTCGGCGGACACCGCTCGGGCCGCCAACGCCCTGGACGTCAGAATCCGCGTGGCCATTCGAGACTTCGGCCTTCGGGGTGAGGCCGCACAGCCGGATGAGGAGGCCCCTGCCCCGCCGCCGCCGGCCGACGAAGAGGCGGGGTCCGACGAGTCCCAGGAGTCGGGGGAGTCGGGGGAAACTCCGAGCAAAGAGGTAGACGACGCCTCAGCGGAAGGAAGCCACGAGCAAGCAGCCGATGCGCAGTCGCAGACGGGCGAATCCGCTGGCGCTGCCGGAGATCGCGCCGCCCGTTGGCGATTGGTCCTCGGCCTGGGCGTAGAAGGTCGATTCCCCGACCTGCCAACCCACTGGGACGACCGCGACCAAATGCTCGGCTTTCTCTACGATCGGGAGTACGGCTCCGGTCGAAACGTCCGCGGTTCCGGCAAAGGCGACCCGAGCGACCGCAAGGGCGGACTCGGAGAATCGGTCCTGTCGGTCCCCGACTGGATCAACGGTATCCATGAGCTGTTTCCGCGACGCACTGTGGAGCGATTGGAGCGCGACGCTCTCGACCGCTATGCGCTCGAGGAAGTCGTCACGAGGCCCGAAGTGCTTCAACGGGCCACTCCGAACCCCACCCTGTTGAAGGCCGTGCTCCGGACGAAACACTTGATGGACCAGAACGTCCTGAGCATCGCACGACGTCTGGTGAAGCAGGTCATCGACGAACTCTTCGACAAGCTCGCGACTGAGATTCAGAACCCCTTCACGGGCTCGCTCGACCGTCGCCGGCGCTCGTACCGCAAGATCGCCAAGAACTTCGATGCGAACGAGACCATCCGACGCAACCTACGGCATTGGGACTCCGAGAATGGGCGTCTCGTCATCCACGAGCCCATCTTCAATTCGCGAGTCCGTCACCATGCCGACAAGTGGCGAGTCATCACGCTCGTCGACCAGTCGGGAAGCATGCTCGAGTCGGTGATCCACGCCGCGATCACCGCATCGGTCTTTCACGGTTTGCGCGCCATCGAGAGTCGTCTCGTCGCCTTTGACACTTCGATCGTCGACCTCTCCAACGACGCTGGCGACCCGGTAGAGACGCTCATGAAAGTACAGCTCGGCGGCGGAACCGACATCGCCAACGCGCTCGAGTACGCCGAGCGGATGGTGACCGAGCCGCGAAAAACCATCGTGATTCTCATCACAGATTTCTTCGAGGGTGGACCGCCCGCGCATCTCTACGCCGCGACCAAACGGCTCTGCGAATCCGGCGTTCACCTCCTCGGGCTCGCCGCCTTGGACGGTCAGGCGAACCCCACCTACGATCGCACGATCGCCGAGCACATGGTCCGCCTCGGGGCCGAAGTCGGCGCGATGACTCCGGGCGAACTGGCCAATTGGGTGGCCGAGAAGGTGCGTCTATGAGTCGCTCAGACCTGCTCTCGCTCGGCCCGGAAGACCTCGCCTCGCTCTCGAACCGAGGCAACGTCAATCGGGCCACCAAGGAGCTCGACCAGAACAAGGTGAAGTGGGAGATCTCCACCGACGGCGACGAAGTGCAGTTCGTGTGGTCCGACGGCCCAACCACGACGATACCGGCTGGCACTGTAGTCTCCGAGGCCATCTGCACATGCCCGGCCACCTCAGTCTGCCGGCACATCGTGCGCGCGGTGCTCGCCTACCAGCGATGGCACGCCGAGCATGGCGAACAGACCGAGACGGTCGCCGCGTCAGGCCCGTGGGACCCCGGCTCCATCGACGACGAGCTGCTCGAGTCGTCGTTCCGGGGCGGCGCACTCACCCGCTGGCGCTCGACGTATCAGGACGAACCTGGCCTTGTTGTGGAGCTCGTCCGCAGCACGAAACCGACCGCGCGCTTCCACCGGCTTGGTCATACCATCCGATTTCTGGTGCCCAACGACCCTCGCTACACCCGCTGCGACTGCGATGAGCCTGCACCGTGCCGTCACGTACCTCTGGCGATCTGGGCGTTCCGAGCGCTCGACGCGGATCGGCACGGAGGCGTAATCGAGACGTGCGGCTCGGAGCCTGCGGCCGCCCAGGAGGACGTCGCCGAGCTTCTCCGCACCGCATCAAACCTGGTCGAGCGAGGCCTCGCCGAAACCCCGAAGTCGCGTATCGACCGCGTACGGGCCGCCGAACAGCAGCTCCGAGACAACCGCATGCTGTGGCCGGCGGAAGTCATCCATGACCTCCTGCGACAGTGGGACCACTATCACTCCCACGACGCTCGATTCTCGCCGTCGCAACTCGCAGAGTTACTGGGCGAACTCGTGATTCGGCACGACGCACTTCTCGCAGAAGAGCTGCCAATTCCGCGTCTGTTCGTGCGGGGCGAAGATCGAGATGGCAACGCGAAGCTGGGACAAACCAAGTTGGTGGGTCTGGGAACCGCCGCAGTCGTCCGACACGGCGCCGTCGACCTCGTCGCGGTGCTGCAGGACACCAAGTCGGGAAAGGTCATGTCGTTCGTCGACACGTTCCCCGATCCGCCCGCCGGTTCGCCGCGCCATGTCTCGACATTCGCCGAGCTGGCGGCTCGCCCCGTGTTCAAGGGCCGAGATTACGCCACGCTCGGTCGCAGTCAGGTGGTGGTGAAATCGGTGCGCCTGAACCCGAACCACACACTCGCGCTCGGTCGGTCAGCGACGAGCGCTTATGGCCAGGACTTCAGGTGGGATGCCCTCCTCGCGCCCCTCTTCAGCGAGAATCTCGCGGAGCTTCGGGCACGGATCGAATCACGACCGCCGGCGTCCCTTCGACCGCGTCGCTTCGGCGAAGACTTCGTCGTATTGCCAGTTTCAGCGGTGCGTGACGCACGCTTCGACTCACGCGCGCAGATGCTCCGCTGCACCGTCCTCGACACCGAGGGCGAGGGCATCGAGCTTCAACATCCTTATTCGAACCGGGGGCGCAGCGGATTGGAGCGTGCGCTTCAATGGCTGAGTGGTTCGGCGAAACTGCTCTTCGTGGCGGCCCGCGCCCGCATGACCGCGCGGGGCCTCATCCTCTCGCCCACCGGGCTGGTCTTCGAAGACGGCTCACGTCGCGAGATTGTCCAGCCGTGGATCGACGACATGGACGACCTTCTCGAGCGTTCGACAGTGGAGATCTCTCCGGCGCAAGACGACGCCGACCCGCTCGACAACTATCGCGCGGAGCTGTCGGAATGGCTCGGCAACACGGCCGTCGTCGGGCTCGATCAGCGCGATCTTTCGGGCGCCTCCAAGCTTCTCCAGACGGCTCAATCACTGGGGATGGCGTCGCACCAATCATCGCTTGCCAAGCTCGCGTCCGAGGCCGACGCAGCGGCATTCCTGGAGCTACTCGTAGCGTCGAAGCTTGCGCACGACTTAGGCTAGACCAGGCCGCGCGCAACCCTCCGGGCAAAGGTATAGATCGAGATCTGCGGCGGCCCGCCAATAGACGTGGGGAAGACCGAACCGTCGGCGACGAAGATCCCCTGGCTCCCGAACAACTCGCCGGTCGGTGAACAAGCGCCGAGCTTCGGATCGTTCGCCATACGCAAGGTCGACATGGGATGCACCGCCGTCATCGGCGGCGAGAGTGGCCCCAGCGCAGACGCGCGGATCGAGTCGAGTTGGCCGGGGTCTTCGATCCACCGACACGGCACGGTAGGCACCATGACCTTCTTCGCTCCCGCCGCCAGCAGTATCCTCGCGGCCTCGCGAAGCCCGAGGGCGACCTGCTTCCACTCAGCGCGATCGAGGGCGTAGGCGACGTCTACGTGCTCCCCAGGCCCTGAACTCACGTGGCCGCCTACCTCGTCGTGCAGCATCAAGATGATTGATGCCGCGTGGGCATACGACGTCATTGTCGCGGCATGTTCCGCGCCAAATCCGGGGATGAACCCGGCAGCGCCACCCGGGTGAGCGAATCCGGTCACGAGCCAGACTCGGTTCTTCGCGCCAGGTCCGAACTCCAAGAACTGCGTACACTCGACGGCCTGTGGCACACCCAGCCAACCCTCGACCGGCTCGTCGAACAGTCCCATCACGACGGCTCCCGGGTGCATGTGCAGGTGACGTCCGGCATGGCTGTGAGGGTCTCGAATGCCGGATCGCTGGAGAATCGCAGGACTCGCCGTCGCGCTCGCCGCCAGCACCACTTTGTCCGCGCGAATCGAAAGCCGCGGTCCATCGCGACGTGTCACCGGATCGACGGCGACTGCCTCCACGCCCGTCGCGACGCTGCCCCGCGTAGTGATTCGGTCGACACGAGCATCCGATACGATGCGGCCACCAGCCGCGAGGCCCGGCGGGATCAACACCTTCGCCGCGTTCTCTTTCCCGTTGTTCGGGCAGCCCAGCTCGCAGAAACCACTCTGGCGGCAAAGCGCACCACGGTTGTGACTCAGGCGCGCGCCGGCGTACCCCAACTCGGCGACGCCCCGCTCCATGATCGAGTTGTTCCGGTTCATTCGGTCGTCGGGAACACGATGCACGTTCAACATCGTCTCCACCGCCGCAAAATCGTCGTCCAAGCCGGCGAAGTCGAGCCCGAACCGGCGCTCCCAATCGTCCCGAACTCCGGCCGGGAGGCGCTTGCACAAGTTCGTGTTGTGCAGCGTAGAACCGCCAACTCCCCTCCCCTGCAGCACCGTAACTGAGAAATCGTCGGTGGCCCGCGCACCCGCCTCGGCGAACAGTTGGGGCAGCATCTGCTCTTCGCGCCCGGTCATCTCGTCGAGGTCGAACGAACTGCCGACTTCGACGGCGAGTACGTCGACGCCGGCCCGCGCGAGGTCGTGGAACACCATCGAACCGCCGGCTCCGAGCCCCACGACGACGACCTCAGCGCTCAGCTCGACGCCGTCGTCGAGCGAACATGCCGAGACGATGCTGCCTCGAGGAACGCTCACGCTTCCTCCCAGATTCGTTCGGGTGCACCTGGATTCGACGCGATGCCATAGCCGATGCCCGGCCACGTTCCGGGCTGGCTGTAGTAGCCCATCATCGCGACCTGCTTGACCGCATGAAATGCTGCGCGCATCGGCGGAAGGCTGCTCTCGGACCACTTCCGAAGATACGTAGCTCGGTCGGCCGGCGTGAGCGCCGAAAACCTCTCCCGCGTTGGACCAAGCACGAGTGGTCCCCCTTCGAGCGTCGCGACGAGGTTCGCGAGCTTGTGCTGCGTCACCTCAGGCATCCACTGGATGTAGCGAATCGCAACCTCGGTCGCCCGCACGGCCTCCGGGTCCGGAAGCCCCGTCTCGCCGGGGTCACAGATGGTCGCCACCAACGCTCGAAATGCCGCCACCTTCCACTCGTCGAGTTCGGTCGTGCTCGACTCGCCCAACGCACGAGCCGCGAGCTTCGCCCCGACCGTGAGCCCCCCCAGCTGGACAGCCCGGAAGGCCGCATCACGCTTCATCGAGAGTAGGTCGATCGTCTTCATCAATTGCCCCACTCGAGGATCACGAGTTGGACCGGAATGATGCCTCGTTCCTTCATGTCGAGGTCTTCGGCGGCGGCCTCGCTCAGATCGATTACGCGACCACTCTTGAAGGGTCCTCGGTCGTTGATACGAACGATGACGAACTTCTCGGTGTCGGTGTCGATGACACGCACCATCGTGCCGAATGGGAGAGTCTTGTGCGCGGCCGTAAATTCGCGGGTGTCGAACTTCTCGCCGCTGGCCGTAGGCCGGCCCTGAAATCCGGGGCCGTACCAGCTGGCGAGTCCGCTGAGGTCGTGGGACTTGCCGTTGGGATCCACGCCACTACGGCTCGAGAGTACGTCACCCTGGTCGTCGCGATAGGTCGTGGCGTCGCCCCCTGAACATGACGACGCCGCGACGACCAAGGTCATCGCGGCGACAAATCTGGTGTACGAGCTTCGCACCGATTACAGGCAAGCCGGCGTGAGCACGGTGATGTTCAACTCCTCCACCGCGATGAGCTCTTTGGCGGCATCGCCATTCACATTGGTGAAGCGCAGTCGAATGGGAAGCATCGGGTGCTCGATTCGAACGCGACCACCGGCGTACGTCGCCTCGGTTTCGCTGTGCTTGAAGAAGTAGGTACCCAGCACGATGTCGGCGAATCCGTTGAACGCCACGTCGTCGAACAAGATGGTGGTCGGCTGAATCCCCAGCACTTCACCGTAGTAGTCCGAGAACACGCCCTCACCGTCGTTGGCCATCACGCGAATCTCCGCAGGAATCTGAATCGCTTCGTTTCGCGTAGGGGCGAGGAACGCCAGGTCCGTCGTGCCGTTCTGATTGATGGAACCTTCCGCGAAGAGCGTGAACTCCTGGTCCACGTTGTCGACCGGCACGTTGATGACCGACGCCACCGGATTTCCGCCCTGTGCGAGCGAGGTCAGAAGCACCGCGCGGTTCGTGCTCTGAAGCACCACGATGTCCGTGCCTGGCTCCGTGTCGAAATCGCCGACGACCATGTCGTAGAACTCGAGCGACGAGTCGAGCGCCGGCACGTCGATGACCTCGACCTCGTTGAAGGCGCCCGCGCCGTCGTTGAACAAAATCGCGACCGAAGAGGTCAGGAGGTTCGCGATGTCCTGGAATCCATCGTCGTCAAAGTCACCCACGAGGATCTTCGCCGGCGTGTCGCCCACGTTGTAGACCGCTTCGTCGTCGAAGAAGAAGTCTCGCACGTTGCCTTCGGCGCGGTTCGCGATCACCGCCACGTCGAACACGTTCGACACCGCGATTTCGTTGAACCCATCGTTGTTCACGTCGATCGACGCGAGCGAATCGGGACCCGAACCCGGCTGCACCGTCTCGTACTGCTGGAAGTATGCGTTGTCGCCCTGCGGGTCAGGCACCGAGCGGAAGATGACGATTCGGTTGTCGAGGAAGTTCAAGACCGCGATGTCGTTCACGCCGTCGCCGTCGAAGTCGCCTTCGATCGCGTCTTCGATGCGAACCTGGTCGTTCTCGGTCGTCGCTTGGAAGTAGATGTCGGCGTAGTTCACGTCTCCGCCGGGGATGCAGCTGTCGCACACATCGCCAACGCCATCGCCATCGAGGTCCGACTGGTCGGGGTTCGGTACGGGCGAGCAGTTGTCGCACGCGTTGCCGAGGCCGTCTTCGTCTTCATCGGTCTGCGTATCGTTGGCGACCGTCGGGCAGTTGTCGCAGGCGTCGCCGAATCCATCGCCGTCGCCATCCGCTTGGTCGGGGTCAGCGACGTCCACGCACAGGTCGCAGGCATCACCCACGCCATCGGAGTCGACATCGGCCTGGTCAGGGTCGACCACGGACGGGCACACGTCACACGCGTCGCCCGCACCGTCGCTGTCGCCGTCGGCCTGGTCCGCGTTCGCGACATCCGGACAGTTGTCGCACTCTCCCGCGAAGCCGTCGCCGTCTGGGTCGGCCTCGCCGACACACGCCGAATTGTTCACGACGCTACTGTTGGCCGGCTTCTCGTCGTCGCCGCAGCTCGCCCCAAGCACCAGCAGTGCCGAGACCGCGATCAGGCTCCATCCTTTCATCAACCGCATCACATCACCTTTTTGAACAGGTTTGTCGCGAGGATTATGGCCCTCTGCCCAACGTGGTGCAAGGACTCACCGGCATCTGCTACAACCTAGTGAGCTAGAGGTGAGACATCATGGGCAGCCTGAGCATCCTTGTCATCGACGACGAAGAGAGCATTCGACACATGCTCTCCATGATCCTGAAAAAAGACGGGTATCGTGTGCGATGCGTCGACAACGGCGAGGAAGGTCTCAAGGAGTTGATGGCCCGACCAGACGAGTACGACCTCGTCCTCTGCGACGTCCGAATGCCACGCCTCGGAGGGCTCGAGCTCCTCGACTCACTGGAAGAACGAAAGCTCGATGCGACCGTCATCGTCATGAGCGCCTTCGGCAACCGAGAAGTCGCCATCGAGGCGATCAAACGCGGCGCGTACGACTACATCGACAAGCCCTTCAAACGCGACGAAGTACTCCTCACGCTCGCCAAAGCCGAGGAGCGCCTGCAGCTTCGTCGCGAGAACGCCGAGCTGCGCAAGACCGCTGGAATGGAAGTCGGCGACACCCATTTCCACGGTATCGTTGGCGGCTCCGAGACCATGCGCGACATCTTCGGCACGATCACCAAGGTCGCCGACTATCGCTCGACCGTGCTCCTCTCCGGCGAGAGCGGCACCGGGAAAGAACTCGTCGCCCGCGCGATTCACCGGCTCTCGCCGCGCGCCGAAAAGGCATGGATCCCCATCAACTGCGGCGCAATCCCCGAAAACCTCCTCGAGTCGGAGCTCTTCGGCCACGTCCGAGGTGCGTTCACCGACGCCAACACCGACAAAGAAGGCCTCTTCCAGGCGGCGAGCGGCGGCACCCTCTTCCTCGACGAGATTGGCGAACTCCCGCTGTCGCTCCAGGTGAAGCTCCTCCGGGTCATCCAGGAGAGCGAGATTCGGCGAGTCGGCGAGACCAAGGCCACCAAGATCGATGTCCGCATCATCGCCGCGTCGCTCAAAGACCTCGCAACGGAAGTCGAAGCGGGCCGGTTCCGTGAGGACCTCTACTACCGACTGAACGTCATCCAGATCGAAGTGCCAGCACTGCGAGAACGGCGCGAAGACATCCCGTTGCTCGTCGAGCACTTCGTGAAGATTCAGAACAACCGGCTAGGAACGTCGATCGTCGGCGCGTCCGCCGAAGCGCTCGAGCTGATGATGGACTACGCGTGGCCGGGGAACGTTCGCGAGCTCCAGAACGCAATCGAGCGTGGAATGGTCTTGGCCAACGGCGAGCACATCGACGCCGACCTGCTCCCCGAGAAGATCAAAAACTCGCGCGACGAGCTGCGACAGCTTTTCGTGGGCGATGAGCTCTCGGTGAAGAAGATGTCGGTCGCCCTCGAGAAAGTGCTCATTCGGCGCGCCCTCGAACAGACCGGCGGTAATCGCACTGCGGCATCGAAGCTGCTGGAGCTGTCGCACCGTGCGCTTCTCTACAAGATCAAAGACTACGGACTCGAGTCGGTCGGACTCGAGTAGCGGTCAGCTCAATCGATGGATTTTGAAGGGGAACTGCGGGTCGGGCGACTTGAAGCCGAGCAGCTCGTCGAGCACGAATCCGCCGAGGTCGTAATACCCCGGAGCAACGTCGGCGATGTCGGCCGATGAGAGTTTCGACACGGCCGCGAACAACCCCGCGATGATGTCCGACTCCCCGAATGCCTCGATCTTGGCGTTCACGATCTCTTCGAAGTGCTCTTCGTAGCTCGACTCCAAAATCTCTTCCATCGCCTCGTTGTCCATCATCGAGCGCCGATAGAGCTTCGGCATGATGATCGTGGCGTTGAAGTCGAGCGCGGTCTCGCACCAGTCGAAGAAGGCGTCGAGGTAGACCTCGAGGCCGGTGTCGCCGTGTGCACGAAGAACTACGAAGCAGGTCTTCAGATGGTTCAGAACGTATTGGCGGGCGGTCTCGGGCCCGATATGGCGGACGATCTGCTCGGTCGGCTGCAGAGTCTCGTACGACTCTACCGGTCGCCAACGGCGAGGCGGCACGTACAGATCGAAGGTCTCGCGCGCGCCCTCTCGCTCAGAAAGGTCGAGGGTCGCCTTCCACGTCGTCACCCGATCCGGGTCTCGAAGATAGAGGTGGAACGACACCAAGCACTGGGTCGTAAGCCACGTGACGAGAGCACTCACGCCATGATTATCGGTCGCGCGCTGAATGTGTGACTGGAATGCAGCGACTTCCGACTCGGTCAGTCGATTTCGTCGCCGGATTCCGAGCTTCAGAATCATGTCCTCGTAGAAAATCTTGTGCTCTTCCTGCACCCACGTGTGTTCGTCGGTGTGGAACAGCTCGAGGAGGATTCGGGCCTGGCCGAAGAGCCCGTCGCGGAACTTCTGTTCGACCAGCGCGAGGATTCGGTGCGCGTTGTCGGCCACTTCTTCCGAGCCGATGAAGTAGCCGAGGAGCATGTCGCGAGCGAGCATGGTCTCGGCCACGCTCAGCTGGAGGTCCGTCGGCAACCGGTCATTCTCGATCAGCAACGCGAGGTAGAGGCGCCCGGCCTGAAGCACGTCTTCGGTGTCGACCCGCGGCCGTTTCATCTCTACTTCTTCCGACTTGAGAATCTCGTCGCGGTCGAGCTCGAGTGTGGCATCGTGAGCCATCTCGGGAGCCGACGCTCGGATCTCGGCGACGTCGATCTCTTCGGTGATGCGCGACCAGCCACCTTCTTTCATGGCGGGCGGCGGCTCTTCGTTTTCGTCGGAGAACGCCTTCTGAATCGAGCTTACGGAGTCATCGTCGAGCCCGGCGGGTTCCATGTCCTGAAGGGTCTCGTCGTCGACCGGCGCGTCTTGCGTGTCGTCGTCAGGCTCGTCGAGCGTCTCTTCCGTCGACTCCGCCTCGGTTTGCTCGACCTCGACAGCATCCAACTCCATCGTTTCGCGCAGCGGCTCATCCACGTCGAACTGGATCGTCTCGTCTTCCTCGTAGACGCCAAACTCGGAGGTTTCCGCGGCCGGAGCCGTGAACCCTTCCGGCACCCCTGGCGACTGAGAGTCGAGCAGCGGCGCCGAGGTCCGAGGATCCCAGACGTTCATCATGGTGTGACGAAGGATTGCAGCGACCACGAGCAAAATGGGGTCGTGCTCGGGGCACTCTTCCAGCTGCTCGGCAACCACCGGGTGGGTTTGCTCGAGCAGGTGGTCCAGATAACTACCCTCAAACCGTTCTACGACGGCGGAGTCGTCACCTTTCAAAAATTTGAGGAACCGCTTGAGCATCGAAACAGTGCCGCAACGGAGGGAAGTGCGCTTAGGGCAGAGTATCCACGCTACTTCGCTTGCGAGCAACCGCGTTTCTGGTTCGGGGCGACGTTCGTGGCTCGAGTGAGCGAACCCGACCGTCGTCCGCCTTCCTACTTCTTGCCCAACTCGTGGCCTGGACCAGTGATCTGCTTCACGTAGTTGTCGTAGTCGAAGCGCGGCGAGTGGTCGGGTACGTGGCATTGCCCACACACCTGGTCCCCGCTCCCCTTCCCGATGTTGTGCGGCTCGCCCTGAGCGTTCACGGGCGAGATGCGGTGGTCCGACCCGGGGCCGTGGCACGACTCGCAGCCCACGTTCCGCAGGTCCTTCGAAATCTTCACCGGATCCGTTCCGGCGGCCAGCGTCAGCTCTGCGTCATACTGCAGCTTGCCGAGCACGCTCCCGCCAGGCTTCTCGTAGCCAACCACGTGGCAACCGATACACGACTGATCCCACGCCTTGTCTTTGTCCTGCAGCGTCTTCAGCGCGTGGGCGTGACCAGTCTTCTGCCAGAACTCGTTCGCCGGCGCGTGACACGTCGCACACTGATTCGACCCGATGAAGAACGGCTCGCCCTCCACAGCCGGGATCACCGTGCGTTCGATCTGGCTGTTCAGCTTCTCGAGGCTCTCGTTGTACTCATCGCGAACCTCTTTGATCTCTTTGTCGACCGGGTAGCCCGGGTCCAGCGCAACGGGGTTCCAGACGAAAGCGGACTCGCTCTTGGGCATCGCAATCTCGGCCGAGGCGATCTCCTTCTTACGTTGCTCGAGGTCGTCGATCTGCTTGCGCAGATTCAGCGCCATCGGGGTCACGTTGCCGGAAGCGTCCGGCGGCAGCTTGTCCAGGCTCTTCTCCAGGTGCTCGATGCGCTTCTCGATCTTCTCGATCTCGCTCGAGCTACCCGTCCGCGCGTTGAAGTAAGTCGAATCGTCGTTGATGGGGAACAGCGTGAGAATTCCGAGGTGCCGGCCCTGATCGTAGGGTTCGAGCGTAAATCCGGTGCCGACCTCGTCGACCTGGTCCGTCATACGCGGCTTGTACCCGACCACGCCGAAATCGACCTTGGGGTGCTTCGTCAGCACGTCCTTCACGAACGCCAAATCGCCTTGAACGAGCGCAACTACTGGTGTCTGGCCGTCTGGAATGTCGGCCAACGCGCGTTCCAGCGCAGCATGCGGCTCGTCGGCTTCGAGACCGTCCACGTCTTCCAAAAGCGATGGGTCATTCACTCCGACCACGATGATTTCGATGTCGCCCGACTTCAGCGTCTTCACGCCGTTCGCGACCTTCGCGCCACCAATCTTGGCGTTGACCGAGAGTGGCTCCATCTCGGCGCGTTTCACCGCATCGAGATAGAACTCAGGGCCGAGCGACATGTCGAAACGGCCCGGCACGGTCACCGGAATGCCGAGCGCTTTCATCCCCTCGATAATCACCTCGACGCGCGCCTTCTCCTGCGGAATCGCGTCGTCGTGGTACTCCTCGTGTTCGAAGAGGAAGCCGCCAGCGTCGACGAACGCGACGCCCTCATACAGCGGCTTCGCGGCCTCGGTGTAGCCGACGATGCGGTCGATTCCACCCAGCATGATGTCGAGTGTGCAGCCACACGGCTCGGTGTAGCCCTTCAGCCCGCTGAGAATGAACAGGGCCGGCCCTTCAGGACCCATCCGCGCAGGTTCCTTGTCTTCGAACTTCACGTCGGGTTTCTCACCCGGAGTCGGGCCGCCCGCATCCGCAGCGGAAGTCGACGGTTCCGGGTCGGTCTTCTGCGTGCCCTTGTCGCACGCCCCGGCAAACGCCCCCAACGCCAGCAGTACAAATACAACCGTGCCTGCGCGCGTCAGCCATCTCTCTGGGGTCTTGCCCATCTTCACCTCAAAAACTCTTCGATGTGTTCCTTCTCCCACGTGATCGCCTCGTCGAAGCGGGGATATGTCTGCTCCCACGCCCGAAACGCCTCGGTGTGAATCTCTCGGCGACCCCCAACGATCTCCGGGGGGAACACCGCATGCAACAACTCGTGAAACACGACGAATTCCACAAAGAACGCAGGTACCCACTCGTCGTCGAGCGAAGGATGAATGCGAATCAGGTTCTGATCGAAATCGAAGCTTCCAAACCGGATGCTCCGCTTGCCCTTACCCTTGCGGCCCCACGTAATGACGGGGTTCGGCCGCTCGCACCCTTCGGGCAGGAACTCCATCGCCGACTCCAACAGCTCGGCGAGGTCATGGAACGTCCCCTTCGATTGGTAGTCGGCGGGGTCGGCCTGAAACTCGATCGCGTCGCGATTCGCCTTCACGTAGGCGCGAACTTCGTCACGCGCGGCAGAATCGCCACGCGACAATCCCGCGAGCGCGGCAACCACTCCCGGTTCGGCATCGACGAACATGTGATGAATCCGAAACTCGTGACGATTGCGCCGCTTCTTCGCGGTCACCATGCGCCGGCGATTGTTGGTAATCGCCAGGTCAACGACCGCTCCTACCGCCTCTTCGAGCTCGCGGTGCAGTCGAATCGCCGCCTCGGTATCGACGTGAGACTTTGCCGCCGACAAGTCGAGCGCACCCTTCGCACGGTCATTCGACTCGCGCGAAGGCAGCCGGCAAAGCCAGCCCCACAACGTCTCTTGTCGGTCGGTCATCTCAGCCCAACGCCTTCAGCTCGGCCATCGATTCTTCGAGCGCCTTCTTCTCACTCTCATAACCCTCGAGCTTCTCTCTTTCTTTCGCGACGATGTGTTCAGGCGCTTTGCTCACGAAACCCTGGTTCGCCAACTTCTTCGACACGAACGCGATATCGTCGTCGACTCGGCCCATCTCTTTCTGCAGGCGAGCCATCTCCTCTTCGATGTCGATGAGGCCCTTGAGCGGAATGCGGATCTCGACTCCGTCAGCCACCGCTGTCGCCGTGCCCTGAAGCTCGGATGCCGCCTCCGAAGTGATGAAGGTCATTTGGTCGACCTTCGCCAGGTTCGAGATGTAGTCGCCGCCAAGCTCGACCTCGTCCTGAGCGGCTGAGTCGGCCGTCAGATACACCTCGGGGATTCGCACCGACGGCTTCACGTTCGTCTCGCCGCGAATCGTACGAATCGCGTTGACCAACGACTTCACACGCTCGGCGGCAGCTTCGGCCGTCGGGTTGCGACGCTCGGCGTTCGCCTTCGGGAACTCCGCCACCATGATCGACTCCGGCCGACCTTCGCCGAGCGGTAGCG
Organism: uncultured Bradymonadales bacterium; assembly: GCA_964384605.1. Classification (GTDB taxonomy): domain Bacteria; phylum Myxococcota_A; class Bradymonadia; order Bradymonadales; family Bradymonadaceae; genus CAYLMO01. The sequence continues at coordinate 781 of CAYLMO010000045.1, read as the reverse complement.
ACTGCCAGATATCCTCGGTGATGAACGGCGTGAGCGGGTGCATGAGGCGAAGCACGCCTTCGAGCACGTACAGCAACACCGACTGCGTTGCCTTTCGACGCGCGGCGCCCTCGGCGCTCTCGTCGTACAAAGTCGGCTTCACCATCTCGATGTACCAGTCACAGAACTCGTGCCACACGAAGTGGTAGAGAGTCTGGGAGTACTCGTTGAATCGGAAGTCCTCGAGCTGTTCGTCGACATCCGCGACCACCTGGTCGTAGCGGCTCAAGATCCACTCGTCGACGAGCGTCAGATTCTCGAGCGTGGCATCGCTGAGCGTGTTCCAGCTCGCATCGGCCTCGTAGTCTTCGAGATTCATCAGGCCGAACCGGCTCGCGTTCCAGAGCTTGTTCAGGAACGCGCGATAGCCCTCCATCCGCTTGACGTCGAGCTTGATGTCGCGTCCCTGCGCCGCGTAGATGCCGAGCGTGAAACGGAGCGCATCTGCGCCGTGAGCATCCACGCCGTCCTCGTACTGCTCTTTCAGCTCGCGATGCAGCTCGGGGTCGAGCTCGTCAGGCTGCGCGCCGTAGATCATGTGCAACGGGTCGATCACGTTGCCCTTGGTCTTCGACATCTTGTTGCCTTCCCGGTCGCGCACCATCGCGTGCAGGAAGACCTTGTCGAATGGGGTCTCGTCCATGAACCAGCAACCCATCATGAGCATGCGGGCAACCCAGAAGAACAGAATGTCGAAGCCGGTCTCCATGACCGACGTCGGGTAGAAGTAGTCGAGGTCCGG
>CAYLMO010000044.1:0-45954 GCA_964384605.1 uncultured Bradymonadales bacterium | reverse complement strand
TCGCCTTTTGTGGCGCCAACGGTGCAGCCGACACAGCACTCGGCTCTCACGACGGGGCCACCACTACTACTTCCGGGCACGTGCCACCTCGACAGCGAGCTGGCCGGTCATCACCGGCGATGTGGCAGGGTGTGTCGTCGTTCCATGACCTCTAGTCTTCGGGCTCATCCGCTGCCGGATGTGTCGTACGGCGCGCATTTCAGACCGTTTCAGGTGCGGCCATAACGCTGATTGGCTAGCGTGCCCTCACTTAGAATCCACGAGGCCCATCCATGAAGCGACTGTTTCTGATCCTGCTCCTGACGTTCTTCACCGCAGCCTGTTCCGACGCCGACAATTCCAAGGGAGGCAACGGGGGAGTCGACATCAACGGTGATGCCGTCTGCGGAAACGGCGTGCTCGATACCGGCGAGGCGTGCGACGGCGCGTCGTTGAACGGTGAGACGTGCGAAGGGCTGGGATTGGGCGCGGGCGAGTTGGCCTGTCGTAGCAACTGCGGGGACTTCGACCGTTCGGCATGCGGTGCTCCCGAAAGCTGCGGCGACGGCTCGATTCAGGCCCCCGAAGCATGTGATGGCACCGACCTCGCTGGCACGACCTGCGAGTCCCTCGGATTTGGCCCAGGCACGCTCGGATGCTCGGCCAACTGCGCGGAGTTCGACACGTCGATGTGTGGCGCGGTCGCGACCTGCGGCAATGGCCAACTCGACGAGAACGAGCTGTGTGATGGCTCGGCGCTTGGTGGGGCGTCATGCGGCAGCCTGGGCCGCGGTACGGGAACGCTCGGGTGTTCCGACAACTGCCAGCAATTCGACACCACGGGCTGCAGCTCTGGATGCACTCCGGAGTGCGGCGGCCGCGAGTGCGGTCCGGATCCAGCGTGCGGTTCGTCGTGCGGCACATGTGGCGCTGACGAGCTTTGCAGCTCCGACGGTATGTGCGTCTGCCAGCCGACGACGTGCGCCGAAGCGGGCGCTCAGTGCGGGTCGATTGACGACGGCTGCGGTGGCACACTCGACTGCGGTGGTTGCGACGGAGCGACCGAGTGCGGTGCGGGCGGGACGCCCAACGTGTGCGCGTGCCCGAACGTCCCGCCGGGCGGCACGGTGAGTGTCGATGTTCCAACCGTGGAAGTCACCTTCGCGCTGACGGTCGGTGGCCAGCCACTAAACAGCGGCAACACCACGTACAACTCCCAGGGAGCGCTGGAGCTCGTCGACACCGCCACCGGCGATCGAATCGGCCTCGGCCTCGCCTACAGCAGCCGCGGAACGGCGTCGTTCGCGTATCCGTCGACGCGCCGGATTACTCCGGGAACCTACGACATCGTCTACGACTCGTTCAGCGAGAATAACGGCGTCTTCTGGCCGCTCAACAATGAGTCGATCATTCTGGAGGACGTCGACCTGACGTCGTCCAAGACGGTCAACGTCGACATCCCGGTCGTCGATATCTCATTCGGCGTCACGGTTGGTGGTCAGGGGCTGACCGCGGGCAACACGACGTACAACTCGCAAGGCTCGCTCGAGGTCGCAGACGTCGCTACGGGCGACCGCATCGGGCTCGGGCTCGCCTACAGCAGCCGCGGTACTGCGGCGTTTGCGTATCCGAACACCAAGCGGCTCGTGCCGGGGAGCTACGACATCTTCTACGACTCGTTCAGCGAGAATAACGGCACGTTCTGGCCGCTGAACAACGAGGCCAAATTGCGGTCGGCGGTGGCGCTCACGTCGACGCAGTCCATCTCGGTCGACGTGCCTGTGGTCGACGTGACGTTCGACGTGACGGTCGGTGGCCAGGGACTCACGAGCGGCAATACGACGTACAATTCGCAGGCTTCCCTGGAGGTCGAAGACACCGCGACGGGAGACCGTATCGGCCTGGGTCTCGCGTACAGCAGCCGCGGGACGGCGGCATTTGCATACCCCGCGACCAAGCGGCTTGTGCCGGGTAGCTACGACGTCATCTACGACTCGTTCAGTGAGAACAACGGTACGTTTTGGCCGCTCAACAACGAGGCGAAGCTGCGGTCGGGTGTGATGCTCAATTCGACGCAATCGGTGACGCTCGACGTCCCGGTGGTCGATGTGACCTTCGCTGTTACGGTCGGTGGGCAGGGACTCAATGTGGGCAATACGACGTACAACTCGCAGGGATCGCTCGAGGTGGAAGACGTCGCCACTGGCGACCGCATCGGGCTTGGGCTGGCCTACAGCAGCCGCGGGACTGCGGCGTTCGCGTACCCTGCGACGAAGCGTCTCGTGCCGGGCAACTACAACGTGTTCTACGACTCGTTCAGCGAGAACAACGGGACGTTCTGGCCGCTGAACAACGAAGCCGAACTGCGGTCGAACCTCGCCTTGAACTCGACGCAATCGGTGACGGTCGACATACCGGTCGTGGACGTCACGTTCGACGTCACGGTTGGTGGGCAAGGCCTCAACGTGGGGAATACGACGTACAACTCGCAAGGGTCGCTCGAGGTAGAAGACGTCGCTACTGGCGACCGGATCGGACTTGGGCTTGCCTACAGCAGCCGCGGGACTGCCGCGTTCGCGTATCCGGCGACGAAGCGGCTCGTTCCGGGCAACTACGACGTGTTCTACGACTCGTTCAGCGAGAACAATGGGACGTTCTGGCCGCTCAACAACGAGGCAAAACTCCGGTCGGGTCTGGCGTTGAATTCGACGCAAACGGTCGCGCTGGACGTGCCCGCGGTCGATATCACGTTTGGAGTCACGGTCGGCGGCCAGGGGCTCACGAGCGGAAACACGACGTACAACTCCCAAGGCGCACTCGAGCTCGAAGACACCGCCACCGGCGATCGCATCGGCCTCGGCCTCGCCTACAGCAGCCGCGGAACGGCGGCATTCGCGTACCCCGCGACGAAGCGGATCGTTCCGGGCACGTACAACGTGTTCTACGACTCGTTCAGCGAAAACAACGGGACGTTCTGGCCGCTCAACAACGAGGCGCTGTTGAGCTGTTTCACGGTGCAGTAGCGCGCACATTCGTTCGGCGTCGTGAAACTGTCATTTGACCCAAGATGCGCGGTTTGCGACCTTCCCCGCCTCACCCAATGGGTCGCGGAGATACGCCTTGAAACTGCTCGTCACACTACTGCTCGCATTCGCCATTTCGGCCTGTTCTGACACCGACACCATGGAGTCCGACGACGCTGGCGACAGCGATGCCGCCACGTCAGACGCCGGGAACAACGGGCAGAGCGAGAGCGACGCCAATAACCAGCCCGACCTGTGTGGCAACGGAACGGTCGACCCGGGCGAACTTTGCGAGCCGTTCATGCTCGAAGGGGAGACCTGCGCGACGCTTGGTTTCAGCTCGGGCACGTTGTCGTGCAACTCGACATGCGACGGCTACGACACCTCGGCCTGCTCGTCGTGCAACAACGGCACGCTCGACGAGGGTGAGGAGTGTGACGGCCTGAACTTCAACGGCGCGACCTGCGAGAATTCGGGCTTCGACACCGGCACGATTCGCTGCATCGGATGTCAGCTCGACACCACCGAGTGCGAGATCACGACCTGCGGTAACGGCACGTTCGATCAGGGCGAGCAATGCGACGGAACGAACTTCGCCGGGGCGACCTGTCAGGACGAAGGTTTCGACGGCGGTACGCTCGGCTGCACCGACAACTGCCAGCTCGTGACGACCGGCTGCTCGACCTGCGGCGACGATACGATCAGCGGAGACGAAGAATGCGACGGCGCGTCGCTCGGCGGGCAGTTCTGCACCGATCGAGGATTCAGCGGTGGCACGCTCGGCTGCACCGCGTCGTGCACGTTCGACGAGTCGGGCTGCTCGACCTGCGGCGATGGAATCGTGTCGGGCGACGAAGACTGCGACGGGACCGAATTTGCCGGCGCGACCTGCCAGGATGCGGGCTTCGATGCTGGAACGATCGGCTGCACGGCTAGCTGCACCTTCGAGACGTCGGCGTGCACGTCGTTGCCGAAACCGGCTCCGGGAGAGGTCGTCATCACCGAGTTCATGCCCGACCCCAGCAACGTTTCCGACGCCGATGGCGAGTGGTTCGAGATCTACAACACGACGGCCAACGAACTGTCGCTTTCGGGCTGCGAGTTCCGCGACTCCGCGAACGAGTACACGGTCTCGCCAGGCACGACGATCGTCGGCAACAGCTACTTCACCGTGGCGCGAAGCAGCATGGCTGGCTTCGTCGCCGACATCGATGACCTCACCTTCGGGTTGGGCAACGGCGGCGATGACATCGAAATCTGGTGCGATGACGGCACGGGAACCCTGCAGATGATCGATGTCGTGACGTACGACGGCGGGCCGAACTTCCCCGATCCGACCGGAGCATCGATTCAGCTCGACAGCGATTTCCCGGCCGACGCGACTTTCAACGACGACGGGGCGAACTACTGCGAAGGGCGCACGGCATATGGTTCGGGCGACCTCGGAACTCCTGGCGCGGCAAACGAGTCGTGTGCGTTCTGCGGCGACGACCGTATCAGTCCGAACGAAGTGTGCGACGGTACGGCTCTTGGAGCGGCTACCTGCGGCACCGAAGGCTTCGACACCGGCACGCTCGGCTGCGACGCGAACTGCCAGCTGCTCGACACCTCGAGGTGCGCCGACTTCGCTCCAATCGGCTTCTGCCGGTTGCAGGCGCCGGTGACAATCAATGCGCCGACCAACTCGGTGATCACGGTGGCCGGCCGGGTGCAGGCGCTCGGCATCACGGATTCGACCACCGCGACCGACGCGTCGCCGGCCCTCGTCGCCGAGCTGGGCTACGGTCCCGACGGCAGCGACCCAGCTGTCGGCACAGGCTGGACCTGGCAGGCGGCGGCACCGAACGCGGCGTACGACGACTCGGCCGCTGGCGGCGAAGCCAACGTGGACGAATATCAGGCCGACCTCGTCGTGCCGTCCGACACGAACTCCCCGTACGACTATGTCTACCGGTTCTCCGGAGATGCCGGTGCGACGTGGACCTATTGCGACTCGAACGAAGCAACGCCAGTGCTTGCGGCCGAAGCGGGCCAGATGGTCGCGACCGCGCCGATCGCGCCGGTGCTCTACTTCTCGCAATACGTCGAGGGCAGCTCGGGCAACAACAAGGCGCTCGAGATCTACAACGGTGGGTCGACCGCGGCCGACCTCTCGCTCTGCCGCGTGAACACCTACAACGGTGGGACCGTGCCCAACACCTCGGCGAGCTACAACCTCGCCGGTACCCTCGCGCCGGGCGCGGTCTACACGATCTGTCACCCGAACGCGTCGTACCCCGGGCTTCAGAACTGCGACCTGTCGCCGGTGAACAACCCACAGTTCAATGGTGACGATGCGGTCGAACTCCGATGCGACGGGATGACCGTCGACGTGATTGGTCAGATCGGAGTGGACCCGGGCGCGGCGTGGACGTCGAACGGCGTGAGCACGGAGGATGTGAGCCTTACGCGCAAGTGTTCGGTCACGCAGGGCGACAGTGACGGGACTGATGCGTTCGATCCGTCGCTGGAATGGAACTCGGCGAGCGATGTGAATGCGTCGGTGGGGTCGTACACCTGCCCGTAGCGGTCCGCCAGCCCCACCAGCCCCAGCCCGTCTCCACCAGACCCAGCCCGTCTCCCCGAGGTAGTCGCCTCCACCCCCAAGGTTGCACTGTAAAAACCAGTGAGTCAGCGTCTTGTGGTTTATTGTGTGTCAATTTTTCGGGCTTGAATGTTCTGTGGAGGCGGTGTTGCCGTTGGAGAATGATCGAAAAAGGTCCATTTCGAGCTCAGATTTGGCAATGGGTGGTCACGAAACAGAGCCATCCGTAGGCGCCGAAGCGCTCGAAAGTCTGCCGCCAACCAAACATGGTGCAGCGATTGTGGCCGCAGGTTATCCAGGCTCCACGGGGAATCCGAACGAACTCGCCATGCGGCTCGTGCCGACAGGGAAGGTGACCGCCATCTCCGAATCTAGAACGGCATTTCGAGCCGCCCTGTACCTCCCGCGAAACCTCCGCAGCTGCTCGAACATCTTGGCAAGCATCTCCTTGATGGAGCCGCAGAACGGGATTTTGCGGTAAGAGACCAGGTCATCCTTTGGTTCGAGTGGTGACTGCTGCCGCGCCCACTCGAGTCCGTCATTCGATTTTCCGGCGCTGGCCCGGTCGAGGAGAATCGCCGCACGGGCGAATTCTTGATTCGCCTTCCAGGCCTTGAACCAGCATGTGCGTGTCATTCCATGCGCACTGGAGCGGGGAGGAACGTCGAGTTTAATCTCGGCTCGTTCCGGCCACTTTCGCTTGGAAAACCAGCCGTCCGGTCGGTCAACGACGATCGGTTCCAGCAGGAATTCAGGAATGCTGGTAGCACCTTCGTGCTGAGCTGGATCCGCAACGATCCCCGCGCTTACTGGATTGAGACCCACGTATGTCGCTGTCGAAAGCTCAGCATCGCTATCGAGAACCGCAATCGCCTGCGTCTGAACGTCGGGCGAGATAACGCATCCGCGCAAATCCCACTTCCAATTGAGCCACTTTGCGAACGTGGAGCCTACGAACTGTACGAACGGGTCGACCTTCGAAATCAAGGTGAATGGGCTCCTATCGAACACCACGATGTGAATGTGAGTGCCCATAAGAGACCAACTTGCGACGCACATCCCATAGTCGTCGAGCGCGCGACCTAGAATCGTGAGGAACGCGTCAATGAAGGCTCTCGTTGGGACGACGTAGTAGCGACCCTGCTTGAATCTGAAAATGCAGTGATGTGCGAAACCTGCGTACTTCGGTGATGGCTCGGTCAAAACCCCTCCTCGGTAAGAAAACGAGGATCACGCGAATCGTGATCGGAAGGGTTATCGGCAGCTCATCGATTTCGTTGCGAAGAAATTTCGGGTTCGGTGGATAATGTCGGACAAAAAGGGGGCGAAAACGACCCGTTTTGGCGGAAGCGAAAAGGAGGGTAGTGCGCACCTCCCGGGTGGTTTGGGTGGGTGAAGAGGAGGGTAGTGCGCACCTCCCGGGTGGTTTGGGGCCCCTACTGCTTCAGCAGGCCGACCACGGCGGGGTGCGTCACCTTCCGCTCGACCGAGATTGCGTAGAACTTCTCTTGGACGCCATCGAACGTGCCCACGAGTCGCACGCCGTACTGCCGCTCGATCTCGGACGATATCGACAGCGCGGCCGGGAACGCGCCGAATCCCGCCTGGCCGAAGCTTTTGAGCTGCGCTGCGTCCTGAAACTCGCCAACGACCCGCGGCCGAATGCCACGCTGCTCGAACCAATGCTCGAGCAAGCGGCGCAGCACAGCGTTTTGCGTCGGCATCAAGAATGGTGCGCCGTCGAGCGACTGCGGAAAGTCCGCTTCGAGCTCCGCGGCCAGAGACGGCGCCGCGAACAGCCCCGCGCCAGTCTCGACCAGCAGGTGATTGAACGCGCGAATCCGCGAGTCGGGGCCAACAGGCGAGTCGGTCAGCACAATGTCGAGGTGGTGTAGCGCGAGGTCCGAGAGCAGCTCGTCGGTGTGCCCCTCGCGCACGGTCAGATGCGTCAGCTCGATGTCGAGCACAGGCGCTAGCAACTCCTTTACGACCAGCTTCGGAACGACCTCAGTCACCCCGACATCGAGCCGTACCGGCCCGCCCACAGCGCGGCCCGCCGCGAAGTCCATGAGCTCCCGCCCGATGCTGAAGATATCCTCGGCGTACCGGTAGACGTGCTGCCCGAAGTCGGTGAGCACGAGGTTTCGCCCTGACCGCTTGAACAGCTCCTGGCCGAAGGACTCCTCGAGCTTTTGGATCTGACCGCTCACCGTGGAAGGGGCGAGCGACAATTCTTCACATGCTTCAGTGATCGAACCGCAGCGCGCGACGGTCCAGAAATAGAGCAGGTGGTGATAGTTGAGCCAGTTCATACGGGCAATCATAGGCGCGCACCGCGGCGAAAACTACTCCGCAGGTTGCGGATTCTCGGGGTCTTCCAGCAGCTCTTCCAGCGGCTGGTCTCGACCGCAAAGGCGGTCCGCATCGATCGCCTCGCCGAACTTTCCGGCGAGGTGCGCGACCACCCGGTAGTGCGACGCGGCGTCGCCGTCTGGGCTCAGGAAGAAGAAGAACAGGAACACCGGCCCAGGCTCGCTGACGTGCGCCCGTTCCTCGTCGATATGCAGCATGACGCCATCGGGCACTCGCGCGACAGCGAGCACCGGCACATCGAGGCCGATGTATTGGTGGTGCGGGAATGCCGTGCATCCGACCACCGGCATCATGCCGATCTGGTTCTCCTGCACGATGACTTCCGCGAGCTCGTCAGCCGGGATCTCGGTGCGACGGGAGATACGCTCCGACACCGTCTCGACCACATCCTCGAACGAATGCTCGCCAGCCAAGTCCATCACGATTGCATTACGTACGATCTCGTCGATCGCGTCGTCCGGGTGCGGTCCCTTTTCGTGCAGTACGGTACGAAGCTCGTCGTCCAGCGCCGCAAATCGTCGTCGGCCAAGGCGCTCGAACACATGGAAGATGGCACCGTCACGCTCGACGCGGTGGCTACCGTAGAACTTGAACCATGCGATACACGCCACGACGAGACCGGCCGAGAACAACGTCGCGACCCATCCCATCTCCGCGATGAGCCAGATCGGCAGGATGATCCCCGCGATCTGCATCCACGGATAGAACGGGGACTTGAAGCCCGGCTGGTAGTAGCTCAGACCACTCTCGCGCATCACGATGACGCACAAACATACAAGCCCGAACAGCATCAGCTGGAACGCCGAGGCGAGCTTCGCGATGGTCATGACGTCGAAGAACGCCACTAGCACCCCGATTGCGAGACTGGTGACGATGACGGCGGCATCGGGGGTTCCGAAGCGGCTCAGTCGCGAGAAGAACCCGGGGACGAGGCGGTCGCGACCCATCGCGAGTGGATAGCGCGAAGCCGACAAAATGCCGGCGTTTGCGGTCGACGCGAACGCGGCACACGCCGCGATCACCACGCAGATCGTCATCAGCTCAGCCCACGGACCAGACAACGCGCTGGCCGCCGTGGCCACAGGAGCCAAGTCGAGGTGGAAGTCTTTCACCGGCAGCAGGTACGTAATCACGCCAACTGCCGACGTGTACGCGATCGTCGCCACGACCAGCGACAGGAACATGCCCATAGGGATGTTCTTATCGGGCCGCTGCACTTCCTCGGCGACCGAAGCGACCTTCGTCAGGCCGGCATACGACACGAAGACAAACCCAACGGTCGCGAAGAAGCCATCGACGCCCGACGTCCAGAACTCCTTGTCGTCGTAGATCGTCACGCTCCCCGCGGCCATCTGGCCACCCGCGATGAGCACGAACCCGAACACCACAATCAAAAGAACCGTCACGAGGAAGCGCTGCAGCACGCTCGTCTCTTTCGCCCCGACGAGGTTCACGATGCAGAAGAGCGCCGTCAGCGACAAGGCGACCGTCACGATCGGCGCCTCCACGTACAGCGATAGGTACGCGCCCATCCCGATCAGGGCGAACGCACACTTGAACACCAACGCCACCCACGTCCCGAGCCCGCCGATCGTGCCGACCAGCGGCCCCATCGCACGATCTAGGAAGAAGTACGTACCACCCGCTCGTGGCATTGCCGTCGACAGCTCGGCCTGACTCAACATCGCAGGAATGATCATCATCCCCGCCACACCGTACGCCAAGAACACCGACGCGCCCGTCTGGGCCGCTGCCAATCCAGGCAAGAGGAAAAGCCCCGAGCTGAACATCGCGCCCGTGCTGATCGCAAAGACGTCGAAGAGAGTCAGGTTTTTCTTCAGTTTTGCCACAGTCAGCCTCCAAAAAAGCAAGATAGCGAAACTCGTATCATTCGAAAATTAGGTAAAGTCGTTTCGAAAATTCGCATTTTACGAATCCGCGTAGATTTCCTGCGGTCCGAAGCGTATCCGGAACAGATTCGGTTTTTCAAAACTCTGCGGTTTGACGCTGACCACGAACTCTGAGAGCTTCCGCACAGGCAGTACGAATCCAAAACCGGGGAACCCACGATGGCGAAACGTTTCATCTCCATGTTGTTCGCGCTCACCTTCATTGCCGCCTGCGGCGACGATGCGGGTACACCCAAACCAACAGATGACGCCGGCACGATTACCGATTCCGGCGAATCTGACGCCGGAACAGAAGATGCCGGTGAGACCGATTTGGGCACGGAACCCGAATGCGGAAACGGTGTTTTGGAAGGTGACGAGGTCTGCGACGGAGCGGAACTCGATGGCGCAACCTGCTCCTCGGAAGGCGCGACCGGCGGCACGCTCGCCTGTAATGCGTCCTGTGATGGATTCGACACGTCCGCCTGCACGACGTGCGGCGACGGCCTCGTCGAGGGCGACGAAGTTTGCGACGGCGACGAGCTCAACGGCGCGACGTGCACCGATGAAGGGTTCGACTCCGGCGACATCTCTTGCGCCGCCGACTGCACACTCGACACCTCCGCATGCTCGTTCGACACCTGCGGCGACGGCGTGATTCAGGGCAACGAGTCATGCGACGGCGACGAGCTCGGCGCTGGCACCTGCATGAGCGAAGGGTTCGAAGGTGGAACCATCGCCTGCGCCGGCAACTGCACCTACGACACGACCGCATGCTTCCGCTGCGGCGACATGGTCCTCAACGGCACCGAAGCCTGTGACGGCCCCGAACTCGGCGGCGAAACGTGCATCAGCCAGGGCTTCGAAGGCGGAACGCTCGGCTGCGCGACCGACTGCACCCTCGACGTCGTGGCCTGCTACACCTGCGGCGACGACCTCGCCGAGGGCCCCGAAGAATGCGACGGAGCCGACCTCAGCGGTGAGACCTGCATGACCCAGGGATTCGCGGGCGGAACGCTCGCTTGCGGCGCCGCCTGCACGCTCGACACCTCGGCTTGCACGACGTGTGGCGACGACGCCATCAACGGCGCAGACGTCTGCGACGGCCTCGACCTCGGCGGCGAAACCTGCGTCACGCAGGGATTCGCGACCGGCACGCTCGGATGCTCCGCCAACTGCGGCGCGTTCGACACCTCGGCTTGCTCTTCGTGTGGCGATGGTGTGGCGAACGGCACGGACGCCTGTGACGGCACCGACTTCGCCGGCGCGAGCTGCCTCACGCTCGGCTTCGACGCCGGCACGCTCTCCTGCACCGCCGGATGCGCGGTCGATACCGCCGCTTGCATCGACTACCCCGCACCAGCTGTGGGCGAGGTCTACATCACCGAGTTCATGTACGACCCCACCGCCATCTCCGACAGCAACGGCGAGTACATCGAGATTTACAACTCGACCGGCAACATCCTGGCGCTCGGCGACTGCGAATTCCGCGACTCCTCCAACACCTACGACATCCCGGCCGGCACCAATGTCGCCCCGAACACCTACTTCACGATCGCTTCGAGCTCGTCTCCCGGATTCACGCCGGACCTCGACGACCTCTCGTTCGGTTTGAACAACACCGGCGACACGGTTGCCATTTGGTGCCCGGATACCACCGGAACCCTCGCCGAGCTCGACTCGGTGACGTACGACGACGGCCCCAATTTCCCTGACGCTCAGGGCGTTTCGGTGTCCCTCGATGGCGCCCTGACCGGTGCTCTCGAGACGCTCAACGACACTGGCTCCAACTGGTGCTTCGGTCGCACCGCCTTTGGCTCCGGCGACCTCGGAACCCCCGGCGCGGCCAACCCGAGCTGCGCGTTCTGTGGCAACAACCTCATCGACGGCACCGACGTTTGCGACGGCACGGACCTCGGCACCGAGACCTGCCAGACGCAAGGCTTCGACTCCGGAACGCTCGGATGCGCTCCGGGCTGCGGGGCTTACGACACGAGCGGCTGCTTCAACGTCTTGGCGCCCGCCGCTGGCGAGGTCGTCATCAACGAGCTGATGTTCGCACCCGCTGACCCGACCCACGAGTTCGTCGAGCTGCTCAACCTCTCGACGCTCGACCTCGACATGTCGGGCTGCGAGCTCACCTCGGCGGCCGGCACGTACACGTTCGCCGCGGGCACGACCATCACCGCCGGCAGCTACTTCACGCTCGCCGCGAGCGCGACCCCGGGCTTCACGCCGGACCTCTCCGATCTCTCCATCACGTTTGCCGACGCCGGTGACGTGGTCACGCTGACGTGTCCCGATTCGACGGCAACGCCGACCACGATCGACACGGTCGACTACTCGGGCGCGGCGTTCGCCAAGCCAGCAGGCGCTTCGGTCCAGTACGACGCCGACGCCACCGCGATCGACGCGACGCTGAACGACGACGGCGCCAACTGGTGCGCGACCCCCGCCACCGAGCTCTTGAGCACGGGCGACTACGCCACGCCGGGCGCCGACAACGTGAGCTGCGCAATCGTGACCTACAACATCGACTTCTGCCGACTGCAGTTCCCGACGGTCATCACCGAGACCGAAGGGGTTTCCACGACGGTCTACGGCCGCCTCTACGTCGCGGGTCTCACCAACCTGACCACGTCGACCGACACGGCACCCACCGTGCTCGCGCAGGTCGGCTACGGCGACGACGCAACCGACCCGGCGACCGACACCAGCTGGTCCTGGACCGACGCTGTCGCGAACGCCGGATACGTCGCTTCGGGCAATGACGAAGACGAATATCAGGGCGAACTCACGACGCCACCGGCGAGCGGTAGCCCGTACGATTTCGCCTACCGATTCTCGGGTGACGGCGGCGCGACGTGGACCTACTGCGACGGCACGAATGGCGCCAGCGATGGGTCCGCCGACGGGTATCAGACCGCGAACGCAGGCGCCCTAGTGTCGAACCCGGCACCGGTGCCGACGAACCTCTACTTCTCGGAGTACATCGAGGGCTCGTCCAACAACAAAGCGCTCGAGATCTACAACCCCGATACGACTGCTCAGGCAGACCTCTCGCAGTGCTCCGTGCTCATTTACAACAACGGTGGAGCGACCCCGTCGACCACGATTCCGTTGACCGGGGCGATTCCAGCCGATGGTGTCTACACCCTGTGTCACTCGAGCTTCGACACGACGCTCCTCGACCCGACCACCTGCGACGTATCGCAGTCGCTCGGCTTCAACGGCGACGACGCCCTCGAGCTGGTCTGTGCCGGCACGACGCTCGACGTCATCGGCCAGATTGGTGTCGATCCCGGTTCAGCATGGTCGGCGAACGGAGTGAGCACCCAGGACGACACGATTCGCCGAAGCTGCACGGTGACCACCGGCGACACGAATGGAGCCGACGCGTTCGACCCAAGCGTGGAGTGGACGTCCGCGGGCAACAACGACGTGTCGGACTTCGGTTCGTACACCTGCCCGTAGGTATGTCGCAGTTCGAGACCAAGGCCGCCGCCCGCGAAGCGATCTGGGAGCTGCTCGAGGAACGGAAAGCCGCGCGCTTTCCGTTCCCCGTTCGCGGCCGAATCCCCAACTTCGCGGGTGCCCGTGAAGCCGCGGAATCGCTCATCGAACACGCCATCTTCGACGGCGTTCAAACCATCAAGTGCAACCCCGACTCGCCGCAAAAGTACCTGCGCGAGGCGGCGTTGCGCCGCGGCATCAAGATTCTGGTACCCACACCACGACTGAAGGGCGGCTTCATGCTGCTCGACCCCTCCAAGATCGCGCCAGAGAACTATCGCGACGCATCCATGCTGAGCCGCATGGAGAGCCACGTAGAGCACGTTCCTCTCGACGAGATTCCAACTATCGATTTGATAGTCACAGGCTGCGTCAGCGTCACGCGCAGCGGAAAACGCGCCGGTAAGGGCGAAGGGTACAGCGACCTCGAGGCCGCCATTCTGTGCGAGCTGGGGCATGTTCCAGTGCCTATCGTCACGACGGTGCACGAGCTGCAGATCGCCGAAGACTTCCCGACAGACCCTCACGACATTGCGCTGAGCGTAATCGCGACGCCGAGCGAGATCATCGAGACAAGCGCCCAGGTGCGCACACACTCGATCGCATGGGATTCGCTGACGGAACACGACCTCGAAGAGATGCCACTGCTGGCGGAGCTTCTTGGGGCTTGACATATGTTCAGTGTCCCGCGAATTTACCGCCTCACTTTGCGAGGAGGTCAAATGCCTGAGTCACAGAACGCCGAAACAACGCTCTATTACGCTCCGCGAACACGCAGCTTCACCGCGCTGTGGCTGCTCGAAGAGCTGAACATCCCCTATCGGCTAGAGTCGTTCGACCTGGCGACCCGTCGACACAAAGCGGACGACTTCATCGAGCTCAATCCGATGGGCAAAGTGCCGGTCGTCGTACACGACGGCGTGGCAGTTTCTGAGCTGGGCGCCATCGCGATCTATATGGCCGACCTGTTCCCCGAAGCCGGCCTCGCGCCCGCGCTCGACGACCCGAAGCGCGCGGAGTTCTTGCGGTGGTGCTTCTTCTCGAGCGCCATCATCGAGCCGGCGCTCGGCGAGGTGTTCTTCAAGTGGGATGTACCAGCGAGCAGCGTGGCGTGGGGCAGTTTCAACCACATGCTGACCACCCTCGAAGCAGGCGTGTCCGGGGGCGGCTTCCTGCTCGGCGACCAGTTCTCGGCCGCCGACGTTCTGGTCGGAGCTTCCGCGCGGTTCGGCCAGATGTTCGGCGCCATCAAATCCGACGTTGTCGCCGACTACATCGCGCGCCTCACTGCACGCGAAGCGTGCAAACGCGCCGCCGCGATTGAGCTTCGCGAAGGAGAGCGGTTCCCGCCCGCAGGCTAGGCTCGCTGTTGCCCCTGCTGGCCACAACCACTACCTTCCCCGCATGACAGGTGAACCCATCATCGTCTGCAAAGACCTCGTCTGCGGCTACGGCGAGAAGGTGATTCTCGAAGACATCAACGTCGAGATTCACCGCGGGGAGATCTGCGCGCTTCTCGGCGGTTCGGGGTCCGGAAAATCCACGCTCATGCGCACCATCATTGGTCTTCAGCCGCCGCTGGCCGGCGACGTGACCATCTTTGGCGAGCGCCTTCACGACCTCGACGAAGACACGAGGACCAAGCTGCTCAAGCGTACCGGAATGCTGTTCCAGTACGGTGCCCTCTTCGGATCGATGTCGAACCTGGACAACATCGCGCTGCCGCTGCGACAGCACACGGACCTGCCTGAAGCAGTCATCCATGAGATGGTGCGGCAGAAGCTCGCGCTCGTTGGCCTCGAAGGCCTCGAGCGCCGCTTGCCGAGCGATGTTTCGGGTGGTCAGCGCAAGCGCGTGGCGCTCGCGCGAGCGACCATCCTCGACCCGGAGATCGTCTTCTGCGACGAGCCATCGGCGGGCCTCGACCCAATCGTGGCGGCAGGCCTCGACACCACTCTTCGACGATTCCAGGAGCTCTTCAACATGACGATGGTCGTCGTCACCCACGAGCTCGAATCGATCAAGATCCTCGCCGACCGCGTCATCATGCTCTCCGAGGGCCGCGTACTCGCCGACGGATCGGTTCCCGAGCTTATGGAGAGCGACGATGACGAGGTTCACGCGTTCTTCCACCGAATCGCACCGGACTACAATTCCGGGTCGTCTACCGTGCTCGACCATGTGAGGCGTTCCAAATGAGTCGCCTCGAAATTGACGATTTGGTTCCGCATCTTGGTACGATACCACTCGTGGACGTCCGAACGCCGGCCGAGTTCGAGAAGGGGAAGATTCCCTTCGCCAACAACATCCCGCTCTTCTCCAACGAAGAGCGCGCGGCCGTCGGAACGACGTACAAGCAGGTAGGCCGCCACCCCGCGATATTGCAGGGGCTCGAGTTCGTCGGGCCCAAGATGCGGGCGCTCGTCGAGGCGGCCGAGGCGCTCGCCGGCCCTCCCGAAGTCCCCAACGATCTTCCGTTTGACCTCATCGTGCATTGTTGGCGCGGCGGCATGCGGTCAGGGTCAGTGGGCTGGCTCTACGGCAACTACGGCTGGCGTGTGGCGACGGTCGAGGGTGGCTACAAGGCCTACCGGAATTGGGCCCTCGACATGTTCGGGAAGCCTTGGAAGCTCGTGACCGTCGGCGGCCGCACGGGGTCCGGAAAGACGGAAGTCCTCCACGCCTTGCGTGATTTGGGCGAGCAGGTGATTGACCTCGAAGGCCTCGCGAACCATCGCGGCTCCGCGTTCGGCGCGCTCGGGCTGCCGGACCAGCCTTCGCAACAGACGTTCGAGAACGAGCTCGCGCTCCAGTTCCAGCGCCTCGACCCCGAGCGACGCATCTTCATCGAGGACGAATCGCGCATGGTCGGCACCTGCTGCGTGCCGCAAGACCTCATGGACCGTAAGCGCGACTCTCCGTTGCTGGTGCTCGAGGCATCTGCAGGGGGCCGCCTCGACCACCTCGTGAACATCTATGGCGACGCGGCCTTGGACGGACTCCGGGACTCGTTCGTGGCCATCGAGCGCCGCCTGGGCCCCGAGCGGGTGTCGAAGGCGCTCGAAGCGCTCGACGCCGGCGACGTCCGCGCCGCGGCCGCCCAGGCGCTCGACTACTACGACCGCGCCTACGACTACGGAATCAACAAGCGCAATCCCGAGCAGATCCAGACCATCGACATCGACGGGCTCGATCACCACGAGATTGCCGAACGCCTCGCCCAAATGGATGTGACATGACGATCCGACTCACGCAGTACAGCCACGGTGCCGGATGCGGCTGCAAGCTCTCGCCCGCCGTCCTCGACACCATCCTGGCCGACAAACAGTCGACGCCGGCATCGGTTCAGAACCTCCTCGTCGGCAATAGCTCCCGCGACGACGCGGGCGCGGTCGACCTGGGTGATGGTCGGGCGTTGCTGTCCACCACCGACTTCTTCATGCCGATCGTCGACGATCCGTTCGACTTCGGCCGCATCGCGTCGGCCAACGCGATCAGCGACATCTACGCAATGGGCGGCACTCCGGTGATGGCCATCGCAATCCTTGGTTGGCCCGTCGACAAGCTCCCCGCGGAGGTCGCAGGCCAGGTCATCGACGGCGCGCGCAGCGTCTGCACCGAGGCTGGAATCGCCCTGGCCGGCGGCCACTCGATCGACTCGCCGGAGCCCATCTTCGGCCTCGCGGTGAACGGTGTCGTGCCCATCGACCGACTCAAACACAACGACTCTGGCAAGCCCGGCGACAAGCTCTTCCTCACGAAGTCCATTGGCGTCGGAATCCTCTCGACCGCAGAAAAGAGGGGCCTCCTGCGCCACGAAGATGTTGGTGTCGCCGCCGAGTCGATGATGCGACTGAATTCGATCGGCGCGCAGCTCTCGGAGATCGACGGGGTCAACGCCATCACCGATGTCACCGGTTTCGGACTGCTGGGGCACCTCGGAGAGATGTGCGTCGGCAGCAATCTGAATGCCGAGCTGGATGTCGATTCTGTGCGCCTGCTCACCGACCTCGACTACTACCTCGAGAAGGGTGCCATTCCCGGGGGCACGCGGCGCAATTGGGAGAGCTACGGCCATCGCGTCGACGAACTCTCCGAACGAGACCGTTGGATCCTCGCAGACCCGCAGACCTCGGGCGGATTGCTCGTCGCGGTCGACCCTTCAGTGGCGTCGGGAGTCAGCGATTGTCTGCGCGCCGCCGGCCTTGGTCTCTGGGCCGAACCGATCGGCGAGTTGACCGCTCGCGACGGCGACGGCCCCTACATTTCAAAGGCCTAGCGCTCGGGCGAGCAGCGTCGCCATTTCGGCTCGAGTGAGCGCTCGTTCGCCACAGTAGCGCCGCTCGCCGCAGCCCGAAGTAATCCCAGCCTGTCGGACCGCGTTCGCCGAACCCTCGTAGAAGCGCCCATCGTCGTCGTCGAAATAGTCCCGGCTGGCCGCAGGCAAGTCGAATGCGCGGGTCAGGAACGCAGCCATCTGGCCCCGCGTGACGAGGTCTTGCCCGCAGTATCGGCGCTCGCCGCAGCCGTAGGTCACGCCGGCGTCCCACATCGCGTTCGCCGACGCCTCGTAGAACGCCCCTTCATCATCATCGAATCGGTCCTGGTTCGAAGGCGGCAGCGACAGTGCGCGCGTCAGAAACGCCGCCATCTCACCGCGCGTCAGTGAGCGCTCGGGACAGAAGTTCTGGCCTCCACATCCGTACGTCAGGCCGGCCTTCCAGATCTTGTGGATTCCGGCCTCGTGGAGCGTGAAGTCATCGTCGGTGAATGGTGGGTACGTCGTCTCGAGCCCTGGAACAGCGGCCTTCATGAAGACCACGGTGACCCAAAGTTGTTCCGGGTGGTGCACGCCGATGCCGATGTGGGTGTAGTCGCCGAGGATGTTCGCGCGGTGTCCGTCGGAGTTCATGAACGCCCGGTGCAGCGAATCGACGCCAAAGCCGACACCGACGTTCTCGCCGAGGCGGGCCCAGTAGCCGGGCGCGGTGACCTCGTTCAGCTTGGGGTTGTGATGCAGGTCGTTCTCGCGATCCATCAGCTTCGAGTGCGCTCGAGCATCGTCGACGAGGTCCCAATAGACCTTCAGCTTGCCCAGTCCAGCGCGGGCTCGCTCTTCGTTGATCAAACGGAGGAACTCCGCTTCTTCGAGCTCGGTCGAGTGTCCGGAGAGCGGCGCAAATGCGACCGTCTCGGCCGATTCGACATCGTCAGCCTCGGCTTCGGAGACCTCGGCTGTCGGCGCGGTTGCCGGCACGCTCGGAGCCTCGATCGACGCGGGCTCCGGCCCCAACTCGCCCGAAAACTCGAGCTCTCCACCACCACAAGCGAACAGCGTCGTCGACGCCGCAATCAACATCCATCTCTTCATCATTTTCAGCCCTCTCAATCCATTCGTTCCACAATCACGCCGTGTTCCAGCGCGTATCCACCACCTTCAGTTCGCAATACTTCCGCCAGTCCCATCTTTCGAAGGGCGTGGACGGCCACGTAGACTCGGTTCTTCGCCGTCTCCGGGTGAAGCTCTTCGCTCGGCCAACCCGCCTCGGCGAGTTGGTACGGGTCGAGCGAATCGCCGGCCGCGTCGACCAATGCTTCGAGCAGTTCCGGGAGCGCCTTCCTGCCGGAGATATCGACAGGCTCGGCCCGACCAACCGCGAACCACCGACCTTCGGGCCCTACGCGAAGCCGCCGCGAACCGTCGCTGCCCACTAGTCTCGCAATCACGAGGCCATCGAACCCACGCGGCTCCACGTCCTCGCCAGCGAGCAATTTCGCAGCGCTCAATCGCGCGGCCATTCCAGTCTCTTCGGAGCGCGCGCGGACCTTCGCCAGTCTCTCGTCATCGTCGTCCAGCGCAGCGCCAGCGACCCGGCGGCACGCGAGGAACATGAGCTCAGCCGACGCTCCCACCGGTGGCCAATACGCCCACGCAGCCTCGGCAAGCGCCTCGTGCCGGTCCGCCCGAATCTCGCCGGAGCTCCCCATCGCGCGCGCCACTTCGCCGATGAGGTCGAGGAGGAATGCGGCCGGCTCCTCACCAAACAACTCCGACGCCTTCGCGACGTGCCTCAGCGCTCGATCGGCATCGCCCTCCAACAGCGCAATCTTCGACCGCGAGAAGTGCCCGTAGCCCGCAAGTCTCGCAAAATCGTAGCCCTCCAGAATCTCTTCGGCCGCCTCGATGCGCGCCACGGCCTCTTCGACCAGGCCCATCTCGATCAAGATGTCTGCCAGCTGTAGGTGCGCCCCCGCCATCCGGCGTGGGTCGGTGCTGTCGCTCAGCTCGTCGCAGATTGCGGCGGCATGCACCCTTGCGGTCTCGAAGTCGCCCTGGGCGAGAGTCACCGAAATCTGAGCCTGCCGAGAGCGTTCCAAGGTGCGGTCTGCCTCGATCTCGCGACTGAGCGCCATCGCCACGACCAGCTCGTCGCGCGCTGCTTGAAACTCCAGGTTCGTGCTGTTGTGGAGCGCGACCCCGAGGTGCGCATCAGCCCGCGCGGCGAGGTAGGCCCGCGGTGCGTCGTCGCGCACCGAGGTGAACTGTTCACGCGCTGCGGCGAAGCGGTCGACCAGGTTCAGACACCGCCCGAGCTCGAGCCGGCTCTGCACACCGATTCCGTCGTCGGTCGAAGCTTCGTGCTCCAGCAGTTCTACGGCCTCGTTGAACTGCCGCGTCGTGCGTCGTCCGTTCGCCAGCGCCGTCGACGCTGCGAGCCTCGCGCGTCCCGTCGCGGCGTCTCGCAACCGATTCAGGGATTCTCGCCAGGACTCCTGCTTCTCGACCGGCCAGCCGCCGCGGCTCGAGTGGTAGATCGCCGAACCGAGCAACGCGGCGAGCTCGGGATTGCGCCGCCGTTCAGCTTCGAACATGTGCGTCGCGTTCCGTTCCTCGTCGCGGAAGAGCTGCTCGACGTCGGCTCCTCCATCGATGCTCATTTGCTCCCACATCCGGACCGCCAGCGCCTGCCAGAACGCCATCACCATCTCGTGGCCCGAATTCCGTCGCGAGGTTCGCGTCGTCGCCGCGGCGTGAGCGGTCTGGTCGACTACAAATCGAGCTGCCGGGGCGCCTCGTTCGTCGATCCGGCGCAGGATCAGTGCCTGTTGGAGCCCTTCGATAGCGTCGAGCAATTCGTTCGACGAGAGCGTTGCGATTTCGCGGATGAGTCGGAGGTCGAACCCGGCTGGTAGCGCGAGCGCTACGGCGAGCACCTGCCATTCCGGCTCGCCGAGCCGGTCGAGCTCCTTGGCCCACGCCTGGTTCCCGGGGAGGCCCTGCCAGGGCACCGCGCCCTCACGACACTGCTCGACGAGTTCGCCGGGGGTGAACAGCACCAATCGGCGCGCGAGTTGTTCGATGACGAGCGGCCAACCACCGCTCAAATCGAGCAGCTCATGTACGGCGTCGCTCGTCTGTGAAGACACCTCGAAGTTCGCATCGCCAGCGCGTACGCGGTCGACAAGCAGATCGAGCGCTGCATCGCGACCGAGCGGTCCAACCTCGAGCGTCACGTCGCCCCACGCGCCGTCACATCGACAGATGGAGGTCGACTGGCCCGAGAACGTATCGAGGTCGAGCAGGGTCGGGTCGCCATCCACGAAGAGGATCGATGCGCCTCGCAGCGATTCAGGAGTCACGAAGCCCTCCGTCGCTGCGTCGATGTAGTGAGCGTCGGGGTGGCAGCGCGCATACTCCCGCGCGAGTCGAGATTTGCCCGAACCGCTCGGCCCCACGAGCCCGCAATGCGTGCCCGTTCCGGCAAGTTCCGCCAGCTGGTCGAGGAGTTCGCGACGTCCGAAGAAGCGAGACCGATCGAGCTGCGACGTTCGTTTCGACATGGCCACACTGTATCATGTTGTTTCGCATCGCGGTCTCGAACTCGTCGCACGGTCTCTCGGTGACCTATTGCTACTGAGTCCGGCCGAACGCCGACACCTGTGCGTTCTTAAAAATCCTTAAACGCGCAGAAACAAAGGTCGAACGTGGTATAGTGTCGATTCGTGGCCAGGGTAGCTCTCGAACCGACATAAGGTGCCAGGCACTCGCGTATCGCTTTGATTTAATGGGTCTTTCTATGCGTCATCTCCTCATCATGTTCGCCGTCCTCGCGGCCCCCAGCTCCGCGCTGGCGCTCGACATCATCTGGGACAGCTCCCGCTCGCCGTACCCCGGCGTGGAGATCAAACGTGGGCATACCGACAGCCCGCAGCGCTACTTCTGGGCGACGTATGTCGACCTGTGCTCGGACTACGTGCATGTCGACGCGACCGCGCCAGCATCGTCGCGTCAGACGACGGGTTCGTGGGGGCGAAACGTTGGAGCACAGGTCGCAGTGAACGGGGACTTCTTCCAGTACACCACGCCGCCTCAGGTCTATGGAGACGCCGTCGGCGGCGGGCAACGATGGCCACAGAGTCAGACGGGAGTCGACGACTCGGGGTCGTGGTACTACCGCAACTACGGCTGGATTGCGGTCGGTCCGGGGTGGGTCGAGTTCTCGCACACCGAGCGAACCAAACAGAACGCACAGAAGTACATCGACGCCGGCTTCACCGTTTCGGAAGGTTTCTCGCCGCGCGCCGTGACGACCGACATTCCCGACGGCACGATGGCGTTGGTCAGCGGGTTCCCGGCCCTCGTCATCGAAGGCAAACTTCGAACATGCCCCGACCCGGCCGGCGGATCCGACTGCTTCGGCGATCGCGGCGACATGCGCGACCGCCACGTCCGGACCGCCGTCGGCATCACGCAAGACCGGCAACAGCTCATCTTCATCAACACCACATCTTCGGTCTACGGCTCCGAGCTCGCCGAGATCATCTACGACGCGGGGGCCTGGCAGGCGTTCAACCTCGACGGAGGCGGTTCAACGTCGCTGTGGACCGAAGCCGACGGATACATCGTGCCGGGCGGAAGCCCACGCGCGGTTGGAAACCACTGGGGCATCTGGGCCGGCGCAAACAGTGGCATGCCGGAACGCCCCGGTTCGTGCATGGTTCCGGGCGGTTGCGCCGCGCGCGACGTCACCGGCACGGGCGACTCCACCTTTGGCGACTACCGCACCGACTGGCTCGGATACGCGGCCGCCGAAACGCTCTGGAGTGAGGGCGCACTCAACGAGTGCGGTTCGTCGGACAAGCCACTCTTGTGCCCGCGCTGCATCATGACGCGCGGCGAGTTCGCGCATTCGGTCGCCGTCATGGCCGAGCTGCCGTTGAATCCGCCGGCCACGCCATCGTTCGACGACGTGCCCAAGAGCCACCCGTACTACGCCGAGATCGAGGCCTTCGCGGCAGCCGGCATCACCAATGGCTGCGGCGAGCGAAAGTTCTGCCCCGAAGGGTCACTGAAGCGCTCACACGCAGCCGCATTCCTGCGCCGCGCAGCTGGCTGGAAGACCTGTCCACCCGCCACGCCCACCTTCGATGACGTGCCGACGGACCACCCGTTCTTCGCCGAGATTGAAGCCATCTCGTCGGCGTGCATCACCAACGGTTGCTCCGACACTTCGTTCTGCCCGAATCGCGAGATTCGGCGACAGGAAGCCGCCCTCTTCATCGCGCGTACCTTCGACCTCGAGAACGCGAATCGTTGCCTGGACCGCTGCGTCGAAGGCGGCGTCGAGGGGATCGATGCGAACTGCGACGGTGAAGTCGACGCGTGCATGACGACGGTCGACCCAGGCGACGGGCTGGCGAATTCGGGGACCGGTCCGGAAGACCCGGGCATGGACAACGTCGACCCCGAACCCGGGACTGGCGGCGAGGGCACCGGCGGCGAGGGGACCGGCGGCGAGGGTACTGATGGAACGGACGAGCCGGGCGTTAGCACGGTGGGCGAGGGCTCGTGTTCGACGGCAGGTGGCGCGCCTGTCGTGTGGTTGCTGTTCGCTGTCCTGGGGGTTGTTCGGCGGAAACGGAGCGCAAGTGGTCGAAGGGAATGACACCTCAGAAGTCAGGAATCGGGAGTCATTCCACGACGAAGCCTAACTTGGCCATGAACAGGCACCCGACGGCCATTGCTGCCCCGCCCATACCTGCCGACGCCACCGCCGAAAACTCGGCGTGCTCGCCGAACGACACGAGGAAACCGACGAGGGCGCCAGCCAGAAAGCAGCCGACGACAAAGCTCGTCAGCGTCAGGCCGACGGATGCGTCGAGTACGGTCTCTTCTCCGTCTTGAACGAGCCTTCGTTTGAACACCAATCGCCACGGAAGTTTGAGCATCCAGATGAAGCCTCGAAAGCCGATTTGGATGAGCAAGACAAACGCGGCCACAGACGCACCGAATTGAAACGCCATGGGTGTAGCAAGCAGGCCGACGATGAATCCCCATGCGCTGTTGATGAATCCGAACCCCACCGCGATCGCACCCCAGGTGAGCATTCCTAGCGCGAAGTAGCCAAGTTCGACGAGGCAACCGCCGTCGTCCATCGCGGAGGTATCGATCGATTCGTAGTTGGTTTCGTCCATCTTCGGCCTCTCGCAGCCTTCGGCCGGCTTACGTCACAGTGTCTTCAGATACTCGATCAAATCTGACCGGTCGGCCGCCGTCAGCTCATCCCCATACGTATGCCCCGAGTTGCTGTAGCCCAGCAGAGTCGTGTCATACACATTGGAGTTCCCCGCCACTTCCGCGCCGACCTCGTCGTACGGAAGCCCCATCTTCTCGCGGTCGAGCCCCAGATTCACGCGCCAGTACTTTGGTCGCTTCGAGCTGTCGAGCAGCGCCTCGAGCGTCGGCACCGACCCGTTGTGCAGGAAAGGCGCCGTCGCCCAGATTCCATCGAGCGGCGGAGCGATGTAGCCCGACTGCGGTTCGAGCCGAGCCGAAGCCCCGTAGAACCCAGTGTTGAACCACTCCACGAAGCGCGGAGAGAAGTGGGCGGAATCGGCGAGCGCGGAGTCGGTGCCGACCTCGTCGACCGCGATGACCAGGTTTGGATAGGTCTCGTTGAAACCGTACGTGCCGTGACACTCGGCACAGTTGCCGTTGAACACCGCTTCGCCGCGCGCCTTCTTCTCCTGATCGACTTCCCAGGGATAGATCGGCGACTCGATCGAACTGATGTACGCCCGCACGTCGCCCATGTTCGAGTTGATCCGTTCCGCGTGCTCGAGCGTGTCCACGCACAGGGTCGACGCCGCCATCATGATCTTGGCGTGATCGCCGCGACCGGCGGTGTTGTAGAGCATCGCGTGCTTCTTCGACATCCTCCACCACGGCGGCGTGTCGACGGGAATCACGTGCGGGTCGGGCGGCTCGATTCGAGGCTCATCGGACCACGCGAGCGTCTCGGGATCGCGGTGTGCAAACAAGATGGCGGCCAGATTGTCTGCGGGGTTGGCGACGTACTTCACCTCCGCCTGGACGTACGGCCCAACCGCTTCCAGCCGCGCGATGAACTTGTCGAGCTCTGCAATCTCACCGTCGGTCAGGTTCAGCTGCTGCACGACGTTGTCGCGGAGCGCCGCGAATTGCTGGGCGGTTTCGGCGAGTCCGCCGTAGTCGACCTCGAGTCCGGGGGCGCCGATCACCAACTGGTCTTCGACGTAGCCCGCATGACACGTCAGGCAATTCGGGCCCACGACCGTCTCGCCGTTTTCGGTCTCGAACTTCGACATGAAGTACGGAAGGTCCGACTGACTCACCGGAGCGGGTTCGCCGTCGGGCAGTACGCCGAGCTGGTTCACCGCCGAGTAGACTCGTTCAGGCAGGCCGCAGCCCGTGTACTCGCCACCAATCAGGTACTGGTAGCCGGCTTCGGGGTCGCCTGAACGCTGCTCTTCGGGCTCGAGGGCCCACCGGTCAGCGACCTCGGCGTTCGCGGTCGACGCGTTCGCCGACGTGCTCGTCGAAGCGTTGTTGGATTCGGAATTGTTGGCCTGTTCACCTGCGTCATCACCGCATGCGACAAGGCCAAGTGCGATCGTGGCTACCGCCAGAAACTTGGTCTTCATCTCAAACACCATCCCGTTTATCGAGGCGTCATTTGAGCGAATTTCGATGAGAAAGCAAGAGGTTGTCGCGAATCACCAGACGTTGATGGAGTCATCGTCGGATTCTTCTTCCTCTTCCGCGGCAGGTTCCTCTTCCTTGGGAGCCTCTTTTTCTGCGGGTTTGTCGCCGCCCCAGATGTTGAGCGAACCGCCCGATTCTTCTTCCGGTTCGGGCTCGGGCTCGGGCTTGGGCTTTGGCTTCGCTTTGGGCCTGGGCTTCGGCTTTGGCCTCGCCTTGGGCTTTGGCTTTGGCTTCTCGGCGGGAGCGGCCTCTTCCTCTTCGGCTTCTGCGGCAGCTTCCGAAGCAGTGAGCGCGATCTCGGTCGCACGCGTGGTCAGCATTTCGCCCGTGAGGGCTGCCAGCTCGAGCTCCTCGCCGCCAGCATCGGTGCCTGCGTCCTCGGCAATCGCGAGTTCGTCGGGCTCTTCTTCGACGACTGGCTCCGGTTCGGGCGCTTCGACCGGGGGAGCTTCAGCGACTGGGTCAGCAACCTCGGCTTCGGGGTTGGCGTTCGGAAGCTCGAAGCCACCGCCGAGGAAAACGTACGCAACGCCAGCGCCCGTCACGATCAGCAGGAGCAGGAACACCGCGATGAAGGGCAGCACGCTCGATTTCTTCTGCTTCGGCGGAGCGGTCTCGGCCGTCGGCGGAGGTATCGCTCCCGGAATCTGACCTGGAAACATCCCGCCGGCGGCGAGTTCCTGGGCCGCAGCCTGTTGCTGCTGTGCGTATCCCGGCGTTTCACTCGGCAGCGAGGTTGGGAGCGTTGCCCGTGGGTCAATCTCTTCGGCCTGGCTTGGCGGGAACATCTGCTGCGGCTGTTGAGCCTGTTGGTGATGCTGATGCTGTTGCTGTTGCTGTTGTGCCT
The DNA here is from genome assembly GCA_964384605.1 of uncultured Bradymonadales bacterium. Classification (GTDB taxonomy): domain Bacteria; phylum Myxococcota_A; class Bradymonadia; order Bradymonadales; family Bradymonadaceae; genus CAYLMO01. Next base: position 19,721 of record CAYLMO010000044.1, on the reverse strand, counting down.
GCTGATGTTGCTGGTGCTGTTGCGCCGCCTGCCGGTGCTGTTGCGCTTGCTGAGGCTGGCCCCAGTCGTCGACTTGCTCGGCCTCCGAAGCCTCGGAAATATCCTGAACAGCCGGAACGCCCATTACCGTGCGACTCACCCCCTCCGGCTCAGGCTCAGGCGCCTCGGCCGCAAAGAACCGCTGCGTACCTCCCACGTGCGGCTGAGTCGGCGGGTCGGGCTTCGGCTGCTGAGGTCGTTGGGGCGGCTGCGGCCGCTGCGGCGGTTGCTGCGACTGCTGTGGAGTCGGTTCGTCGATCGGAATTCGTGGCTGGGTCTTGGCGAGGTTTTCCGCGGCCGCGCGTACCTCGGGCATGTCGTCGACCCGCATAGCACCTTGCCCGGTCGGCATTGTCGCCGCGACCGAGGTGGGTGTCTCTGACGTTCCTCCGAACGTCGCGATGTCTGGATCGGTCGACGCATCTTCGTCGTCGGGATATCCACCCAGCGCGTCCGACAGCTCCGAGAGCGAAACCACCCCGTGCTCCGGCGAGCGCTCCGGCTCCGGCTCAGACGCCATGGCGAACAGCGGTGTCCCGTCGAGAGGACACATATCCACCGATTCGTCGTAGCTACTCCCGCATGTCGTGCACGTTTTCATTTTCGCCTCCCAGGCCCCGCGCGAACACAGAGTCGATCACACAACATCGCTTCGCAACTATACGCTCGCCGCCGCCAAAATCGTGTCGACTTCGGCATCGTCCAAATCGAACGACTCACAATCGAGGTCCTGCGCCATATGTTCGGCATCGGTAGTGCCCGTGAGCGGAAGCATGCCCACCTGCTGCGCAAAACGAAACACCACCTGCGGCAGCGTCGCTCCGTGCTTCTTTGCAATCGCGACGATCGGCTCTTTCGTGACCTCACGCACATTGGCGGTGAGCAACGAGAAGCCCTGGTACACGATGTTGTTTGCGTCGCAGATTCTACGCGTCTCGGCGTCCCAACGCATCGCGGCGAAGCACCGGTTTTGCACGAACGAGATAGCACCTTCGGCCATCTCAACGAGCTCCGCCAGCTGCGCCGCACTCACGTTGCTCACGCCGATATGGCCCACGCGATCGTCGGCGAGCAGGCCTTCCATCGCTCGCCAAACCTCGATGTCGCCGTCGGCCCAGCCGGTCCGAAAGCTCGGCCCGTGCAGCACGTACGAGTCGATGAACTCGACGCCCAAATGCTCGAGCGAGCTCGTAAACGACTGCTCTACTTGAGTCGTCATCGAGGCGGCCGGATCGTACGGGAGACGATGGTCTTGCCCCGCCTGATGCGTGAACTTGGTCTGAATGAAGAGTTCGTCGCGCGCCACGACGCCGGCCTCGATCGCCGAAGCGATTCCGGCCCCGACGGCGGCTTCGAAGTAGTGCTTGCGCTGATTGGCCGTGTCGATCGCGCGAAACCCCTGGTCGATCGCGAGCCTCGTCAGGCGCTCGGTCTCGTCTTCCTTCCAGGCTGTTCCGTACATCCAGAACGGTTTGATTTCACCAATCTGCATCGGTGTTTGCCTCTTCGAGAGTTCCGTCGGTGGCGCGTGGCGAGTCCATGGTGGCGCCAGGCGCCTGCCCCATGGGTACTTCTGCCGCGAGCTGCCCCGCTGGCTCGCGCGGAGCGACCGCGAAGCCGTTTTGCTCGGCGAGGGCGTACACGTCGTCGCGGACAGCGTGCCAGTAGACGACCCACGCGATGACCGTGATGGGCAGCGTGAAGATGACGCCGACTCCGAGGCCGACGGTCGCGCCGATGGTGTTCAAGATGAGCCCGACCATCGCCATCCCGAGCGTCTCACCGATGTGATCCTTGGCCCACATCCAGGACACCTTCATCGTGTCGGACTCCGAGACACGGCCATCGGCGGCGAGCTCGGCGGTGTACCAAAAGGCGATCCAAGCGACGGGCCACCCCACGCAGCAAGCGAGCAAGCCGACCGTCTGCGCGATGCAGTAGAGGAGCATCGAGATGAAGTCCTCGCCCAGATGATCGAACTTGAAGACGTTGCCGAGGTCCGGCGACCTGCGCTGTTCGACCGCGTCGCTCGCTTCGCGAACCATGTTGGGCAACAGGACCATGCCGCCGACGAGCGGGACGAAGGAGCCCGCGACGGAAGCAGCGATGCTCCACACGAATGTGGTCGCGACCCAGCCGCCCATGTCTTGACGGAAGATATCCCACGCTTTCGTGAACGAATCAGAAACCATCTCGTGTCCTCTACTCTATTTGGGCGGCAATGATTCGGCGTACGCGCGGCCGATTTCGACCCACTCTTGAAGCGATGATTCGTCGGCGACGGCGCTGGCATCGACCACGACCCATCCGGTCATCTTGGTCTCTCCGCGGCGCATCGCGTCGGCTCCGTCGCGAGCGATGATCTCCTCGAACTGGTCTTTGGCGCACCGAATGATCATGTTGCCGTCGTTGTGCGCGCCGGTCGCCATGTTGCCGTGGATGGTCCATCCGATCCCGCCGAACATCTTCTTTTCGACGAGGCCGTCGGTGCCTTCGAGGGCCGCGCGAATGCGGGCCGCGAGCTGTTCATCGTACGCCATGTTCGTCTCCGTTCTCGAGCTTCGGGCGGAGGTTAGCACGAAGGTGTGGGATGGCACATCGCACCAGAGACCGGGTGCGGGCTCGCCGTGGAGCGACTCTGTTCTGTGACTTCTGATTTCCGATGTCCCCTGTAGACGCGGTCTTACCGGCCTTCGCTCAGTATCTAGGTCAAACGTTAGTCTATTTCGAACGTTATGGTCGTTATTTTGCGATTATCTCAATCTTTCAGGCGTCTACAATCGATCTCAACCACACGCCCGACCGGGCACAGCGATAGGAGGTTTGGATGCCACTGAAGAGTCCGAGAGTTGCGGTCGCACACACCACTGTGCGACCGTCTGGCCCGAAACCCCCACAACCTTGAGAGTGCCATGGTCCAGCTGATCCTTCTGATCGCGCTCCTCTCCGCTGGAATCGGGACCTTCTACGTGAAGGTCTACCAGTCCGAGAAGTGGCAGTTCCGCCGCCGTTACCGACGTATTCGTTCGGGTATCCGCGCGCTGCACTCCGACGATCCGATCGTCGACAAGTGCCTGGAGCTCGCCGACAAGCGTTTTCAGTGGCTCGAGCTCCAACGCGAGCTCAAGGACCAGAAAGAGTACGAACAACTGCGAGCGGAGTTCATGGGCACGCTCGAGAAGATTGCCCAGAATCCCGGTGACGACATCGAGGAATACACGGAGCTGCTGACATGAAAGACATCAAACGACTGATTCCCCTCCTACTCATTTCACTCTTCGCGTGGGGTTGTAGCACCGAAGACGTGCCGCCCGGACACAAAGGCTTCATGTTCGACCGTACCGGCGGGCTTGCGTTCTACACCGGCGGTAACGGCATGATGACCGAACAGGTGCTCGGTTCGGGAACGCACTACACCGGCCTCTACGACGAGATCGTGGGCGTCAACTGCCAGGATGCGCACATCAAAGAAGCGCTCCCGGTGCTCACCAAGTCCGACATGAAGGTCACGGTCGACCTGCGCGTCACCTACCGGGCGAACTGCGACAGCAAAGACCAGATCGAGCTCATCCTCGACCAGGTACCGCTGCCCGCCGAAGGCCGCTTCGTGCAGCCCGAACAGATTTTCGAGAAGTACGTGATGCCCGTCATCCGCGAGTCACTCCGCAACCACCTGGCCGACTACACGATAGAGCAGGTCAAAGAGGTCCGCGGTGAGCTCGCGAATTCGATCAAACGAGACCTCGAAAAGACCATCAAAGAGAAGTCGTTCCCAGTTCAGATCGAGGTCCTGACGGTCTCGAACATCCAGCTGCCAGAGTCGATCGTCGAGAAGATCAAAGAGATCGAGCTCGCTCGTATGGACGCCAACAAAGAGACCGAGAAGCAGCAGGCCGCGAAGGTCCGACTCGAGCGTGAACTCTTCGAGGCCCAGCAGGACCGCCTCGTGCAGAAAGAGCTCGCCGAAAAAGAGAAGGAAGTGCGCACGATTCGCGCGCAGGCAGACCTCGAAGTGAAGAAGGCCGAAGCCGCCGGTATCGCCGAGATCAACCGACAGATCACGCCGAACTACATCAAGTACCTGCAGCTCGAGCGCAACGCCGAGGTCAGCAAGGAGTACGCGAAATCACTCGGCGCAGGCACCGTGTTCTACATGGGCTCGAGCGACTTCGCCGTGCCGCCCGGTGCCGGCGGAAACGTCGCCGTCACCCGATAGCACCTAGTCGCGCTTCCACGGATTCTTCGGCGTCCGGTCTTCTGAAAGGCTGGGCGCCGTTTTGCGTGTGAGCCGCTCCAGCGCCACCGCCAGGTGCTTGTCTTCGATGTTGTAATCACCCGCATCTACGCGTGCCTTGTGCGCTTCGAGCATCACCTGCCCCGAAGTCACTCCTTGCGGCGGCGTGAACTTGTAGCAAGCAAGCTCCAGGCGAAGCCCGAGCGGGTCGCGGAAGTACACCGACCACATGAAGCCCCGATCGACCTTCCCCGTGTGCGAAACGCCCCGCTCGTCGAGATTCCGCATCACGTTCTCGTAGGTGGCGAGCGAGACTTCGAAGGCGATGTGGTGGAGCGAACCGATGGACTCGGGGACCTTCTCCGGATCGGGCTTTCGCTCTTCGTTCGTGAAGATCGTGACCAGCCGCCCATCGCCCGGATCGAAGTAGAGGTGGCTCTCGTCGGGGTTGTCCAGATTCGGCTGCTCGAACACGAACGGCATGCCGAGCACACCCTCCCAGAAGTCGATCGACGTCTGCCGATCGGCGCCGTTGAGCGTGATGTGATGTACGCCTTGGGTCTGAATCTTGTTCATCGCTGGCCTCGTTGGTTACGGGCTTAGTACAACGATGAAATGCACAAACTGCCAGCCGGGATGTGGAAACAACCCGTTTCCGGGCGAATCCCCGGGCGAGAGCCTCGGTCCGGTCTACTTCCAGGGCGGCCGTTTGAGCACCGGAATCTTCTCGTAGATCGTTCCGAGCGCCATGCGAATGCGCAGCTTCCACGCCGCAAACATCGTGTCGAGAGCGTCGATCTCGACCGGGGTCAGACCGCGATTCGAGACGGCCGTCGTGAAACCGAGATCGAAATCGTACCCCAGGATGTCGGCCACCGGCTCAGCGTCTCTCAAAGAACGGATCCAGAAATCGCTCACGGTGTGGCGATCGATATGCCTGGCGGCCATCTCGGTGATGGTGTTGAGGTACTCCGCGGTCACTCGAACCGTCGCGTGATGTTGCGGCTCCGAGTCGGCCTGCCCGAGTGGCACGGTCGGCTCGCGACGAGGCGGCAGCGGTTCCAGACCCTCGCGCGAACGAACACGCGTCTCGATTCGGTGGAGCGCGGAGATCATCGTGATCGGATTGCCACGCGAGTCGCGGAGGCCGATGACCACGCCTTCCGCATCACGAGTCGCCACCAAGATGACATTGCCCTCCTCGGCGACCATGCGGGCCCCCGGTTCGAGCCCGAAACAGCTGGCTGCCAGACTATTCGCGGCCTGCTCCCAACGCTCCTCGACGTCTCGCGCTCCGTGCAGCTCGATCCACGAACCGTCGTTGGCGAGTCGCCACGCCGAACGACACTCGTTCTGAAGAACCGAGTCTCGTCGGATGACTGTCGCGAAGGTGTCCATCTCTAGTGAATTTCCCACTTCTACTACTCTCGCAATGGGGCCGTGCCCAACCCGCTGAATCATCGAGCCACCGCACCTCCGGCTTTAGCCGCGTCGCAAAGTAGATCGCCCATGCGATACGCGACTGGTGCTCGGATGATTGAAGCGCTATCTGAGATGCGTCATGACCCAAGAATCGATCCCATTCCTAGATCTCGATCGGGCGTTCGAGCCCATCCGAAAAGACGTCGAGTCGGCCGCCCTGCGGGTACTGCGCAGCGGTCAGTTCATCCTCGGTGAGGAAGTCCGCGCCCTCGAAGCGGAGTTCGGCGAGTTTCTCGGCGGTGCGCAGGTCGTAGGGGTGTCGAGCGGCACGGCCGCACTGTTCGTGGCGATGATGGCCCTCGAGATCGGGCCGGGCGACGAGGTCATCACGACCCCTTTCACGTTCGCATCGCCCGTAGAAGCCATCTGCCGACTGGGTGCGCGACCCGTGTTCGTCGACGTCGACGCCGACGGACTGCTCGACCTCGACCAGGCCGAAGCCAGCATTTCGAAGAGCACGAAAGCGATCTTGCCGGTGCATCTGTTCGGCAAATGCGTCGACCTTCGGAGACTCCGGGAGATCTGCGACGCCCACGAAATCTCGCTCATCGAAGATGCCGCCCAGGCTCACGGCGCGAAGTCTGCCGGTCTCACGGCCGGGACGACCGGCGAGTTCGGCTGCTTCTCGTTCTACCCCACAAAGAACCTCGGAGCGGCGGGCGACGCGGGCGCCGTCGTCACGACCGACGCCGAGCTCGCGGACCGCGCCCGGTTGATCTCGAGGCACGGCGCCCGCCCGAAGTACCACCACCAGGTGCTCGGCCAGAACGAACGCCTCGACGCGATCCAGGCCGCGATCCTACGCGTGAAGCTGCCTCATCTGGATGCCTGGAACGACGCTCGGCGCGGAATCGCCGCGGCTTATCGTGAACGTCTCGACGGCGTGGTCGAGCTGCCAACCGACGATCCCGGGCATGTCTATCATCACTTCGTCGTTCGGGTGCCAGATCGCGGGATCGTCCGAGAACGACTGGCCGAAGATGGGATCGGGAACGGCGTGTACTACCCGTCGCCTCTGCATCTGCAGCCGGCCTTTCAGCCCTTCCTGCAGGGCGAACTCTCGCTCCCAATGGCGGAACAACTCAGCCGCGATGCACTCGCACTCCCGATCTTTCCTGGTCTGACCGAGCCCGAGATTGATCGGATCTGCCAGTCAATTCGCCTCGCCGTGGGTGCCCGCTAAGGCCGTAGATTGCGGTCGAGACGCTATCTTTCAAAATTTTTTGAAATTTCTATAATGGCGCCTAGCTTCCGATGTAGAAAACGGGTAGAAACCGGCCAAAGTGGCGGATTCAGGCCACGAGAGCATACGCAGATGCAAGACGTAACGGAGACGACCATGGGTAACGCAGCACCGAAAGCAGTAGATGAATCGGTGTCGCGCGCAGCAGACGCGCTGATGCAGCTTCAGCAGGAGCTGCAAACGGTGCAGTCGCACCTCGACACGGTCGTCGCGAACTCTGGTCCAGCTGAGCACGCGATTGGCCATCTGATCGCGAGCGGCGGCAAGAAGATTCGCCCGATGCTCACGCTGCTTGCGGCGGGCACGATTCACAACGGCGACGGCAACTGGCCCACGCAGATCGCTGCGGCATCCGAGCTGGTACATACGGCGAGCTTGCTGCACGACGATGTGTTGGACGAGGGCGTGCAGCGTCGGGGGATTCCGACCGCGCGCATGGTCTACTCGAACTCGGTTTCGATCTTGTCTGGCGACCACTGCCTGGCATCGGCCGTGAAGCTGATTCAGAGCGTCGATACGGGCGTAGTCCTGACCGAGTCGCTCGACATGATCCAGCAGCTCGTGGGTGGAGAGCTCATTCAGCTCGAGACGAAAGGGCAGCTGACGGTCGACGAGAATCGTTACCGTCAGATTTGCGAGCTCAAGACCGCATCCCTCTTCGTCTGGGCCGCCCGCTCGGGCGCCCGACTCGCCGGCGCAACCGACGAACAGGTCGAGGCGTTTGGCAAGATGGCGCGGGCGATGGGAATCGGTTTCCAGATGCAGGACGACCTGCTCGACCTGACTGGCGACCAGCGGTTCGGAAAGCGTTTGCTCGACGATCTCCGCGAAGGCCGAATGACGCTGCCGGTGATCATCGCGGCGCAGCGTGATCCGAAGTTGGTCGAGATGCTTCGCGACCTGTTCGAGCGAAAAGACGATGCGGACCCGAACTCGCTCAAGTCGTTCCGTACTGCGGTCCTCGCGACTGGTGCGCACGAAGTTGTCGCCGCCGAGGTCCAAGGTTTGACCGACGAAGCGCTCGCTCACCTAGAGCTTGTGCCGGCGAACGCCTACCGACAGCTCATCATCGATCGAATCGAAGCACTCGCCGCTCGCGACGTCTGAACGGACTCCCTCCATCTCAAATCTTGGTCTCACCTGACGCACTGACCCCGGCTCCTCACTGTAGATTTTTAATCCCTATTGAACTGATAGGAATTATCTGGTTTATTTGTGCTGGGAGCGGGATGAACGTGCAGAGAGGCCGAGATGACGACAAATGGATTTGAGTTTCGAGGGGGAACGGTAGCGCTCATTGGAGCGTGTCCGGGCGAAGCAGCACTGCTCACGGAACGAGCAACTCGGCTGATCTCGACGGCGGAAGTGGTTCTCTACGATCACGAAGTTGGTGGTTCGATCATGGACCTGTGCCGCTCGGATGCGACGCTCTACTTCGTCGGAGAGCTACGAGACGGCTCACGCACGCCGCAGTCCGAGGTTGATTGTCAGCTGGTGCACTACGCGCGGATGGGACTCCGAGTTGTCTGCCTGCGAGGCGAAACGGAGTTCAATAACCTGCTCGGTGGCGAGGAAGTCGCTGCCCTGGTGAACAACGCCATCGAGTTCGCCGTGGTCTCGGGCGTGCCGACGTCGGCACCACGAAACCAGCGACGCAAAACGAAAAAAGCCCCGGCCGCCAATCAGGCGCCGGGGCTTCTTCGTGTTTCGAACGATGCTTAGTCGACGTAGATGACGCCGTTCATCGAACCTGGGTGCAGCTGGCAGAAGTACGGGTAGTCGCCAGCAGCATCGAGGGTGAAGTCAGCAGCGGTGTTGCCGGTGAGGGCGGTGCCGGCGAGCGTGACTTCGCTGGTTGCGTCGACGGTCGGCTGCTCTCCACCAACCAGCGGGTGGTTCGTGAAGTTACCTTCGAGGATGATCTGCGTGCCTGCGTCGACGATGACGCAAACGTTGTGCGGGATGCTCCAGCCAGCGGTGTCGCTGAGCGTGACGGTCGCCTGACCGGTCATGTCCATGGCGGTCTCGTAGGTGCAGCCGTGTGCTTCGAGACGTGCGTCGCCGCCGGTGGTGGCGTTGTTGCCGGTGGTGGCGTTGTTGCCGCCGGTGGTGGCGTTGTTGCCGGTGGTGGCGTTGTTGCTACCGGTGGTGGCGTTGTTGCCGGTGGTCGAGTTGTTCGCGCCGGTCGTGGCGTTGTTGGTCGTGACCGTCGAGTTGTTCTCGGTGGCGTTGTTCTCTTCTTCGTCGCCACAAGCGACGAACATCGAAACACAGAGCAGTGCGAGCAGTAGCTTCTTCATCATTATCTCTCAGTAATTGTAGCCGAAAATCGGCGCAGTTTGATTCCAGGGACTTCATTTAGAGCTTTTGCGACCATTTCGCAAACTGCCTGAGTGAAACGGGACTAGACCAGCGCGGACTCTCGGCCCGAGTCACGCACGAAGATGCACGTACCGTGCGATACCTCGACCCACTCCCGCATCAGCTTCGGATTCGGCTCGGGCGGCAGACCGATGATGTTCACGTCGGCAATCTCCGCCTCGCGCAGCTGCTCGTGGAAGTCTCCGACGACCACCTGTCGACGCACCTTTGCGGGCAGTCGCGAGAGGTCGCAAAGCTCCTCCAGGAATCGCTCCGCATTCTCACGGTCATCCTCGTCGCGAATGCACGTCATGAGGTTCACCTCGGCGTCCCACTCGCGCATCAGGCGGAACCCGGTCAGCAGGTTCAGGTTCAGGTTGCCGCTCCTGAACGCGGCCTCAGGCTCCCAAGAGCCCGGCGCCTGGCGGACCCACATGTTCACGCGCTTCTTGCGCCCAAATCCGGCGCGCGGGTGTACCGCCATCACGAGCATGCCGACGCCCACCTCGTTGGCTACCGCGGCGTATCGCTCCACGACCTCTTCGTCGCTCTCCTCGTCTTCGTCGTCGAGCGGGATTACCAACACGTTCGGTCGGAAGAACGCGGCCTGTAGCGCCTCGAGCGACTGCCGTGTGCCCTCGATTCGACTCTGCCCGCGCACGACCGCCGCGCTCGACTGAATACCCGCCTCGCGGAACTCGTTCGACAGCTCCTTCAAACGGTGGTTCAGCTCCTCGTACTTGCCGTTCGGCTTGAGCCCGACCAGCGTCACCGAACCATCCGGCCGCGTCATATCCATCAGCACCGAGAACTCGCCGCGCACGATCTCCGGATCGATGACCGGCACGAGCAGGTTCGGCTTCCACGCTCGTGAGTTCGCCTGGTCTTCCTCGGTCACGCGCGACGCCGCCCACTGCGCCATCGACACGAACACGCTCGAACGGACGTCTTCGACCGCTTCCGAATCGCCCACTCCCTTGCGCTGCAGCCAGAAGTAGAACGCGCCCACGAGCCCCACGCTGATCAACCCGAACGTGGGATTCACGATGAACATCGAGAAGATGCACCCGGCCAGGCCGAACACCGGGATCACCCTTGGAATGCGCAACGTCGGCCGAAAGCTCACCAGCCCGATGCTACTCTCCACGAGCACCACCACGTTCAACACCGCATAGGTGATGAGGAAGAACATCGTCACGATCGGCGCGATTGCGTTCAGGTCTCGGACCATCACGCAGGCCAGCGTGAGCACCGCCGTCACGATGATCGCCTGCCGCGGATTGCCGTCCGGCGACGCCTTCGCCATCTCTTCCGAGAACGGAATCACGCGGTGCTGCCCCATCGCCATGAGGATTCGCGGCCCGCCGACCAGCCCGGCGAGCGCCGAAGACGCCGTCGCGCCGAGGAGGCCTGCCAACACGATGGGCGGCCAGAATGCCTTGTCGATCGCGATGTTGTAGTTGTTCACCAACTCTTCGGGCGTCGCGACGTGCGCGCACCAATACGCCAGGAAGAAGTAGACCACTGACGAGATCGCGATGGCCCATAGCGTGCCAAGCGGGATCGCACGCCTTGGGTTCTGGAGGTCCCCCGACATGTTCGCGCCCGCCAAAATTCCGGTCGTCGCCGGGAAGAAGACCGCGAAGACGACCCAGAAATCAGCTCCTTCGAAGCCGCTCTCTTTGAACCCCGGATACGTCCCCCACCACTCGATCGGCCCCGCCGCAGGCTCGAACGTTGCCGGGCTCATGAAGATCGAGACGATCGATCCGATGATGATCGCCATGATGAAGTACTGAATCTTGAACGCCAGATCGGCGCTGATGTAGCTGATTCCGGCGAGCGCCGCGAAGACCACGAGGTCGATCACGAGGGCGGGATGGTCCGGGAAGATCCACAGCCAACCCTCGCGAAAGCCGATGATGTACATCGCCACGCCGAGCGGACGCGTCAGGTAGAGCGGCAGCCCGATCGAGCCGCCCACCTCGAGCCCGAGCGACCTCGCCATGATGGCGTACGGACCGCCCGCGCCGATGCGGGTGTTGGTGGCGATGGAGCTCAGCGACAGACCGGTCGCCGCCGTGATCCCCATGGCGAGCAACATGACGAGCCACGTGCCGATGAGGCCGGCATTGCCGACCGACCAGCCCACGCGGACGTACATGATGACGCCGAAGATCGTGAGCAGAGTGGGGGTGAAAACACCGGTGAACGTCCCGAATTTCTTCGGCACGACCAGCGCAACCTCTCCCGTCGCGTCGGCCGGTGCGCTGGATTCGCCCTCGGCCGCCGACGAGATGGCCAACCCTTCTCCAGAGTCTCCCGCGACGTCAGATTCCATGCCCCCAATGGTGCGTGAGTCGAGGTTTCAGCGCAAGAAATCGAAGCTTCGACAAACTACCGAGAGATCACGTGTTCGCCGATGAGGATGGTCTTGGCGTCGGGAGAAACGTCGATGTTTCCGCCGCCTCGATAGCGCGTAGTGATTGGCTTCGCGAGACGTTTGACCGAAGCCGTGTCGCCCTTCACCACGAACGTGTGCACCTGGCGTCGGACCACCGTAGTGACGAGGAATTCGCCGCCGTTCAGCGCGATGATGCGCGAGTCGTAGTCGAGCGTACCGATGATCGTCACGACTCCGCGCCGAATGTCGGCGATGGCGATGGTCGCATCTTTCCCCGGTCCGAGCCGCAGCATCGCGTAATCGCCGCTCAGCGCCATGATGTGAAAGCTCGCTCGGTAGAGCTGATCCGGGGCGAGGCAAAGCGCAAAGCCGGTGCGGGGATTCAAGAAGTACGCGTACCGCTGGCTCGACTTGCCGGTTCGCCCTGGGAAAACGATTCCGATCGAATCGCGCCCCGCTGCGCCGTATCCCCCAACGTCGAGAGACTTCGGCGGAAAGTGCGCAACATCAGTGCGGCGGTCGTACACGAACGCGATCGACGAACCGCTCCGAATCGCGGCGCCGAAGACGTAGTTTTCGTCGATCTCCCACGTGTCCCGCGACTGGAAGCCCTTGGCCGCCATCTCCGAGTCGCGCGCCCGCTTCGAAGGGTACTCCGACGCCTCCATCGCGCGCCGCCCGGTGCCATCGAGCTTCACCCACGAGTACTCCCGGACGTTCGAACGTTCCGGCGAAACCGCGTATGCGACGCCCCCGTCGACCCACTCCCACTCCACGACTCGCTCGCCTTCGCCGGTGAGCGCGATCGGTGTCTCTTGCTCCGAGCGCGTGACGAAGATGGTATGACCGTCGGACCGCATGAAGACGAGCGCGCCCTCGACGACCCTGGCGTTGCGCGTGTTCTGCGGCCCTCTCCAACCCTCGAGCTTGGCCGCGGGAAGTTGTGCAAAATCGACTGGCTTGCGCTTCGTCGTGACCGAGTCGCAGCTTCGGACGAGCTTCGACCAGGCGATGTTTCCTTTGGGCCGCAACGACTCTTCGCGTGCTCGGCGCTCGGCCTCTTTCCGCTGCCGCATCGCGAGATGATCGAGCACCTCGACAGTCGCCGTTGCGGTCCCGAAGCCCTTGCCTGTGACCGTCACCGTGTACGTGCCGGGCTTGCGAAACGTTGCCGCCGGAATCTCGATGCTCGTGCTTTTCGAACGCCATTCGCATGGGTTGTCGCACACGTCTGGTGGCGCCCCCGGGTAGGGATCGCAGCCGTAGCAGGCCCATTCCGAAATCTGATAGGTGTGCGGGAAGGTCAGGTCGACGCCCGGCCCCTGAACGCGCACGTCCATCGAAAATGTCCGGCCGTTCGGCACGACGCCGTCGACCCGCGGATGCACGCGCAGTCGCGACGCCACGCGAGTTGGACTCGAAACTCGCAGCGAGAAGCTCTTCACGTCGAGCGGACGTTCGTCCTGCTGCGCGTACGCGCTACTTCCCCACAACATGAGCAGCAGCACCCCGAGAACCCTCATTCCGACCCCATCATGCGCTCTACCGACTCCTTCGCCTCTTTCAGCCCCACATTGTACTTCGAGCGGTAGAGCTTGATCGCCTCGATCTTGCGACCCTTCAGCGCCAGATTGCGAATGTCCGAGTCGCTGATCGACCGATCGATCGTCGAGAAGACGATCGTCTCGCGGTCGAACCCTGGGTTGCGTTCGAAGTAGAGGAGCTCTGAGGCGACCAGCTCTTCGAGTCGTTTCCAGTAGTCCTCGTAGTCGATGCGCCCGAAGAGCTCTTCGCGCCGGAGCATCAGTTTTCGCGTGGCGAAGTCGTAGGCGCGAGACGCGGGCAACGTCTCGCGGCGCTTGGACTCTACCTCGTAGTTCAGCTTGAACTGCGCCATCGAGAAGATTGGCGAATTCGTGATGTTGTAGCTCGCTCGCCGAATCATCAGGTGCGCCGTGTCGTCGCGCCGCGGAGCGTTCTCGAACCGAGTCAGTCCAGCCTCGAAAGAGAGCAGCGACCCGGCGTCGGTACCCGAAACGCTCATCAAGAAGTGCCGCTTCACCGACTCCTCGCCCCGCGCCTTCGCCCAGCGTTCGAAGTACTCGCGGTCGCGCGCTGGTCCGACCGTGCGCGTCGCCGGCCAGTTTTCGCCCTCGCGCACGTCGTTGGGCAGGTGGAACTGGGTGCGCCACTCGCGCTCGTCGAAGTTCTCGAAAAGCGCCGGGAGCCACAGGTCGAGGCCGCGCTCGTGGTCGAGCTCCGAGACTGCGAGCAGGATCCCGTTTCGCTCGTCCCGCGTCGCAAGCGCGCCAAGCGCGAAATTCCGAAGCATCGCCTGACGCAGCTCTTCCGCGCCAGAGACGAACTCGCCGGTCTCTTCGCCCTCGAGCAGCGCGAGAATCGCCACCTCTTCGAGATCGTGGATTTCGCGCGTCGCGTTGTCGTAGGCCTCGATGCGTTCCCGCAGTCGCGCTTCGTCGGCGAGCATCTGTGAGATCGTGCGGGCAAAAGCGGCGTCTTGCGCCATGCGCTTGCGCGTCTTCTTGCCCATGTTGACCTGGGCCGACAGGTACTCGTGTCGGTCGACGAGTGCGGTCCAATCGCGCGTCGTGCGTATCCAACGAGACGTTCGTCGCAGCTCGGAGATGTCGCCCACTCCGCGCACTTCCTGAGCCGTACCGCTCGTCTCGGCCTCCTCCACGACGAAGCGTAACTCCCCGTGTTCCGCGGCCGCTTCGACCTCCAATTCGTCGGCGAGCACGACCCGCACCGTAGCGCGTTCGATCCCGTCATACGTAGATATCAAGCGGGCGAGCGGGTCGGCGAGGTCGTCGTCGAGGCGTCGTCGTAGCTGTCGGGCGCCATAGGCTTCGTCGAAGCCTTCTTCGGCCAGATGAGCGGTCGCGGCGTCGCTCACATCGAGGGTGAGTGCGCGCTCGACCCAGCCGCGGCGCTCCGCCATGCGTTGCACCCCGAGGCGCGTCACCTCGGCGATCTCAGACCGTGAGAGCGCCGAAAACGGTACGACTCGGTCGATTCGATTCACGAACTCCGGCCGAAAGTGCTCGCCAACTCGTTCGGCGTAGTAGCTCGCTCCGGCGTCGTTCGTCTCATCGCCAAACCCCACGGGAGCCCGACGATGCGCGGCTCCGAGGTTGCTCGTCATGATGACGATGGCGTTGTGAAAGAACGCCGTACGGCCTCGCGCGTCGCTCAACCGGCCCTCGCCGAGCACCTGAAGCAAGAGGTCGAACACCGACCTGTGGGCCTTCTCGATCTCGTCGAGGAGCACGACCGAGAACGGCTGGCGACGAATACCGCGGGTCAGCAGACCGTCTTCGTGGTCGGTCCCTCGGATCAGCCGTTCCGCTGCGCCCGAGTCCATGTACTCGCTCATGTCGAAGCGGAGCAAACGGTCGGGAGACCCAAATAGGTAGCGGGCGAGCGTGCGTGCGACCTCGGTCTTTCCGACGCCGGTGGGGCCGACGAACAAGAGGTTCGCCAGTGGCTTCTGAGCGGACTGGAGCCCCGCTTTCACGGTGGCGACCGCCTCGGTCACGGCACGTATCGCGCCACGTTGCCCGATGATTCTGCGCTCGAAGAACGCAACTACGTCGGCGACGTCGATTCCGCGGTCCTGACGAAGCAGGTTCACCGGCACGCCAGATGCCACCGAGAACGCTTCGAATACGTCTCGCTCGGTCAGCTCGGCCACTTCGTCGCCGCCGTCCCAGCGGCCGGCTTCGTCGGCGTGCATCGCCCGTAGTTCCTCGGCGAATCGAACGGCCTTGCCCGGAAACGCTCGGTATGGCTCGTAGCGCTCCACCAGCTCGACCGTGCGTTGAATCGCGTCGTCGGAGAGGTTCGCGACCTGGGGTGCGGTCTTGCCCCAGTGCGCGGCGAAATCGCGCAGCACTTCGGTCGCACCTTCGCGGTCCATCGCTTCGACCCGCAAACGGTGCAGGTTCTTGAAGAAGCCGTAGTTCGACGACTCCACGCGCTCGAGTACGTCGGGTCGCAGTTCGCCGACGATCCGTACTCGTTTGTCGTCCAGGAATGGGCGCATCACGCTCGCCATGCCGGACGAGCCGTCGCGTGACGTGAAGAGGTCGGCGAGGTCGTCGAAGTAGAGGATGGCGTCGAGGGTTTCGGCGGCTTGCATCACGTCGCGCACGCGCTTTTGCCACTGGCCGAAGTACGATTGGCCCGCGACGAGCTGTGCTCCGGAGGTGACCCAGACGTGTCGGTCGAGCAGGGCGGACGCGATGATGGCCGACTTGCCGACCAGTTCGTCGCCGGTCACAGCGACCGCGAGGCGTTCGTCGCCGCCCAGAAGCGCTCGGAGCGAAGCGATCTCCTCGTCGCGCCCCGTGCAAGGCGGGGCGACCCACTTGCGGCGTTGCTTCTTCTTCTTTGGGCCAGGGCGCCCGACGAGCTCATCGATGTGGATGGCCACGTCGCGAAGCAAGTTCAGCGCTCGCTCACGTTCGAGCCGTTCCTTTACCTGTTTCGACGACGACAGCTTGTCTTCGAGCGACTTCTGTCGCGCCTCGCCAATGTCGACCTCGATCTCGACGAGCGAGTCTTCCGGACCGGGGAAGAGCGCAAGGATCTGGGGGGCGGAGTATTCTCGTGCGACCGCATATCGCGAGAGCTCCGAGACCAGCGTGGTCTCCACGTCGGCTCCCTTGGGGATGTAGACCGTGTGCTCCATCGGCAGGCAGATCGCCCAGTGCTCATCGACCACGACGCATGGCATGCGGACCACGACCGAGTCGCGCATCGTGCGGGGCATGTTCGAACGTTCGATGGGAACGTCGACCACGACCAGATGCGTCTCGGGGGTGAGCTCGAGGTCCGAGATGACCCCGGGGTTCATGTGCGGGAGTTCAGCTTCGAGGAAGAGCCGTTGCTCTAAGATGGCGTCGTCTTCGTCGCCCCATGCCGCGTACTCCGACATGGTGACCGGGTAGGCGACGACTTCGTCGGACCAGGTCGAGCGGACCGCGATGAGCGGTTTGATGATGAGTTTCGAACTCACCGGGCCTCGTCGCAGAGCGTGTGGAAGAGCAGCTGGTTCACATCGCGGTACACGATGCCGATGATGCCGCCGGCGACGGCGACTCGAGCTGGCGCGGAGGTCGCGAGCATCGCTCCATCGATCGAAACGCTGTCGTCTTGGTCCACGATTCTGCCGTCGTTCACGTTGATCTTCGTCCGTCCGATCGAGTTCGAGAAAAGCTCCACGAAGCCTCCTTCGATCGCGAAGAAGTCGTAGTCTCGAATACCGTCGCCCCAGCTGACCCCGTCATTCCATGTCGTCGGGTCGAAGCGGACTGCATTTCGAACGTTAGTTACACCGGGATCCGCAGTGGCATTGTACCAAACCGAGTTTTGGTTGGAGACGAACACCATTCGCGGCCGTGCCGTCGCGGCTTCGATCGGGACGTTGTTGTTGTTCGGATCGATGATGACACCTTCGGATCGCCACTCTCCACTGAACAGCGTGAGGAGCTCGTAGTTGTGCACGCTGTCGTTGATTTCGAGCGCCATCCCCAACGCCGGCGTCGCGCCGGTCGTCAGGCCGCTGTAGAGGTCCAAAATGGCCCCATCTGCGACCAAGATGTTCGTCTCTTCGTCTGCAACCTCGAACTCCTCGTCGACTTGGACTTCGTTCTCCCACAGCGAGGAGTCGCTCTTTCCGTGGAGGAACCGGTAACGAGACCCGATGGGTACGAGCTCAATGGCCTGGGCCGTGGGAAACTCGAGGTCTTTCTCGCGACAGATGCCGGTCACGAATTCGCACTGCACGCCGAAGAGGTCGCCTGCCTCGGTCAGCGCGATTGCGAGCATCTGGTCACCGATGGCGGCCGCCGAGACGACCTTTCCTGGCCCTTTCGCTTTGACCTTGAATGTCGAGCGGTGCCGCACCGATTCGTTGCCACGGGTGTCGACTTCGGTCACCACGAGCGTCCCATCGCGGTCCACCGAGACCACCGCGAAGCGTTCCATTTCGGTCGCGATTCGAAGGAGGAACACGTCTGGGTAGCCGTTCGGAATGTCGCTGGAAATCAAGGTTGGCGTGGTGCTGCAGGTCTCGAGCTCATCCGGGAGTGTCATGGCGTCGTAACTTGGCAGCGGCGCGGATGTAGGGGTCCAGTCTACCATGCCACCCGCATCGCCAGCGTCGCCCGCGTCGCCTCCAGCGTCGTTTACTCCGCTATCGGCGCCCCCGTCGAGATCTCCCGCATCACCGGTTCCCACGTTCGAAGGGCCCGAATCCACCCCAACGTCGGCGGTCGGGCGCTCTTCGTCCGGTGCCGCAAACGTGTTGCAACCAGCGAGCAAGCTCACGAGAAAGACTGCCAGCATTCGGTTCATCTATTCATCCTCGAATCGAGACGCAGCGAGACTACCGGAGTCCGGTAACGGCGTCGAAACCACCAACGCCAGGGCGGGCTTCGTCATTGCGCACGAGTGCAGAGTGGAATCAGATAGAGGCGCCCCGAAAGGAGCCTCACAATGGCGGGCTGCCCGTTGGCGATCGCTGCCCGCGTCGGGCGTCCGACGACCAGATCGTTGTCGGTCAAATCGCGCACCGTGTTCGTCGTGGCCGTTCCCCCCGGCAGGTGGAGCGACAGCGAGATGTTTCCGTTGCTGTCGACGACGCTGCGGAACGATCCACCGGCGACCGTCTGGACCGAATAGTCGGTCACGCCGTCGAGTACATTCTGCGGGCCGGTCCAGACCATCGTGATGATCTCGAACGCATCGACATCGACTCCCGTCGCGGAGTTCGCAAGCCACCAAACCTGTCGGTCTTTGGGGAGGAAGTCGATGCGGGGCTCTGCCTCCGTGATCGTCACGGTCTCGGGGACCGTAACGGGGCGCCAGGTCATGTTGTCCTGCTCGACCAGCTGCAGCTCGTCTGCGTTGTTGATGAACCCAATGACGCCCGTCGAAAATCCGAGCACCCCGCGATGCAGGAACGTTGCTCCGGCACCTCCGGGCAGTGGCCCGACCTGGCTCACGCTGAACGCGCCTTCGGTCATCACGCGGTACTCGTCGGTGGCCATCGCGGTCGGCACGTAGAGAAAATACTCCGACGAGGTGCGCCCGATCTCGAGGTGGTTTGCCATGATGTTCGTTCCGAACGACGGCGTACACGCGGGCTCCCCGGCAAAAGTACACAGGACAAGGTTGATTCGACCCATCCCGTCAATCGCTCCCACCAACCACGTTGCGCCGATGGAAGCGACCGCGATGTTCTTGCCTGTCATCCGCTCGGCGACCACGTAAGAAGACGTGAAGAGACTTTCGATTTGGTCACCGACGACATGCCCGATTCGCAGGTTTCGGTTGTCATCGATCCACGTGAGCGCGAATCGCTCGTCGACCCCTCCCTCGACGACCACGGTCGTGATGTCGGGTTGCGGACTCGCACCGGAGCGGCCCGGGAATTCATACGAACCGTTGCCGCATTCCTCCATGGTCGGCGAGAGATTGGACAGCATGACGCTCGGCAGTCCGGTCGAGTTCACCGTGAAGTCTGGGTCGGTCTGCCCGCCCATGTCGGTGCCCATGTCCTCGGGCACGCTCATGTCGGCATCCTCTCCGGTGTCCGTGTTGCCGACATCGAAGGCATCGGAACCATCTGAACCAGCGTCGTCGTTCGCCGCGTCGGAGCCAGCGTCGAGCATGGCGGCGTCACCAGCGCCGGCGTCGCCCATCATCTGTTCGGCGTCGGGGTCCGCAAACGTATTGCAGGCTCCGAGTAGCGTCCAAACGACGAGCAGGGCTGGTAGATAGTACGTCTTCACTTCAAACCTCGAACAGCGCAGTGCCCCACGTATACCCGCTCCCGAAGGCCGCCACCACAACCGGTCTGCCAGATTCGAACCGGCCCTCGCGCCGAGCGATATCCCACGCCGTCGGAATGCTCGCCGCGGTCGTGTTGC
>CAYLMO010000043.1:0-46636 GCA_964384605.1 uncultured Bradymonadales bacterium | reverse complement strand
CGATCCGTGGCTCGAGGCGACATGCGAGGTCCGAGGCTCTAGGAGTGCTCACCGATGAGCGAAGTGAGGTCGCGAAGGGTGACGAGCTTCGCAAGCTCGTCGTCGGGCAAGTGCACGCCGAGCTCGTCTTCGATTTCGCCGAAGATTTCGAGCAGTGCGACCGAGTCGATGCCGAGGTCGGCGATCTTGGTCGACGGGGCGATCGTGTCGAACTCGCGCTGGTCGACTTCCCATGCGGCGCGTTTGAAGAGTTCGATGAGTTCTTGTTCGTTCGGCATTGCCTATCCTTTGCTTCCGACGATGTTCTTCAGGCCGCGCTTGACGTTGTGCTTGGCGCGGGACACGGCCGATTTGGCGACGTGGCGTGCGAGCGTGAGGCCGTCGCCTCGGGCGCCGGCGAGCCGCACACCTTCCTCGCCGAGGGTGCCGTCGAGGTAGTCCGCGCGAGTCTTTGCGCGCTGGAGCTTGCCGCTCGACGTCTTTGGAAGGGCGCCGCGGCCGACGAGTGCCACGTCAGACGGCGAAATCATGAGTTCTTCACGCACGGCGTTGCTCACCGCCTGGGTGAGCGCTTCGTCGGCCGTGTCGCCCTTGACCTCCGCGACGATGACGAGCTCTTCGGTTCGTTCGCCTGGCACGCTGAACGCGACGACATTGCCCTTGCGGATTCCTTCGACCTCTTGGACGACCCACTCGATCGATTGCGGGTCGTAATTTCGGCCGTTGAGGATGATGAGGTCCTTCTTGCGGCCGGTGACGAAGAGTTCGCCATTGGCGATGTAGCCGAGGTCGCCGGTGCGCAGGCCAATCTCGGTGAACGCTTCCGCGGTTCGCTCGGGGTCTTTGAAATAGCCGCTGGCCACGCTCGGGCCGCGGAAGACGATTTCGCCGACCGTGCGCTCCGGCAACTCGGCGTTGTCTTCGCCGACGACCAAGATTTCGTGGCGCGGGAACGGCTTGCCGCAGCTGACGTACTCGAGTGCTCCCGGACCGGGTTCGACGGGCGTTGCGACGCCGTCGACCTGGTAGGCCTCGGCGTCGATCGTGTCGACCGACATCTCGTCGCGCAGCCCCACGAACGTCATGGCGAGGGTCGCTTCGGCCATGCCGTAGCAAGGGAGCAGGCACTCGCGCGGCAATTTTGCCGGCGCAAAGTGGTCGAGGAAGCCGTTGAGCGTGCCGGGGTGATTCGGCTCGGCCCCACACCCCAGCGCTTTGAGGCTGCTGAGGTCGTACTCTTCGAGGTGGCGGTCCTTGGTGCGCTTCGTCGCCAGCGCGTAGGCGAAGTTCGGAGCGAAGGCGATGGTGCCGCGATACTTGTCGATCGTCTCCATCCATCGTCGCGGGTGCTTCACGAACTCAATCGGCGACATGTAGGTCGTCGGCACCGCATACCAGACCGGCGCGAGCATGAATCCGATGAGACCCATGTCGTGGTAGAGCGGGAGCCAGCTGACCGCGACGTCGTCTTCGTCGATCTCGAGGCCGACATTCATGATGCCGTCGAGGTTCGCGAGCAGATTGCCGTGGGTGACCATCACGCCCTTGGGCGCCGAGGTCGACCCGGACGTGAACTGTAGAAACGCAAGGTCCTCGTGGGCGAGGGAGGGCGCTTCGTGGGGTTTCTTCGGCGTTTCGGTGAGCTTGTCGACCGTCACGATGGAGTCGAGGGTGTCGACCTTGTCGACGAGGCTCCAGAGGATGTTCTGGACTTTCGCGTCGGTGATGAGCGCGCGGGCACCGGCCTTGTTGGCGATGCGTGCCGACGACGCGATGTAGGCGTCGAGCTTGCCGAAGCCGAGCGGCGGGTACATCGGAACCGGGACGATGCCGAAGGCCATCGCTCCGAGGAACGTGAGCACGAAGTCTTCGGGCTCGGGAAGAATGATGGCGAGCCGATCACCTTTTTGAAGTCCGAGGTCGACGAGATTGCGGCCGCGACGAAGCATTTCGCTACAGACGTCGCCGTACGAGTACTCAGAAGGTTCGTCGCCCGCGCGGAGGAAGCGCAGGCTGGTGCCTGGACGGTCCTTCAGCTCGAGCACGGCGCCCGGAATCGTAGGTCCTTCGTGGTTGCGCGGAGTCCAGCGGAGCTCGGAATCAGCCATCTTGTCATCCATCGTAGTCGGGGCACTGAAACATGGATGCGAATCAATGCGGTCGGTTTCAGCAATACCCCTCATTATTCTCATGCCCCGAAGTACTCTCTCGACCGCATGAATTCAAGGAATGAAACATACCAACCGGTCGGTCGGAAGTGCGCAAAGAACCTACCGACTGGTCGGTCGAAATGGGCTGGGCGCGGGCAAAAAAAAGACCCGCTGGTCTCCCAGCGGGTCTTGGTGCTCTACACGTGGTCGGCATTAGCCGCCGGTGGTTGCGTTTCCGCCGGTGGTAGCGTTTCCGCCGGTGGTTGCGTTGCCGCCGGTGGTTGCGTTGCCACCCGTGGTTGCGTTTCCGCCGGTGGTCGCGTTGCCGCCGGTGGTCGCGTTGTTGGTGGTGACCGTGTTGTTATTCTCGGTCGTGTTGTTCTCGTCTTCTTCGCCACCACAAGCGACGCCGAAAGCGACGATGGCGAGGGTGAGCATCGTGAGCATGAACTTCTTCATCGGTTACTCCTTTCGTCCGAGGACTTATGAGAAAAAGTGCGATCTGAGTGCTACATTCCGTGCCATCGGAACATGGCCTTTCTCCAGATTTAAGGGACAAGGCCGATCCGCGCAACAATAATGCCACGAAAATGACACGGTGCGTCGTGTGGCTGGGCCTTACGTCGGGCCGATTATCTCGCCAAGAACGAGACGAGCCCGCCGGAAAACCGGCGGGCTCGATGCGTTTTACGGCAGCTCGTCAATTACTGGCAAGGACCTGCGCTTCCGTCCATGTTCTCCGAAACTTCACCAGCGTGCGGGCAGTGGAGGGCAGCGTCGCCACTAGCTGCGTCGCCGTGGTAGATGCGGCACTGAACGGTGTCGCCGCTCGTGTCGCAGGTTGCCGGGTCGGTGAGGTCGGTGCATGCACCAGTGTCTGCCAGGCCTTCACATGCGGTTTCGCATGCTGCGCGGTCGGCGTACTCGTCGGCGCAGTTGTCGCCCATGATGTTGCAGTAGGCCTCACACTCAGCGCTCACGTTGGCGCCAGTGGTGTTGTTCGTGCCGGTCGTGGCGTTGTTGCCGGTGGTGGCATTGTTGCCGGTCGTGGCGTTGTTGCCGGTCGTGGCGTTGTTGCCCGTCGTGGCGTTGTTCGTGCCGGTCGTGGCATTGTTCGTCGTCACGTTGTTGTTGTTCTCGGTGGCGTTGTTCTCGTCTTCATCACCACATGCCACGGCGAACGCGACAATTGCGAGGGTGAGCATGGCAAGCATCAGCTTTTTCATAAGATACTCCTTTCGTCTCAATAGACGTTTGGGAAATGTGCTGGAGACAAAGTATTCAGATTCCGTGCCAGCCATGAATACCGCCATTCTAACCACCAATGGTGGCGATTCACTGCCGTGCTGACACCGTAAACTGACAGTCATGTCGGTATGGAGTAAATGTACTCCACATCGGCGCAGGTGCCTGATGACACACAAAATCCTTCAATTCGCGGCAGTAGCCCTGCTCACGATGATCGCCGCTCCCGCGGCCGCATGGGACGCAGCTCCGCCGCCCGGCGACGGGCGGTCGCACGTCGCGCCCAAGCTCGACTCCACCCTCTACGACGAGATGCGCGAATGCCTCGCCGCCCCGCGAGAATCAGGCGCACAATTCTGGGCGGTCGTCGTCAACGTCACCGACCAGGGCGACGTCGCGCTCCCGTCCGCCAACGACGCCGTACCGTTCGTCGACCACGTCTATCAGCAGTGGCGAGCCGCCGACGTTCCGCTCGACCCCGAGAAGCACATCCTGATCGCGCTCGGTCTCCTCAACCGTGCCGTCGCGATCCACCCCGGCACCTACTGGGCCAACATCGGATTCGAGAACCGGGCCATCACGTCGACCATCGATGGTTCGAAGTTCAAGATGCATGCGCGGGCCGGAGACTACCCCAAGGCCGTCTGCGCCCTCATCAACTCCGTCGAACAGGCGCTCAAGGTCTACGAAGAACGAGCGGTCTCGCTACGGAGGGTCTTGCCCAACGCGATCGACGACGAGCGCCAGAAGATCGAGAACACGCAGAAAGCGCTCGACGAAGCGGACCTCACCGAAGGTGCGCGGCAGCGGGCGCAGACGTATCTCAACGACGCCAAAGATCAGCTCGAAGTGACCGCCTCCCTGCTCGAAAGCGGCCGAGTTCGAGACGCCGACCTGGCTCGGCATCAGGCGGAGTCGTCACGCAAACGAGTCGAGAACGATCTTCGAATGGCCGAGGATTGGACGAAGGAGCTCGAGCCGATCGTACAGCGTCGGGACCGCCTCCAGGCCGAGGTCGACCGAAAAGACGACGAGTTTCTTTTCGGTACTGGAAAAGCCCAGGACTGGATTGGCCGCTGCAACGAGCAGTTGAACGACGCGCAGTACTCGATTCGCGACCTCACTGATCCGCAGATTTACCGCATCGACTACTGCTTGAACGACGCTCGTCGCGAGATGAATGACGGCGAAATGAAGCACGTGTTCGCCACGCAGGTGGTGCCAGCGGTGTCGCTGATCATCGCCATCTTGGCCTTCATGTTTTGGGTGTTTCGAAGGCGAGCGAGATGCAGGCGGGCCAAGCGGCGGTTCGCGGAGATCAAGACCACTTGGGACGACCGCCTCGCCAAGGCCTCGGCTCGTTTGCTGGAGCTCGAGGAGTCGTATCCGTCGTACTTCGGGCCGACCAGAGTGGCGTGGACGGGCAAAAGTCAGGAGCTCGACCAATCCTGTGCCGACGCGGTCAATGAGGTGTTTCTGCTCCTCAATGAAGCATCTGACCGGCTCGAGCGGGCCGAGAAAGCCGCGTCGGATGCGAGTTCTTTCGACTTCGCGTCGGTCGAGCAGGCGGTCGAGCAACTCTCGACCGACGAGGTGGTGTTCGAGACAGGCGAGAAAGAGAAACGTCGCCGAATCTTCCTTCCGCTCACCACGGAGTATCGAGGCCAAGCGGCCGACCTTCTGCGCGACCTTCAAGATCGATACGTCGACACGACACTGCTCTTGGACCGCGTCACACAGGTCGAAGACGAAGCGCTCGCTGGAGCCGCGGAGACGCGCCGCCTGCACAACGTCATCATTGCGCTCGCCGAGGAGCGCGCCGGCCTGGGCGCGGATCCATCGGTGTTGCTCGAGCCGAGCCGCGCACCGCTTGAGAGGGCCGAAGCGGCGCGCAGTGCGGCGAAGGTCGACCCGATTGCTGCGATCGAGGTGTTCGAGACCGAACATTCCGATCTGCAGGAGGTCGAGCGTCGAGGGGCGCTGGGTAACCGAGTGCTGCGCGAGTTCGACGAAATCGCCGCACCGCTGGGGCGCGAGCTCGTCTCGGAGATCGAGATGCGGCGGTCCGAGGGGATGCGACTCTCGGAAGATGGATTCGATCCGGACGTCATGCTCGAGCATGCCCGCGGCGCGATGGGCGAGGCTCGGGCGCACGTACGGGCTGGCGAGGAAGATCTCGGCAAAGCGCTCGCCGATCGAGTCCACGCAATCCTTCAAGACGTTCGGACGAAGGTCGAGGCGTCTGTCGAAGGGCGAGACCAGATACCCGATGTCGTCGCGGAGCAGCGCGCAATGTGCCAGACCATCTCGGAACGACTCCCGGGCGCTCGCGAAGTCCTCGCGGAGCTCGAGAAGGAGCACGCTTCCGAGAGTTTTGCGAACGAGTCGAACAACGTCGAGATCGCGGAGCGGTTGCTGTCGGAACATCCCGAGTGGTGCGATGGAATCACGCAGTCGCACGCCGCGGAGGCTTATCTGCGCGCATGGACCGACCTCGAGGTCGGTTGGCGACGACTGCGCGAGGCCGACGAGCTCATCGACAAGCTGCATGCGATTCGCGAGGCCCTCACGGCCGCGCGCGACACGTGCCGAACGCTGCAAGACGAGATCGACGCGCGGCTGGGGGCGCTCGACCGAATCGAAGGCGACGCCTACATCGGCGAGGCTTGGCGAGAGGACCTTGGCGGTGCCAAAGCGATGTGGGCCGACGCCCTCGAAGAGATGTCGCTCGACCAGCCCAATTGGCCCGAGTGTGCGTCCATTGCGACCGTGCTTGGTGGTGAACTCAGTGAGCTGGAGGCCAGCGCGAGTGAGTTTCGAGCCGCATGGGAGCAGGCCCGGAAGCTAGTGTCGGCCACTGAGGCGAAGCTCGCCGCGCTCGCGAGCCAGGTTCGTGACGAGAAGCGCGACCGGCCGCACGTCGAACAGGCGGTTCAGCGGGTGCAAGAACGTCGGGCTGCCGCTGCCATGTCACTCGAAGATCGAGCGACCAACGGAGTCGACATGATGGGAGCGGCCTCGAAGTTCCAGAGTGAGTACGACTGGGCGCACGGGATTTGGGTGGCCGAGATGGAAGCCGTTCGCACCGCGACAAACGAGTTCGCTCGTGTCGAGCGCGAGCTCCAGTACTTCGAAGACCAGGCGACGGGCTACGGCTACGGAGTCGTCGCCGACTTCTCGCTCGCTCGTACGCAGCTGTCGAAGGCACGTGAGCATCGCGACCGGCGAGCCTGGGAGGCGGTGATCGAGGAGGTTGCCCGAGCCGAGAAGACCGCGGAGATGCTCGACCGTGCGGCGGAGGGGAAGGCGAAGCGTAAGCGAGATGCCGCGCGTCGCGCGGCTCGATTGGCGAGTCAGCGTTCGAGCTACTCGTCGAGCCGGAGTTCGAGTTCCTCGTCGAGCTCTTCATTCTCGAGCTCCAGCTCGAGCTTCTCGTCGAGCTCGAGCTCGTCGTTCAGCAGTAGTTCAGGCGGCTCGAGCTTCGGTTCGAGTTCCGGTGGAAGTAGTTGGTGAATTGGAGGATGTGATGTCGAAGTGGACGAATCAGAACGCAACGATCGAGGTTTGGACGACGCGCGAAGGGGCGCTCTCGGCGGTGGGGCACGACCTCGTGCTCGAGGCTACGAGCTTTCAGGTGGGGCTCGACGGCACCGCGATCACCGCGCGAGTCGACGCTGATTCGCTGCGTGTCGTCGGAAGCGTGGAGCAAGACGGGAGCGTGAACCGGCCCGGGCTTTCGGGCCTCGAGCGCGCGAAGGTCGAGAAATCGATCGTCAAAGACGTGCTCGAAGCCAAAAAGTACCCGGTGATTCGGTTCGAAGGGGCGCTCGACGGCGACCAAATTACAGGCGAGATCGACCTGCACGGAGTCAAGCGGTCACTGAGCGTTCGAGTCGAGACCAGCGACGGCTACGAAGGGCAAATGACGCTTCATCAGCCAGACTTCGGAATCACTCCGTACAAAGCGTTTTTGGGCGCATTGAAGGTCGAGGCCGACGTTACTGTGCGATTCACGCTGCACTGAGGTCAGAGGACGTCGTACGTGAAGCCGAGCGAGACGGTCGCGAAGTGGAGCCAGTTCTTGGTGAACCCGTCGCCGAACTCGCTGTCGCTGGTGCCTTCGGCGCCGCCGCCCAGGTACCGCAGGTTGAAATAGGCGTCGTAGTCGGCGCCGAGATCGATCCCGTAGCGAAGATTGAAGTCGACGATCGCGCCGACGACGTCGGAGTCGCCGCCGTTGATGTACTTGATCGGGGCGTAGAAGCCGTCGACCTCGGTTTCGAACCAGGTATCGCCAACGACGGGGACTCGAAGTCGTGCCCGCAGAATGGGCACCGGCCCGACGTCACGCTCGGTCCGCCGGAGCTGGCCGTCGGCCGAGGTGAACGTGATGGTCGCGTCGCGCAGCTGGAGCGAGGCACCCAGCTCCAGCTCCGTTTCGGAGTCCGGAAACACGTCGTAACCGTAGCTCGCCCGCCAGAATGGGAAGCTGTAGCGCGTGTTTACCGGCGTGTCGGCCGGGAAGGTCAGCCCGTCGATGACCCAGTCGCGTCGCGTGACAACCTCGCCCTCGAGATTGATGGGCTGATAGAGGAATCCGACGCGGTGGCGGCCGAAGCGCGCTTCTACCGACGGTCGAACGAACGGGAAGAGGACGTCTTGCCCACCCTCGTCGATGTAGTCGATCTCGGTGCCGGAGCTTCCGAATTGAACGGTGTGATACATCGGATCGAGGAATCCGACCTCGACTCGCGTTCGAACATCGGTGTCTTGTGCAAAGGCATCGACGGCGACCAGCGAGAGCGCCAAACACAGAAAGATGTTGAGTTTGTTCATCGTCGGCTCCTTCGAAGAAAGTTGGCGAGGCCTACACAAGAGAGATGCGCACATGGCCGATGAGAAACGTCGCGTGTTCGAATTCCTGCGCCGGCGATGGCATTCGCGCATCGAATGTGTGCGGGTCTTACTTTCGCACACCCCGCGTTCGTTGTAGATCATTTGCGCCACTCATTTGACGCTTCATCGCGCAGACTCACGAGAGTTCTCGAGCAAGGAGTCGTTCACCGATGACCATGTTGTTGATCGTCCTCTTGCCATTCCTGGCGATATTGCCGGTCTGGCTGATTGGGAGGAAGAATCGGTTCTTGAGCATGCTCGTGGCGGCCGCGACAGCGGCCGGCGCGTTGGGGACGCTAGCGACGTTGATCCCCAGGGTCATGGCCGGCGAGGTGCTGACGCACTCGTGGCCGTGGATCGAGCGCATCGGGCTGGACATCGCGTTCCGGCTCGACGGGCTCGGGATGCTGTTTGGCATCCTGATCCTCGGCATCGGTACGCTCGTCGTTGTGTACGGGTATTTCTACCTGAGCGATGACGACCCGATAGGGGCGTTCTACGCGATGCTCATGACGTTCATGGGCGCCATGATGGGCGTCGTGATGAGCGAGAACCTGCTCCTGTTGGTGATGTTCTGGGAGCTGACGTCGATCAGTTCGTTCCTGCTCATCGGCTATTGGAAACACCTACCGGCGGCCCGACAGGGTGCGCGGATGGCCCTCGGTATCACCGGTGGTGGCGGTCTGGCGCTGCTCGGAGGCGTAATTCTGCTCGGCAACATCGTCGGCAGTTACGACCTCACGACCGTGCTCGCCAGTAACGAGCTCATCCTGGAGCATGACCTCTACTTCGTGACGCTCGTGCTGATTCTGCTCGGCGCGTTCACGAAGTCGGCGCAGTTCCCGTTCCACTTCTGGCTTCCGAACGCGATGACGGCGCCGACTCCGGTGTCGGCGTATCTGCACTCGGCGACGATGGTGAAGGCGGGCGTGTTCCTGCTCGCGCGGCTGCATCCGGCGCTGTCTGGAAGCGTGTCTTGGTTCGTGCTCGTGACGGGCGCAGGCATGATTACGCTCTGCTTCGCGGCCTACGTCGCCCTCTTCAAGCACGACCTCAAGGGGCTCCTCGCCTACTCGACGATCAGCCATCTCGGCATCATCACCGCATGCTTCGGCTTCAGCACGAAGCTCGCGACGATGGCCGGGGTCTTCCACATCATGAACCACGCCGCGTTCAAGGCGTCGCTCTTCATGTCGGCGGGTATCGTCGACCACGAGGCTGGGACTAGAGACGCCCGTGTCTTGAGCGGGTTGCGGCATTCGATGCCGATCACGTTTGGCCTCGCGACCCTCGGGGCCGCGGCGATGGCTGGTATCCCGCTCTTCAACGGATTCTTGTCCAAGGAGATGTTCTTCGAAGAGGCGTTCCACCTGATGGAGCATCCCTTCGCGGCGCAGATCTCGGGCTACGAGTGGTTGTTCCCGGTGCTCGCCACCTTCGGTGGTTTGTGCTCGATGGCCTACTCATTCCGCTTCATCGGTGACGTCTTCTTCGGCGAGGAGAACCACGACCTGCCGAAGCATCCGCACGACCCTCCAGTGGGCATGTGGATGCCGGTCGCGATCCTCGTCACGATCTGCATCGCCATCGGAATCTTGCCGTTCCTCGTGGAGAACTTCGTCTTCGTCATCGCTGGCGCGACGATCGGGTCGGCGGTTCCTGAGTATCACATCGCGATCTGGCACGGCTTGACGCCAGCGCTCGGGATGACCGGTGTGGCCGTGGCAGGTGGCGCCTTGCTCTATTGGAAGTGGCGCTCGGTGCACCTCTTCCACATGCGTTTCGACGAGACCTCGGGCAAAGAGGTTTTCGAGGCGTTTGTCGATGTCAGTGTGAAGAGCGCTCGTCGCTTCACGGCGTGGCTCGACAACGGTTCGATGCAGCGATACCTGGCGTTTTCGTTCGCGTTTGCGACGCTCGCTGGTTTCCTCGGTTGGTATCAGCTGGGATGGACGTCGGGGACGCTTCCGCGCACGCCGGCACCGCCGGTGGCGCTCATCCCGTGGGGCGTGCTGATCGCCGCGACTGCGCTCACGATTTTCTATCATCGCAAGCGTCTCGCGGCGGTCGTGTTGATGAGCGTCGTCGGGTTGATGGTCTCGCTCATGTTCATCTTCTTCTCGGGGCCAGATCTGGGACTGACGCAGCTGTCGGTCGAAGTGGTGACGATTCTCCTCATCCTCCTCGCCCTCTACGTGCTTCCGCAGTGGACGCCGCGTGAGTCGACGCCCCAGCGCCGTTGGCGCGATGGGATTCTGGCGGGCGCCGCTGGTCTTGGAGTCGGTGGGTTGGCGTACGGCATTTTCACGCGGCCGCAGCAGACGATCAGTGATTTCTATCTCGAAAAGTCGGTGCCCGAGGGTGGCGGTTCGAACGTGGTGAACGTCATCCTCGTCGACTTCCGTGGTTTCGACACCATGGGGGAGATTTCGGTGCTCATGCTGGCGGCGATCGGCATTGTCGTGATGCTCCATGGACGTCGGCCCTTCCATCCTGACGGTGTGAAGCCACTCGTCGAGGAGCGGTTCCCGGTCATGCTGACGACGGTGACCCGCCCGATGATGGCCCTGATCTTGGTCATCGCGTTCTATATCTTCATGCGGGGCCACAACCTGCCGGGCGGCGGCTTCATCGCGGGATTGGTGGCTTCGGTCGCTCTCATCGTGCAGTACGTAGCGAGCGGCAAGGCCTGGACGAACGAGCGCCTGACGGTGAACTTCGCGCGGATGGGAGCTCTCGGCGTCATCATCGCGGTGTGCACCGGGCTCGCAGCGTTCCTATTCGAGAAGCCATTCCTGAAGGGGGGCCTGGCACACGTGAACGTCCCCGGAATCGGCGAGATTCACCTGGCGAGCGCGATGTCGTTCGACCTCGGTGTCTTCATGGTGGTGGTTGGCGCGCTGCTCATCATCATCAAACGTCTCAGTGAGTATCAGAGCGCGGAAGAAGTGGTCGAAGCCATGGAGGAGCGACGATGATCGATTATGAGATCCTCATGGCTTCGAGCATCGGCGTATTGGTCGCTGCGGGCATCTACCTGATGCTCCGCGCGCGGACCTTTCCCGTGGTGCTCGGGCTTTCTCTGTTGGGCTATGCGGTGAACCTGTTCCTCTTCGGGATGGGTCGCCTCGAGATTGGCACGCCGCCGATCATTACCGACGGCGTCGACACTTACGTCGACCCGCTGCCCCAAGCGCTGGTCCTGACGGCCATCGTGATCGGCTTCGGGATGACCGCCTTTGCGATCACCCTCGCGGTGAAGGGATTCGTCGTGTCGGGAAATGACCACATGGACGGCGAAGTTCCGGAAGAGGAGGGCGAGCGATGAACCACTTTATGGTGTTCCCGATCGTCATCCCCATGTTGTGTGCCATGGCGTGCTTGCTCTTCGGAGAGAAGGGCCTCGTCGCCAAGCGTGGCATTGGACTGGCAGGTGTACTCGCGACGCTCGGCGTTGCGGTGTTCATGGTCCAGACCGCATGGGACGGCACGATCGTCAGCTACGGCATGGGTGGGTGGGAGATGCCCTATGGCATCGTCTTCGTGCTCGACCGCTTGTCGGGCACGATGGTGCTCCTGACCAACATATTGGCGCTCTTCGCGTATCTCTACGCAATCAACGGTTCCGACACGAAGGGCCCGTACTTCCACTTCCTCTTCTTGATGCAGATCACGGGTGTGAACGGCGCGTTCCTGACGGGCGACATGTTCAACCTGTTCGTCTTCTTCGAGATCTTGTTGCTCACGGCCTACGTGCTCGCGATCTACGGGAGTGGGTCGGACCGCGTGAAGTACGCTGTGCGCTACGTGTTCTTGAACATGGTTGGCTCGGCCATCTTCCTCATCTCGGTCGGCGTGATCTATGGCGTGACCGGCACGCTCAACATGGCGGACATGGCCGTGAAAGCCGCTGAAGTAGGGGCGCAGGACGCCATGTTGCTTCGGTCGGCGAGCTATCTGTTGGTCACGGTTTTCGCCATCAAGGCGGCAATCTTCCCGCTCTACTTCTGGTTGCCCGGAACCTACTCCGTGGCTTCGCCACCGGTCGCGGCAATCTTTGCGATCATGACCAAAGTGGGTGTGTACGCGATTCTGCGCAGTACGACACTCATCTGGGGTGCCGACGCGGGTTACGTCACCGACCTGATCGTGCCGTATCTGCTGCCGCTCGCGCTCGTGACGTTGGTGCTCGGCGTGATCGGAGCTCTTGCTGCGACCAAGCTGCGCGCCATGATCGCGTACCTTCTGGTGGCGTCCGTGGGTACGATCTTGGCGGGTATCGGGTTGTACAACGCCGAGGGAATCTCGGGTGCAATCTACTACATGTTCCACTCGACCCTGATTTCGGGCGGAATGTTCCTCATCGCCGACCTGGTGCTCGAGCAGCGCGGTGAGAAGTTCGGCGACCGGCTGAACCACGGGCCGGGAGTACGTCAGCCGGTTTTGGTCGGCATGCTCTTCTTCCTCGGAGCCATCGTGATGGCCGGTTTGCCGCCGGTCACGGGGTTCATCGGAAAGGTCCTCATTTTGGACGCTGCCGTCGATTCGGACTGGGCGCCGTGGCTGTGGGGTGCGGTGCTCGTGACGAGCTTCTTCACGCTCATGGCGGTGAGTCGCGCCGGTACGGTCATCTTCTGGAAGTCTCAGGACGACCCACCCGAGAACGCTCCGCCGGTCGGACTGAAGCTCGTGCCGATCGCGGGAGTGTTCATGGTCGTGCTCGCCATGACGGTTTGGGCGGGCCCACTTACCGAATTCACAGATGCCACTGCGATGCAGCTGCTCGATAAGACGCAGTACATCACTGCGGTGCTCGGGGAGGGTGGACAATGAAGAAAGTCTTCCCGAAGCCAATTCTGAGCGTGTTGCTGCTCATCACCTGGTGTTTGGTGATGATGTCGGTGAGCGTCGGGAACCTCATCATGGGGGCCATCCTTGGGCTCGTCGTGCCGCTCTATACGACTCGCTTCTGGCCGAACGCGCCGGAAGTGCAGAAGTACGGCGCGCTGATGAAGTACATCGTCGTGTTTTTGTATGACGTCATGGTCGCCAACATTCAGGTGGCGTGGTGGATTCTGCTTCCGCAGCACAAGCTGCGCCCGCGATTCATCTTCATCCCGCTCGAGATCGAGCATCCGTTCGTGATTACGGTGTTCGCCTCGACGATTTCGCTTACGCCCGGAACGGTGTCGGCGCACGTCAGCGGAGACCACAAGATGCTCATCGTCCACAGCTTGAATGCGGCCGACGATGACGCGTTGGTCCAAGAGATCAAAGAGCGCTACGAGAAGCCTCTGAAGGAGATTTTCGGATGATTCTACAGACTGCGCTGATCATCACGATGGGGCTCATCGCCTTTTCGCTCCTGCTCAACCTGTATCGGATGGCCGAGGGACCTCGGACGCTCGACCGGGTGGTTGGGCTCGACACGATGTACATCAACGCGATCGCGATGATCGTGCTGATGGGGATGTACGTCGACACCTACCTCTATTTCGAAGCCGCGCTCCTCATCGCGATGATGGGCTTCGTCGGCACGGTGGCGCTGAGCAAGTACTTCTTGCGCGGCGACATCATTGAATGAGGGAGGGATAGAGATGCCAATTTACGTCGAATACATACTGGCTTTCCTGCTCGTGGCAGGTGGAATCTTCGCATTCATCGGCTCGTTTGGGCTGGCGAAGTTGAACGATTTCTACATGCGACTGCATGGGCCGACGAAGGCGACGACGCTCGGCCTGGGCTGCATTTTGGCCGCTTCATCGCTGTACTTCACCGTCATGCACGACGTCGTGTCGCTTCATGAAGTGCTCATCACGGTGTTCTTGTTCATCACGGCGCCCGTGAGTGCGCACCTGCTTTCGAAGACCGCTCTCGCCGAGGGCTTCGCGTTCTCGAGTGACCAGCCAAATCCGCTCGACCATCCGCTGAATGTCGGAACACGCCAGACGCACGACACCACAGGTGTCGACGACCTGACGGACGACGCTGATGCGGCCTATGAACGTGAGATGGAGGCTGAAGAATCGGCGCTCATGGAAGCGGCCCACAAAGACGACGACGAGTTCGACGAGGCGCAGGCTGCCGAAGAGGGGTCGGACGACTCGCATGAAGATTCGCCGGCCGACGAAGATGCGCCGGCCGACGAGGATGCGCCTGACGACGACGAAGACGCCGCCGGCGAGGAAGAGTAGAGCCTACTCCGCCGCAGGCTCAGCGTTCTTCGCCTCTTTCACGGCGTCGACCACCGTCGGAAAATCGGTGGACAGGTCCAGCCCCAGCGCGGTCGGGATCTGAATCGCGCCGCGGGTGAATTCCGAACGCATGTACCACATGGGGTCTCCCTGCTCGGTCTGCCCGCGCAACAGGTCGACCGTGGTCGCTCCCTTCTCTCCAACCACCTTCACGCTCAGCACCTTGTCGGCGCCTTCGGCCTCTCCTGGCTTGGCGTAGCCGGTGCCACGCGTGCGTTCGAACTTCTGAATCCACGTCTCGAGCGGAACCGTGCGGATGTCTTCACCGCGCGGCACCCACATCCGTTTGGACTGGTCATCTCGGTTCTTCTGCACGGCCTCGATACGCGACGTGCCGTCCGAGATGATGAGCTCCTTCACCTCCGAACGCGGATACCCGTGAAACTCCTTCTCGGTCATGCGGGAGTCGGCGTAGCGAAGCGGTCGAATCGTGTTGGCCTCGACGAGGTAGATCGCCCCATCCGCTTTGTCGCGCACGTAGATGTCGCGATGGCCGTAGCCTTCGCCACCGACGTCATAGCTCTTCTCGAGCCCGCTGTACTTGAGCGTGAGCGTGCCGCGCGGGTCGTCGAGGCCGAATGAAGCCTCCCGTTCTTTCGACGCTCCCTCCAGCTTGCGCAGCGCGCGAAACGGAGCGAGCGCTTCCACGACGGACTCTCCCTTGTTGCCGGTCTTGAACGAGCGCACGGTCTCTTCGGGCTTCGCGGCCGGCGCCGGTTCGTCGGGAACCCCCGCGTCGTGGTCGTGCGGGTTCGAGGAAGGGTCTTTTGCCGGCTCAGGAGTCTTCAGGCGCTTGGTGTCGGCCCAGACATACTCACCGTGCGCGTCTTTGCGAGGTTCGAGCGTGACCGAAAAGCCGTCTTCCTCGTAGGTGATCGACTCGAGCTCCTCGGCCGTCTTGTCGACGAGCACGACTTTGTTGCGCGAATCGACCTCGGGCTCTTCCTCGGCGGTCCAAGAGAGATAGGCAGCGAGCAGCGCGACCACGAGCAGGGCGCTGTAGATGGCGACAGTCTTACTCATCTTCGCCTCCTTCGGAGTCTTCTTCCGGAATCTCTTCGGAGTCCTGAACCTCTTTCGGCTCAGGCGTCGTCGGTTCGCTTTTGGGTCGCGGCGGAGCTTCGCGGTCTTTCTCGGTTGCCTCCGTCGCGCGTCGTCGTCGCCGCACACGCCAAAGGCCGAAGCCCAGCACGAGCAGCGGAACCCCAAGTACCGTGCCGTAGAACCAGATCCCCTGACCTTCGCGCGTGTGCTGAATCTTGACGTCTTCTTCGTTCTCGGGAGCCGAGCTCACGCCCCGCTCACCGGTCAGCCAGTTGAAGCCGTCATACACGAACTGCTGGTTGCCGGGGTTCGCGATGGCGACGTCCGACAGGAACGAACCGTCGGCGATGACCATCGCCCGCCACGGCGGATCCTCGGTGCCGACCGCAACGCCGGCAATGGTGCGCGACTCCTTCGACTCTTTTGCGTCCCGGTCGAGCTTGAGATTGCGATTCACGTCGGCCCAGGTCTCGCTGCGTGAGCGAACGGTGATGGTGCGCTTCGACTTGGACTCTTTGTTCTCTCGTAGCCAGCCAGCGGTCGGCGTAAAGAGCTGAAGCTCCGCAGCGCGGTCGGCGAGCACCGTCGTGGATGGGTGCACCGAGAACCGGTCGGTCGTGACGTTGAGCTTGTCGGTCGCGTTGCGAGTGAGCGGAACGATCTTCGACTCGGAGGCCAATACGCCTTCGCCAAGCTCGTAGCCGATGAATGCGATGATGTCGTCGAGTCCGTCGTAGCTGTTGGCCATCCGCGGGTCGCGGGTCAGCTTGGGTTCGGCAGCGACGAACACGGAGCCGCCTCGCTCGAGGTATCGCTGGATCGCTTCCGCCTCGGACTTCAGGAAGGGCTGCGTCGGGGCGAGGATCGCGACGACGTCGGCGTCTTCGGGGACCTCTTCGGCGAGGCCGTCGCCGATACTCAGCGTCTTGATGCGCAGGTTCATGAACTCGAGGATCTGCTTGAGTCCGTCGATGCGCTCAATCTGACGGCGCTGGCGATTCCAGTGAAGCTCGCCGTGCCCGGATGTCAGGTAGACGGTGAGCTTGCCGCGAGTGAGCGCGAGGAGGGCCTGCTGCACGCCCTCGTCGAGTTTCCGAAGGCCGCTGCGCGCGTCCTTGAGGTTGTCGCCACCCAGCGAGACCACGTGGGTTTGCAGGCCGTCCTTTTCGTCTGAGTTTTCGTCGGATTCAGGCGCCTTTTCGTCGAGGTTGATGGGGCCGGTCGAGAAGGCGAGCACCCCGTTGTTGCGCACCTTGAGCTTGCGGGCGAGCTCGGGCTCGGCGGCCTGGTCGACGACCACAAGCTCGATCGAGCCGGCGTTGAGAGCGGAGAAGTACGATTTGACCTCGGGGAGGACGTCGCTCGCCGCCGGCAGGAATACGTGCACGGTCACGGGCTTTTCGACGGAGTTCGCCAGGTCCTTCGTGCCTTCTGATGGAGCGGCCGTCTTGAAGTAGCTGAAGTCCCACTGCTTCTCATGACGGGCGCTGACAAAGTTCACGGGGAAAAGGATCGCGACCGCCAAAACGCCAGCGAGCGCGTTGAGGGCCGATTGGGTCACGCGGCGTCTCGGCAGCATGACCGGTGATTCGCTGACCGCAAAATCGACCGCGAGGAGCGGGACCGAGGCGGCGATCAGGCCGATGGGCCAAAGACTTCCAAACACGCCGGTCCAGCGTTCTGCCATGACGCCTTCGAAGCCGAAGAGCTCCATGGCGCCGGTGGTGGTCGTGCCGTAGAGCGCGACCGCCAGTAGGCCCGCAACCGAGAGCCCGAGCCCAACCGTGTGGGCATAGCGAATGCCGTCGTCTTCAGCCTCGACGCGACCGCGCGCGCGCAGCCCGATCGATGCGCCGATGGCCACGACTCCAGCCCCGAGAATTACCCAGCGGAGCTCGTGTTCGACCAGCAGGCGTTCCGAAATGTAGATGGCGGCCATTCCCGCCAGGTAGAGCAACATCGCGATACTCATCGCCACCTCCTCGCGCTGAGCCAGCGAGTCGACAGCGTGAGAAACGCGAACGTGATGCTCATGAAGTAGACGATATCGGTCGTGGTGATCCGTCCCACCATGAACGTGCGTCGGAAGTGGGCGTCGAACAGGCTCATGAAGCTCAGAATCTCATCGAGCGGTGGCTCTGCGATCTTCGCGAGCAACCAGGTGATGAGCAGAAACACCGTAATCACGCCGCCGATGACGGCCGAGACGAGCTGGAAGCGCGAGAGCGTCGAGGCGAACGTGCCGATCGCGATCGTCGCGCTGCCGGCGAGCGTGAGTCCCAGGTATCCTGCGGCGATTTGGCCGAAAGAAACCTTGCCGTTCACGAAGATGAGCGCCGGCATGTAGGCCGTGAGCCCGATGATGACGACGAGAAAGCCCATCGCGGCGAGATACTTGCCGGCGACGACTTGCCAGTCGGCGATCGGGGCGGAGTCGATGAGGACGATCGTGCCGTTCTGCCGCTCTTCTGCGAACAGTCGCATGCTCAGTAGAATGGCGGCGATCGTCGTGGTGCCGAACGCCAGGTAGAAGAAGTCGGCGAGCACGGCGGCAGACAGCCGCGCCTGGTCGCTCATCGCAAAGGCGTTAAACATCAGCCCGGTGATCACAAGGATCACCGAGGCGACGACGTAGCCCCATATAGAATTGAAGAACGCCGCAAACTCGCGGCGTGCGATGCTCCAAACCGCATTCATGACGCCTCCGGGTTGTGGTTGTTCGTAAGGTCGAGGAACGCTCGCTCGAGGTTGCCCTCGCTCGCCTGAACTCGCCGGATACCGATTCCGGCGCCGACGAGCGCGGCGACGACGCCCTCGCGAGTGTCTTCTTTGAGCGTGACGACGATGTCGATGATGTCCCCACCAAGATTTCGGCCGGTGATTCCGGCAACACCTTCGACCGACTCGAGAGCGGCGCGCGCTTCGTCGAGCGTGCCGCGAATCTGAATCTCGAGCGACGGCGCCGTTCGAAGCTTCTCGCCAAACTCGGCGCGGTCGCCTTCGGCAACGAGCCGGCCATCCTTGAGCATGAGGAGGCGGTCACAGGTCTCGGCAATCTCCGAGAGAATGTGGGAACTCACCAGCACCGTGCAGTGATTGGCGAGTTCTCGCAGCACATTTCGCATCCCTACGATCTGCACCGGGTCGAGGCCCGAGATCGGCTCGTCGAGGATGACCAGGTCGGGGTCGTGAACGATGGCCTGCGCGATGCCCACGCGTTTTCGGTAGCCGTGCGACAGCGTGTCGATCACGCGGTCGGCCATGTGCTCCAGGTCGCAAATGCGCAGAACTTCGGGTAGCCGACGTTCGACTTCGGCACCCGTCATTCCCTTCATCTGGCCGCACCATTTCAGGAACTCGGCGACCTGCATGTCGCGATAGAGCGGCGGGTCTTCTGGCAAAAAACCAATCTTGGAACGGAGCGCTTCGGGGTTCTCCAGGGCGTCGATTCCGCCAATCGAGATGGTTCCGGCGCTCGGAAGTAGCAGGCCCGCGAGGCATTTGAGCACGGTCGACTTCCCGGCACCGTTGAGCCCGAGAAATCCCACGATGACGCGGTCGCCAATAGTGAACGACACATCGCGGACTGCTGGGAAGCGGCCGTAGTAGCGAGTGAGGCCCTCGACTTTGATCATGGTCATCCTCCACCTGATTGTATCGCCACGATGTCTGCCAAATGGCGGATCGGACGTCAATGCTGGTCGAGCGTCGAACCATGCCGGTCCTTCGCAACATGGGACTCTCGCCGAAGTCGCGGTCAACATTCGTCGCAGGCTATCGAGTCGAGGAAGTCGGCCGTATACTGCTCCAACGCACGACATCGGAGCGAACCATGAGTGACCCAGTGTGGCCCACAATCCGGCGACGGATGGGCGAGATCAGCCTGTTCTTTGGCGCGGCTTTGACGATGGCGGTGATCGCCGGCTTGCTCGCCTGGATCCCCGGCAACGACTACGAGCTGACGGCGCAGTTCCCAACCGAGCTGTCCCGGTCGACCGAATCAGTGATGATCGCGAAGCTCGGGCCAAGAGACTACGACGACCCCGCGGCGAAGCAGGCTAAGTTCACGGTGCTGCAGCTCCACGAGGGGCGCGACGAAGCCGAAGCAATCGTCGATGGCGCGTTCGAAGAGATCGCTACTGCGACCGCCAACGACCACGGCATCGCCCAGATCGCGTTGCCGCTATGGGGCAAGGGGATCACGCCTCCCAAGACTTCCGGCACCCGCGTAATCCTGGTCGTCCGAGCCGAGTTCGACGGCGAGGTTCACTACTCGTCGGTGGGCTACGACGCGCCACCCGAAGCGCGCATGTTCGTGGACCTCGACCGGCCGCTCTATCAGCCGGGCCAGACGATCGACGCACGAGTTCTCGCGACGGCATGGGACTCCGGTGAGCCAATCTCGACGGAAGTCGAGTGGTCGGTCTACGACCCTCAAGACAACCTCGTGAAACGTCAGAAAGCGCAGACTTCGAAGTTCGGCATCGCGTCCGTGTCGGTTCCCCTTGCCGCAAACGGAGCCCAGGGGACCTACAGGATCGAGGTTTCCGGTGCGGATACTTCGGCAACCGTTCGCCCCGAGGTTCGGCCGTTCCGCCTTCCTCGCTTCACGGTGGATGTCGAATTCGACGCCAACAACGTGAAGTCTGGCGAGCCGATCGATGGAAAAGTCATCGCTCGATACACCTACGGCGAACCCGTCGCCGACGAAACGGTCGTCGCGACGGCGATTATCAACGGCGGCGAGCGAATGGAGTTCTCCGGCAAGACCAACGCCGAGGGGGAGTTTCCGTTCCGAGTGCCTACCGCTGCGATGATCCAGGGTGGAGCGATTGCTGTCGACGCTACGGTGCAGACCGAAGCTGGTCGCATGGAGGGCGCGTCGGCGAGTGCCTACGTATCGTCGGAGTTTGACGACCGCTCCTTCCAGCTCGAGTTCTTCCCGGCGAGACGTCGCACGTTCATCCATTCGATGGCCAACACGGGCTGGCTGAAGCTCACTCGCGGTGGCGAGCCGATCTCGAACACGCGCGTGAAGCTCTATCTCCCTGAGGAATCGGGCGAGCGTGACGTGGTCGTCACCACCGACGAGCTCGGCCATGCGAAGTTCGAATGGACGCCCGCGGGGAACCAAAACGTCAGCGCAATCGTCATGCACGCCGACGGCGATGTTCGCATCGAGCAGTATCTCCAGACGCGCCACGAGTCCGCACTGCTCGAACCCCGGAAGTTGCGCGCCGCGCCGGGCGAAGTGGTCGAGGTCGACATCGTTCACTACGCGAACGAATCGAACGAGAATCACCCGATGGTACTGCTCCACCGCGGAGGCAATGCGGTTGCGGTGGGCGACGTGGAGCAAGACGGCGTTGGTCGAGTGAAGATTCCCTCGGGGGCATCGGGCCTCTACTGGGTGGCGCTCGTCTCGAGCTACGGCAGCGGCATCAATTGGTCGACGGAGTCTCAGCTGCCCATCTGGGTCGCACAGGCCGGTGGTTCAGAAGTCGAGATGGCTTTCGACAAAGAGGAGTACCGGCCAGGCGAGGCGGGCTCGCTGGAGCTGAAGTTCCCCGCCAAGGTCGAAGGTCGAGAACCGGCGGAGGTCGCCTATGGAGTGGTGGCGGTCGACGAAGCTCTTTACGCGCTCGCTGAGCGACCGACTCGAGCGCTCCACCTGGCGGCTCGCGAAGACGACGGCACCATCGCCACCATCCTCGGGGCGTTGCCGGTGCTGCAGTCGGCTGACGGGGCGGAAGCGACAGCTGTCCGAGACATCGCCGTTTCGAAGTTTCTGAGCCAGATGTACTCGGTGCAGTCGGGCCAGAACAACGCGTATCGCGCTCGCAACATCACGCGAAGCGTCGCCGAGCGCAGTCGGTACATGATGCAATCGATGTGGGTCGTATTTTGTCTGACCCTCATTTTGCTCCTCGCAGCGCTTGCGGCGCGCGCGACCTGGCGGTCGGTGCGCGGGCGCAAGACGTTCTCCTTCAAGCGCCTCGCGGCACAGTTCGGGCTCGCGGTGGCCTCGCTCATCGTCGCCGGGTTCTTCGCCGGTATTGGTGGCGAAGAAGGCTTCGCGGGCGGGCTCGCCGTATGGGTGATGGTGTCGGTCGGGTGGTTCCTGGGGGCGGGCTGGCGCACGCGCGATGACGCGCAGATGCTGCAGTGGACCTTTCTGACGCTCGGGGGTGTTTGGATCTGGGGCTGCGCGATGATTGGCGCGGTCGAGGGCGTGTTCGACGCGCACCGTGATTTCGCTCAGGTGTTCCTCGCCGTCGGTACGATCCTTCCGCTCGGGTTGTGGTTCCTCGAAGCGTTCGTTTGGGCGGTCATCATGCTGCGCGAGCGGGAGTACCAGGCTGCTGTGGCTTTGTCCTCGCTCGTCGCGTTGGGAAGCCTTGGCCCGTTGATGCTGACCATGGGGTCGTCCGTACGGATGGAGAAGATGTCGGCGGCCGCCCCCTCGGTGGAGGGCAACTTCGCGCTCGAAGAGGAAGCCGACGACATGGCTGCAGGCGCCGCACCTGGTTCGCCCGAGCCGCAGCGTATGGCCGCCAAGAAGATGAAGGAGTCTGCGAAAGACGGCGAATCGCTGGCATCGGCGGAAGCGAAGCCGGCCGACTCGGGTCCGCGAGTCCGCTCGTGGTTCCCCGAGACGATGATCTGGATCGCCGAGGTTGCGGCTGACAAGACCGGGGTTGCTCGTCTTCCGATCGAATTCCCGGACTCGATCACCACGTGGAGATTCGATGCGTGGGCGAACACCACCGACGGCCGGTTTGGCTCGGGACAGGCCAAGGTTCGCACCATCCAAACCTTCTTCGCGGAGGTCGAGGTTCCCACTCATTTGATCGATGGGGACCAGATCGAAGTGCCGGTCACGATTGCCAACCGCGGGCTCGAGCCGGTGATGGCGCGCCTCAGCATCGAGGGGGATGGAGCGCTTCGTATCCGGCGTCCGCTGCCCTCGCAGGTTGTCGTGGCGCCAAATCAACGAGCGCTCTTCTCGGCAACCGTCGTGGCCGACGGCAACGGGAGCGGGGCTGTTACCGTGACGGCTTCCGCCGATGCGGAAGGTGGCGGCGACGCCGTACGACGCGAGGTTACGGTGGCTCCGGACGGACCGCTTCTCTCGCAGAGTTCTTCCGGGTTCGTGGGCAGCGGCTTCCGTGCACCGGTTTCGGTGCCGCTGGCGACACTGCCTGGTACCTCCCGAGTCGAAGTGTCGATCTATGCCTCCATTCTCGCCGACGCCCTCGCCGGTCTCGACTCGATGTTGCGCCAGCCATCTGGCTGCTTCGAACAGACGTCGAGCGCCAACTATCCGAACGTCTTGGTCCTCAAGACGCTGCGGGCCAACGACCCCGAGACCTGGCCAACCGGCAAGGAGGGTTGGCTCGAAGCCGAGCGAAAGGGCGCCCGCTTCGTCGAGCTCGGCTACCAGCGCATGCTGACGTTCCAGAAGGGGAGTGGCGGGTTTGCCTTGTATCCGACGATGGAGAACGCCGACCCCATGCTCACGGCCTACGGCCTGATGCAGCTCGCCGAGATGAAGGACGTAGCTCAAATCGACGACGCGGTCGCGCGTCGGGCGGCCAACTGGCTGGAGGTGATTCAGAATGCCAATGGCGCGTGGCCCGTCTGGGCCGGTGGCGCCGCTGGCGGGTCGTGGCGGTCGGATTCCGACCCCGGCCAGGTTCGCGCGACGAGCTTCATCGTAATGGGTCTCGTTCCGTGGCGAGATGAGCTTCGCGACACCGAATCCATCGATCGGGCTTTGGATCGAATCGAAGAGCGACTTCCGTCGGTGAAGTCGGGCGACACGCTTGCCTACGCGGCCAACGCCCTGCTGATGGGCGGACGCAAGAAGGCCGCCGAGGGAGTGCTCGCTCGGCTCGACGGCCTCGCGAAACGAGAGGCCGGAAAGCTCTGGTGGTCGAGCAGCTCTTACTCGTGGATGGGTGGTCGCGGCACTTACGCCGACCTCGAAACGACCGCGGTGGCGTCGTGGGCGGTGATCGAAGCGGGTAATCGCCCCGACTGGCTGCGCCCGATCATCGAGTTCCTCGCGTCGTCGCGATCGACGTATGGCGGGTGGGGTTCGACGCAGGCGACCGTCTGGACGCTGCGTACGTTCGAGCGATTGCGCAAGATGGACGACGGGGAGCTGGACCTCACGATTCGGCTGGATGACGGCGCGATGAAGCGCTCGAACGGCGAAGGTTCCGATGGTGTTGCGAGGGTGGGAGGCAAGTCTGCGCCTCTTACCCACGGTTTCAGCGCGGAGGTTGCAGCTGGCGATTCCGAAGTTGCGATCCTGCCGCCGTCGGGCAAAACCACGACCGCGATGGCTCAAGTCGTCACGCACTATGCGGTGGCGTGGGACAGTCGCGAAGCCGCCGCGGCGGCTGGCGACTTGGTGCTCGAATGGCGCCCGACGACGCGTGCCTACACGCTCGGCAAGCCGGTCGAAGTCGTCGCGACGCTGGAGAACCCGACCACCGATTGGGTGGCGAATGCGATCATCGAGCTGCCGATTCCGCCCGGTGCATATGTCGATCTCGACGAGACACGGAGCCGGCTCACGGCCTCACGAGTGGAGCTCTTGCCCACGCACATTCGGGTCTACGTGGATGAGATTGCACCAGGAGGCCGGGAGGTCATGCCTTACTCGTTCGTGCCAATGGTGCGAGGACGAGTGTCGGTGCCTCCGATGCGCGCATATCCGTTCTACGTGCCGAATCCGAAATCCGAGGTCGACGCAGGCGACGCCACTGTGCGGTAGTTTGGGGCCAATCGCTTGTCCTACATCTGTCCTGCCGCTACTATTTCGCGTGCGTAGCATCATAAGAATGCACCGAAGTTTCTAGCGAATGGATGGTCCGTGAGGACAAGTAGACAAACCACGGCGTTGGGTCTTGCAGCGTTGCTCCTCGTTCTCGCGGGGTGCAGCGGCGAAGCTAATGTGGTGACGGAGGCGGGCGACAAGGAGCCGTTCGAGGTGGTCGAACCACCGCGACCGCCGGCTCCGATCGACCATTGCGCCGAAGTCGAGATGGCCACGGAAGAGTCACCTGTCCGACTGCTCACCCGATACGAGTACGACAATACAGTTCGCGATCTCCTCGGGATCCAAGGCGTCTGGGCGCGGGAACTGTTCCCGCCCGAAAATGCCGTCGATGGTTGGGAGAACGGCGTGGACTCCCACACGGTGAGTCCGCTGCTGGTGCGACGCTATCTCGAGGTCGGCCAGGAGGTCACTTCGGTCTACCTCGCCGACGGGATTCCGCCCGAGCTTGCTAGCTGCATGGAAGAAGCGGACGTCTGTGCGAACAACTTCCTGACAGATTTCCTCACTCGAGCATTTCGGCGG
This sequence comes from uncultured Bradymonadales bacterium, assembly GCA_964384605.1. GTDB lineage: Bacteria > Myxococcota_A > Bradymonadia > Bradymonadales > Bradymonadaceae > CAYLMO01. Next base: position 21,674 of record CAYLMO010000043.1, on the reverse strand, counting down.
CCTCCGACCGCCCAGGAACTCCAAGATTTCACCGACCTCTCGGTCGCGGCGTTCAACGAATGGGGCTTGGAAGGCGCGGTGGAGATATTCGTCGCGTCTGTGCTCAACTCGCCGCAGTTCCTCTACCGCGTGACTTTGCCGCCCATGGGAGTTGGCGAAGGTCAAACGGCTCCGGTTTCGAGCTGGGAGATGGCGAGTCGGCTTTCGTACTTCGTTTGGGGCTCGATGCCCGATGACCAACTGTTTGCGGCGGCAGCTGCCGATGAACTGCAGACCGAAGAGCAGATTCGTGCCCACACTGAGCGCATGCTCGACGACCCCAGATCACTCGACCTCGTCGGCAACTTCTATCGACAGTGGCTCAAGCTCGACAAGCTCGACACGATGGTCAAAGACGACTCGATCGTGCCGAACTACGACGAGTCGATCGCACAATCGTGGAAAGATTCGCTCGACGCGTACGTCCGCGAGATTCACGCCAATGGCGGCGGTCTTCACGAGCTCATGACCGGCAATCAGGTCTACCTGAACGACCAACTCGGCCCGCTCTACGGGATGAATGGGGCGACTGGAGAGATGACTCGATTCGATATGGGTGAGTCACGCTCCGGACTGCTCACGCAGCCAGCGCTGATGGCAATCCTCGCTTACCCGAACCAGGGGTCGCCGATTCACCGCGGCATCTTTGTTCGAGAGCAGCTCCTCTGCCAGCACCTGAGTGCTCCACCCGACATGAATTTGCAGCCGCCGGACCCGGATCCCAACGCGACCACGCGTGAGCGATTCGACCAGCACACCGAGAACGCCTCGTGTGCCGGCTGCCACGTGCTCATCGACCCAATTGGGTTCGGATTCGAGAACTACGACGCGATCGGACGTTTCCGCGAAGTCGAGAACGGCAAGGACATCGACAACAGCGGCGGACTCGTCGCAATGCGCGACCCCGCGCTCGATGGCGAGTTCAACGGCGTCGACGAGCTTGCCGAACGCCTCGCCGGAGCGCGTGAAGTGCAGGACTGCGTCGCTCAGAAGTGGGTGACCTTCGCACTTGGCGGAGCACCTGCGGGCGACAACCTTTGCGCAATGCAGCGCGTTCAAGAGCAGTTTGCGACCGAAGGCGGATCGTTCCGCGAGTTGATGGTCGCCATTACGACTTCGGAAGCTTTCCGCTACACGGAGAGTCCTTCGATGTCAGCAATCCCTGGAGGTTCGGAATGAGTCGACGACGACGTATCCATCGGCGGACGTTCCTTCGCGGACTCGGCGGCGCCGCGATCGCGCTGCCTCTTCTGCCATCGCTCGGGATTCGCAACGCATATGCGGCCGAGGCGGCAGGCGCACTCACCCCCGACGGTTTCCCGCGGCGCTTCATCTACTTCTTCCACCCGAACGGCACGATGCCGGACGACTTCTGGCCCACGCCGGGAGCGACCGAGCGCGACTTCAACCTCGGGACGATCCTGCAGCCGCTCCAGCCGTATCGGCAGAAGCTCTGGATTGGCAAAGGGATCAATCTGGAGTCGGGCGGAAGCGCGTACGGCCCAGGTGAGCCGCACCAGCGTGGCATGGGAACCCTCTTGACCGGCCGACCGCTTCAGCAAGGAAGCTTCGTCGGCGGTGACGGCTCGCTCGCGGGTTGGGCGGACGGGATCTCGCTGGACCAGCACATCGCGAATTACGTCGGCGGAGGCACGGCCTTCAAATCGCTGCAGCTCGGCGTTCGTGCCGACACGACGGCGCCGACTGGCGAGGTCCGCACTCGGCTCAGCTACGAAGCCGCGGCGAAGCCACTGCCGCCGCAGAACGACCCGCTCGAAGTCTTCACTGACGTGTTCTCCGACATGGTGTCGACGCCGGCTGCGATGGAGGACGCTCGCGCCAAGCAGAAGTCGATCTTGGACGGCGCGATCAAGCAGTTCGAGTCGCTGAACAACCGCGTTGGGTATCAGGACAAGCAGGTGCTTCAAGCGCACCTCGCGACGATTCGCGACCTGGAGCGTCGCCTCCAAAACGAGGGTGTGACAGGCGAGGCTTGCTACATCCCGACGGAACCTTCGGAGCAGGAGCCTGACTCCGAAGACACGATGCCTCAGATCGCCGAGCTGCAGATCGACCTGCTCGTGATGGCGATGGCGTGCGACCTCACTCGCGTTGGCGGAATTCAATTCTCGAACGCGAAGAACCACATCCGGTTCCCGTGGCTCGACTCGCTCGGCGACGGTCACCAGCTGTCGCATGCAGGCCCGAGCAACTCGCAGGCCCGAACCGAATGGGTCGCGCGCGACACCTGGTTCGCGCAGAAGTTCGCTTACCTCTTGATGAAGCTCGATTCGATCCCCGAGGGGAACGGCACGATGCTCGACAACACGTCGGTCATCTGGCTGAACGAGCTGTCGCAGGGGAACACCCACTCCCACGAAGACATGCCGTTCGTGCTCGCGGGATCTGGCGGCGGGAAGCTCGATATGGGCAAATACGTGCAGTACACGGACCAGTCCCACGTCGACATCCTCATCGCGATCCAGAATGCATTCGGAATCGAGAGCCAATCGTTCGGCGACCCTCGGTTTGGTAGTGGCGCACTTTCGGAGCTCATTTTGTAGGCCGAGTAAGCTGAACTCCGATCACCCGATGCCCGCCTGAGTAAGATTCTCGGCGGGCTTCGTCACTTCTTGGGGCCTCAGAGGCGGTGCGCTCGCCAACCGGACGATTGTCTACACAATCTCGCCCAATCGGTGGCTTTTTTGGATCTGTTCCGCTATAGATGACGCCGCGCGTCACGGCGTGATTTTCTTTGGATGTTCGTGGCGCCAAGTGATTGATACCTATTGGATTGCAGGGCACATGGACAGTACCCATCCACCGATGAGTTCTTCAGATAATGTCGTGCCGTTGGCACTCGCTCGTCTCGAGAAGATGATCGAGACGCGACTCTCCGACGCCTACTCGCTGGGGCTCGACATCGAGCCGTTGGTCCGAGTGAAGGTGTTGGACCGCGAGCCAGGCGAGCCTGTGGACTTGATGGAGTTCGCGGCGCTTCCGGCTGATCCAGAGTTCTACGACGAGGTCGTCGAGAGCGTTTTGGCTTCGATCGGAGGACTCTTCGACGACGACGAGCCAGCCTCCCGGTCGGAAGAGGCAGATTGTGACTACTTCGTGGGGCGTCTGCGCTGCCACAAGTGTCGCAACGTGACTTCGGCCGACCGAAGCAGCCAGTGCGAAACCTTCATCTTTCCAATTCCGCAAGGCTCGACCTACGGCGTTGGCGATGCGGTTGAGCTGACACCCGAAAGTCTCCCGCGCGACTATTACGCTCACCTGACCACCTGGAATGGAACGAGCGCACTTCATGTGGTCGAAGGCTGGCAGTGCCCTTGCTGCCACTCGATCAACTGGGCCGAGATTGTCGTCCGCGAAGGTGTGGTCGAGTCGGTCTGGTCTGTCGATCTGACCGGCGAAGTGGTCGACCGAGCGCACGTCCTCTCCGCCGAGTGCATTGAGGTCGTTGCTGCGAAGACTGGTCAGCCGATGTGGAAGCTCCTCGAGAAGGGAGTGCTCTCCGCGTTCGTCGAGAAAGGCAAGAAGTACGACTGAGGCAAGATGCTCACCCTCGAAGTGATGGACTCGGTGAAGCTGTCGAGCCGACCGCTCGGACAGGCGTTCTTCAGCCGAGTTCTCGATTTCAATTATCGATTTCCGCTGACCCAGACGCCGATCCAGCTCGAAGGCGAGGACTACCTCGTCGATCGGCCGGCGTACCTGGCGATGAACCATACGGATCGGTTCAATTACCTCCCGTTTCAGGTCGAGATGTACAAGCGGCACGACCGCTTCGCCGCGACCTGGGTAAAGGGGAAGTACTTCAACAATCCGGTCGTGCGGCAGTTCTTGACGGCGACGACGAACATTCCGACGCCCTCGAAGGGCTATCTGATCACCACCGATGCGGTGGAGACGATCGGAGCACCGCCCCGAAGCGACCTCTATCGGCTGCTGCGAGATGCGCTCGACGAGGGGTTGTCCGACGACGACCTGTTGAAGCGCGCCGACGAGTTTCGCCTGCAAGACACCGTACAGATTCTGCTCGAGACCGATCGCGATATGCTCGGCATCGAGTACCGGGCCGGCGACGGATACACCGCGCGCCTCACCTCGCTCTTTAGCGAGATGATGGAACGATTCGTCGTACTCAACGAAAAGGCGTTCGAGCTGGGTCTCTACGTGCTTGTTTTTCCGGAAGGAACACGCTCGAAGCGGCTCACCGTGGGTCGAACGGGGCTGGCGCAGATGGCGCTTCGTACCGGCCATCCGATCATTCCGATCGGCTGTAACGGGTCCGACGAGGTGTATCCCGGCGACATGCCTGTCACCAGCGGTGGCGAGGTCGTCTACCGTATCGGCGAGCCGATCGAGCATGACGCGGAGCTCGCTGACTTTCAGATCGAGGACGAGTACACACCGTTCACCGACTCGGCGGAGCCTCACGGAGATGTCTTCCGAGGCGCGACCGACGTGGTGATGAGTCGCATCAACGACTTGCTCGATCCGCAATATCGCCGCGAGGCCGGTCAAAGCACCGCAGTCGACGGCGCAAAACGATTCCACTGAAGGCACCCATGAAGATCTTCATCACTGGCGGAAACGGATTCATCGGTTCCCACGTCGTGCGCGACCTGGTCGCACGCGGCGATGAGGTTCGTTGCCTCGTTCGTGAGACCTCCAACACCGAGCGAATCGACGAGTACGAGTACGAGCGATTCGTCGGTGACGTGCGCGATCTCGAGTCGATGCGGGCGGGCGTGAAGGGCTGCGATGCGGTCATTCACCTCGCCTCGCCATCTTCGTGGAACGATATCGACTCGCCGCACATGGCTGACATTGTCGAGGGCGGCACTCAGAATGTGCTCGATGCCGCCTACGACGAAGGCAACATCCGAGTCGTCTACTGCTCGAGCGTCATCGCGATCAACGGTACCGAGCGGCCCGAAGTCCAGGACGAGAATTCGACCTTCACGCTGACCGACCCCAAAATGGTGTACGCGCAGTCGAAGAACAAAGCCGAAGAGATCTGTGATTCTGCCTTCGCCGAGCGCTCGCAGAACGTCGTGACGGTGAATCCGGCCGAGGTCTACGGCCCGAAAGACTTCAGTTTCGTGACCGCCGGAAGCCTCATCGACTTTGCGAACGGCTGGCCAGTGTTGGTTTCGCAGGGAGGCACTTCGGTCGTCCACGTGGACGACGTCGCCGCGGGCACAATCGCTGCGCTCGACCGCGGGAAAGCTGGCGAGCGGTACATTCTCGGAGGCGAGAATCTAAGCATCGAGCAGCTGGCGGAGATCACGCTTTCGATTTTGGGCAAGAAGGCCCCGATCGTGAAGATTCCGACTCCGTTTCTGAAAGGCCTCACCGCAGTCGCGACGACGCTCAGAATACCGCTCCCGTACAATCCGCTCGTCATCCCGTACGCCACCAAATATTGGCTCGTCGACAACTCGAAAGCTCGACAGGAGCTCGGCGTCGATTTTCGTCCGCCGATCGAAGTGCTTCGTCCCACCATCGAGTGGCTTCGGGAAGAGGGCCACATCGCCTGACTTGGGTCGAAGTAGGTCTCTGTGGCATAGTGGGGGAAAGGAGGAGTAGATGCCCAGATTTTGGATCCTGGCGGTGGCGCTCGCGATCTTCACGCTCGCGTGTACCGACGACGCAGTAGAAGACCCGGCGTTCGCAGACCATCCCGAAAGCTCCGACCTGATTCCGGTCGAAGGAGACGGGAAGGGCGACGATGTGGGCGAGACGTTCGACCGAAATCGAATCGTGGGCGACGCGTTCTACGAGGACGGCGACGCCATGACGGCCGAGCAACTCCAGTCATTCCTCGAAGAGACTCCGTACGACAAGCGCTCCTGGCTTGCAGACGAAACGGTCGAAGGCGTGCCCGTCTCCCAGGTGATCATCGACGTCGCGCACGAACGACAACTCCACCCCATCATGATCCTCGGCCGCATGCAGGTCGAACAAGGTCTCATCAGCCGCAGCACGCGTCCCTCGCAGTTCAAGGTCGACCGGGCGATGGGCTGCGGTTGTTTCGACGGACAATCGTGTCAGTCGCGATTCCTCGGCCTTGGGCGCCAGATCGATTGTGCAGCCGAAGCGATGCGTAAGCGGTTCGATGATTCGGTCGATGGCTCTGGTGAGTGGGTCGCCGGCGAGCGAAATCGGTCACTGGATGGTCTTCGCGTCACCCCGAGCAATCACGCGACTGCGGCACTCTACGCCTACACGCCATGGGTTCTCGAAGGACGCGGCGGAAACTGGCTGGTCTGGAACATCACCAAAAAGTTCGTGCTCGCCGTCGACGGAATCGGCGAAGTCGGTGAGCCGCCTTGGATTGGCGAGCCCTGCACCGAACAGTCGGAGTGCGATTTCCTCGCGAGCGGGGAGCCGGCATTCTGCCTGACGAACGACCTCGGCGACGCCGGATTCTGCACCATCTCGTGCGACGGGTTCTGCCCGGACAAGGCGGGTGCCGCGGGAACGTTCTGCGTCGATTCGGGCGTGGAGGATTTGGGCGCGTGCGCTTCGGTTCCCGATGACGTGAACGACTTTTGCGCTGCAATTCCTGGGACTTCGACCCAGGAGCGTGAGCGATGGGTCGTGGATTCGGGTGCTCCGGCCACCACACGCGAAGTTTGCCACTTCTAGAAACAAGGAGAGGGTGTCGGGCACACAGACGCAATGTTGTGCGCTTCTCCCGACACCCTCTCGAGTTTGGTCCCCGGCAGGAAACCAAAACAAAAACGCCCGCTCCGAAGGTCCGGAGCGGGCGTTTCTGAATCAAAAAACTTCAATAATTCAGACGACTTCTCCGGATACGATGCAGCCAAGCGCGCTATTGGGCAGATCGATGCCCAAACCGAATGCATGTTCGGCGCGACAGGTGCTCTGATTCGTTTTTGACCAAGCCTTCAAGGTCTGGCTCCGGATGAAGTTCGTAATTTCGCTCGGTTGGCGAGCGCGAGGAAAATAGGGAAACTGCCAGACGCTGTCAAACACGAGGCCGATGCCCATGTCGAAGCTACCCCCAATCTGCAACACGAACCCGTCTTTCAAAGGCTGGACCAAACCGGGCCCACTCCCGGCGGACGACCCCGACGTCGGACTGGAGCCGAACGAGCGCATCGACGCGCTCTGCGGGCATTTCCGCATCTGGCAGCTCAAAGACGGTCACCGCTTTTCGACCGACGACGTCCTCACTGCCTGGTACGGAACCTCGTGGGCCGCGTCCGTCGGGAACGTGCTGGATCTCGGAAGTGGAATTGGATCGGTCGCAATGACCGCGGCGTGGCGCCTCCCCGGCGCGCGGTTCACCACGGTCGAGGCGCAAGACATCAGCATTGCCCTCGCCCGAAAGTCGGTTCGCTACAACGGTCTCGAAGACCGTTTCGACCTGCGGCTGGGCGACTTCCGCGACGAGGGAGTTCTCTCGCCCGACGAACGATTCGATCTGGTGCTGGGCTCCCCTCCCTACTTTCCGCTGGGCACAGGCGTCGAAGGTGACCACCCACAGAAAGTGGCTTGCCGCTTCGAGGTTCGGGGCGACATCTCGCATTACTGCGAGACTGCTGCGAAGCATTTGGCGCCTGGCGGGTGGTTCGCGTGCGTGTTTCCAATCGACCCCGACGCCCAGAAGCAGCGAGTTTTCGACGCTGCGCGCGCAGCAGACCTGACGGTCGTGCGTTGGCGCCCGGTCGCGCTCAAAGGCCCTCGACCGTATCTCGGCCTGTTTGCGATGCAGCGGTCACAGGACCTGCCGGAAGAGTACCGCGACCAGACGTTCGAGGAGCCCGTACTCACCGTACGTCGTGAGGACGGCACACTCGACCCCGAGTACGCCGCGGTGAAGATGTCCTTCGGATTCCCGCCGGGCGGCTAGCGCTCAGGGGTTGACCGTGAGCGAGGTCGCCGCGTCGAGCCTGAAGTCAGGCGTCGATGGGTCCGTGTCGCAGTAGACCCATGCCGTCTCGCCGGTTCGGCGGGCGCGGGTGACCACCTGATAGCTGCCGGCGGCCGGCTTCGAAGCATCAGGATACACTTTCCCCTCGTACTCGTAGTTGTTCACGAACCCCGGGCGCACGCGTGCGTAGGCGATCGGGTTCCACGTGTACGCGATCGCGGGGTTCGAACCCGTCGGCCCGTAGCCGACTTCCACTTCGATCTGCGCGGAGTTTGCGCCGCCATTGTTCTCGGTGAGTCCGGCCTCGAACACCTCCACGGTCGCGAGGGGTCCGGCGTCGGCGAGGTTGACGTTCAAGCTGGTCTGGAACGTGCGGCAGTAGTCGATCTGGTCGGGGGGCGTTGCCGACGAGCTCGACACGACATGGCCCAGGTTTGATGCCCGGAAGCCGGAGTTCGAGTCGTTGCCGTCGATGTCGCACAGCGCGAAGTTCTGGCCGCCGTCTACGGAGAACTCCCAGAAGAAGTCGTAGGCCCCGGGAGCGCCGACCGTCCAGGTTGCAGAGTACTCGTCCTGGTTGCCGACAAGGCCGGTGGCGCCGGCGAAGTACGCGCCGGCGACGGCCGTGAAGCTTGCTCGGTCGGCGACGGGGTCACTGCCCGACGGACCGATGAGCAGATTGCCTGCGACACTGCCGCTCGCCGAACCCATGCCGGTCACGCCCAATTCGCTGACCCGTCCGTAGAACGTGAGCGATTCTCCGCTCCGCGCGGTATCGGCAAGCACGGGGAACTGAACGATGCAGGCGTCGGGAAGGTTCGCCGAGGCGACGTTGAGGTTGGCCGCTTCGGCGATGACGTACCCTGCAGCGGTTCCATCGGAACCATCGGAGTCGCACCACGACCAGTTCGTGCCGTCGAGGCTCACGCGATAGGCGGCATCGTAGTCTCCGGCCGCTGGTGCGGTGATCGTCGCCGTGAAGAGGTCGTTCGCCAAGTCGCCTGGTGTGAGGCCGTCGACGTCGGTGTCGTAACTCGCCGAGACGCTATCGGTCCACGTGTTGGGGTCGGTGCCGCGCGGACCCCACCAGAGCTCTGCGTCGAGCCCGCCGTCCCCCGCCATGTTGGTCGCTCCGGCTGAGAACGCGACCCCTTCGAAGGTCACGGAGTCGCCGACTACCGCGCTCACCACGGCAGGCCGGGTCTGGCAATACGAGACAGTCGGGACCACAGGGTCTTCGACCTGAAGCACTCCCAATTGCTCCGGAGTGGCGCCCGAGTCGCTTCCATCGAGGTCGCAGTAGGTCCAGTCGGTCGAGCCCGACAAACGGAACCGTGCGACGTATCGATACTCGCCAGCCACGCCGACGTTGAGTTGCGCCGCATACTCGTCGTTTGCCAGGTCACCTTGATTCAAGCCATCGATGTCGCCGGTGTAGGTAAGCGGGACGAAGTTGAAATTGGCGAGCATCGTGCCGGGGGCGGCGAAACCTAGCTCGCCCTCGAACCCCGTGGCCTGGCCGGCGCCTTCGGTGGCTCCAGCCGAGAAAACGAACGCGTAAATTGCCTCGGTGTTCGTGCCGGTCTCGACCGTGATTGGAGACTGCGCCTGGAGCTGACAGAAGTCGACCGTGGGGACGGGCGGGTCCGAGATTTCGAGGACTCCGAGTTGATCGGCGGTCACGCCGTTCTCCGAGCCGTCGAGGTCGCAGTAGACCCACGTGTCGGGCGCCGACGTCAGGCGGAATCGTGCGGCGTATCGATACGTGCCGCCCGCTTGAATCGTGAGCGGGGCGCCATACTCGTCGTTGGCGAGGTCTCCCGGGTTCAGGCCGTCTTTGTCGGTGTTGTACGTCATGTCGACATACTGGAACGACTCGTACTCGGCATCGCTGCCCCAGCCGAGCTGCCCTTGAATCATGTCACCCTGACCTTCCCCCTGAGTGATGCCCTCGGTGAAGACGATCGCAAAGATGCCGTCGGTGGGCGTTCCGGTCGTGCCCGTGACCGGCGACTGCGCTTGGAGCTGGCAGAACCCGACGCTGGGGTTTGGCTCGGAGGTGTAGGTGAATCCATTGGCGATTGAGTCTGATTCGCCGTCAGGGTTCGTCACGGTGACCGCGACAGGACCTTCGGCGTCTCCTGGTGGAACTTCGGCTCGAAGTTCGGAGGAGTCGATGAAGGTCACGGTGGCGTCTTTCGCGCCGAACGTAGCCGTGGCGCCTTCGGCGAATCCGCTTCCGCTCAGCGTCACGGTGATTCCGCCCGCGATGTTCCCCATCGCGGGTTCGACTCGCCGCAGGTTGAACTCTTCCATCCCGGCGTCTGTGTTGCCACCGGAATCCGTGCCCGCATCGACCTCAGTCTTCGGGTCGCTGCCTTCGTCGGCTGGGCAGCCGAGCAGGGGGGCGATAGAGAGCAGAAGGGTCGCGAACCGAAGTCGAGTCATGATTCACCAATTGGTTTCGGCCTAGAGGCCCAGATGTGCCACCGTGATCTCGGCCCCGTCGCAGTCGAGGACTGCGGCTTCGATTCGGGTCTGAAGCTCCCGAACGTTTCCGGGCCAGTCATGCTGAAGCAGCGCGTCGGCGGCTTCGTCGGTGAGTTGTAGCGTGGAGTGGTAGCGGTCGCCGTAGGTTCGGACGAATGTTCGGGCGAGCGGCAAGATGTCGTCGTGACGGTCGCGGAGCGAGGGGACCTCCAAGATACCCTGCCGAAGCAGCAGATAGAGGTCGCGGCGCAGCTGCCCCGACTGAACGAGTTCGTTGAGGTCACGATGGATGCTCGCCACAACACGCGCACGCACGCCGCGCCCGACCTCCTCGCCGATGCGGCGAATCTCGCCCTCTTTGAGCATTCGAACGAGCTTGCCCTGCATGAGCGGCGTGAGCTTGTCGACCTCCTCGAGGAAGACTGTCCCGTCAGCGGCGAGCTCGAACACGCCCTTGCGAGCAGCGATCGAGCCTTCGAGCATGCTCGATGCACATCCGAAAAGTTCGTAGTCGAGCGCTTCGTCTTCGACCCGCCCGCAATTGAGCGTGATCATCATGCCTTCGCGCCGCGGCCCGAGGTGATGAATCGCGCGCGCCATCAGCTCTTTTCCGGTGCCTGCCTCGCCGGTGATGAGCACCGGGCCGTCGTCGTCGACGCGCTGATTGAGCTCGTCGAACACCGCGCGCATTGGCAGGCTTTCGCAGATGAGTTCTTTGAAGTGGTAGTGGCGCCGCTCGCGCTCACGGAAATAGCGGTTCTCCTCGGCGAGCGATTTGGCCGCCAACAGATTCGCCTCGCAGCGCAGGGCGAGTTGGGCGACCGGGCTGAATGCGCGCAGGAGACCGGCGATCTCTTCGAGACGGTTTGAATCGAGCTCGTGGTCCCATTCCAGGGCGACGATGCCACGAACTTCGCGATCCCAGGTGACCGGGAAGAACACACGTGATGCGCCGCTTCGCTTCGGCACTGCGGCGGCGAATGACGACTCACGCCATTCCTGCATGAGTTCCGCGCCGATGCTGCCCAAAAGACGCAGCGGGTCGGCGTACATGGAGGGTTCGCACACAACGTCGGCGCGCATCGCGATGACGTCGTTCAGAAACTCTTCGTCGCTCGTGTGGAGCGACAACACCACGCGCACTGGTTCGCCTTCGAAGAGGCCTGCGAGCGTTCGCGCGAGTTCGTGAAGTGTTGGCTCTTGAGCGATGCGCTCAATCCACTCGCCGACAGGCGCGTCGCTGGCTGGTGGTCCGATGAGGCGCAGTAGCGCTGGGCTTCGAGGTGACGAGATGTCGGCGAACTCCACCTTGATCTGGCGCTCTCCATCGATCTCGAGAACGTCACCAGGCTCCAAAAACCACTCGGCTTGGTCGTCGTCACGAGCAGAGTTGAGCGTTGTTTCACTTCGGCGATGATGGGTTCGACAGCCGCCGACGAACACGAACTTCGCTTGCCCGTCGTGACAGACGAATCGCCCATGCAGGCGGCTGAGCCGCACGTCGTCGATGACCAGATCGTTTGAGGGTCCACGCCCAATCGTCACTTCGCGACGGTCGAACTCGAACTCTCGATAGGAGTCGCCGTGTTTGAGCTTGAGTTTGACGGTCATGGTGCGTCCGAGTCTTCGGATGATGCATCAGCTTGGTCGTTCGTGCCGGCGTCGGGGACCGCGGCCGGAACTTGCCGCTTGGGTGGTTCCGGGACGCCAAACTGTTCGCTCAGTTCGGCAGTTTCGAAGTCGGTCAGCGTTTCGACGCCGATGACCTCGGGGAACTTGCCCACATTGCCGCTGCGGGCCGCGCTGGCCCAGGCCTGCAGCCGGAAAGCCTGAGTCGCGTTCTGTTGCCGAAGCGACGCCACGCGGCGCATGATCGATTCACACGAGCCGTAGTTTCGGGATTCGCAGTGGCGATACCCGATGATGAAGAGGCGTTCGGCTCGCTCTCCTTTGGGCATCGTAAACCTTCGCTCCGGGACCGATAGCTGCGCCTCGGAGAGGGCCTGCAGGCCAGCGATCCTCGCGAGCCGCACTTCGGTGGTGGCGTCTTCGAACGCCATCTGTATTTCGGCTTCGGTCACTTCAATCACCGGCTCTCGGGTGGCGCGCTCCCATCCCCAACTAGCGAGGAAGAAGATCACGAGGCCGATGAAACCAACCGACAGCCACCACATTCCCAGATAGCGGAGGGCGCGGAAGAGGGCGCCCTCGTCGGGGCGCGGCAGCCAGTATGTCGAGACTTTTTCACCCCGGCGCCGTGCGTGACGTACCGATTCGATCCACGGCTTGATCATCCAAAACGTGAGTCCGTAGTCGAGCGCGTCGTCGTCGTCGCCGTTGTAGATTTGCCCTGCGCCGGGTGCGAGAGCGCTCAGCCATGCGGCCAGCTTGGCGGGGTGGGGCGGATTGCTGTCGAAGCCCTTCGGCGCGTAGGGCGGCCTGTCAGGGTTGTCGCGCGGGTTGAGCGCCGCCGCCATGATCGACGAGTCGAATCCGCGGTCGGCGGGCGGTCCATTACTCGGAGGTTGCTTCGGCTGTGGTGCGGGCTGCTTGTCCGCCCCCGGTACTCCCCTGCTCGGCGGCTGTTTCGGGGTCGGCGGCCTCGGCTTCGGTTCGGGCCGAGGAGAGGGCTCTACAGGCGGTGCGGCCGGAGTTTCGCGTGCGGTCGCCTCAAACTCTGCGATGAGCGATGCGCTACGTTCATCGACCTCGACGTCACCAGGTTGAATGTCGGAAGCCGGAATCGGTGCGGGTTCGCTCAAACCTGGCAGTACGGCGCCCCATCCGTCCGTCGCCGGCTCGGATGCAGAGCTGAGTCCCGAAGCGTCGAGCGATTCGCCGACGGCGGCCATCAACCCTTCCATCTCGGCCACGGCGGCTGGCTCGCCCGAGCTCGATACGGTCGTGCCCGAGCCATTTCGCAGGTCGGCCGGGATTCCGAGCGAGTCGAGTCGTTTCAGAAGTCGCTGCCCCGAAACCTCGTCGAGATCGGCGTCGACCGTGATCGGACCGCGCGCGATCATCCCGGCGACCTGAGACGCAGGTACCCGCAACAGCGGCGCGAGCCGCTCGGCTAACTCGTCAGGTTCGCCGCGGTAGCGCGACGGTTCCACGACAACTGCATGTTGACCCAGCGCCATGTCGGCTCGTCACCCATTCTCGAGGAGCCCGCGACCGACGAGGTCGGCGCGGAGCTGGGAAGCGTTTTCGAATTGAGCTGCAATCATACCGGCACGTTCCGCTGCCTCGCAATTCGACCTGCGGTCATCCACGAAGAGGCACTCGGCCGGGGCGACGCCCAGCGTCTTTGCGGGGCCGAGGTAGGCGTCGATATCTGGTTTCCGCACACCCGTCTTCCACGAGACGAAATCCCACGGCATGTAGCGTGAGAGCTCGAGTTTACGCTCGATGATTTTGGACCAGACCGGGTAGTTCGATAGCGAGTACATCGTCACGCCGGCGCGTTGGAGTTCGTCGAGGAGCGGCTCGATGCCGGGCAGGAAACGATACGCGGACTCGAGCTCGGCCTCGAGCGCTCGGTAGTCCCACTCGACGCCTTCGAGGAAGATCTCCGCGAAGGTCTCGGCGTCGATGTCGCCGCGCTCGAAGTCGAGCCAGGCCGTCGGGTGTTTGCGCTCCATCAAGACTTCGAGCGGGAGGTCGAAGAACGCCGGCAGCTCCACTCGGTACGGGTCGTACACGAGTGTGCTCATGACATCGAAGAATACGACCGTGGGCGTCACTGACAGGTGTTGGCGATGCAGGTACTGGGCGGTGAACTGTCGCAGGTTTGGCCGTCGCAGTCGCTGTCGGCGCAGTCCGTGTCGCCGTCGCCGTCGTTGTCCACGCTGTCGCCGCATTCCGACTCGAACGGCGTGCAGGTCACGCCGTCGCCAGCGTAGCCCGCGTTGCAGCTGCACTCGAAACTGCCCGCGATGTTGTTGCACGTCGCGTTTGTGTCGCAGTTGTCTGTCATCGTCGCGCATTCGTCGATGTCGGTGCAGGTCACGCCGTTGCCGGAGTAGCCCGCATCGCAGGTGCACGTGAAGCTGCCGTCGGTGTTGTTGCACGTGGCATTGGCGTCGCAATTGTCCGAGTTGTCGGCGCACTCGTCGACGTCGGTGCAGGTGACGCCGTTGCCGGTGTAGCCCGAGTCACATGTGCAGGTGAAGCTGCCGGGCGTGTTGGTGCAGGAGGCGTTCGAGGAGCAGTTGTCGGTGCCGGCGGTGCACTCGTTGTCGTCGGTGCAGGTGACGCCGTCGCCGCTGTAGCCGGAGTCGCAGGTGCAGGTGAAGCCGCCAGCGGTGTTGTTGCAGGCTGCGTTGGCCGAGCAGTTGTCGGTGCCGGCGGTGCATTCGTCGATGTCGTTGCAGGTCACGCCGTTTCCGGTGAATCCGCTGTTGCACATGCAGGTGAAGCTGCCGGCCGTGTTCATGCACATCGCGTTGGCCGAGCAGTTGTCGGTGCCGGCGGTGCACTCGTTGTCGTCGGTGCACGTCACGCCGTTGCCGCTGTAGCCGGAGTCGCACGAGCAGGTGAAGCCGCCTTGGGTGTTGGTGCACGAGGCGTTGTTCGAGCAGTTGTCGGTGCCGGCGGTGCACTCGTTGATGTCGGTGCAGGTCACTCCGTCGCCCATGTAGCCGGAATCGCACGTGCAGGTGAAGCTGCCGGGCGTGTTGGTGCAGGAGGCGTTCGAGGAGCAGTTGTCGGTGCCGGCGGTGCATTCGTTGTCATCGGTGCAGGTCACGCCGTCGCCGGAGTAGCCCGAGTCGCAGCTGCAGCTGAAGCTACCGAACGTGTTGGTGCAGGAGGCGTTCGAGGAGCAGTTGTCGGTGCCGGCGGAGCATTCGTTTTCGTCGTTGCAGACGACGCCGTCGCCAGTGAAGCCGGTGTTGCAGGAGCAGGAGAACGAGCCGGGCGTGTTGTTGCACGTGGCGTTCGAGTTGCAGTTGTCGGTGCCGGCGGTGCACTCGTTGACGTCGTTGCAGGTGACACCGTTGCCGGTGAAGCCGCTGCGGCACGAGCAGGAGAACCCGCCCTGGTTGTTGGTGCAGTCGGCGTTGCTCGAGCAGTTGTCGGTGCCCATGCTGCATTCGTTGATGTCGGTGCAGGAGACGCCGTTTCCGGAGTAGCCGCTATTGCAGGTGCACGTGAAAGAGCCTTGCGTGTTGGTGCAGGTGGCGTTGTTCGAGCAGTTGTCGGCGCCGGTGTTGCACTCGTTGATGTCGACGCAGTTGAAGCCGTCGCCGGTGTAGCCGGAGTCGCAGCCGCACTGGTTGGCGCTGCAGGAGGCGTTGTTGCCACAGGTGCCGCAGTTCACGTTGCCGAGGTTGTCGCACACGCCCGAGGCGTCGTAGGTGCCACATTCGGCGCTCGCGAAGGCGCATGCAGCGGCTTCGTCGACACAGCCGCACACGTTTGCCGTTCCGCCGCCACCGCAGGTGTTGGCGTTGGCGCATGACCCGCAGTTCTCGTTTCGAGGTTGGTTGCAGTTGTCGTTGGCCGAGACGGCGCCACAGTTTGACCCTTGCGCCGCGCAGAAGTCGGCGGTCGATTGTGGGGTGCATCCGCAGATGTTGTCTTCGCCAGCGCCGGCGCAGGTTTCCGGCATCGTGCAGCCGAGCGTGCCCACGTCGGAGCAGTTCACCGTACGCATTTCACCGCAGGCGTCTTCGGCGGTGATGACGCCGCACTCGGCGCCTTGTTCGTTGCAGAATTCGAGGTCGGTTTGGTCGGGGCAGGCGCACGTGTTGTCGGTGCCGCCGCCGCCGCAAACCGCGACGCCGAAGCAGCTACCGCAGTCTTGGACGGTGCGCTCGTTGCCGCATCGGTCGGTGCCAGTGAAGGTGCCGCACGTCTTGCCTTCTGCCGCGCAGAACTCGGCGTCCGAAAGAGGGACGCATTCGCAAACGTTCTCTGCGTTGCACTCTTCGGGCGCGGTGCATGTGCCGCAGTCCGCCACGGTGCGGGTCTCTCCGCAGTTGTCGACGTCCGTGACCTCGCCACAGTTCGCGCCAACGCGTGAACAGAAGTCTTCGTCACCCTCGGGGACGCAAACGTCTGGTTCGACGTTCGCATCTCCGGACATGTCCGCGCCCGCATCGAGGTCCGCGGTGACCCAGTAGCCATCCTGACAGACGCGGTTCCCATCGGTCGCGCCTTCGGAATCGCACGCGGCATCGAACTCAGCCGGGTCGTAGGTACAGCCGGCGAACAGGCCAAGTGCGATCAGGGAGATGCCGAAAAGTGCGCGGATTGCACCGCGCAGAGGTCGGGTCGTCATTGGGTCATCCTTAACGATGTCGAGCAGTACGGTTTGCCGTGCGCAGAGGATACACCGGGCCTCATCGCGCCACAACAAACGTTGTGAAGCAATATCTGGCCGCAAACCCCACATCGACGTACAATTCGAGGTATTCGCGGTTGATGTGGTGCGACATGTCCGATTCGTCCGACATCCAAGAGCAGTTCGACGACGCACTCGAGCGTTTGTTGCGTCGATTTCGGGGGCGGCTCGATCCTTCCGAGGCCGCCGAACGGCTGTTTGCCAAGGCCGAAGAGCTCACCGATTCACCACAAGAAGCCGGCGTTTCCTACGACGAACGCACCGGTACGCTCCATGTCGTCTTCGAACAGCCGCGCGAACTCGAAGACCGCCTTTCCGACTTTTGCGATCTCGGCGCGCTCATCGTCGATGCTCCTGTTCCCATGCACTCAGACGTGGTCGTTCGCGTCAGCGGCAACGGCCGCGCCGTCGAGCTGATGGGCAGGGTGGTTCAGGAACTACCGCAAGGACGATGCGTCCAGATCGACTCGCTCGACTCCATCACCGAAACTCGGCTCCGGGCGCTGCCCGAAGAGATGCGCAAGCCTTCGGTCAATACGGGCATGTTCGACCGACCCCACACCGGCATGCGCGCCCCGTTCGAGACGCCGATCCCCGCACAAGCCCCGGCCCCGGCAGCGTTTGAGCGCGTACCGACGCTCGCCAGCCACCGGCCGTCGGTGAAACCTTCGCGCACGTGGGACCTCAGCCAAGACGACGTCGTCGAACCGTTGCTCCAGCTCGTCGCAAACAATGCGACCGGCATGCTCGAACTCGACGACGGCCGCTCTCGAATGCTCGTCCTCATCGACCGAGGCTCCTTCGTCGACGTCGCGTCCGACCCCGAACGCCCCGACGAGTCGCTCGAATCGCTTCTCGTTCGCGCCCGAACCATCGACCAAGACGACGCCGAAAAGGTCACGCAGTATCGGCAAACGTACGGGGTCGGCTCTTCCGAAGCGCTCCTCAACCTCGGCATTTGCGACTGGAATGAACTGCAGATCGGCCTCCGCACACGAATTCGATTTCTCCTCGGCAAGGTGGTGAACGTTCGCGGTGAAGCACGATTCTTCCCGCTCGAAAACCTGCCGTCGAAGCCTCTCGCGAAGCCGGTCAGCATTCTCACGTTCGCCTTCGGCCGCGTCGTCGAGACGATCGATGACGACATTCCGGCAGAACTCGATGCGCACCTGTTCAAGCCGCCTGAAACGCTGCCTCCGGTCTTGGCGACCGTGCAGCTGCTGCCACAGCACGAAGACTTGCTTGGCGTTCAGTTTGGTGCAGGGAAGAGCGCAAATGACCTCGTTCGCCTGGCGCGTTCGAGCCGGTCCGAGGCGCTCGCTGCAATCCTCACGCTCTGTCGACTCGGGTTTCTCGACCGCACCGCATTCCGCCCGATTTCGCGAGTGCAAACGCAGTCGGTGCAGCAGCTCGACATGCTTCACGCTCGCCTCGCCACCAACAGCCATTTCGAGATTTTCGGGCTCCATTGGTCGGCGTACGACGAAGAGATCCAGAAACGTTACGAGTCGCTCAAGAAGAAGTTCGCGCCAACGGCCTTCGGTCCTGGACTCGATGACCAGCTGCGGGCGCGCATCGAGGAAGTCACTGAACGCGTGGAGAACGCGTGGGCGGTCCTTCGCAACACGAAGAGCCGACGTGAGCATCGAGCCGAGTTGGTAGACTCATTCCAGGTGGAGTCTTCGGTCGAGATGTTTGTGCAACAGGCCGATACCGCAGTCTTCCGGCGTGACCTGGTCGACGCCATCACCTTCTACTCGCGCGTGCTCGAGCTCGAGCCAGATCGCCCTGGAGTTCGCGAGAAGATTCGCCAGCTCAAGGAACTCACGTGAACGCCGCCGTCCCAACCGCGCTCGCCTTTGTCGCGTACATCGTAGGTTATCTGGTCTACGCTCGCTTCCTGTCGGAGAAGGTGTTCGAGCTGCGCGAAGACGTCGTGACGCCCGCTCACGCGGTCAACGATGGCGTGGATTACGTCCCCACCCGACGTTCGGTCCTCTTTGGACACCACTACGCATCGATCGCCGGCCTCGCGCCAATGCTCGGCCCCGCTGTCGCTGTGATTTGGGGCTGGGCACCGGCCATGGCATGGGTGGTCTTCGGCGCCATCTTCATTGGGTGCGTGCACGACTTCGGTGCACTCGTCGTGAGCGTTCGTGCGGGCGGCAAGTCGATCGGCGCAGTCGCTGAAGACCTCATCGGCAAACGAGCGAAGACCCTCTTCCACATCATCATCTTCTTTCTCGTTGCCCTCGCGATGGGCGTGTTCGTCTACGTCATCGCCTTCCTCTTCAGCCCGGCTCCCGACCCAAGCCAGGCCGCCATCCACTTCCCGCAGGCGGTCACGCCGTCGTTCGGGCTGATGGTCATCGCCGCCGCCATCGGTTTTCTGGGCTACAAGCGCGACATCTCCTGGAAAATCCTCACCCCGATCGGGTTCGGACTTCTCCTCGTCCTGATGTATGTCGCGACGCTCCAGCCGGTCTTGGACGCGACGGGGCTGGCCAACGTCGAGACGGCTCCCGACGTCACGGGCTGGAGCACCATCCTGCTCGTCTATGCTTTCGCGGCGTCCGTCTTGCCGGTGTGGAGCCTGCTTCAACCACGCGACTTCCTAAACGGACTGTTGCTCTATCTCGGATTGGGCGGGCTCTATCTCGGCGTGTTCATCGGCCAGCCGGAGTTCGTCGCTCCAGCATTCCGGCCTCATCCCGAGGGCGCCCCAGACATCTTCCCCTTCGTCTTCATCGTCATCGCCTGCGGCGCGGCGAGTGGGTTTCATAGCCTCGTCGCGTCGGGGACGTCGGCAAAGCAGCTCGACAACGAGAAGGACGCCCGGTTCGTCGGCTACGGCGGCATGATTGGCGAATCGCTCCTCGGGCTCATCGCGGTTTTGGCGACCACCGCCGGCATGATGAGCTCCGAGTCATGGCACCAACACTATGCCACCTGGGCCAGCGCCGACGGGCTCGCCGCGAAGGTCGGGATCTTTATCCAAGGCTCTTCGCAGTTTCTCGCCGCACTCGGAATCGATCCCTACATCGGCGCGAGTTTCGTGAGCATCATCGTCGTGAGCTACGCGCTCACGTCGCTCGACTCGGCAACTCGACTGCTGCGATACAACGTCGAAGAGATCGGCGAGTCGATTGGCCTCGAGGTGCTCGGCAACCGGTATCTGTCGAGCGGCATTGCGGTCGCCGCGATCGCGTTCTTCGCGTTCTATCAGGTTGACGGCAAAGCGGCCGGCGTCGCGCTCTGGGCGCTCTTCGGCACCACCAACCAGCTCCTCGCCGGACTCGCACTGCTCGCTGTCACGGTCTATCTGCTGACCCGAGGCAAGCCCTGGTATTACACGGGGATTCCGATGGTGCTGATGATCGGGACGACGGTCACCGCCATGATCTCGAACACGTTGCGTTTTGCCGATGAGGGCAAGTGGCTCCTCTTCGGCGTCGGCGCATTCTTGCTCGTGCTCGCCATTTGGCTCGTGATTGAGGCCGGCATCCGAATTGGCCGGCTGATCCGCGACAAAGAGGAGCCGCTTCCGCTCGACATAACCTCGAGCGACGCCTGACTACTTCGTCGAGATGACCGCGTGGTCGGGGAAGGGGTTTTCCGCTCCGGTCGCAATGGCTTCGTCTTCGGCCACTCCCCAGAGGTGCCAGCGGGCAAACGCCATCGAGTAGGCGTTGATCGCCTGCCGGGCGATTACCGGATCGATGTAGTTTGGCCCGCAGCCGTCGTCGATTGGGAAGAAGTCGCACATGTTCGAGTACGTGAAGTGCCCGGCGTTTACGAGGTCGAGCCGCATCGTATCGGTGCTCCCCATGAGGTCCCAGATTGGGTCACCTTCCTCGTCGTTGGGGAGCGTCTGGTCGCGCTCGGCCGTCATCAACAGCGTCGGGATTGGGATGTTGGCGAGGTTCTCGCGGAATACCAATGCACCAGCTGGAGTCTGGGGAATCGCGACGTCGATTCGATCGTCGAAGTAGCCCATCCGAGCGCGCTCGATCTGCGTTGGTGTGAAGACTTCACACAACGACTGGTCAATCGTGCCGGAGTCACATTCCATCAATACTTCATCGACTGCGAAGTCTGCGCCAGAGTTCACGAGGGTCGTGAAGCCGCCGAACGAGTGTCCCGACAGGACGACGTCATCGCCAGCAAGACCCGCCAGGATATCGTCTGCTGGGCGGTCGTAGATATCGTCCAGGGCGGCCGTCACGTCTTGTGGTCGCACGAGCGCGCTCGACAGGTTGATGGCGCCCTGATTGTCCATCCACGTGTTGCCGGTGTGGTCCGGAGCAATCACGAGCCACCCATGCGACGCGAAGAACTCGGTCATGTAGTAGCTCTGCTCGGCGAGCCCGCTGTTACCGTGCGAAAAGACGAGCACGGGCAGGGGGCCGTCGAGCGCCGGTTCCGCTCCGTCGAACACCGGAGCGTCGAGTCGATTGAACGTGTTGTCGTAGCGCGCGATTTTGCCGTCTTGAGCCCGGGTCGGATACCACGCGGCCATGCGCACGGTTCGACCAGGTTCCTCGAATGCGTCGTACGTGATGTCGTAGGTCACCCAACCGATGTTGTATGGACCGCTCTCCATGACCGACCAAGGTTCCGGCGGCAAATCGTCGCCCGCATCCACCGTCGTCGCGTTCCCGCCCGCG
The DNA here is from genome assembly GCA_964384605.1 of uncultured Bradymonadales bacterium. Classification (GTDB taxonomy): domain Bacteria; phylum Myxococcota_A; class Bradymonadia; order Bradymonadales; family Bradymonadaceae; genus CAYLMO01. Next base: position 217 of record CAYLMO010000043.1, on the reverse strand, counting down.
TCGTTCGCCGTCGTGGCGTTGTTGCCGGCGTCGGCAGACGTCGCGTTGTTGCCAGCGTCCGTAGCGGTATTGTTGTTGGTCGAGCTGGCGTCATCACCGCATGCGGCGGTGAGGAGCAGGCTGAAGAGTAGGGCGCGATACTTCATCGTCATCTCATTCGCACATGTAGGTCGAGGTGGGCACGATAGAGAACCGCGCCGTGGCTAGCAAATCCCAA
>CAYLMO010000042.1:0-46840 GCA_964384605.1 uncultured Bradymonadales bacterium | reverse complement strand
CCCTGAAACCTCCTGAATTCGTGGGCCATCCGCTGGCATCCCGAGCATTCGTTCGTCATAGTCGCCCCTCAATCCCGACGAACGGACTCCCGAAGATGCAAAAGATCTGCACGTTTTGGTTCATCGCGCTCGTGCTCGCCGCGGCCGCAGGCTGTAGCGACGACTCGAACACGGACTCGCAGAACAACTCGACGAGCGCCAATGGCACGACGAACGCGACGACCGGTGCGGACGCTTGCGCCGAGGCGGACTGTGGCGAGCTGAATTGCGTCGTCGAGGCCGACATCGCTCGGTGTGTTTGCCCGGCCGGCCAGAGCGAAGTCGACGGAAGCTGCGTGGTCGACACCGACTGCCAGCCGACCACCTGCAACGACCGCGGACAGTGCTCCGATGGCCCCGAAGGCGTGAGCTGCACGTGCGATGAAGGGTTCGCCGGAGAGTTTTGCGAGACCTGCGATGCGGCTGGCGGCTGGGTGGACGACGGAAACGGCGGATGCACCGACGACCCGTGTTCGCTCCTCGACTGCCGCCAGGACCAGACCTGCGAGGTCGACGACCTCACCGCTTCGTGCGTGTGTCAGGCAGGGACGCACCTCGAGGGCGAGATGTGCGTGCCCGACGAAACCTGCATGCCGGGGACCTGCTCCGGCAACGGCGATTGCACGGACGGTGACGAAGGCCCGACCTGCGCCTGCACCGAAGGATGGAGCGGCGACTTTTGCGCGGAGTGCAACTCGGCGCTCGGCTACCACCCAGACGGGATGGGTGGCTGCACCACCGACGAGTGCCTGCCGAACCCCTGCAGCGACCCCAACCGCAGCGTGTGCGACTCGTCGACCGGCGTCGCCGAGTGCTCATGCGACCCCGGATACCACGACGAGGGCGGCGCGTGTGTCGTCGACGAAGTCTGTGCGGCTGGCACGTGCAACAACAACGGTACATGCACCACGCCGGGCGGCATCATCGACTGCCAGTGCGACTCCGGATGGACCGGCGACCGCTGCGACTCGTGCGACTCCGCAAACGGCTACCACCCCGACGGGATGGGCGGATGCACGACCGATCCGTGCCTGCCGAATCCGTGCGGTGACCCAAACAAGACACAGTGCATGACCAACGGCCAGAGCTTCACCTGTGCCTGCGACCCGGGCTACCACCCCGACGGCGCCGGCGGCTGTACCGACGACCCCTGCGTGCCGGATACCTGCGCGGCAAACAATCAGGCGTGCCGCGACGACGGCACCGGCCAGCCCGAGTGCTACACGCCGACGTGCAACGACGGAAATCCGTGCACCGACGACACGCTCGTGCAGGGTGTTTGCCAGTTCGTGGCGAGCGCAGACGGCACGGCGTGCTCCACGACGGCCTGCATCCAGAACGAGGTCTGCTCGGCCGGCCAGTGCGGCGGCGGCACTACGCTGACATGCGACGACAACAACGCCTGCACCGACGACACGTGCGACGACGTGCTCGGGTGCCAGTTCACCAACGACGACACGAACGTTCCCGACGACGGAGTGACCTGCACGGTCGACTCCTGCTCTGGCGGATTCGCGAGCCACGTCGCGACCGACAGCCTCTGTGATGACGCCCAATACTGCACCGGCGTCGAAACGTGCGCTCCGGCCGACGCCAGCGCCGACGCTAATGGTTGCGTCACTTCCAACGTGCCGCAGCCAACCGGCCCATCGCTCGGCCCATGCTCCTACTACTCGTGTGACGAAGCGAGCGACAGCTTTGTCGCGGTGAATCGAGCGGCCGGGCAGTCGTGCAACGATGGCCTCTACTGCACCACCGGTGATGTCTGCGACGCCGGCGGACAGTGCCGCGGCACGCTCCAGGCGAGCTGCCCGTCGACGCCGGGGAACTCGACCTGCACGTCGACACACTCGTTTGGAAACGTCGACGTCACCTGGGCGACGCTCGACCTGACGGTGACGTACGAAGGCGGCGACCCCGAGGTCAGCCTGCCCTGGTACGACTTCTACATCTACGCGGTCGAAAAGGAGACCGGCGCGTGGGTGCGAATCGCCAACTACGACTACTACACGAGCGGCACCGACAAACTGCGCGAGAATGTGAAGATTCTGCCCGGCACGTACGACATCCTCTACACCACCGCGACCGGAACCGACTTTACGCGATTCAACATGACGACGGCTGCACAGGCCGTGCCCGAGGGCATCGTCTACCTGCAGAAAGACGTCACATTCTACGCGGGGTTGAACACATATTCGGTCGACGTCGACCCGGCGGCGATCACCGTGAACGTGACCTACGAAGGTGGCGACCCGGAAGTCTCGCTCCCCTGGTACGATTTCTACATCTACGCCGTCGAGCAAGACACCGGCGCCTGGGTCCGCCTCGCCAACTACGACTACTACACGAGCGGCACCGACAAACTGCGCGAAAACGTGAAGCTGATGCCGGGCACCTACGACATCCTCTACACGACCGCGACGGGCAACGATTACACCCGCTTCAACATGACGACGGCCGCACAGGCCGTGCCCGAGGGCATCGTCTACCTGCAAAAGGACGTGCTCGTTACCGACGGTTCGGTGCTCGACATCGACGTCGATCCGTCCGCCATCACGGTCAACGTGACGTACGAAGGTGCCGACCCCGAGACCACCCTCCCCTGGTACGACTTCTACATTTACGCTGTCGAGCAAGACACCGGCGCATGGATCCGCCTCGCCAACTACGACTACTACACGAGCGGCACCGACAAGCTTCGCGAGAACGTGAAGCTGATGCCGGGCACCTACGACATCCTCTACACGACCGCGACGGGGGTCGACTTCACGCGCTTCAATATGACGACAGCCCCGCAGGCCGTGGCCGAAGGCATCGTCTATCTACAGAAGAACGTTGCGGTCTCGGAGGGTTCGGCGATCAACCTGGATGTCGACCCAGCCGCCATTACGGTCGACGTGACGTACGAAGGTGCCGACCCCGAGACCACCCTCCCCTGGTACGACTTCTACATCTACGCCGTAGAGCAAGACACCGGCGCCTGGGTGCGCATCGCGAACTACGACTACTACACGAGCGGTACCGACAAACTGCGCGAGAACGTGAAGCTCATGCCCGGCACCTACGACCTGCTCTACACGACCGCCACAGGCAACGATTACAGCCGGTTCAACATGACGACCGCCCCGCAGGCCGTGCCCGAAGGGATCGTCTACCTGCAGAAGAACGTCGTCGTGACCGAAGGCTCGAACTTGAGCGTCGATGTCGACCCGGCGGCAATCACCGTGAACGTGACCTACGAGGGCCAAAACCCTGAGACCACCCTCCCCTGGTACGACTTCTACATCTACGCCGTCGAGCAAGACACGGGCGCGTGGATCCGCCTCGCCAACTACGACTACTACACGAGCGGCACCGACAAGCTGCGCGAAAATGTAAAGCTGATGCCGGGCACCTACGACATCCTCTACACGACCGCGACGGGCAACGACTTCACCCGCTTCAACATGACGACGGCCGCACAGGCCGTGCCCGAGGGCATCATGTACGTGCAGAAGAACGTCGTCGTTTCGGAAGGTTCCGCCATCGCGCTCGACGTCGACCCAGTGGCCATTTCGCCTCTGGTTACCGTCGAAGGAAACGACCCCGAGGTGACCCTCCCCTGGTACGATTTCTACATCTACGCGGTGGAGCGAGACACGGGCGCGTGGGTGCGAATCGCCAACTACGACTACTACACGAGCGGCACCGACAAGCTTCGCGAGAACGTGAAGCTCATGCCGGGCACGTACGACATCCTCTACTCGACCGCGACGGGAGCGAACTACACCCGGTTCAACATGACGACCGCGGACCAAGCGGTGGCCGAGGGGATTGGCTACCTCGACCGGTGCGTCGCGTTCTGAGTGCGCTTCATTACGCCGCCTGAGCTTCGGCCGATTCCTGCTAGTGCGGCATCGTTTCGGTGCCCACCATGACGCGAAGCAGCCTGGCGAGGCGCTTCCACACCGACTCCTGCACGCAAGGAACACCGTGCTTCGCCGCGATTTCGGCGAGGCGCGGTTGTGCCTTGGTGTATTGCAGCATGGTCATGTCGGGGAAGACGTGGTGCTCGACCTGATAGTTCAGCCAGCCGTGCAGGTAATCATTGAAGAACCCGCCGGTGCGGTAATTGGCCGACCCCACCATCTGCCGGAAGTAGAAGTCACCGCGACCGGTCATCGGCTCGTCGAAGAGCATCAGGTCTTCGCCCGCGTGACTCGGCACGATCACGACCAACGTATGCACGTTCGCGATGACCTCCGCGCCCAGCCGGTTGACGAGCGCGAATGCCCACGCGGTCGGGCCTTGTCCGGGACCGGCCGCGAATAGCTCAGCCGCTCCTCCACGGTAAGGCAGACGCTCCCGGGCGAATACCTACAAATAGAGATCAGCCACGGCCGCTGTGGTCAGTCCGAATTCACGTTTGTGCGTGAAAATTAGATCGGTTCGGCGAGCCACCCGTTGAAAGGAGGGTCAAGACAACCTCCTGCTTCGGAATCGATCATGAAACGCGCACTGTCCGTCCTCTTCCTCATGGCTCTCATCTTCGCCGCCGGGCCCGCCTGGGCTCAGTCGGCGTACAACCGCACCGCCGGCCAGAGCGCCCCAAAGGTCCAACAAGAGGTCGTCGAATTCGACGAGAAGAGCGGCGAGCGGGTGCGCCGAGTCGTGGAGCGCGAGCCTCAAAAAGACGGCTTCGGCAACGCTCAGGGCTCCAACTTCGACCTCGCCGTCGACGGCGCATTCGAGGGGCAGACCGTCGCAGTCATCCAGCTCTACCAATTCGACTTCGAGAAGGCTCGCGCCGCGCTGAAGCAGAAAGGGTTCGGCGTGTACCGATGGTCGAACGCCGTTCCTGAGCCCGCAGAACTGCGCGAGAAGCTGAAGAAAGCATCACAGCTCTGGATCATCTCGGGCTCTAGCCGCCAGCTCACCGACGCTCACGTCGAAGTCATCAAGGAGTTCTTCGACAGCGGTAAGGGTCTCTACATCTGGGGCGACAACACGCCGTTCCACGCCGATGCGAACGTTCTCGCCTCGGCGCTGTTCGACTCGTCGATGAAGGGCGATTACATCGGTAGCACCGTGGTGAAGATGAAGGTCAACGACGACGCGAAGTCTGGCCTGCTCCCGAACCACCTGCTGACCACTGGCCTCGAACACGTGTTCGAGGGCATCACGATCGCTGCCATCACGCTGGCGGGCGGACTCAATCCCCTCATCTGGAGCTCGGACGGCAACGTGGTCACCGCGTTCTACGACCACGGCGGCAAGCGCGCGATCCTCGACGGCGGATTTACCCGCCTCTACAACAGTTGGGACACGGCCGGCACCGGTCGGTACGTCAAGAACGCTGCCGCGTGGCTCGTGAACGTCGAGCGATTCGGCGACGACGTCGTGGCTGCCAAAACCGACACGACCAAAGACCAACAGTAACGCGACGAGTTCGCCCACATGACCACTGCTCACCGAATCTCAGCCGCCGCGTTCGTCGCGGCGTTCGGCTTTGCGGCATCTGACGCGACAGCCATGTCGCCACTTCCCGATAAGCCAGCAGTCATCGGTGTATTGTGGCCTGTCGTCGGCGAGGTTGAACTCAAATCCGCCGAGATTCGAATCGAATGCGAAGACTCTGGCGAGGTCGAGTGCAGCTGGAAAGCTACCTACGCCGTGTCGGTCGCCGGTCCGACGAACGCAGAGTTTCACTGGTCGGGGCACCGAATCGTGGCTCCGACCGTGCGACTCGACGGTGCACAACTCGCGCCCCGCAGCGCCCCCGAGCGAGGCACCACGCGGGGGGTTCCGTACGACCGTGGGCTGCCGGCATCCACGAGGTCTGACTTCGAATTCGAAGCGGCGCTCACTGGAGACCACATCATCACGCTCACAGGCACTGCACGCCCGCCCGACAACAGTGACCCTCTGCTGCTCGATGGCACCGAGATTCGACACATGTTGCTTGGCGAGTCCGCCGTCATCGGCCGGCGAAAAGTGTGGGTGAACGCGGGAGACCTTCAGCGCTGGTCGAGCGCTAGCCCAGTTCGCGTAACGTTCGCGACGCCGGAAGAGTGGACCGCCACGATTACGCCAGAACCCGCGGAACCACAGCTGTTCTCAACGACTGAAGGCGAGCCGGTCCGGCTCGATGCTCGCGTACCTGCAAAATCGCTTCGAATGGGCGGCCCCTACGTTGCCCTCGGCTCGTCTTTCGACGGCGACTTCACGGCACGAGCCGGGTTCGAGTTTGGCATCGACCTGTGGACCGCTGCGGGGCTGAGTGTCGAATCCGACTTTGCCCGACGCCACAAGGTCGCCGCGACCGGGCTCGTCGCGACACCCGGGTTCAACTGCATCTTCCCGTCTGTTGGCTTGGCCGGCGGACCCGTGGCTGTCTTTGGCGACGATGATTCGGCCGGAGTTCGACTCGAGCTCGACATGGCGTTCCCATTCGTCGGCGGCCTGCTTTCGATCGACTGGTTCCCGCTGCTCGACGATTCCTGGCAGCTCGCTGCGTTTGGTCGGATCGGGTTCTAGCGAGCGTCAGGACTGCTTTGCCGCCCGGCTCCAGCGCACCGAAATGTAGCTCATGGCAAGCCCGTGAGTGACCGCGTACATCGCCACCCCCCATTCCTGAAACGCCAGAATCACCAGACCTCCGGCCACGTAGATTGGGCTCATGCCGAACAGGCGACGATCGTAGGTACTGCCGGTGACCAGGGTCATCGCGGAGAACCCGACGAGCTCCAGTCCGGCTGCTACGGGCACTCCCGTGCCGGCGAGCAGCGCCGCGCCACGAAACACCATCAGGTAGACGCACGCGATGTAACCGAACGCCAGCGCCTGGCGGTTCGACTCGGTCCGTTCGACCTGGATCGGCAACATGCCTCGCCAGCCCGCCGCCATACCCAGAATCGAGCCGCCTCCCGCGATCAGCGCGACGAGCCAGAACGTGAGCGGGTCGCTCAGGACGACCCAACCTTGCCAAACGGCGATGGCGGGCAGAACGACCCCAATGACCACCAGTACGCCCACGATTACGCCGCGACTGCCGGCGCCGGCGTTTGCATCACGCTGGTCACGAAATTCTCGTAGCTCCTCGAGTTCGGCCTGTTCTTCCCCAAGCCGGGATTCAACATCCTCAATTCGCTTCACCACGTCGTCTGGCGGCTCTTCGAGATCGGCGAGGAGCGCGCGGGCAGTGTGTACAGACCCGTGGCCAAGCTCCCAGTCGATCATGGTGATGATGCCCAGCGCGAGGCCGTCTTTGGCCGCCTGATTCTCGGGCCAACTGTTGAGTGACCGCTCGAATCCAAATCGGGCAGCGCCCCAAAGTCGGTAGACCAAGACCCTGCGTTCTTCATCGATGTCGGAGTCGTCGGCGATGACCTGCCGGAGTTCGGTGAGCTGCTCGGCGGCCTCTCGCCCGAGCTCCTCTGCCGCACGGTGACTGATGAACGTCGTGACGGCCTCTCTCAGCTCGAGGGCCGACGCGAATCGGTTCTCGGGTTCGCGCGCCATCGCTCGATGGCAGATCGAGGCGAGGTGGCCTGGCACGGACTCGGGATAGTCGAACGGTTTCGACTGAAACGCGGCGAACATGACCTGGAAGATCGTCGAACCCGTGTGGGGCGGCGTACCCATCACAATCTCGTGCAGGACGGCGCCGAGCAGATAAATGTCAGTCGGTGCTCCCAGCGAGGCGAAGTCTCCGCTCGCCATCTCGGGCGCCATGTAGGCAGGCGTTCCGGCCAACTGGTCGATATCGGCGATCGAGGGGAGCGCTCCGGTAGGGTCGCCTTCGAGCCGTACCGCGAGCCCCCAGTCGACGAGGTAGACCTCGCCGAAACTGCCGACCATGACATTCTCGGGCTTGATGTCTCGATGGATGACGCCACGACTGTGCGCGAAGTGGGTGGCGGTACAGACGTCGCGAAAAATCTCGAGGTGCCACCCGAGCGGGTCGGACGACGGCACTCGGTCGGGGTGTTTGATGTAGTCCAGCCAGGAAGCGCCTTCGATACGCTTCATCACGATGACTGGCCGACCGTCAGAATCGCGGCCGACCGAGTAGATCGGCACGACGTTTGGGTGTTCGAGGCGACCGGTCGCGACGGCTTCGCGAACGAGCGCCGACGCGGCGCCCATGTCGCCCTCGAACTCGTCACGGACCGATTTCACCGCGACGTTGCGACCAATCGGGACCTGTCTCGCTGAACGAACGAGCCCCATTCCGCCCTCGCCAAGCGTCTCTCCGAACTGAAGCTCGACACCGAGCTCGCCAGCCTCGCCGACCTGTATCTGCGGGAGTGAGTCGCTGCCGATGAAGATTCGGTCGGGCTCCGGTCGAGTGTCTGCGCCGCCCGACAGCACAGTGGGCCGGATCGTCGCTTCTGGCGACTCCATCACGGTCTCGGCGAAGACCAACGAGCCGTGAATGGCCTCGTACTCTTCTCGAGTCATCTCTTCCTTGTCATGGACAGCGATGAGCGACCTCGAGGGTTATGGGGTTGCGTCGACGAAGTCGGAGCGGCGGCCCCAGAGGTCGACCGCGACGACTTCGACTTTTGTCGGCGTCAGGCTGTCGGTCCATAGAGCGGCCTCTCCGAACGACTTGTTCGATCGAGTCCAGAGCCAACCATCCACGTAGATTTCGTGGAACACATAGCTAGAGGGCTCGTCCCAGGTAACATTCAGAACGTCGTTGGTGATCGAACTGCCGTTCACGACGGGCGCCGCGGGTCTTTCTGGTGAGGTGTTGGGCCGCGGCAGGCTCAGCCAGCTCACGAGTTTCGACCTGAACGCCGACCTGTGGTCATCGCGCGATTCGCTGAAGACTTTGCACCCCTCGCAGGTGAACAGGAAACCGTAGTTCGCGTCGGTCTCCAGTTGCCATGCGGTGGATAGCTCGGTCACATCGAGGAGTACATCGAGCCCCACCGAAGTATCGACGACCTGGCTCGCAAGTTCGACAGTTCGGTCAGATGGTCCAGTTGCGCCGCCAGCCTCCCATTGCTGCCCCGCTCTGCCGGTTTGGTTCCAGGTAACACCTGCGCCCCAATCCTTTTCCAATGCGAAGACCGATGCGGTCCCTGCGTCGTCGCTCAAGTAGGAACGCACCATCAGCTGCGTCGCCAAGACCTCGGAGCCTTCTGGGAACGCGTGCTCGATGTACAGCAAGGCGTGGCGACGGTTCGACGCATCCACGTCGAGTCCGGGCGTAGTGTCCGCGCCATCGCCAATCGAGAACTCGCGCACTCCGATTTGATCACGAAATCCCTGTGTATCGAGGGCGACCGAATCGAGGTCGGGCTGAGCGACTTCGTCGTCGACGGTTGGGTCCCAGCCGAGGTTCTTGTGGTTGATGATCTCGCCGGGGCTCAGCGCCCGGTCGTAGATGGCGATGAGTCCAAACTCGGCATCGAGAAGTCCATTCGAGACCCCGAGATCGTTGACGCCAAGCAGATCGGCGGGGCCGTTTATCCCCGTCCACGCTCCCACGTGCGCGCCGTCGGAGTACAACCGCATCACGCCGTCGTCATAGGTCACCACGATGTGATTCATGCGCCCATTCACGACGACCGAGTCGGTCTGGATCGCGTCCGTCTCGCACTGCGTGAGGCAAATCGCGCTGTATTGGGAGTTGAAGTTGCCGGCCAGGCCGATTTCGAAGTTCCCCCACGTGATCGCCTTGGCGTTGTCCGGCACACCCGAAACCTCAAGCCAAATCTCAATCGTGAACGCATTCGAGCTAGCGAGTGTTTCGGAAAGGGTCCCGGACCGTGGAACGACAAAGGAGTAGTTGTACGGAACGACGAGCCGGCGGTTCTCAACGGTGACGAACTGGGGGAACCCCGCACTTCGTGAGCCCGCCTCGTCTGTAATCTGCGTATCGTCGCGGAACGGGTAGTAGAGCACCAAGCCATCGGTGGTGCGCCAAGGCTGGCGCGACGTCGTGCCCATGTCGGTGCCGGCGTCTTCTCCAGCATCTGCGCCCGAATCCCGAGTGCCCGTATCGGACAGCGTTCCGGCATCGAGCCCAGAATCTAGCTCCCCGCCCCCGTCGGAGTTCGTCCCCGAGTCGGAGATTCCTCCACCATCCGACGAATCAACGACGGGAGCTTTTTCGACGCACCCCGACATCACGAAGAGAATTAGTCCCGCAACCACAGTTGCGGTCCGTCTGGTAGACATCATGACTTTGCCCAGTGAGAAACCTGCCGGAATCTTATCGTAGGTCGCGACGAACCCCAAACGGTCATCAATCTCGAAGAAACGCGTCGGTCGCGTCATCCGCCCTTAATTAGTGGTTCGAGCCCAAGAGCGCCTCTACCTCGGCCAACTGAGAACGAACTCTAGACTCGGGAGCGAACGGCTGCGTGTCGACGTATGCCCGCACCGGCTCGACGAGAGACTCCGGAATGTCGCGACCCAAGGCCGCAAGGCAGTGGGCGAGATCCAATCGTGTGAGGGATGAGTCGTACGCGAATTCATGACGTTCGAACCAATCGAGCGCCTGTTCGAACAAGTCGAATGCTCTCGATACGTCGCCTCGTTTCCATGCGAATCGGCCCTCGAGATGTCGCAGATGAGCTTCCTCATGGGGCGCCAGGTTCCGCTGCCTCGTGGCGTGTAGTTCGCGCTCGGCCCGCTCATACTGCCCGAGTTCAATCGCAGCACTGGCGCACAGATAGCTCCAGATTGGCGCCCAAACGTCGCCGGCGGCCGGGTCTAAGTCGTCGAGGTGTTCGAGAGATTCTGCATAGGCGCCAGACGCCTGAAGTGCCTCGCAATACTGAAGGTTCGCGTGCACTCTGACTTGCGCGCGTTTCGCGAGCTGGATCGACTCCTCCGCGAAGCGCCTGGATTCTGCGTGATCACCGAGGATCGCGAGCGCAGCGGAACGCCGACTCAGATACTCCCCGATATCTCGCTCGACCCCCAACGAGTCACACACCTCATCGATCTTATCGAGCGTCTCGAGAGCCTTGTCGAACCGCCCAATCGCGTGGGCCGCGTAGCCGATGTTCCACATCGAGATGACGTAACCGGAGAGCATTCTCGCACGAAACTGGAACGCCGCGACCGGCTCGAGGGCGCGTTCGACCGCTGCGAAATGGCCCTGTTTCGCGCGAATCGCCACGACTCGGCCGATCGCCGTCTGAACCTTGTGCTGCTCCCCTGTCTCGCGGGCAATCTCGACGGCGAGCTCGCTCGTCGCGACACACTCGTCGACCCGGTCGGTGCGGAAGAGCGCGTTGCCGTAAGAAACGATCGCCTGTAGCCGCAGCGACGCGTTGGCGCCCTCCGCCGCCTTCACGGCCGCCTGACCAGATGCCACGGCATCGTCGATCTGATCGTAGAAGTTGTGCCAAATCGCGAGCGCGGAGTTCGCCGGCACCGAAACCGACGGATTCTCGTGGTTCGTCATCGCGCGCACTTCATCGAGATGGCCGGCAACTTGTTCGGAGCGCGAGTCGGACAACAATCGACTGAAGAGCGTGTACAGGATTCGCGCTCGAGTCGTCGCCAACTCCACGACCCGAAGAACACTCTCTGACTCCGATGCGACGACGTCGGTCGAGGCGTAGTCGCATATGCCTTGATAGCGCTGGTACAAAATGCTCTCGCGCTCGGCCTGCGGCGCATCCATCCCCACCCGAAGTGCCCCTTCGAGACACTTCACCCGAAGGTCCTGGGCGTAATTCTCAACTGCCGCGTCGGCGGCGTCGCGATAGGCCACGTAGGCGTTTTCGGAGTCTCCACCTCGTTCGAGATGCTGCGCGAGCTCCGACAAATCCCCGCGGCGACCAACCACCTCGGCGGCCGCCAGATGGAGCATTTGCCGCCGTTCTTCAGGGATCGCCCGATAGAGTGCCTCGCGGAGCTTTCGCGAAACGAAGGCGAGATCGCGAGGACTCGACGCGTCGCCAAACTGTCCCTCAGCCAACACCCTGGCTCCGATCAGCTCACTTACGGCGAGTGAGATCTCGCCGCGGCTTGTGGACATCAGGTCGAACACATCGGCGAGATTCAGGCTCCGCCCCAACACCGCGCAAACCTCGGCGACGCGTCGCACGGGGGCCCGCAGGCGAGCAATTCGACGTTCGGGGCGTGCCGCTTCGGTACGAATCATCTCGCGAACCGCAGACTCCAGGTCGGTCCCATTCGCCCCATGCCACGCACCCCAGTCGTCCTGCTCGATGAGCTCGTTCTCGAGCAGCGTATTCATCAGGTCGACGAGCGCCGCAGGTCGGCCCTGAGACGCGGTGGCCAGCAGTTCTACCGTCTCATCGTCGAGTGAGGCGCCTCCCATGATCTGCGAAGCAAACTCGGAGACTTCTGGCGGGGCCAAAGCTGGAAGCTCGATCGCGACCGTTTCGTGTTCAGAGACCACCTTCGTCGAGGCTGTCGCCACGACCAGCCAGCGTTCACTCTTCGCGCGACGCAAGACCTCGTCGATGATCGCTCGAGAGCCCTCTTCCAGCGCGTCGAGCGACTCCACGAGAATCACGATCAGCTTTTTGTCGGCGATACTACGGAGGGCTCCCACGACGGCGACCGAGATCGCCTTGTGTGCCGCCTGACGCGGCACCGTCGCTACCTCAGCGAGAAGCGCTCGATCTGATTCGGAGAGGAATGGCGCGAGGCGAGGCTCGACCCGCGCGATCCAAAACGCGTCGGCGTTCGGCCTCCACGCCTTGGTTCTACAAAGGTCCACGAGGTGTTCGAAGACGAACCGCATCGACGCAAAGGGCAGACGTTCGGAACCGGATGAGTCGGCCGACAGAAAATGGACGTGCCCAGTCGTCTGGACCGCTTCGCCGGCCACCTCGAGTAAGAATCGGGACTTTCCGGCACCCTCTCCCCCGATGACCTGCACGAGTCGAGGCGAGTCGATGGAGCTGGAGTTGAGGACGGCTCGGGCGGTCTCGAGCTCGTCTTTTAGCCCGACGAAACCAGGCTGATAGAGGTAGGGGCGAGTCGCCGGGAGACTTCTGCCGCCGGGAGTCGTCGCGACCGAAAGGCTCTCCAACACCGCGCAGATGTGTGCCGAGTACGCCACTCTGCGGCGCGGGTCTTTCTCCAGTAGATCTTCGATCAGCTCCCACATCCTCTTGGGAGGGGGCTCGTCGACGTTCTTGATGTGCGGCGGGTCTTGCACGACGTGCGCGATCGCCACGGCCGACGCCGGTCCGGTGAAGGGTGGGGTCCCGGCGAAAACCTCGTAGAGCATGCAGCCCAGGGCGTAGAGGTCCGCTCGCGCGTCGTAGTCGGCGGCGAGGTGACGTTCGGGCGCTGCATACTCGAGCGTCTGGGCCCGGGTGAGACTTCGGGCAATCGTAGCGTGGCTGATTCGCCGTTCCTTCTTGGAGACGAGCCCGAAATCGACCAGGACCGCGACACCGTCGCTCCGAATCAAGACGTTGTCCGGCTTCACATCCCCGTGAATGATGTTGAGGCCATGAAGGAACTGAAGTGCGCGAGCGACTTGCCCGACCCATGCGAGCTTCGTCCGCAATTCTGGTCCAGGATGCCACGAATCGGCTGCCGCCATCTTCAATAGTCTGGCCGGGCGCCGTGCGGCGATTCGCTCCATTTGGGCTCGCGCGTCTCCCAGAGCATCTCGGAGCGACGACCAATCCTCCATTGTCGTGCGCGACGCGATGTCGACGATCGTATCCGCCGTCGACGGCTCCCCGCTCGAGTCGCTGTTCCAGTCCGAGAACGGCCTCCCGTCGATGAACTCCATCGCGAACCACGGTCTCGACGCTTCGAGATCGAAGTCGAGGACCTTCACGATGTGGGGGTGGTCGAGCTCGGCGAGCACTTCGACTTCGCGACGAATCGCACGAAGCGCGTCGACGCCCATGCCGCCAGACGAGTGGACGGTCTTGACTGCGCAACGTTGGCCCGAGTCAGGATGGACGGCCTCGAAGACCTGACCCATCCCTCCAGTCCCCAGTTTGCGCACGACTTCGAACGGCCCGATACGAAGGATGTCCCGGTTCAAATCCATCGGTCAGGAGTTGGGCTCACCTTCCTCATCCACCGGCGTGACGTCTTCAAGGTCGAACGTCGGCTGTCGTTCCGGATCGCACTGTGGAGGCGGACCAAATCCGTCGGCGTTGAAGGTGTACTCGAGCGAGCCGGAGCCCTTCTCTTCGACATCTACTTCGATGCGCACTTCGTGGTCTCCTTTTCGAGCGGGGCTGCAGTACGACAGCAGGTAGAACCGCTTGCCTTGCGCTTCGATCTTTTCGGCGACCTCACTGAAGGCCTCCGACGTTCGGCTTGCTTCGCGCCCGGTGTAGGTGCCGTCGCGCCCAATCTCGCCCAGCTTGGCTTCCTCGAGTTCGGCATCGTCGCCGAGACCAATCGCGTAGAACTCGAAGTTCTCGTACTCCTTCTTGTCCATCGCCTCGAGCATCTCTTGGCGAGAGACGCGAGCTGCCCGGTCTGCACCGTCGGAGAACACGACCATCGTGCCGAACTTGAGCGGCTTCGGCTCGCGCTGGAGTGCCTTATCGAGCGTCTCGAGCCCCTTTACGACCGCGCCATGCAAGTTGGTGGAGTTGTCCTTGGGTCTCCAATTGCGGAGTCCATCGAGGCCACCGTCGATCGAACCTTTGCGGTTCGTGAAGGGCACCACACTGTGGATGTCCTCGGAGCCGTCGAACGCGTAGACCGCGACTTTCTGCGACTCTCCAACCTTCTCGGTAAACTTCTTCGCGGCGTCCACGAGCGACTCGATCTCACCCGACTCGGTCATACTACCGCTCACGTCGAGCAGTAGAATCGTGTACATCACCGCAGCCACTTCTGGATTCTGAATGACCTGCTTCGACTCGAAAGGAGAAACGAGTCCATCGTCCTCGTAGATCTTGAAGTCGTCGGCGGTCAGACCGGCGACCGGTTCGTCGCCATCTTCGACCGTGAAGAAGACCCAGACGTTGTTCGGTTTCTTCTGATCCGAGTTGATCTTGGTGACCTTCAATCCACCGATGCAGCCGACCGAAGTGAGCATGTAGGCGAAGAGCAATAGCGCGAAAGTGCGTCGCATGTTTGTTTCCGTCGTTTCGTAGAGTTCTTTGCGAGGATGGTACACTGCGGGCCTCGAATTGCCACGTAGAACGTCGGCTTCCCCGCGCCGAATCGTCGCAACAGGGTGTTCGAGCGGCACGGTTGGTGGTATCGATCCGACCATGACCGACCACGAATCCAGAATCGTTTCGCCCGCTTTCCCCTACGACATGGTTCGTCTCGAAGACGGCACCAAAACCCACCCTCCAGACGGCTGGGAACTCTTGGAGCCTGGCGACGCTACCCTCACCAAGCGCGTGAAGGCGGCCGGCCCGACATGGACCGTTCAGCAGAAGAAGGGGCGAAAGACCTTCAGCCATGGCGTGTGGGCTCCGGCCGAAAACATCGCCACCGAGCGCGCGAATCTCGAAGCAGAGCGCCAGACGCCCGAGTACAAGAAACGACGCAAAGCCGACCTCGAGCGCAAAGAACGGAAGCACGAGGAGTACGTCGCCGAGTTCTACGACTCGGTGCTGGAATTCCTCGCGTTCCCCGAGGAATTCAACGAGCTCGCGAAGTCGATCGCCCAGGCTGTCGCCGAACACGCCACTCCGGTGGGGAGTGGAACGGTCGCTCGCACCAAACGAATCAGCGTCGAAGAACGCGCGGAACGCGCGGTCATCGCGTGGATGCGGCATCAAACCACCGCCTACGACGACATGAAGATACCGCGCGTCAAAGGCAAACGACGGCAGGTCCGCCGAATGTTGGCCCAGCGCTCGCGCGAGCTGCTCGACGCCTACCGCCGCGGCGATGGTGGCCCACCAAACTGCCCGCTTCGCGGCACTTTCGCGTGATCTCATCCAACTGGGCGTCGACGGCATCATCACCGATCGACCCGACCTGATTCGTCACTAGTCCGCGCCGAACGTACGCTCGACGATGGGCGTCTCGAACGTCGAATCGCCGCTCGTCACGTAGAGCAGACCATCGCTGCGAAGTACGTCCCAGCGTGCGTTGCGCGTGAGCGCCGCCGCTACGTCTTCGACAAAGCGTGGATCGAACGCGACCAACACGACCTCGTCGGCCCGATGGATCTCCCCCGAACGCAAGGCTTCTTCGAGCGGAGCTGGGTCCTTGTGCGTGTAGATCTTCGTCGTGTTCGCCTGTTTGGTCACCTTGTGCAGGCGGTCGGCCGACGGTTGTCCGATCTCGATCCAGAGGTCGATCCCTCCCATCATGTCTGGCGCCGAAATCGGGGGCTCGTCCGGCGTGCTGATTCCGCGCCCGAACTGCAGATCGTCGCGGTATTCCAACGCCATGGCGAGCACGCGCGTCACGAGATAGGCCTCGGACTCTGAAGGGTGCTGTGCCGCTCGAATCTCGACGGTCTCGTAGAAGTTCCGGTCTACGTCGGAGACGTTCAATTCGAACCGGAACATGGTGGCCGTAAGTGCCATGGGGACCTCGATCGGTGGCTACTTCCAATTGCGGACGTCGTTTATCACGCCCATGCGCACCTCAGATCCACTCAAATCCGCTGTCGCGAAGAAATCGCTCGGCATGGCGCGCCACGGCGAGGGTCGAATCCGGAGAATCCCCATCGGCCTGCGACCACGTCGCGCTCAAGCATGCGTAGCAAAATGCCCACGCCGCCATTCGCTGCCGGTCCAGCTTCAATTCGAAACAGACGAGCTCCAACACGCGCCCGAAGCGTTCGGCCGACGCAACGACTTCTGGCCTCGCGACCGGGTTGAGAAAGATGTTCGCCGCATCGAACGCTCGCTCGCCCCAAAGGCCTTTCGGGTCGATCGCGAGCCAGCCGCGGCTGCTACTCATGATAATGTTCTCGTGGTGCAGGTCTCCGTGAAGCACGCACTCGTCATGCGGTTCGGCGACCAATCGTTCGGCCACGCGGCAGGCCGCCCGAGTCTGGTCACTGCCGTTCGCAGACGCGGCGAAGAGCGCGCGGAATCGCTCGCGCATCGAAGTCCAGCTGTCGCGACCCGGTCGCACTGTGGAGTGCAGTCGCTTCAACGTTTGCGCGAGCACCTGCACGGCAGACTCGTCGCCATCGGCATCGGCGACCTCGAGCAATGACGGGCCGTCGACGAACTCTACGAGGTGCGCGCCGTCGTCGTGATTTACGAGATGGGCCGCGCCGAGGCCGTCGAAGTGCCGCAGCGCCTGGGCGCCCCGAAACTCGTCGGCCTTCCCCACCTCCGTCAGTACTTTCAGCGCGAGCAGATCGTCGCCCCGACGCACTCGCCACACGGAACTCGTCGGCGTTTCCGCCAACAGCTCAGGTGACTCGAGTGCCCACAGGTTTTGATAGTGCGTCAGCTGTCTCAAATCGAGTTCTAGCGTGCGTCGCGGATTACCCCGAGGTTCGTCGCGCTCGAATTCTAGCGCAGCGCACAGATTGCGGCGAGGAGCGTGGCGCTATTCGAGACCGGAGAAGACGAACGGATAGTTGATGACGCAGATGCCGCCGTCGGGCGCCTGGAAGCGCATGCGTTCCAGCACGCGGGTGATGCAGCCTTCGACCTTCGCCGAGCCGAGGGTCGACGATGCAATGGAGGCGCTCATCACCTTGCCGTCGAGCCCGACCTGCCACTGCGCGACGACCTTTCCGCTCAAGTCCGGTTTGCTCTGAAGCTCGTTCTCGAAGCAGTACTTCACCGCGTTTTGCTTGGCGTGAACGACTCGACGAATGTCGTTGCGGTCGCAGAAATCGCCCACTTGAGGGGTGCCGGGCGTGATGATGGGCTCGACCTTTCGCTCCTTCTTCTCGGCGATTTTCGCGCCGCGTGTTTTGCCGTTGCCGTCGACGCCGCCAACGCTCTGGATGGTGCCGAAAGTATCGCCGCCGCCTCCGCGACCGGTGCCTCGAATGCCAAAGCCTGAGCCGCGGCCGAGCTCGAGATCGCCTTCGCCGCCCGCCATTGCGATCTGCATGCGCGAATCGAACCCATCCTGGTTCGCGAAGATGTCCTTGAGCGGTCCCGAGCCTAGCGCCTTATTCGAGAACGCTTTGTGGATGCCGACGTCGGTGATGTCGACTTCCTCGACCTTCTCACCGTCCATCTTTGGAATGTTGGACTCCGGAATCTCGGCGTCATCGACGCCCGTCTTCCCTTCCTCCCCCTTGGCTTTTGGGCCCGATGGGTCCTCGGAGGGTGTCACCTCGTCTTCGGGCTCTTCCAGCGGGTCCTTCACGTCGTCCACCATGAAGCTCGCGAAGGCGTCACGCTGCCGGAGTTCGGTCAGGGTGGGATCGTTCTGGAACATCAGAAAGGCGAGGACGAGGAAGGCGGCGTGCAGCACCGATGAGATGCCGACGGCGCCGAACACCGACCCTTCGACTCGACCGCGGACGCCGCGGCCCGCGACCGTTGGCAGCTCGTCGGAGACCTGGAAGAACAGTTCGACTTCACCAAGGTCGATGAGGCCCCAGTCGCCCGGAAACACTTCGATTTCGTAAACCTCCGCGCGCCCCGTAACGGCCGCTTCGGCGCCGACATGGCTGCCTCGCTGCGCGACGGATTCGAGGTCGAACGTCTCGTCATCGATCGTCAGATTGCCCGTCAGCCGATCCGTCACGCGAAGTATGTAGCCACGCTCGGTGCGGCGAAACATCTCGAAGTGCTCCGTGAGTCCGGGCGCAGGGACATTGAATGCGGCCGACGGCGCCTCCCCCACCGAAATCACGGGTTCGCTGGTTTGCGAGTAGGTCTGTTCGCGGACGATCGTGCCGTGCCATACGAGCGCGACGCGGAGGAAGTTCAATCGGGTCATCGTTCAGCTCCATCAGTTGCGCCCGGATTTGGACGCGAATTGGACATCTGAACGTAGGACAACTCGGTCCGCGGAATGTTCCGTCACGGCGAACGACGCGACGAACTCTGTTTCGACGCACCTACAAAAGGGCTATCCTCTCCAGAGCACCTACCGGAGAGAACGTATGAAGATCCGAGCCATCTTGGCCGTGGCGATGTTTTGTCTTGGCTGTGTCGGCGATGCTCCAACGACGAGCGACGACACGCCGGATGCCGCGACTGACGCGGGTAACAACACGTCGACCACCGACGCAGGGGATTCGGATATGGGACCTGCGGACGCCGGCACGGATTCCGGCGAGGTCGACATGGATGACGAAGTCGACATGACGCTGCCTGGCGTGGCCTACGGCGGTGCTTGCGACGACGACAACCCCTGCCAAGAAGGCCTCGACTGCTCCAACCTCGGCGGCACTGCGGTCTGTGCCAATTCGTGCGAGTCGGACGACGACTGCGCGAGCGGCCCATGCGCGGCCGGCCAATGCTGGCCCAACGAAACCAGTTGTGGCTCCGGTGGCTCGTTCGTCATCGACGCGTGTGCCTACGAGTCGTCGTGTCAGGTCATCTTCAACGGCAACCCGGGCGCCGAGAGTGGTCACTACGTGATCGAGCCGCCTGGCGGCCCTCAGCTCACGGTGTGGTGCGAAATGGACCTGCATGGTGGTGCGCTCACGATCGCGAAGGTCGAAGACCCCAACCTCACGAAGAACGTCGAATCGCACGTCAACGCTTGCCGCGGCCGCGGGATGGAGCCGATCATCCCGCCGTCTCGCGCGGGAATGCAGGCCATCGTCGACTACCTCGGCTCACCGCCGCCCGTCGTCGACGTTCGACCTCGCATCGGAATTCGGGACTTCTCGAAGGTTCAGAACTACCGCGCGGACTGCAAAGAGGGCGAGTGCGTCTTTTACCTGTCCGACGACGATTCGGGCTCATGTAACGAAGGGCAGTTGGTCGCCGCCCGCTCCGACGAGCCTCTCCGGCTTGCCGCCTCGACTTGTGCGTTGGGATCGTGGACCAACACCGGCGACGTTCTGACCGAGAGCTACACCGTCTGCGCCGTCAATGACTTCGAACGACGCGACTACGCTTCGTGCCTCGAGATTCTCGACGACGGCGCCGTTCACAACACCACTCGCGGGCACATCAATGGCCCGTACGCACTCTTGCGCGCCGCCGACTCGCGAGCCTACGGCACATTCTGCGAGATGGAATACGAAGGGGGTGGTTGGACACTCGCCGGCAAGATCAATGGCGAGGGCATGAACAAATACGACGCCGACTTCTGGAGAACGAGCGTCGAAACCAACCTCCTCCCAATAGGCCTTGGCGCATTCGAATCGCGTTCGCCGGCGTTCCAAGACCTTCCGGCAACTCAGATCCGCGTTTCGTTCATGAATGCACCGATACTCAGTGAGCTGGAGTCGGTGGCCGAAGTCATCGTCCCAGCAGACATTCCGCCGCTGCTCGAAGTCTTCGATGCCGGCACCGAACGACTCGTGACGACCATGACCCGCGAGTCTTGGGCCGCCGCGCTGCAAGGCACGTTCTCGCTCCAGCCGAACTGCAACAAGATCGGCTTCAACCTCGCCACCACCACAGACGATGCCAGCCACAGCGTTCGGCTCGGCATTTTGGGCGACCAAACCGACAGCTGCGCCGACCCCGACTCTTCCATCGGCGTCGGCATCTCCGGGACCAGCAACAACCCCGACAACATCGTCGCCGGCAACGCCGCCCCGAACGTGAACTCCCAACCATTCTGGGTTTCGCTTTGGGTCCGTGATGTCACCCCACGGGCTTCTTGCGATGCACACCGACAAGCCGGACTCGAGCGCTCAGGCACCTATCCCATCAACGCAATGGTCGGGATCCGCAATCAATCCTGCACCTTTTAGAGAGGCACCACGTGGATGAATTCCAGCTGCACGCAGTGTTCGATTTCGTTGACCCAGACGAACTCTGGGAGATGTGGCTCGATGGCGAAGCGCACGCCGCAATGACCGGCGCGGGCGCCGAAGGCAGCGCTGAAGTCGGAGCCAAGTTCACCGCTTGGGACGGGTACATCGAAGGCACCAACCTCGAGCTCGAATCACCCACCCGAATCGTGCAGGCCTGGCGCACGTCACAGTTCGCCGACGACGATCCAGACTCTCGGCTCGAGCTCACGTTCTTGGAAGCCGAAGATGGCGGCACGCTCCTGAAGCTGCACCACTCCAACATCCCCGCCGGCCAGGGCGAGGATTATCTACAGGGGTGGAACGACCACTACTTCGAACCGATGCAGGCCTACTTCGAACCCGAAGACTGACCCGCACCTCGCTGGTTCGAGTAGTTCCGACGCGCCATTCCGGCGATCATCGTGAAGCCGAGCGGTGCATAGAAGCGCTCGAGCTCAGCATCGCAGACCAGATCGATCATGTAGAGCGAGTCGAGCTGCGCTACCAAGTGCTCGATGATGCGCGACCCGAGCCCGTGCCCCCGAAACTCTGGCAGAACCTCGAGCAACGGGATGTACGCACTCAAGACGCCGTCCGAGATCGCGTTCGCAAACCCTACGACCCGACCAGTCTCAGCCTCGAACGCCAATGACACGGCATACGAGTTCTGCAGAATTCGCAGATGAGTCTCGGCGTCGGGATGCGACGGCCACCCTTCAAAAAACGAACCCTCGAGGACGTCGGAAGTGACGCCCTCGAGGGTATCTCGGAGTTCGAATTCCATTAGGCCGACTTGCTGATTTCGACCTGGTGCGGGTACGGAATTTCGAGGTCGTGCTCGTCGCACGCATTCTTGATGGCGCGCGTCGCAGCCTCGAGGACCGCCCAGTATTCGGTCGTCGGACACCAGCAGCGAACCGACCAGTCCACCGAGCTTGCGCCCAGTCCGGTCAGGTAGACCACCACTTCGTCGACGTGCTCGAGGTCTTTCACTGCGTTTGTGAGCACCTCGCGCGTCTTGTCGATGTCTTCGTCGTATCCAATGCCGACGACGACGTCGGCGCGGCGGCGGTCATGGAACGTCTTGTTCTCGATGGTCGCGCCGAAGACCTGGCCATTCGGCACGATCATTCGGCGATTGTCTGGCGTGTCGAGCGTCGTCGTGAACAGGTCGATCGCGTCCACCTTGCCCGTGTTGCCACCGACCGTGATGACGTCACCAACCTTGTATGGGCGGAAGAGCAGCAGCATTGCGCCGGCTGCGACGTTCCCGAGGCTTCCCTGGAACGCCAGACCGACGGCGAGTGATGCACCACCGATGACGGCCGCGAAGCTGGTCGTCTCGACCCCGAAAATGCCGAGGCATCCCAGAATCGTGAAGATCATGATCGCCCAGCGAACCATGCTCGCGAGGAACTTGGTGAGCGTCGCGTCGAAGTTGATGTGCTTCAGTCGCCGCTCGGTGAAGCCCTGCGCCCACTTCGAGATAAACAGCGCCACGATGAGCACCACCAACACGCCCACGATTCGAGTCGCGTAGGTCGTGATCGTGCTCATCATCTCTGGCGACAGACCCCATTGTTTCGCCAACTCTTCCATAAAATTTCTCCCTATCTGTTCATTGTCGGTTTGCCGCGGGCACTCCCGCGAAAGTGTGTGCGACGTCTATTCGGTAGCGTCGCTGAGTAGTGCAGCGATGACGGTCGGCTCAACGCCGAAAACAGCCCCAACCTCGCGGACGAAATCAGCCTCCACATCCGCAAAACCATCGGACCGAAGCACCTCTACCGCAGTCCGAAATGCATGCCGCTTCGCAGTGTTGTCTCCAAGAGATGCCGCAATCTCCTGTAAGAGTGCATCACGATCGTTCTCGAATCGGTTTCTCATGCCGTCGAGCATCGCGGCCCCGCGGTCGCCAGAGAAGTCGATCGATGCCGGAAATGCTGGCATATCGGTGATCGCACGGCCAAGCGCCGCACGCTCCTCGTCGGTCACTTCGCCATCGGCAAACGTGGCGACCATCAACAATCGAAGCAGCCCGCCGGACTGCGTCGCGTCGAGCGACTCCAAGAATTCGCGGTGCGTGAGTCGAGACCAGACTGCGTCGAGATCAAAGTCCGTCATGTCAGTTTTCCTCGGTTTGTTTTGCTTGTTGGATGAGTTGAGCCGCCCGGTTCGACCCAATCTCGAAGACTTCCGCAAGCCGGGCGCCCCACTCTTCTTCACGGGAATCCCAGCCGTCTGGCGTGACGAAGCGCATGACTGCCGCA
Source organism: uncultured Bradymonadales bacterium (assembly GCA_964384605.1). Classification (GTDB taxonomy): domain Bacteria; phylum Myxococcota_A; class Bradymonadia; order Bradymonadales; family Bradymonadaceae; genus CAYLMO01. The sequence continues at coordinate 23,749 of CAYLMO010000042.1, read as the reverse complement.
AACACGAACTCGCGCGATTCCCGGCTCGAGAACTTGCTCGACGCATCGTCCAAGAACTGTTCCGGAGACTCTACCCATCGGTCACGAACTTCACCGAGCAGCGCGAGCCCTTCTCGCCGCTCGAAGATCGTCCAATCGTCGAGCTCGAACGGCGGCAGATTCAAGATGGCCTGAGCAAAGCCGAGCCGCTCCATCGCCGTGACCTCACCATCGGCGAGTGCAATCCAGATCAGCAGATCCAGAAAAGCTCGCGACTGATCGGGACGAAACTCCTGAAGGTCATCTCGATGCGGGAGCGCGGCCCAGTACGATTCCAATGACTTCATATTCTCCCCAAGATTGCGGACATTGAACGACAGGCTTCTTCGGTGTTCCCGTCCGCCTGGTTGACTGTGACGAGAGCTCCGCCGCACTGGGCAGGGAAGTCGCTTCCGAGGCGCGAGAGGCACTTCTCGTCGAGCAGCTTGACGAAGACGACGCACGCTTCGCCGAGGTCGTTCGCGGTAGCTGTCGGCATCTTCTTGGCCCGCTCAGCCTCGAGGTCCTCGAGACTCTGACGGCACAGCTCCTCATTCGGCCCCGCGAGCGCTGCATTCGCGCGCGTGGTGATTCGGTGACACGACACCGACAGGCCCAACTCGAAGCTGTCTCGGCAGGTCGAGCGAACGACTTCGCGATACTCGTCGCAAACGCCCTCTTCGACCTCGGCCGTCTCCGCTGCGGTCGACCCCGCCGGCTCCCCGCCAGACTTGTCGCATCCAGCGGCAGCGAGGGTAACGAACAGCAATAGGAGTAGCCGAATCATCATCTTCACCGTCGTGAGTGTGACGCATGGATACCACGGCGGGGCGGTCGAAACGAAGGCGAATGCGCTGCTTTGCAGTCGAGGTCGACTGCGTCAGAATGATCGTATGAACGCCAAGCCAGCAAAGTCGGCCACGAAACTCGGATTCCTCTTCGCGATCGCAAGCCTCAGCGTGGGTTGCGCTTTGATGCTCGGCGACGCCTACGCACCGCTCGAGAACGTGCCCGATGGCATGGGGGTCATCTACATCTACGACGGCGACGCCGGCATCGGCACACGTGTGTTCATCGACCCCGACCTCACGTCTCCGAGCGCGAAGCACTATCTGATCCTCGCGCAAGACGGCTACTACCCCTACCTGACGTCGGAGGGCTCCGCCCTAGTCTTCGTCGACGACGAGGGGAACCAGTTTGGCTGCGCCGAGGTGACCGTCTCGCAGGCGCAACCGGTGTGGGTGCGAGTCTCCGAACGAGGAGAAACACTCACGGTCCAAGCGGTCTCCGCAGACGAAGCGAATCGTGACCTCGGCAAGCACCGGCGCCTCACCCGCGAGGCGCTCGTCGACGCGGCGGGCACGCAGACTCCTCGCGAATGCGGGAACCCACTCGAGGTCGTGCCCGACGAGTCTCCGAAGAAGGTCCCGGCCAAGCCGACGCCGGAAGAACCCACCGAAGAGCCCGAGAAAGACGCCGAAGAGTACGAGCTCCTCTAGGCTACCGGTACGCTCCGCGGAACGCCGTCGGCGTCATTCCGTTGTGCTTCTTGAACGCCGTCGAGAAGTGCGCGGTAGAGCTGTATCCGACCGCCAAGGCGATCTCGAGCACCGAATCCTGAGTCGTTCGCAGGCGCTCTTTGGCCGCGCGCATTCGAGCGTCGACGACGTAGGCGTATGGCGACAGCCCGGTCGTATTCTTGAATAGTCGCGAGAAATGAAACTCGCTCAGGCCGCTGATTTCGGCGAGCTCCGAGATGCGAATCGTCTCGGCGAGATGATTGTCGATGAACGAGCGGACACGGGCCAACTCGCGAGGCGGCAGTTCGGCCGGCGTTTCGACAGTCCGTTTGTAGCCGTAGTTGTAGATGAGCTGTGCGAGTAGCGCGTGGACCAGTGATTCGATGTACGCGGGAGCGACGTCGTCGTTGTCGACGAGGCCGCCGAGCTGGCCGAGAATCGCGGCCGTGAGTGGGTCGGACGTCGACTGGTGGTAGTTCAAGCAGAAGGCGTCCGGGTCGCGATGGAGGCGCTCGTGCGCGAACTGCCGCATGATCGTGCGGTCGACCCGAGTCACCAGAAGCGCGAGGTCGGAGTCCCATCGCATCACGTAGTGTCCCGGTGGCACCACGATCAGCTCGCCGGTCTTCAGGGTGGAGCGCTCGACGTTGCCATCGAGATGCCGCTCCACCTCGACCGAGCCGCCGCGGCTCAGTCCAACCGTATAGTCGAAACGGTCGAACGTGACTTCGCCGGGGCCTCGGTTCACGACCTCGACCTCGACGCCGTCCCATGCGCGACATCGACGTGTGCGCAGGTCTTTCGGTTTGCCACTGGAGGAATCGAACACTGCTCTACCCTGCGAGGTACGCGACGTCGGCCCGGACTCGCTTGCGGGCGCGGTGTAGTCTGCTCTTCACGGCAGGAACGGTTAGCCCAAGTCGATCGGCGACGGATTCGACGGTTTCGTCTTCGAAGACGTAGAGCTGCATGATCTCGCGGTCGGTAGCGCTCAACTGCTCGATACCATCCGTGATTGCCCCGACGAGCTGACGCAGCTCCAAGACGCGACTGGCGTCTGGCACTGCCGCGCCATGGTGTTGCTCGAGCGCCTCTTCGGTCGCGCCAGGGTGGAGTGATTCCATCTCAATCGTCTGCGGTCGGCGACGTTTTCGTCGCAAGATCTGTAAAGCCGAAGTTGCCGCAATTCGATGCGCCCAAGTTGTAAATTGTGCGTCGCCTCGGAAATGATCGATCTTTCGAAAGATCTGAAGCAGCGCATTTTGGGTTGCCTCTTCGGCCTCTGCTTCGTTGCGTGTGATACGACAGGCGACTTTGAACAGGTCGGATTGAACCCGTAGGAAGAGTTCGTCGAACGCGTCATGCTCCCCATTCTGCGCTGCCGAGACGAGGTCGTCGTTGCTCCAGTCCGCTTTCGCCTTCATGGTCCATCCTCCGCAATCTAATGTCGTATTCCGAAGTCAGTCGTGACGAAAAACACTGTAGAGAAAGCAACCGATATTTGATTTCGAACTCCTGCGTCGGATTACGAGAACCTGCGAAAATCGGAGCAAGTTTGCGAAAAATCGGCAAAGCCGAGCGGTCGTGATCCGTTGAACCGGTTGAGGCTGTGTGCGAACATCGATTCATTATGGACGAGACGGACGAGATGAAGAGCCTTCGAGACCGGCTTAGGCTGGGCGACGAAGACCAGTCGGACGACGTGCTGCGCACGATCGAATCCGACAGCTGGGAGCACCTTCGCGCGACGACGGAGATGGACTCGACGCTGAGCGCCGAGACCGCGCGTCACGAGGTGCCACCGGAACTTCTCGAGGCTTCGATTCCCACCCGCGAACATCGCGCAGTGATGCCGCGTCCAGACGACCCTCGTTGGCTCGACGTATTCGCTACTGTGGGCGATGATGGCCAGCTCGCACTTCCCGAAGGAACTCCCGTCCGGCTCACACCCGGTCGACGAGTCCTGGTGCGGATCCTGAGTGACGAATAGTCGATCCGGCAAAGGAGCTTCACCATGATCACTCGCTTGTGTCTCGCCGCGGTCTTCCTGCTCGTCACCGCGTGTGGCGATGCCGAAACCAAGGGCGAAGCCGAAAACGTCGCGACGAATGTGAACACCGGCGCCGACGCCGGAACGGACTCCGACGCAGGCAGCGAACCCGACGCCGGCGGCGAACCGTTCGGAACGACCTGCCCGGGCCCCGACGGAGAGTTGGGCAGCCAAGAGTGCAGCATGGTGGATCAAGACTGCGAGGCAGGCACCTGCGAGAAGCGCATCCTCCTCGACGACATGCGGATGCCGACCGGCTTCGCGGTCATCTGCACGAGCGACGTGACCGAGGCCACACTCGACGAAGGCGACGTTTGTGACCCCGCAAACGACGGCTGTCCGGCGAACATGGTCTGCAAACGGTTTGCCGGCGAGAACGAGTCGATCTGCCGCAGGTGGTGCCGCCTGGCAGACGCCTACGGTTGCCAACCCGAACAAGCATGCGTCCCAAGCTCCGACCTAGAACCGGTGTTTGGCGTGTGCGCTGACGCTTGCCCAGGGTGACCATGCGCGAGCCTACTCAACGATTCTCCGACCGCGCCGACGACTACGCGGCCTACCGTCCAAGCTACCCCGAGGCAGCCATCGAGTGGATGATGTCCGCACTCGGAGAGCCCGAAACGGTGGCGGACATCGGCGCCGGAACCGGCATCTCATCCCTCGCGCTCTCCAAAAGAACGAAACGCGTACTCGCCGTCGAACCGAACCAGGCGATGAGAGACACCGGACGCGCCGAGCTCGAAGGACACCCATCGATCGAATGGCACGATGGAACCGCCGAGGCCACGGGCCTGGCCGATGCGAGCGTGCAGGCCGTCGTCGCAGCTCAAGCCTTCCATTGGTTCGACCACAAGCTCATCCGAAAAGAGTGGCGACGAATCTGCGTCGAGCCACACCGCGTCGGGCTGATGTGGAACCACCGCCTGGCGGACTACGACGACTTCACGAAGTCGTATGAAGACCTGCTCGCCCGCTACGGCACGGATTACCAAGAAGTGAATCTTCACCGCGCCGAATCGCGGACGGAGTCGTTCTTCTCGGGGACGAGCGCCCGAGCCACATTCCCCAACAAGCAACAGGTCGACTGGGAGGCATTCCGCGGGCGAACTGCAAGCTCTTCGTACGTCCCGCAGCCCGGCCACCCCGACCACGAGCGCATGTTCGACGCCCTGAGACAACTGTTCGACGAACACGCCGTCGACGGACGCGTCTCGATTCGGTATGCCGTCATCCTGTTTACTGGCACCATCTAGGGGCGCTTCGTGCGCTCACCTCTAGGAACATCGAAATGGAAGATATTGGCCGAAAACGGCAGTCGGAGATCTATGTTCGAGGCATCAGCGGCACCAAGACCGCAGTCCCGGTCGACCTCGCGGACCTCGAACGAAAAGCGTCGCAATTCATGACCCCCGAAGCCTTCGCCTACGTGGCGGGCGGCGCCGGACTCGAGTCTACGATGGGGGCCAACCGGGAGTCGTTCGAGCGCTACCGAATCGTCCCCAGAATGCTCCGGGACGTGGAAACCAAAGACACGTCGATCGAGCTCTTCGGAAAGAAGCACCCGAGCCCGTTCTTGCTCGCGCCAATCGGCGTGCAGGAGATGGCGCACGACCATGCCGACCTCGCCACCGCCAAGGCGGCCGCGGCCGAGAGCGTTCCGATGATCTTCTCGAACCAGGCTTCGGTGTCGATGGAAGACTGCTCGGCTGCGATGGGCGACGCCGAGCGGTGGTTCCAACTGTACTGGTCCAAATCCGACGACCTCGTCGCGAGCCTCGTCTCGCGTGCAGAGGCGTGCGGGTGCAGCGCCATCGTCATCACGCTCGACACGACGATGCTCGGCTGGCGAGTGCGCGACCTCGACCAGGCGTACCTTCCGTTCCTGCGCGGCAAGGGTATCGCGCAATACACGTCGGACCCGGCATTCATGAAGATCCTCGAGCAGACCGAGCTCGACACCGGTGAGCTCGACCAAGATCGAAAGATCAATCTGGCGACCATCAAGACGCTGGTGGAGATGATCTCGAACTACCCCGACGACGCGGTCAGCGCGCTGCGGTCGGGCAAGGCGCTCGCAGCCGTTCGCCAGTTCATCAGCATCTACTCCCGGCCGAGCCTCACCTGGGAAGACCTTCCGTTTGTGCGCGAACACACGAACCTGCCGATTCTGCTCAAGGGACTGCAGCACCCCGACGACGCGCGACGGGCGGCAGATGAAGGCATCGACGGCATCATCGTGAGCAACCACGGCGGCCGACAGGTCGACGGCGCCATCGGCTCGTTCGACGCCCTGCCCGACATCGTCGAGGCAGTTGGCGATGCGATGCCGGTACTGTTCGACAGTGGCCTGCGTTCCGGTGCCGACGCCTTCAAGGCAATCGCCATGGGCGCGACAGCCTGCTGCATCGGTCGTCCATACGTTTACGGCCTGGCCCTCGCGGGCCAGACCGGTGTGGAAGAGGTCCTTCGCAACTTCAAGGCGGACTTCGAACTCACGATGGGGCTTGCCGGCTGTCGGAGCATCGAAGAGATCGGTCCGGAGTGCCTTCGCCGCATCGAGTAACGCTCAGTGGTCAGGGCGAGAGCGCCTTGGGCTTGCTGGGCATTGGGCGCGCCGCGACGAGGCGACGAACTTTGGCGGTCACTTCGTCGGTCAGAGCGTCCGTCGCTTCGGTGAGCATTCGCTCCTTCATGCGGCGGCGCTTGGTGTCGTTGTGCCAGATGTTCACGTTCATCTCGTCGTGCACGCGCTCGAGGACGGTGAACATGATGGTGCCGGTTCGCACGTCGAAGAGGGTTGCCTCCATCACGCCAGCTACCTCCATGGTGGTAGCCGGCGCGGCGAAGATTCCCACTACGGTCGGGTAGGTCCATCCCCAAGCATTCGTGCGCTCGCGGTCGACGAATCGGTGTCGGTAGAGCATCAGGTACTTCACTCGGTAGCGCGCAGCGAGCTCGCGAAGGCCTGCGATCGAACCGTCGGCCGGCCAATCGGTCGACACCTCGGTCGCCACTTCGAAGAAACCGGTCGACTCGAGCGCACTCGAGATGGCGGCTGGCACCTCGGGAAGAGGGATGTCTTCGTCGACCTCATAGGCCGTGGCCACGGGGACGATTCCGACGCGGGTTTCGTCCTCGAGGAAGATTGGCGCCTCCAGAATCTCTTTGAGCTGGTCCTCGGTCAGGTTGCCGGTCCGGTCCGTCTTGAAGTGATTGTCTTCGAGGACTTTGGGAGCAGGCGCGGCGGCCTGAACGGCCATCGGCTCCATCGAAGCGGTGAGGGGCGCCTGCGATGCGGCACAGCCCACGTTGAGGCAGGCGAATAGGGCAAAAAGAAGTGCGAGAAGTGTCGTTCGCGACATTGGAAACTCCGTTGGGACGTCATCGTTTTGGTGTCGATGTTCCCAACGGACTCGCCGCACGTTGGATCTATTTTTCTTCCCAAGGCGGGGCGCCATCGGCGTCGTAGAGCCAGGTGGGATAGAGCACGTCGAAGGTGAATCTCTTGACCCAGGCATGGCCGGCGATGCGCGCGAGAAACTCGCGAGCTGGCTCTTCCTCGCCCTGCACTCGCAACCATTTGCGCCGGTTCTCGAGATGGCGCTCCTTATCCGTCGGCGCCGAGTAGGCGCCGTCGAGATAGGCTTTGAAGACCGAGTCGAACGCCTCGGCAAACTCAGCAGCGGGAGCCTCGGCGCGGGCCCCGGGTCGAATCACGATCGCGTCGCTCGAAAAGACTTCTTCGCCCCAGACCGGCGGCGGTTCGAGGGTCCAGTTGGCTCGGAGGTCTGTCGACGCTGCGTCGAGCGCGCTTTGTACGGGAAAGTGCTCGCCGCCAGTGTTCCACGCGTCGAGCACGACGAGGTGGGTTCCTCGAGCGAAGACCAGCAATTCAGCGCCGAAGCAGGGGGCGTTCTTGTCGAGCGCCGACACCGCGACAACGTTCAGAACCTGCGCCCGGCCGGGCGACCGCATGCGCGTGACTCTGGCCCACGCGAACGGGCCACCGCGAAAAGCGGTCAGCTCCAGGTCGACTGCCGAACCGCCGAACGTACCCTCCAACGTGTATCGCTCTGGGAGCGCGACCGGTGTGGCTCCAACACGCTGCAGCCCCGCGATCGCGCTGGCTTGAGAGCGATCGAGGCATTTCGCGTCGTCCGAAACAGATTCACGTGATGATTCGTTCACAGTATCACCAGAGTGATCGGAGTTTCGCCGTTCCACAAGATTCTGGAGATTTTCTCAATTGGAGCCATCGATGCCCAACCGTCCGTTGCGACTGATGATCTACGACGACACGTGCCGCGGGAAGCTCTTGCGCCCGGGCCTGACCCACTCGTGGATCGCAGGCGGTCTGCTCTACGGAGTCCGTGGAAAACTCGACGCATGGAAAGGCTGTCGTTCATGGGGCGAAGCACTCGATTGGCTCGGTACCTTCGAGCCCGAGCGCCCGATTGCCGAGATTCAGTTTTGGGGACATGGCAAGTGGGGTCGAGCGATGATCGCCGGCGAGCGTCTCGATCGGAATTCGCTTCAACCCGGTTCGGAACATTTCGTGCCGCTTTGCCGAGTGCGGAGTCGGATTACCGGACCGTCGGGAGTGTGGTGGTTCCGGACATGCGAAACTTTCGGCGCCGAGATCGGTCACGAGTTCGCGCGTGCCTGGACCGACTTCTTCGGGTGCCGCGCCGCCGGACACACGTACATCATCGGTCCTTGGCAGTCGGGCCTTCATGCGTTGGGGCCCGGAGATCCGATCGACTGGAGCGCCGATGAGGGCCTCGAAGCCGGAAGTGCGACCGCCCCCGAGAAGGCGCTCTGGAGCAAGCCAAACGAGCCGAACACGATCTCGTGCCTGAAGGGCTCGATTCCGCGTTGGGCTTGGTCGAGAGGCGATCATCCCGGCTCCGGGTAGTAGACTTCACTCAGGAAGTTCGTCGCCCACTCGCGCCCGAACATCGCCGCCATCAGATCCACGGCGCCCGGACGCTCGAGAAGCCGACGGCACACGTCGCGTTGCTCTCGAGCGCCAGTTTCGCCGGGTCGCTCGGCTGAGGCCGCAACTCGCTCCAGATAGCGGTGAAGCAATTCGTGCGAGACTCGCAAAACGACCTCGATTGGCGCCGCACCGCCGACCGCAACCGCGTCCGGAGACAAGAGCGACGTGAGCCGACCTTCGATCGGGAGCAAGTGGTCTGAGAGCGACGAATCTTTTGCCGCCGCGAGCAATTCGCCGAAGTCTGAGTCGCTCCCCCAGAGGTCCAACGCGGCGAACGAGGTCGCACCCTCGGGCGTAGCGACGATTTCGATTCCGAGCACAGGCGCGGCCACGCCGACCCGCGGAAACACCACACAGTTCAGATTGAGCATCCTTTTCGAGCTCAGAAACGCCAGCCTACCCCACCGGATGTGGTCCGACTCGAACGGGATGACGTGAATCCGTGCATCTTCCGCGACACGTTCCATTCGTTCATGCTCGAGCTCCAGCGCACGAACCTCGTCGCGCGCGAGAATCTCAGTGCTCCAGCTGCGGAAGTTCTCTTCGAGGGTCATTTCAGATTTCTCCGTATGGGCGAGTTCGGCATCGATGACACCCGGCAGGCCCTCACGAAATGTGGGGTAGCGCAACCGAATGCCTAGCTCGCTCTTCATCCGATCGTTTCGAACGCGCAGGTCGGAAGTCATGAAGCGCCAGAACTCGGCGACGACCTCGCGAGCCTTGAAGTGAGGCCCCAGGATGTTGGCGAGCTCGCCTCGCAACGCGTCCGACAAGGACATGAGGGGCAAAGGGATGGTGCCAGTGAGTGCAGTGACGAGGTCGCAGTAGGCGCCGTATGTGGAATCGTCATCGTCGACGACCGCATAGAGTCGCGACGGCAGCCGATCGCGCAAAGCCACGTTGCGCAGTACCTCGACGAAATCTTCGACGTGCAGGTGATGCATTCGGTTCTGGCCGTCTCCAAGGATGACGAACCGGCCGTCTCGCATCAGGTTGATCGTGCGTTCGCGCCCCGGGCCGTAGATGTGAGGTAGTCGCAGGACGACCGCATCGACCCCGCGCTGCACGTGCTCGTCGACGATCGACTCGGCTTCCAAATGGAGCTGGGCCACTCGTTGATCAGCGAAGACCGGATCATCTTCGTCGACGCTCTCACCAGGGCGGCTGCCCCAGACCGAAATTGCCGAGCAATGGATGTATCGAGTGCCGGGCTCGAGCGCTTCGAGTACAGCCCTCGTCGCATCGACGAGCGCCGCCTCGGCCCCGACCAACCAAGCGCCGATGAGGTTCACGACCACGTCGGGCGAGTGGTGCACCGATTCGGCGAAGTCGGCTTCGGACGGGTCCCAATGGATTGTGGAGACGCCAGATTCAGCTGCCCAACCGACCTTCTCGGGACTTCGGGACGTGATCGAAACGACGACGTCGTCGGAGCTCAACCGTTCGCTGAGCCGCCGGCCAGTATCGCCACCTCCCCCGAGTATCAGAACTTTCAACACGGTCTCCCCGCCTCTCCACTACATGAGGAGATGCAGGTCGAACGATTCGAGGTACACCGCCGTTAGATTTCCTTCGGACGAACGAGCTCCACGAGCGTCCACTCGTCTTGCTCGAACGCATCGCTCCAGCTTTCCGCCTCGCACTCGAGAACCGCCGCGTTGCACGTCGTGAACCGGTGATAGACACCGCTGAGCGATTCCACGGCGTCCTCCCAGCCAGGGTTGTGGCCCACGACCGCGACCATCGCGCCCTGAGCATGCTGCACAACTTGCTCGCGAATGTCGGCGAGATGACCGTGGTAAAGAGCTCGGGTGAACCGAACATCTGGCTCGATATCGACTTTCGAGTAGAGGCCGTCGACAGTCCGCCGGGTGCGCTCGCTATCCGAACTGATCACTTCTGCCGGCAACCATCCCTGCTCGGCCAGATACCGTCCCACTCGGGGCGCATCACCACGTCCGCGCTTGTTCAGAGGTCTAGAATGGTCATCTGGAGCATCTGACTTCCAAGAACTTTTGGCGTGCCGGATCAACACGAGGCGAAGAAATTTCTGCGTCATTTTACGTCTGTGTCAGAGGTCGCTACTCTAAGAGCAGCCGTATTCGCACATCCAAGGTGTATTCCAATGGAATACATGTAGGTTCGGAGGAGCCGTGAAGCAGTGCAGCTCATGCAGTATGTTGTTCCGTGCCGCCGTTCACAAGTGCCCCAAGTGTGGGTCCTATGCGGTTGGACCGCTCGCCACCGACACCAAGAGCGACGACCGTACGACCTCGCCGGACGGACTCCAAAAACCGGACGTGACTCGCATCAAAACGAAGCCCCGGCTCAGGGGTTACATTGTCCCACAAACGCCTACACCGATGCAGGGCGAGAGTGCGATCTCTAAAGAGATGCTGCGCAAAATGCGGGGCGAGGACGAGGAGGAAGTGGTCGAGGAGGAGACTCCTACCAACGACGACCCGATGAACCTCAAGCGGCGCGCTCTCGAAGAGCTCGAAGCTGCGCTCGGAACTCTCGAAACCGATGCGACGGTCGAAATCCCCAACCCACTCAGCGCCGGGCTCGACTTCTCGTCCGACGTCTTCTTCGACGATCGGGCTGATCCGTCCATCGAACGCAAGATGCCGGAACTTCGGAACGATCCTTCGGTCGAGCAACGACGACCCGAGCTGCCGAGCGACCTCGAGGAATTCGTAAAGGCCCCCACGAAGCCCAAGACTCCTGCCCTTCCATCGATCCCAAAGGCAAAGGTTCCACCGCCGGCCCCCTTCGCACCTCCTAGAGAACAGCTCGAACTCGAAGATGCAATCGTCGAGTCGGCGCTCTCAGGGCTAGAGTCACTCCGGGACCCCGAGGCCGGCCTGGCGGACCCCTCACTCATCCTGGATCTCCAAGCGCTCAGCGAAGAAGAGATCGAGCTCGAACGGTCGCTCATCACGGGCGAGCGAGAGGTGCGTTCGACGCGTCGGCTCGAGAACGTCGTTCACGAAGCCAAGATTGAGATCTCACCAGAGATGGCGATGGAGGTGCACGTCGCACCTCCCAAACCATCGCCTCCAAGTGCGAAGCCGCCTGAACTGCCTACGGTGACACCGCCGCCCCTTCGAACGCTCGAAGAAGCACCAGCGACAACGGCGAGTCTGCCACCGCGCATCGGCTCTCGCTTGAGCGCTGCGGCGGCAGCTCTGTCATTTGGTGGGGCGGCCGCGCTCGCCCTCTTGGGGTCGATCACGGCCGTAGGGGGATGGATTTCGGTCCTCGCGGTAGGAGTGGTGGCATGGGGAGCCGTCCGCAAAGACCTGGGGTGGAAAGATGAGCTCCTGCACGTCATCGCTGCAGGGGCGGCCGTCGCGAGTGCTCAACCGTGGGCGCTCGACCTCGCCCAGATTGGTCAGTCCTCGTTCTGGCGCACCCCTGCAGCGATGGCGTGCGTTGGGGCGCTCATCGTCGGACTCACCCTTCTGCTGCTCGCCGCAGAGCGGTCGGGAGCGAAGGGGTCGTCCAACTAGCCGTTAGGCCAGCTTGCTCTCAGGCCGCAGATCCGAGCTTCGCGTCGACCGCGCGAAGTACGGTGACGCGGCCTTTGTTTTGCTCTTCGTAGGTGCGGACTTTCTGAAGTCCCCACGCGTCGAGTGCTTCGAGCGCGTCGGTCACCTGTTTGACGTTGAGCTCGTCGTAGTCGGCAATCGGCGGCTTCGCGAGGGCGGCTTCAGCAGCCTGTGCTTCCTCGGCAATGGCGCGGAACTGCTGAGCCGGCTGGTCGAGCGAGGGAATCTTGTGGAGCAGCTCGGCCGCCTGGCCGAACGCTGCACGCTTGATTCCGTACGCCGTCAGGAGCGACTCGTCGCGGAGTTTTCCGCTGGCGAGCTGTTGGCGTCGCCACAGGTCCTCGCGGAGTTCACCGGCGCGGCGGGTCAGATCCTGCTGAATTTCACGAATACGGCCTTTCGTGTCCGAAATATTTTGTTCGATGTTGGAGACCATTGGGTCCTCCTCTGTTTTCGGTCACCGTGCGTCATTTGGCACGGTTCTCTGTTGTCCGAAGACACTGCGATGCGCATGAATTGCGACGGAGCGCCATTGACGCACCGCGTTATCAATCACGTCCCTTATTTTTGACGCGGCGCGTCAAATGTCAAGCACACTGTAAATTTTTATGGCGCAGCGCGTCAAAACCCGCGTCATTACTGGACTTGCGGGTATTTCGACTTGCGTCGAAATCAGATCCAACTAGACTACAGATACACATGACAATTAGGGATTTGGGGGAATCATCGACGCCGAGCTCGACTCGGCGTCGCTTTTTTCTTGGTGGTGCGTCGTCCTTGTCCGATGAGGCTTCGCGGTCCACACTTAGGTCAGGTACTCGGCCTCGGCGAAATCCACCGTATGACCACGACTCCCCCCAAAGCTCGCCTCGGGCCGTACGAGATTCTCGATGAACTCGGCGAGGGGGGCATGGGTATGGTTTGGCGAGCGCAGCATGTTCGCTCGGGTCGCGAAGTCGCCCTGAAGGCGATTACGGCCTCGCGAGCCAATGCGCCGTCGTACCGTCGCGCATTTCGACGTGAAGTCGAAGCAGTCGCACGAGTGGACCATCCGCTCGTCACGACCATCTACGATTTCGGCGAGTCGACCTCGGGTGAAGCAGACGCAAGCGGCGGGGCTTTTCGCGCCGGCATTCCGTGGCTCGCGATGGAGTACTGTGACGCGGGATCGATGTCGGATACCGACAATCGACCGCGAAACGCGACGACGTTGCGCGAGATTTTGTCGGAAGTGCTCGAAGCGCTCGGATACGCGCACTCGAGAGGAATCATCCACCGCGACTTGAAGCCCGAGAACATCCTCGTCACCCGAGACCACGAGGGCGAGCGGCATATTCGACTCGCGGATTTCGGCATTTCGCAGGCCGTCTCCGAGGCACTCCTCGCCGAAGACACGTCCCAAATCTCAGCCGCCCGCGCCGGTACGCCGAGCTACATGGCGCCCGAGCAGATCGTGGCCGAGTGGCGCAACTGGGGCAGCTGGACCGACCTCTATGCCCTCGGGGTCATCGCCTACGAGTTCGCCAGCGGGCGTTTGCCATTCGTCGCCGACAACTGGATCGCCGTCGGCCAGCTCCACCTGCAGGCACCACCCCCTGCGTTCGATCCAATCTTTCCGATGCCGGAACCGTTCCTTCAGTGGATTCGGCGCCTGCTCGCAAAGGCACCGTACGAACGGTTCGAGCGCGCGGCCGATGCGATCCACGCACTGCACGACTTCGAGATTGTCGACGACCTGACGACCACGGGCGAGCTCCCGTCATCGGTCTGGGCGTCGGCAAAGACAAACGTCTTCGAGTCGACGAGCGCAGACACGAATCTCGAGTCAGGCTCGCTCATGCCCAACGCGAGCCACACGCTGCCGCCAACGATGATCATGGCAACGACCATGACTCAGGTTTCGAAATTCGACGGAACGCCGACGGGGAGCGGGCTCAACTACATCGAGCCGAGCGGCGACGACCGCGCGTTCAGCAGCAACTACAGCGGTGTTCCGCCGATGCCTGCCGACTGGCGCCGCGCGCGCAAGTCGAGCGCTGCCCGAGACATACTGTCGGGCGGAGTGAGCCTGTTTGGCCTGCGCGAAGTCCCGCTGGTCGGCCGCGAGGAGGTCCGTGATGCCCTCTGGGATTCGCTCTCGCTGGTGCGCGCCGAAGGACGCCCTCGGCTGACCGTCCTGTCGGGCGATGCAGGCGTCGGAAAGTCGGCGGTCGCGCGATGGTTCACTCAGCGAGCGGACGAAACCGGGGCGGGGTTCATCCTGCACGCTACGCACGAAGAGGCCGAGCCACCGGACGAAGGCTTGCGCCGAATGCTCACGACCATCCTCCGCTGCCACGGCCTCGAACGCGCCCAGATCTTCGAACGCGTCGGTCAGCTGCATCACTATTTCGGCGACCAGAAAACCCGCGAATTCGACGTACCTGCCCTCACCCAACTGATTCGGCCCCGCAAAGACGGCGATCTCGAAGACGGCGTCCCGCGATTTCGCTTTCCAACGATCGAGGCGCGCTACGAAGCGGCCACGCGGCTCATTCGGCACCTCGCTCGCATTCGGCCCATCGTCATCTGGCTCGACGATGCGCACTGGTCGCAGCAATCGCTGCAGTTCGCAGATTACATCTTGCGGACCTCTTCGCCCGGGGTCTCGATTCACGTGGTCGCGACGGTCCGCAGCGACCTCTACGACGAACTCCCCGGGGTGCGAACGCAACTCGAGCGACTCGTGCTCGACGACCGGGTCCAGGAGATTGTGCTCGAACCTCTCCCGCCAGCGGCGACCGGAGAGCTGGTCGATGCGCTGGTCCGCCTGGCCCCAGACCTGCGCGACGAAGTAGCCGAGGCGGCCGCTGGACGCCCCGTACATGCAGTTCAGCTACTCGGCCACCTCGTCGAGAGCGGCTCGCTCCTCGGCGGAGCGAATGGCTACCGACTACGCCCGAACGCCTCGGTGCCGGCGAACATCGAGCGGCTGTGGATCTCGCGCGTGCAAGAAGCGATGTCGTCGACGGAGAACCCCGTGGCGGCCGTACAGGCAATCACCCTCGCTGCCATGCTCGGTATGCGGATCGAGCACGACTCGTGGGTCCAGATCTGCAAGCGAACGGGCGTTGGTGCGGCCGAGGAAGTGCTCGAACTGTTCGCAACCTCGGGCCTGATCGAACGTGTCCAAGATGCCTGGCGACTGCGACACGACCTGCTCCGCCGCGCGCTCATCGAGACGTCGGCACGGTCGGACGAGAGCAAGATTTTCCACTGGATGGCGTCGGATATCATTCAGCTCACCGAGCCGGAATCACCCGAGCGACAGCTCAAGATCGCGCAGCACCTCGTCGACGGCGAATTCTACGACGAAGCGCTCGACATCATCGTCTCGGACCTCAACCACAGCGAGTACGACACGAAAGGGGGACTACTCCGGACGGTCACCAAACTGGCCGACCGCGCGATGGACGGCAATGGTTTGGACGACCCGAAGCGCGACCCGAGATGGGGTCAGATTCAGGCAAATCGATACGTCGGTGACCGCGTCGCGGTCACGTCTCCTCCCGAAGAGTCGAAGTTTCTCTTCGAGGAGTTGCTCGAATGGGCATTGGAGCGAGACGACCTCGAGACGGCTGCCGATGCCAATCAATTCTTGTCGGAGACGCTGACCCGGGTGGGTCGCCCGAAGGAAGCCCTGGCCGCGATCCAACGCTGCCGCGACTTCGCCCAGCAGGCCGGCGACACCCGTCGCGAGGCGCGGGCGTACAACGTCACGGCGATGCTCTTGAACGAGGCCCACGATCACGTCGGGGCGAACGAGAACGCCGACCGTGCAGTGGAGCTGCTCCGGTCTCTCGGCCGCAGCCTACGGCTGGGTTGGGCAGTCCTCACGTCGGCGAACATCAACGTGCAGCTCCAAAACTTCGCCAAAGCCGAAGACCTCACGCGCGAAGGCCTCGCGATCTTCCGCGACGAGGGCAGCATCGGTGGCCAGGCGTCTGCCCACGTGATTTTCGCGCAGAACTACCGCTTCTCGGGCCGACTGATGCAGGCCGAAGCAGCCGCGCGCCGCGGCCTCGACCTCTACGTGTGGGCCGGCCTCGGCACGCACTACCTGTCACTGCTCGTCCTGATCGCCGTACACGTGGAACGACGGAACTACGACGCCGCGATCGAGCTGTTCGAAGCGACGTACGACGATCTGAGAAGCAAGAACATGGGTCACTACATCGCGCACATGAAGACGTCGGTCATGACAGCGTACGCCGTGCGCGGCGACCTCCAAACGTTCGACAGATTCCTGAGCGACGCATGGGCGTTTTGGGAGGCCGGCAACTTTGATTCCGATCTGCCTCGACTGCTCTCGCTGTCGGCCTCGGTGCTGGAGTCGATCGGCGAACACGATCGCGCGCGACTCGTACGAGAGCGGTTGGCGCGTTACGATTCGATGGTTCACGAGAATACCCAAAGAAGAAGGGAACGAGATGATTAGCGACTGGAAGAGATGGCTCGCCGTTGCATTCCTGTGTGTCGCAGCGGCCGGAATGTGGTCGGCCTGCGGGGATGACGAAGACCTTACTGGAGCGGCCTGCGCATCGGTCGACGAGTGCTACCGCGACGTCGACGTCGACCAGATTCAGGGCGAGCTGCGCTGCCTCACCGAGAATGTGGAAGACGGCTACTGCACGCACACCTGCGAGATTGACGCCGACTGCTGCGCCGCCGAAGGCGAATGCCCGAGCGACCTCGATTTCGTCTGCGCGTCGCTCGAGAACACGAACGAGAAGTACTGCTTCCTGGCGTGTGAAGGCGCCGATGACGCGTACTGCCAGGACAACGTGTCCGACGTCTTCACGTGCCGGTCGACCGGCGGTGGAAACGAGAACCGCAAGGTCTGTCTGCCGTAGTGGCATTCTACGAAGAAAAGCGCCTCGAAGAGATGTCTCGCGACGAGTGGGAGTCTCTCTGCGATGGCTGCGGCCGATGTTGTCTGCACCGTTTCGAGGATGAAGACGACGGCACGCTGATCGAGGTTCCTGTGGCGTGCCGCCTTCTCGACGTCGAGACCTGTCGATGTGGAGACTACAGCAATCGAAAGGCTGAGGTTCCTTCGTGCGTGGTGCTCTCACCCGCGACGCTGGCCGACTATCCTTGGCTTCCCGACACGTGCGCTTATCGATGTGTCGCCGAGGATCGTCCGCTGCCGAAGTGGCACCACTTACGCACCAACGATCTTCGAACGGTGCACGAAGAAGGGGTCGGCGTTGCCGGGCAAGTGGTCTCGGAACGCGACGCGGACCCACTCGATGCGCTCTTTCAGCTCATCGAGGCATCCAAAGAGGAAAGCCGATAGCCTCGTTGACGCTCGTCGGAGCATTTTCGATGATGGAAGAAAGCAATCCACCGTCTGTACCGCGCTGAGTGCGCCCAAAGGAGTATGCATGAACCGAGTGTTGTGGATTCTCGTTGCCCTGTTCGTTCCCCTTGCCGCTTGTGGCGAAGATGACGGCTCGGAGGAAGAAAGCGAGCGCGTCGAGGCGATCGCCGCGCTGCAAGGCGATGCCACCGCTGCGAGCGACACCTATTCGTCGACTTGCTCCGTGTGTCACGGAGCCGACGGAACTGGAACTCCGTCAGGCAACGACCTGACCGCAGTCAGCCTCTCCGACGAGGTCGTCATCGAGACGATATTGTACGGCCGAGGCACCATGGCTCCGTACGAAAACGCATTCGACGATCAAGAGATCGCCAACCTCACCGCGCTCGTGCAGAACTTCTAATCCTCTCGACCGACAAGGAAGTTATGTCTTACGAAATCAAACAGTCGAACATCTCGCCGCAACTCGTCGTCTACGCCGAGGGTTCCGACTCTCCGGCGAAGATCCGTGAGCTCTTTGGATCACTCATGAACCGAGTGGCTCAGCATATTGGAGCGAACGGGGGCAAGCCGGCGGGACCGCCATTCACTCGCTACATGGAGATGGACGAAGAGACCGTGAAGATGTGGGTCGGCATTCCGTTGCGCGATGAAATCGATGGCGGCGACGGCATCGTGGTCGACAAGCTCCCGGGCGGAACGATCGCGATGACCACTCACATCGGCTCGCTCGACCACCTTGGCAAGGCTCACGAAGCGGTTCTGTCGTGGATCGACGACTCCGAGTTCGAACAGGCCGGCCCGCCCTGGGAGTACTACTGGGGTGACCCGCAGAAAGAGCCCGACCCCTCGAAGTGGAAGACGGAAGTCTTCTTCCCGCTGAAGGGCTAGACCTTCGCGGCCCATGCTCGGACCACCTCGACCGTTCGCTCGACATCCTCGTCGGCGATGTCGAGGTGGAGCACGAAGCGGTAGCTTCCACGCCCTCCGACCGCGATGTCAGCGACCTGCAGGGCTTGCTCGAAGCTCCCCCGATATTCTTCATCCAGCTCCACGAACACCATGCTCGTCTCGACAGCGTCGAGGTCGACCCGAAGGGGTTCGATCTCGTGGAGCTGTGTGGCGAGCTCCGTCGCGCGTCGGTGATCCTCGCCAATGCGCGAGACGTTGTGGTCGAGCGCAAACAACCCGGCGGCCGCGAGCAAGCCTGCCTGGCGCCAGCCGCCCCCGAGTACTTTCCGCCAGCGTCGTGCCCCGTCGATCACTTCGGTGCTTCCGACCAAGACTGAACCGACGGGAGCCCCGAGACCTTTGGAGAGGCAGACGGAGACCGAATCGAACGACTCGGCGAGTCTGCTCGGATGCTCACCGAGAGCGGTCGCGGCGTTGAAAATTCGCGCTCCATCGAGATGCGTCGCGAGCCCGAGTTCGTGAGCCGTCCTCGTCGCCGACTCCATCTCCTCGAGTGACTGCACGCGCCCCCAAAATGCGTTTTCGAGCGCAACGAGTCGCGTGCGGGCGAGGTGAGGGTCGCCGCTGCGTTTGGCCTCTCGGCGGATCTGCTCGGCCGAAATCGCGCCATTCGCACCGGTCTCGACCGGCTGTGGCTGCACACTGCCGAGCACCGCCGCGCCCCCGCCCTCGAATCGATAGGTATGCGCGCCCTGCGCCACGATGTACTCGTCGCCGCGCTCACAGTGCGCCATGATTCCGAGCAGGTTCGACATCGTGCCCGACGCGACAAACACCGCGGCTTGTTTGCCGAGCAACTGTGCAGTGCGTGTCTCGAGCTCACGAACGGTTGGGTCGTCGCCGTAGACATCGTCGCCTACTTCGGCTCGCGCCATCGCCTCACGCATCGCCGCAGAGGGCCGAGTCACGGTGTCGCTTCGATAATCGATCATGTGGGTCGCCCAAGTCGGGGGGTGCCTGACGTTATCCAAAAAAAAGGCGCCCGACCGCAAGGGTCGGGCGCACTCTCCATGAGCCGTCGGGAGGTTCAGCCTAGGAGAGAAGCTCAGTCGCCTGTTTGATCCAGTGCTTCACGTTGGCGAACCGGGAAAGTTCGCCGAGCACGGAGTTCAACTCTTCGGGTGTCGCGTTCGCCAGCTGCGAGAACGACACGATGCCCGCGTTGGCGAGGACCTGAGAGGTGCTCGGCCCGATGCCGACAATCCGAGTCAGATCGTCGGGGCCACTGCTCGCCGCCGGCTTTGGGGCAGGGGCGGGAGTGGGAGCGGGCTCGGCTGGAGCGGGAGTTGGAGCAGGCTTCGTCGCGGCCGGCTCCGGCTTCGAGGCCGGCGGGGGCGTCGCCGCCTGGCGCTCCGCGATGTACGAATCGAGATCGAAGTTCTGCAGGTCCTGCCACGCGGCGCGGGCTGCATCGAGCTCGGTTCGGAACTGCATGCGCATGGCGTTGGTCGACTGCAGGAGCTCGTCGACCGCCCCGCCGATGCGCTCCATGTCGGCCGCTCGTTGAGCGCGGTCGCCTACAGCGTTGGTCATGCGCTCGGCGTGAAATGCCTCCTGCATGACCGCGACGTCGCTCTTGAGGCGAGCGAAGTAGTCGCCGGCTGCCTCGACGAACGTGCGGCGCTCGGCGGCCGAAGCCTTGGCCATCTGCTCGAGCTGCTCGCGAAACGCGGCGGTGCGCGCGACGCTGTCGCGACGAATTCCACTGACGGAGTTCACGATCTCTTGGATCGATTCCTGGCGACGCGACTTGCCTTCCTCTGCCATCGATTCGAGGGCGCTCCGGAAGCCGTCGAGCATGGTGCCCACGTCTCCTTTGAGCTGGTTTACTTCCCCGCGAATCTCCTGCATCCGGGCCAGACGCTCGTATCGTTGAGCTTCGATCTCCGACCGAAGTCTGTTCATGTCTTCTGCAAGACCCATGGTGTCTCCTTTTTGAGCATACGACGGCCATTCCACCGTATGCGTAGTTCATTTCACTCGCCTCACGTGCCGGCGCGAGACGTCGACCCAGGACTACTGTCCCCCCGTTTTGCAGGCCCCGCTTCAAGGGCCCGACTCTTCCTACTAAGCTGCGCTCGTCGTTTCGTACTCCGGCGAGATGTACAGCTCCGTGACAATGTCTTGTGGCGAAACCCCCAGGCTCAGGAGTTTGCCTTCGACGTCCTCAATCATCTGAGGGACGCCGCAAAGGTAAAACGCGGTCGCGCTGGGACGCAGGTCGAGCGCTTCGAGACCTGCCTGAACCCGGCCATTGATGCCCCCATCACGCCGATGCGCGAACGGGTCTTCAGCCTGGCTCGCGCAGGGATGGTAGTGGAAACCGTCGCACTGCATCGCGAGCGCTCGCCATTCGGCGTCGTAGACGAAGTCCTCTTCCGAGCGGCATCCATAGACCAGGTGCACCGTGTGTCCCTTGCGCTCGATCATTTCGCGCAGTTGGCGACGCATCGAGCGGAACGGCACGATCCCCGTACCGGTCGCGACGAGCACCAGTGTCTGGTGCTCTTCTTTGCGCAGCGTGAACAAGCCGACAGGTCCGATGGTCTCGACGGTGTCGTCGGGCCTCAGGCTCCGGATGAACTCGGAGCCGACGCCTCCCGGCACGAGCGCGATGCACAACTCGACCTCGTCGGTCTTCATGCTGCGTGGCACCGTCGCGATCGAATACGAGCGCAGATACTGGCGACCATCCACATAGAATCGGAGGTTGATGTACTGACCAGGCTTGTAGTCGACCAGGGACCGGTCTTCGGTCCGCAGACGCACACAGCGCACATTCGGTGCAATGTCGTAAATGTCTCGAACAATCATGGTTTTGCCTGGCACTGCGTCCTCCTTGGATGACTTGTTGACTTACTTGTTGGCTTGCTTGTTGGCTTACTGGGGCCGAATCGAGATGACTGGCTTGCCGGAGGTGATCTTCACCTCCATGATCAGGTTGTCTGCTCCGTACTTCTTCCGAGCACGCTCACGCTGAGCGCTGACCCGGTCGGCGAACGAAGCGAAGTCGATCGGCCGAGTGGCGAGTCCGCAACGGCGCATCACGATCATGAAGTCGCGATAGAGCCGGAGAATCTCGTTCTCGGAGTTCACGATTGCTCCCGACCCGCTGTCTTGCTGGCGCTGGTTGAAGTCCGAAAGCACTGGCACACGCACGGTCTCCTGATACTCGGTCTGCATCGGCTTCACTTCGACCTGGCGGGTCATCACCATGCTATCTTTCTCAGCGATCTTCGGGTGCTCCACGCGGGCCGGCGCCACACGCTCACGCATCCACTTCTTGCGGCGATCGCCGTCTTTGGCCCCCTTCAAGATCTGAGCTTTGGGAGCAACTTTCTTGTCCTTGAGCTCGGCCTTCTTCTGTTCGAATCGGTCGCGGAAACTAGACAATACGTTCTCCTGCTCGATGGCATCGACTTCGTCTTCAGTTGAGCCCGCCGGCTTGGGGATTCGGCCGTGGACCAGTTTCTTGAACAGCGGGTTTGCCTCGGGCTTGGGCAACGGCTTTCGAGCCGACGGCTTCGGCAGCCCTTTGTCGACCGAGGTCACACCGACCGACGTCTTCACATCGCCAAAGAACTGCTGGCGGAGCGATTGCGCGCTGACCGGCCGACGAGTGTCGAACGGATCCGCCGGAGGCTCCTCGGGGTCCGAGAGTTCCTCGAAGCCGACGTGTTCTTCGTCTTCGAGCTCCGGCTCGACTCCGAACGGAGCGTTGGGCTTCGACATCCGGCCGTTGGTCGGCGAGCGGAACGTGAAAGCGCCGAAGATCTCGGTGCTGCTGGACTCTTCTTCGTCTTCGAACTCCGAGTCCTCTTCGGCATCGGAAACTTCCGATTCAGCCGGGCGGCCGAGTGCGGCGAGGACGATGCCGGGGCGCGAGTGGTCTTCGGCGTGGGCGTGCTCGACGGGCTCTTGGTCGACAGCGGCAAAGAGCCCGCTGGCGGCCTCTCCCATGGCTCGGAAGCCTTCGGGGTCGTCCTCGAGTCCACCGTCGAGGCCGTCGGCATCGTCGGCTACTTCACCTTCGCCGACCACGGAGTCGCCCGAGATCTCATCGACGTTTTCGTCGTCCGAGACTTCTGATTCCCACTCCCAGCCCTGCGTGGAGTTCCCGAGGAGGTCGTCGACCTCCTGCTCGTCGGCTTCTTCCGGCGCTTCTGCGGCGGGTTCCAGGGGTACCTGGTGGTCGTCAGCGTCCTCTTCTTCGAACTCGTACGATTCGTCTGAGGTTTCCGACTCGTCCGAGGGCTCCGACTCTTCGTGCTCCTCGACGCCCTCCTCCTCGAGATGGTCCGATTCGTCCGAGGTTTCCGACTCTTCCGAGGGCTCCGACTCTTCGTGCTCCTCGGCGTCCTCGTCCTGAGCGATCAGCTCGTAGTCCGCCCCTTCCGATTCCTCCGATTCCTCCGATTCCTCCGATTCCTCCGATTCCTCTGATTCCTCCGAGCCTTCGTACTCGTCTGCGCTCTCTTCTTCGAACTCGTCCGATTGTTCCGGCTCGTCGTCCTCTTCGAGCTCCTCAGGTCCCTCCGCCTCTTCGTACTCGGCGTC
This sequence comes from uncultured Bradymonadales bacterium, assembly GCA_964384605.1. Classification (GTDB taxonomy): domain Bacteria; phylum Myxococcota_A; class Bradymonadia; order Bradymonadales; family Bradymonadaceae; genus CAYLMO01. The sequence goes on along the minus strand of CAYLMO010000042.1, from coordinate 720 downwards.
CTCGTCTTCGAATTCGTCGGATTCGTCCGAGGCTTCCGATACTTCAGGCTCCTCCGCGTCCTCTTCTTGAGCGTTCAGCTCGTAGTCCGCCCCTTCCGATTCCTCCGATTCTTCGGACTCGTCGGCGCTCTCTTCCTCGAGGTCATCCGATTCATCTGAGGTTTCCGACTCTTCCGAGGCCTCTGACTCTTCGTGCTCCTCGACGCCCTCTACTTCGAGATCGTCGGACTCCTCTGAGTCTTCGAACTCGTCCGATTCTTCGGACTCCTCGGACTCGTCGTGCTCCTCGACGTCCTCTTCTTCGAATTCGTCCGATTCGTCCGATTCGTCCGAGGTCTCCGACTCTTCCGAGGCTTCTGACTCTTCGTGCTCCTCGACGTCCTCGTCCTCGAAGTCGTCCGAGGCCTCTGACTCTTCGTCCTCGTCGGCAACGCCCTGGGCGACCAGCTCGTAGTCCGAACCTTCCGAGTCCTCATCTGAGGCTTCCGATTCCTCAGCATGTGCGGAGTCGTCCGATGCTTCTGATTCCTCCGCGCCTGCGGAATCGTCGGCGTCCTCTTCCTCGAAATCGTCCGATTCGTCCGAGTCCTCCGACTCTTCAGACCCCTCGGCGTCCTCGTCCTGAGCGATCAGCTCGTAGTCCGCCCCTTCCGATTCCTCCGAGACTTCGGGCTCGTTCGCATTCTCTTCCTCAAAGTCGTCCGATTCATCCGAAGTCTC
>CAYLMO010000041.1:0-47913 GCA_964384605.1 uncultured Bradymonadales bacterium | reverse complement strand
CCAACGGGTCGTCGGCACCCTGAAGGAAGTAGGCGAGGTCTTTCATCCCGCAGCCTCCGCCGACGTATTGGAAGTCGACCGCTGCGACCGACAGAGCATCTCGGCGAAAGCAGAAATTCGCCGGCTTGGCGTCGCCATGCACGAGGGTCTGAAATCGAGCGGTCCGGAGCCGTTCGTCAATGACCGGGGCGGCGTCGCGAAGAGGGCCGAGAGCCATCGCATCGAGCTCGTCCGGGCGAGTCTCGAGGTGCCAGTAGGTCCCCGTGCTCCACAAGCCCTCGGAGGACTTCCCGAGATGATGCGCGTGGAACGATGCCAGCCATTCGAGGCACACGCGCCGCTGCGCGCCTGCCGGAGCGCGGATTCGCTCGTTGAACCCGGCGTCGTCCAAGTTTTCGAGCACGAATAACCATCCGTCGTCGAGCTCTTCGATGAGATAGGCACGAGCGGTTCTGCACGATTGCGGGAGCTGACTGGCCCAGTCGCGGTACCACGCCGCTTCGACCGCGTAGGAGCGCAGCTTGCGCTGGTGCGACAGTCCCGATTCTCGACCTGGCTGCACGTGCTTCACGACCACCGAGGGAACCGGCCCGCCCGTGAGCTCATACCTCGCGAGCTCCCCGTATCCGCTCCAGACGGACTGAATCCGGCTGGAGCGTTGGGCGGAGCTTGCGCCAGTCGATTCCGCGACGCGCTGTTCGAGTTTGTTCAAGACGGCTCCCGGCTGAATTGAACCGGGAACCTATGCGCAACGCCAATCGTAGTCGAGGCACCGCCCGGGCAGGCCGCAGCCGAGCTCGCCGTGTGATCGTACGGATGGCCTGGGAATAGGCACTTCAAATGAGCTACAAGACTCCCGGCATGTCACCGAAGGTTCGGAGCGCAAATGGGCATGAAGACCTACGAAGCTTGGATGGAGGAGGCCGGTTGGACCACTCAGAAGATGAGCGGCGGTCCGGCCTTTCGGATCGAGCTTGGTGACCGCGTGCTTCGCTCGGTTCCCGCATTCTCCCAGACGCCGTCCAAGTTCATCGTGACCGATTACGCAAGCGTTTGGATGCCTCGTTTTGCGAAGGTGCGGCACGAGGTTTTCCCGTCCATCCCGATATAGAACTGCCAGCTCGTCAGGCGAACGGGAACGACGTTTAGTACCGACGGATCCGGCAGTGCGGAGTTCATTCGCGAGCTCACCGACGAACTTCGCGCATGGGCGCTCGCCATCGACGAATCTTCCGAGATTGCACGTCATGCGAGGGACCGAGAGGTCTTCGGACTCGACTCTATGGACCACGTCGCTGCGCTTGCATTGCTGGGCGAGACCGAGACGTTGAGAGGCTGGCGCAGCGAAGTCCAAACCGCCGATAGGCCCCGCCTTCATCCGCTGGTGAAGTTAGAGAATCTAGACCGCGCAATTGCCGTGTCGGAACGGGGCTCAGTCGAAGACTGACATTCGGAAGGATTGTCGCCCTCGCTGCCGTTGTGCCGTTGCGCTGGTGTCGGTCCTAGAGGTATCCGTCGCGACTGTGTTCACCCAAAAACAGATTCGGACAAAAGTTCGAGTCGTCGCTTCGAATCTTGGTGAGAGATGGACGAGTACAGTGGTCGGTGCCTGTGTGGCGCAGTGAGCTATCGAATCTTGGCCGAATCTCCGGTGGGGATGTTTCTTTGCCATTGTAGCCGTTGCCGGAGGGAGACTGGCACGCTGCATGGAGCAAACGTCTTTTTTCGGTCTGGTACGCTGACTTTTGATCGTGGTGGGGAGCAGATATCGACGTATTCCCTTCCAGGGACGCGGAAGAGACGCTCCTTCTGCTCGATTTGCGGGTCGCCGGTACCTCGGCAAGAGAGTGACGACAGCATCGTTTTGCCAGCAGGTGGGCTCGACGATGACGAAGGGCTGGAGCCTACCGCGCACATCTTCTGCGATAGCGGTGCGTCTTGGACCGAGAAAGCTGCAGCGGCCAAGCGTCTGCCAGAAGGGCCAGGGTAGCGATCGGCACCCGACAACCGCGGTACAAGAAAAAGAAGAAGCCCACACGGTACCGTGTGGGCTTCTTCAGCTCCGGCTGCTGGACTCGAACCAGCGACCCAGCGGTTAACAGCCGCTTGCTCTACCAACTGAGCTAAGCCGGACTAGCGTTCGACTTCACGAACGCGGGACGCGGTTTTTAGTCCCGGTCGATTCTTCTGTCAAGCGATTCAGAATCAGCGCTCGAAGAGGCCCGACGTTTCGACACAGACAACTCGGCGTTCGCCAGCGAAAATTCCGGTGACCGGGCGGTCGATGCACTCGATGGCGCCCGTTCCGCCGTTGAGGACGTAGATGGAGTCCTGCGAGCTATTGGCGCAAGCAGTGTCCTGCGTGAAGATCTCGTTCACTTCGGCGCTTCCCCAGTCGATGCCGGTTTCCATGAGCAAGTTCATGTACTCGACCTCCGATTCGTTCGGCAGGCGCCATTGGCCGGCGAGATCTTCGCAGGCGAGGCGAGCCTTGTCGGCCGAGTTCACCTGAGAGTCGGAGATGACGGCGCGCATGCGCATGAGGCCGGCGCCCGATTTAAAGGAGTCGACCTCGGAGGCGAGCTCCGACTGAAGGCCCTCGGTGGTGCCCTGGGTGCTCTCGGTGCAGGTCTTGGTGAGGTCGCGTGACGCTTCGCTCCAGCACTCCGCCATGTGACGGTCGATCGCCGCCACGAGCGAGGTGCCTTCCGCATTGAACTTCGAATCCCATTCTTGGCCGATCGAGGTCAGTTCATCGAGCGTCGACTTGGCTTCGCCTGGCGTGTTGAAGAACGCCTTTGCGGGCCCCTGGGCGGCAAGGAACGGGGCGATGTGTGCCGCGTGCAGGTCAGATGCTTCTTCCTGCGCGAGCGACAGTTCGCGAACGTTGTTCTCGGTGGCGATCCAGTGGTCGGTGATCTGGTCGAACGCTTCTTTCGAAGACGAGGGAACGCTGAAGAGTTGGTCGTACTGGCCGACGGAGACTGCCAGGACACCGGAGTTGCGGCGAGAGTTGTTGAAGTAGCCAGGAGCCGTGTCGCAAGGGGTGCAGCTCACTTCGCCACCGCTGTCGCTGGCGCACTCGCCGGCGTCGGCGCACTGGTCGCGGCGCACCGAGTTCTTCAGGCTTTGCTCGATCTCCGCAATCTTCCCGAGGGACTCGTTGGAGATGCCCTGCTCGATGATCTCGGCGCTCGAGGCGGTGTTCGAGTCCAGACCCACTCGAATCGTCTCCACGTTGAGTTCTGCGTCGCTCGCCGTGTTCTTGAGCTGGATCAGGTTGTTGAGCGTCGCCTCGGCGCCTGCGATGTCGGACGAACCCGAGAGCGTGCTCTTGAGCTCGCGGAACGCGTCGGACTCCTCGGCGGTGAAGGTGATGAGCATCTTGAAGAAGCCGCCCTGACGAACTCCAGCGACGTAGTTGGAGCCGCACTTGGAGCGGAACTCTTCGGCCGACGTCTCGAGAATCTCGACCCCGCGATCGCGCATGTCGACTTCGCGCAGGTTCGTGACGTCGTAGCTCGCCTCGAGGGTCAGGAGGAGGTTGATCGAGTTCGTGCCGCCCTTGAACTTGTTGAGGAAGTCGGAGCCGAGCTCGCCTGATACTGCGAGTGGGCGCGAAATCTTGGCGGTTCCGCCCACGCCGAGCTCATTTGCGAGTTCCTGGCGGGTGGTCACGACCTTGAGTGTGAATTCGTCGCGGGTGTTAGAAACGCGAACTCCGTCGCCCTCGGCAGCGGCGCAGCTGTTGGAGGTGTCGTCGAACAGGGGGTGGTAGCCCTTGTTCAAGGTGATGTTGACGTTCTGCGTCGGAACCCACTGGCCGTCACCCGAAATGACATCTGCCTTTCCGTCGCCGTTTTCGTCGCCCGTTCCGTCGTTCGGAGAGTCGGTTCCGCCGCAAGCTGCGGCCGAGAGAAGGAGCACGAAGAGTGCGTTCAAGGATTTCTTTTTCGAAGCGAACATGTGGCCTCTTGTCGTCATTGGTCCGAGTTTCGGACCGAAAGGGGCAGCAAACCCCGTCAGCGAATTCGTCGGTCGAACTCGCGGCGCGGAATAATCAGTGGACTCTATTGGTGTGTATTGAGCATCGAACACTTCGTCCACGGGTGCAAGTCGCGCTGCAAAAACGATTTATTTACCGACGTTCGATTAAGTTGCAGGGCGCGTGCCAAGTTTGAATGTGGACGGAGAGGCTGGAAATGCCGATCGGGATGTGGGCGAAACGTCCCATGTAGTGGCAAGAGTTGTTGCCACTCGCCCGTGTGCGAGGGCACATCGAGCGCGTCGAGAAACGCGCGCCGGATGTGACAAACCCGAGCGAAATCGGTAAAGAGGGCGCGAAGGACCGCAGGCTATCTGCACAAGGATGGATTTATGCTTTTACGATACGCAGCTGATTGGCGAGTGCTTTTGTTCATGGCCATCACCACGGCGACGCTCGTGTTCAACTGGACGCGAGAAGAACCGATCTGGTGGGCCGTCGCATTTGCGTGTTTCATGGCGGTCACGGTGACCACCATCGCCCACAACCACAACCATCTGCAGATCTGGAATCACAAGATCCTGAACGTGTTCCAGGACTACTGGCTCACGCTTTTCTACGGGTTTCCGGTCTTCGGCTGGATTCCGACGCACAACAAGAATCACCACAAGTTCAACAACCGTGAAGGCGACTACACGATCACGTGGCGCTATACGGAGAAGAACAACCTCCTCACGCTTCTCACGTACCCGACCATCTCGAGCTACTTCCAGCAGTCGCCGATTCGCCAATACCTCGCCACGATGTGGCGCAAGCGAAAGTCGCGCTTCTGGTACTGCATCTCGCAGTACGTCGTGCTCGCTGCATACATTGGCGTCGCGCTCTGGATCGACTGGCAGAAGGCGCTGCTCTACGTGGTCCTGCCCCAGCAGGTCGCGCTCTTCTCAGTGCTCGTCTTCAACTACCTGCAGCACGTGCATGCCGACGAAGAGAGCGAATGGAATCACTCTCGAAACATCGTCGGTCCGGTGATGAACTTGTTCCTGTTCAACAACGGCTACCACACGATCCACCACATGAAGCCGGGCATTCACTGGAGCGAGGCTCCAGAGAAGCACAAAGAGATTGAGCACAACATCCACCCGAGCCTGAACGAGCAATCGATTCTGTGGCTCGTCTTCCGCGTGTACATCCTCGGCCTGTTCGTGAAGAAGTTCCGGACGGACTCGATGCGGGTCGCGCGGATGGAACACGAGCGCGAAGCGGTCGCCGGCAATCTCACGCCTGAGGCTGCGGCCGCCGAGTAGACATGATTGGTCTCTTCGGAAAGCTGACTGGGTTTGCGCGATTTGCGTGGGCCTACGTCCTCTACCTCCTCTTCGTCATCCTGTTTGGTGCATGGGTGCGGATTACGCATTCGGGTGCTGGTTGTGGTGACCATTGGCCGACTTGTCACGGTGAGGTGGTTCCGTTTCAGCCATCAGTCGAGACGATGATCGAGTACACCCACCGCCTCACGAGTGGGTTCCTCGGAATCGTCGGGCTGGCAGTCTGCATCTGGGCATTCAAGCGATTTGGCGGGAAGCATCGTGTCTTCGTCGCGTCGATCGTCACGCTTCTGTTCATCGTGTTTGAGGCTTTGATCGGCGCTGGGATCGTGCTCAAGGAGCTGGTGGCCGACGATGATTCCGTCGCCCGTGCGATCGTCATCGCCCTGCACCTCGCCAATACGCTCATTCTCACTGGGTCTGCGGCGATGATGGCGTGGTGGGCGAGCGTAGAGGACCGGTTTGGTCGCGTGGAGTTGGGATCGTGGCGGCAGCTCTCGATCGCCCTCGGCATCGGCCTGCTCGCGATCGTAGCCACGTCGATGTCTGGCGCCGTCACGGCGCTGGGAGACACGCTGTTTCCGGTCGACCCGACCGTCGGCGAAGGCTTGTTCCAGAGGGTCCGCGACGATCTCTCCGCAGCGAACCATTTCCTCGTCCGGCTTCGAATCGTTCACCCAATCGTCGCGACCCTCACGGCCACTTACCTGCTCATGTTGGCGAACTGGGTGCGGCTCTCGGACCGGGCTTCGGCTCAGTCGGTTCGATGGGCGAACGTGCTCATCGTGAGCACGCTCGGCAACGTTGCGATTGGCGTGGCGAACATCGCTCTACATGCTCCCGGAGCGATTCAGCTGATCCACTTGTTCGTCGCCCAGGTAGTCTGGATTTCGGCCGTCCTCACTGGCGCATCCGCGCTGTCGGAACACTCCGAATGACGCTTGAAGTGCTTCACGAGGACGACCACATCTTGGCCGTCTTCAAACCAGCATGGCTTCTCGTGCATCGCGGGATGGGGAACGACGAGGAAACGCTCGTCGACCATGTCCGGGAGTATCAGGGGGGCGGAAAGGTCCATACGCTTCACCGTCTCGACCGCCAGACCAGCGGTGTCGTGTTGTTCGCTCGCGACCCCGAGACCACCCGGGTCATGCGCGAACACTTCGACGAGGGGCTCGTAGAGAAGACCTATCTGGCGCTTGTACGAGGCGTCGCGCCGGACTCAGGCGAGATCGATTACGCGATTCCAAAGAGCGAAGGCGGCGATCGAATCGATGCTCAGACGACCTTCCGGAGGGTTGCGCAGGCAGCGGTTGAGCCCCGCGCCGTATCACTCGTCGAAGCGAAGCCCAAGACCGGCAGGTTTCACCAGATTCGGCGCCACCTGCGGCACATTCATCACCCAATCTTGATGGATAGCAACTACGGCCCCACCAAGCTCAATCGGGCGTTCAAGGAAGCATGGGGATTGAGTCGGCTCACGCTGCACGCGCGGTCGATTGAGTTCGAACATCCGCACTCAGGCCACGTCGTCAGCGTGCACGCCGAGGTTCCCGACGACCTCGCCGAACCGTGGCGAGCGCTCGGAGTCTGGCCGCTAAATGAGCGCGAGAGCTAGCCGACGCTCTTTGCCTGCTCGGGTGGGGGAATCTTGCTCGGTTTCACCTGAACGGGACCGAACGTGTCGCGATAACCGGACATCGGCGTGTAGAAGTCGTGGCATTCCTGCATGACTTCTTCGAGAGAGCCGATCGGGTAGATGACCTTGCCGACGCCGCCGGTCTTGGTGCCGTAGTCGAGGAAGCCGCACACGATCGGCACATCGGCTTCCTTCGCGATGTAATAGAACCCGGTCTTCCAATAGTCGGTGTGACTTCGGGTTCCTTCCGGCGAAATCGCGAGGCAAAGTGAGTCACGTTTCTCGAAGTTGCTGGCGATACTCTTCACGGCGTCGTTTCGTGACCGACGATCGACTGGGATGCCACCGAGCTTCGAAAATATGCCGCCAAACGGGCCTTCGAAGAGGGTGTGCTTTCCGACCCAGTTCACGCGCACGTCCATCGCGAGGCCGACGGCGAGCATGTACAACAGGTCCCAGTTGCTCGTGTGCGGGGCGGCGATCATCACGAACTTCTTAATCTCGGGAAGTTCGCCGACGGTGCGCCAGCCTTTTCGGTCGAGGTAGTTTTGTGCGGTCGAGCGGAGATTCATTTGGTTCTCGGTCTTTCGAGTCCTGCGAATATCTAGTGCGCCGGTTGGTGCGGTGCAAGTCACATTGGAGAAAGCATTGATTGCTATTGGCGAGGCGATGATCGAGTTCAGGCCCGCATTCCACTTGGTGATGCACGTTGCCGCACCGTTACTACTCGCGCTGGCACTCGGTGGCAAAAACAAACGAGTGGCATTTTTCTGGATGATGTCCTCAATGTCCATCGACATCGATCACCTTTGGGCGATTCCGGTGTACGAGCCGGGGCGCTGCAGCATTGGATTTCATCCGCTCCATCAATGGCCGGCCGTGATGGTTTATCTGGGGATGGTGGCGGTTCGTCCGACTCGCTGGTTTGGGATTGGAGCCTTGCTGCATTTGGTCTTGGATGGCATCGATTGCCTGATGATGAGTGGATGAGGTGAGCATGGAAGCGTTAGTACAGTGGCTCGATTCGAGCGCGTTCGCGGGAAATGTGGCGATTTCGGTCGTAGTGATCTTGGCTGCGATGCTGGGTCGATCAGCGGCCATGAGGTGGTGGGCCGGATCGACCTTTCCGACAGACGAGATCGGTCTTCGATGGCGCAGTCGGATTCGGAATCTAACGATTCTGGTCATCCTGCTCGCGCTGACCGTCGTCTGGGCGACCGAGCTTCGGACGCTCGCCCTGAGCGCTGTGGCGATCGCTGCGGCGATCGTCATCGCCACGAAGGAGCTCATCATGTGCTTTGGCGGCGGGGCGCTGCGCGCTGCCACCGAGTCGTTCGGGGTCGGCGACCGAATCGAGGTCAAAGGCATTCGGGGCGACGTCGTGCACTACGGGTTCCTCACCACGACGGTCTTGGAGATCGGACCGAATCACCAGCGCACGGGTCGGGCGGTGGTCATTCCGAACAGCATTCTGCTCGCGGAGTCGGTCATCAACGAGTCATTCACCGAGGAGTACGTGCTGCACACTTTCTCGGTTCCGGTGGCGCGCGAAGGCTGGGAGGTCGCCGAGGCCAATCTGCTCGAGGCGGCCAACGCCGTGTGCGCTCCGTTCGTCGAGACCGCTCAGACCCACATCGACGCGATTTCGTCGAACTCTGGACTACCTGCGTTCAATTCGGCGCCGCGTGTCACACTGCAGGTGAACGATCCTGAGAAGCTCATGCTTCTGGTTCGAGTGCCGTCGCCTGCGGTGGAGAAGGGGAGGGTGGAGCAAGAGATTTTGCGTGACTACCTTTCTCGCGCCGTCATCGAAGCGACCCAGCCCTGAAGTCGCTCCAGTGCGATCTTCGGAAACTGATCGAGCTGAACCATCTCAGGTTCCGACCGTTCGAGAGCTCGTTCGGCCCGCTCCAATGCTTCGACCGCGGCATCCAGGTTGCTTCGACCACCTTCGCACAATCCGAGATAGGCGCTCCACAGCACGACCTCGTGGCAAGACTCTTCCTCGACCGCCTGTTCGACGGCGGGAGCGATGAGCTGCTTTGCCCGCACGTACTCTTGTCGTTCTAGTGCGCACACACCCCGCCAACCGCGGCGTGTGACACGCTGGCTCTCGTTGCGCTGCTCCTCGGCCACGTCTTCCGCCCGCATCAATTCGGATTCCGCAGCTTCGAATTCACCTGCCTTGATGTGCACCTTTGCGAGCGTCTCTCGCCACGCGGCTTCGTAGTAGAGGTTCCCGAGCTCGACCGATGCATTGAGCGCCAGGCGGAGGTGTTGCTTCGCCTTCACGAGATTGTCTCGGCCGTACTCCAGCTGGCCGAGCTTGCCGTCGCAGATCGACTCCTGGAAACGGTCGCCAAGCTCGCGCGCGAGCGCCATCGCAGCGAGGTAGTCGCGTTTCGCTTCGTCGTGTCGGCCAAGAAGGAGCGAGCAGTCGGCTACGTTGCTCGACCAAAGCGCTTCGGAAGTCCGGTCTTGGACTTTTCGCGCGAGCTCGAGCGCTTCGAGGTAGTACTTGGCAGCGGACTCGTAGTCGCGCCGGTAGAATTCGACGATGCCCAGATTGCCGAGCCATACTCCGCGCCCGCGTTCATCGTTTAGGTCTCGGGAAAGCCGCACTGCGGTGAGATAGCGCTCTTGCGCCGCCTCGAATTCGAAGCGGTCAATGGACGTGTTGCCCAGGTTGCCGATGCTGTTCCGCTCCAACACGACGTCGCCGATTCGGCGAGCGACCTCGAGCGACCGCTCGAAGTGCGCCTCGGCGTCGTCGAGGCGGCCGAGACGGTCTGCGACCTGTCCGAGTTTGAGGTGCGCTGAGCCGACCAATCCTTCGTCGCCCAGCTCCTCTGCGAGTTCGAGCGCGCCTTTCCACACCTTTTCGCAGCGGTTGAACTGCCCCAGGCGTTTGAAGATCGACCCCGAAACGAGATCGAGTCGGCAGCGCAGTTCGCTGTCCAATCCATCCAGAGCAGCAACGCGATCGACGACTGCCACTGCGTCTGCGTAGGGACCGCCCCTGTCGTACGCTTCGATGATGGCACACGCGATCAGAGCGACCTGTTGCGTTGCCCCGGCGTTTTCTGCGAACTCAATCGCCGCACGCAAGTTCGGAAGCTCGGCGACCACGGAACCGACGTCATTCGTCGTGGCGAGTGCGCAAATCCGGTCGCGATGACCAAACTTCGCGAAGAATGAGTAGAACCTCTTGCGCTGTTCGGCCGTCCATTCTTCGGGGTCCGCCCCATTGAGCCATTCCGCATCTGGCAGTTCGTGCCGGCTCCGGACGAACTCGCCTACCGACTTCAACAGCGAGAAACGGCCCCCTTCGGCGTCGTGGCGGACCAACGACTTTCGAACGAGGTTCTCGACGATGTCGAGCGACCAACAGCGCCCGGTACCGCAGCGCACAATGGCCTCGATTGCGTCGACTCCGAACGAGCCCTCGAATTGTGCGAGCTGACACATCACGAGCCGCTCGTCGTTCTCGAGCAAGTCCCACGACCATTCGAGCGCTCCGGCCAGGGTGGCCTGTCGGTCAGGTGCATCGAAGCTGCGGGACCGAAGCATCGCGAACCGCTGCTGCATGCGCTCGAGCATGCGAATTGGCGGCAGGATTTCGGCGCGCGACGCCGCCAACTCGATCGCAAGTGGTAGTCCGTCGAGCTGCTCGACGAGTTCCTCCAGCGGGCCTCGTTCTTCGTCGCGGAGCTGCCAGCGCGCTGCGCTCGATTTCGCACGAGCGACGAACAACTGAGCGGCCTCGCTCAAGTTCGAGCCGGATTCCAATCCGAGCGGCTCGAGCGGCACCACACGTTCGCCACCGACTCCGAGTGGCTCTCGGCTGGTGACCAGGATTTGAACTCCCGCAGCCTCTTTCAAGATGCTGTCGACGAGGTCTCTCGCCGGTCGAACGATCTGCTCGCAGTTGTCCAAGACCAAGACGTGCCGACCGCGGCGCGACAGCCCCCAGATGAGTGTTTCGCGTAGCGACTTCGTCGAAAGCGGGATCTCGGCGGCGTTTGCCACTGTTCGAATGATGCCGTCGATGTCGGTCGTTTCGCTCAAATCGGCGAAACATACACTCCCAAGCCATGCCGAGTTTCGGCGCGTCCATTCGACTGAGGCTCGAGTTTTCCCAACCCCTCCGGGTCCAACGAGCGAAACGACTCTGGCCCCTGCGCCGAACGCGGACTCTAGCTCGTCGAAGACGGCGGTACGCCCGATGAAGTCGTCGACGAAGAGCGGAAAGCCCGGCCCCAGCGACCTTGACCGGACGACCTCCGGTCGAGGTGTCGCTTCTTCGAGCATCTCCAAGACTTCGTCGAAGCTCGCCGGCCTGTCGTTCACAGCGAACTCGAGACACCTTTGAACGACGGCGCGAAGACTCTGTGGAGTGTCAGTGGGGAAATCGAATGCGGGTGCGACCTCGCTCAGGATGGCTTCCCGATCCGAGAAGGGACGCTCGCCGGTGAGGAGTTCGTACAAAAGGACCCCGAACGACCAAATGTCGACGCGTGCGTCCTGCTCCATGCCGCGCAAGGCTTCCGGGGGCATGTATCGCGGCGTGCCTGCGACCCACGGACTCTCGCCAATGTGCTGCCTCAAGTCGCGTTCGTCGCGATCGAACTCTTGCCGCAGGATTCTGCGGTCGACGTTCAGAAGGGCGACCCCGAAGTCGAGAAGTTTGAGCGTTCCGTCGGACTGAACGATGACGTTGGACGGCTTGATATCGCGGTGAACGAGTCCTTGCTCGTGGACGTATTGCAGCGCGACGGCCAGCTGTCGCGCGATGGCCAAGACACCGGTTGGGTCGACCGGTCCCTGCAAGAGGCGTGTGGCCAGTGTTGGGCCATCGACGTACTCGAGCACCATGAACGGAACTGACCCGTACACGCCGAAGTGGTGGCAGGTGACGATATTGGGGTGGTTCAGGCGGGCATTTGCGGCGGCGTCCCGTCGAAACAGCCGAATCCACTCGACGAACTGAACGTCGTTCAAATCGCCGCGAGGTTTGAGGGTCTTGAGGGCGACCCGCCGCCCCAGGTCGACGTCGCGCGCGAGGAAGACGTGCGACATTCCGCCGCGGCCGAGGAGCCGCACGACGCGAAACTTACCGTCGACGATCTTTCCGGGCTCCAACTTCGCCACGGAATGGTCGCTGATCTCTTCCGCGAGAGAAAGTACGGCCGTTGATTCCTCGAGATCGGGAAACTTCGGCTCCGAGGTTTGTTCGGAATGGCTCATGTGCGCGAGTTCTACGAGTTCTGTGAATTCTACTAGAATTCGCGACCGAGTCCTATGCCCACATTAAAACCAATCGGTCGACATCGTGATTGTGGTGTCGTCCAACGACTTGAGCAGATCCGCCTTACGGCCGATCTTCGGCATTTCGTATCGGAAGAAGAACTTGGCGGCGTGACGTTTGCCGGCACCGAAATCGTCCTCGGGTGCAGCGAGCGCCATGCGAAGCCACAGCCAGCCGACCACCAGGTGCCCAAACATCTCGAGGTACTCACTGGAGTTGGCGAGAAACAGGCGGACTTCGCCTTCCATCGCCGCTCCGCCGAGAACCATTGACGTTTCGACGACCGTTTTGGACGCACCATCGAGACGGTCGGCGAGCTCCTCGAAATCTCCACCGCGCTCACGTGCCTCGGTGGCCGTTTCGGCGACCATCTCGAGGAAGGCTCGAAGGGTTTGCCCGCCGTCGCGCACGACCTTGCGGCCAAGCAGGTCGAGCCCCTGAATGCCGTTGGTGCCCTCGTGGATCGGGTTCAATCGGTTGTCACGATAGAGGCGCTCAACAGGGTAGTCGCGCGTGTAGCCGTAGCCACCCAGACACTGAATCGCGAGTTTGTTGGCCTCGAGGCCGAATTCCGACGGCCAAGCTTTGGCGACCGGGGTGAGCAGATCGAGCAGCGATTCGAGGCGCGCAGCGTCTTCGTCGCGACCTTCCGATTTGGCGACCACGATGTCGTCGAACACGCGTGCGCAGTAGATTCCGAGCGCCAATCCGCCTTCCGCATAGCACTTTTGGAGGAGGAGCATGCGCTTCACGTCGGCGTGCTCGATGATCGCGACCGGCTCGCTCGATGGGTCGCGCTGGTCCGGGTGACGCCCCTGAGGGCGTTCACGTGTGTATTCGAGCGCGTTCAGATACCCGGCATATGCGAGGCTCGATGCGCCCAGACCGACACCGATTCGGGCTTCGTTCATCATGTGGAACATGTAGTTGAGTCCGCGATGCGGCTCGCCGACGAGCCAACCTCGGCAAGAGTCGCTCTCGCCGAAATTCAGCACGGTATTCACAGCGCCGCGGTAGCCCATCTTGTGGTTGAGACCCGCGAGCTTCACGTCGTTCGACTCGCCGAGGGAACCGTCTTCTTCGACGCGATATCGGGGCACTACAAAAAGCGAGATTCCTTTCACTCCGGCGGGCGCATCGGGCAGCTTGGCGAGGACGAGGTGCACGATGTTCTCGCTCAGCTCGTGCTCTCCGCCCGTGATCCACATCTTCGAGCCTTTGATGGCGAAGCTGCCGTCGTCGTTGGGCGTTGCGGTGGTGCGGATATCCGAGAGCGACGACCCTGCGTGTGGCTCGGAGAGGCACATCGTGCCGAACCATCGGCCTTCCATCATCGGTGCGAGGTAGCGTGTGCGCTGCTCGTCGCTGGCGAACTCGACCAGCAAGTTCGAAGCCGCGACCGTGAGCAACGGATAGGCGGCGGTCGAGCAGTTCGCGGCGTAAAAAATCGCCATGTACGCTTGCGCGACGGTGTACGGGAGACCCATCCCGCCCGCTTCCATCGGGAACGATCCGCCCATGAACCCGGCGGCGACGAACGCGTCGACGGCCTCTTGGACCTCTTCGATCAGATGGACACGCTCACCATCGAAATGAGGTTCGTTCGCGTCGAGCTTCGCCGCATGCGGCAGAAACTTGTCGAGGGCAACGCGGTAGGCGGTCTCGATGACCGCGTCAAAGGTCTCGCGGCTGTGGCCTTCAAAGCGTTCGTGCTCGACCAACTCCTCGACGCCGAAAACGTCGTAGAGTTGAAACTGAAGGTCGCGTCGGTCGATCGTGTGCATCACTCGCCTCGGAATTCAGGAGCGCGTTTTTCCATGAAGGCGATGAACGCCTCTTGAAGGTCTTTCGATTGTAGGAACGCCGAGTTCCACACAGCGACTCTCGCCAGGCCTTCGTCGACTCGCGGTGCGTGGTCGTCGTTGAGCAATCGTTTGATTCCTTGAACGACGAGTGGCGGGTTCTGGGCGACGCCGGCGGCCCAGTCCCGAGCGCCTTGGTGGACGTCGTCGGTGACGATCTCCACCAGGCCGATGCGGGCTGCTTCGTTGGCGTCGATGTCTTCCCCAGACATCGCGAGGCGTCGGGTTTGACCCTGGCCGATCAGCGGAGGAAGGCGCTGCAAGGAGCCGAGGTCCGGAACGATGGCGAGCTTTACTTCGCGAACGCTGAACTTGGCGTCTGAGCTCGCGATTCGTACGTCGCATGCGGCGATCAGGTCCACACCACCGCCGATGCACCAGCCTTCGACGGCGGCGACGACGGGTTTGCGGCAGCGCTCGATCGCGGTGATGGAGGCCTGCCAGCGCTCGATGAGCGCGAGCAACTCACCCCGTTCGGTGGCGATGTTCCCCTCGCCGGTGACGTTCGCGACGAGATCACCGGAGGCGTTCAGGTCGAGCCCGTAGCTGAAGTTCGAGCCGCTCCCTCGCACGACGACCGCGCGGACGTCCTTGTCGGCGTCGAGCTGTCCGAACACTTCCGGAAGTTCGCGCCAGAGGTCCGGACCCATGGCGTTCCCTTTCCCGGGGCCAAGCAGCGTGACGGTCGCGACGAACTCGGCGGTCGTCACGTTGAGAGCTGTTCCTTCGTAATTCATTCGTCCTCCGGTTTCTTTGCGTCGAGATGGTGCACCAGAGCCGTCGATCTTCAAAGCGTAGTTGCGCTGCCAGCGAGCGACGCGCAAACTCGAACCATGCTCGCTCTCTTCCGCCTGATTTCACTCGCCGTGGTGCGGTTGTTCTATCGCCAGATCGGCGCGACGAACGCCGAGAACCTGCCCGAGGAAGGACCGACGATTCTCGTGGCGAACCATCCAAACGGATTGATGGACCCGATCGTCGTCCAGCTCTTGCTGAAGCGCCCAGTTTCGTTCTTGGCCAAGTCGACGCTCTTCGGGAACCCGGTCGGTCGCATGACGATGCAGGCCTTCAATGCGCTTCCGGTCTATCGGCGTCGCGACGGGGAGGATACGTCCAAGAACGCTGCGATGTTCGAAGGCTGCAACGACACGTTGGAGCAGGGTGGGGCGATTCTTCTGTTTCCCGAGGGCACGAGCCACAGCGACCCGAAGATGCGCCCGCTGAAGACGGGAGCGGCCCGCATCGCACTCTCGGCGATGGTCGAGCGGGGTATCCCAGAGCTGACGATCGTACCCGTGGGATTGCTCTACGAGGCGAAGGAAGTGTTTCGTTCGCGAGTTGGAGTCGCGGCCGGGGAGCCCATCGCGGTGTCTGACTATCTCGCCGCTTTCGAAGACGACGAGCGACGGGCGGTCGAGCAGCTCACGGGAAGGATTGCCGACGGGCTTCGAGACGTGGTGCTCGAGGCGGCAGATGGTGAGCTGTGGCAAGGATTCATCGCGACGGCGAGAGCGACCGACCCCGAGGCGGCTGAAGACGTTGGCATCTGTGAACTGCGAGCTCGCGAGATGTCTGAGGCGTTCGGGGAATTGATGCTCGAGTCGCCGGACGACGCGGAACGATTGCGCGAGATGACGCGCCACTACGTGCGCATGCTGCGCTCGCTCGGGTTCGATCATCCGTTTCTGCTCGATCCAGGTGACGCTCCTACGAAAGCCGAGGTCATCGCGAAAGGCGTGCTACTCGCGTTCCTCGCGCCATTCGCGGGGATCGGGGCGCTCTTGGGCTGGCCGACGTACCGCATGCTCGGGCCGATTGCCCGCAAGATCTCAGGCGAGAACAGGGACCTCATCTCCACCATCAAGACCATCGCGGGCATGGTCTTTTTGCCGCTGACGTTCATCGTCCAAGGGCTCATCGCCGCCTACTTCTGCGGGTGGGCAGGATTCCTCGCCGTGTTTTCGGCGGGATTCATCTTCGGGCGGCTAGCTTTGTGGTGGGGCGAGCAGCTGGGGATGACGCATGAAGCCGTGAGCAAGTGGTGGCTACGCGTGAGCTCCAAGCGCACCGCAGCGGAAGTGCTCGCTCGACGCGACGAGCTGGTCGCCGAGATCGAAAAGTGGTTGCGCCCGACGCAGAAAAGGCCCACTCCGAATGCGGAGTAGGCCCTTTCTGGGGTCCGACGGTGCGCTTATCGCGAGCGCGTATCGTACCAATATTTGGTCAGGTCACCGTTTTTGTACGTGAGCCGCTCGCTGTCGTTGTCGTCCTCGACTACCACCTGGTGGTAGGAGGACTGGCTCAGGTCGCGCGCGAGCTTGATGGCTTCTTTTCGGGACTCTGCATCGTAGCTGTCATTTCCGTCGGTGATTTCGTACATCGATACTCCTCGATAGTTTGATGATGGCGTGCGCAGTCGCAAACACGCCGGCGGTGGGGCCAAGCATGGGTCACCCGAACCGAAACTTCAACGCCATCCCGGAAGATTCAAGTTTACCTGCTTTCTCGTTCGGACTGGCAGCGTACGCAGATCGGCGTTTCGGGCTGCACGCTAAGTCTACGAAATCCAATGGGTTCTTCGCAGATCTTGCACTCGCCGTAGGTGCCTGATTCGGCGGCCGCGAGTGCGGCTCGCACGCGTTGGAGTCGCTGTTCTGCGCGTCTTCGAGTGGCGGTTGCCATCTGTTGCTGCTGAATTGCATCCATCCGTGAGAGTCGTCCGATGGGCTCATCGAGATCGACAGGTTTCGAGCCTTCGCGAGACGCAGCGAGGCTCGATTCCAGCTCGATTTCGAGCTCCTCGAGTTGCTGCACGAGCTCTTCGGTCTGCTCGTCATCAAGGTAGTCGATGCCGCTCATGAGTCCTCGCCGGATGGACGAATCGCGAGGAATTCTGGGTCCGCAAATGCTGGGCCCGGATACGAGTAGAATCCGCGCCCGCCTTTCATGCCGACCTCTCCGGCATCGAGTTTTGCAGCGAGGAAGTCGGAGAGTTTGGCCACCACCGGGTGTCCGGGGGCTTTGCGCTGAGCCTCCCGCGTGACGTGGTGGACCGTATCGATGCCGATCATGTCGATGATGCCGAACGGGCCTTGGGGCGTACCCATGATCTTCATCCACGACCGGTCGATGTCTTCGATCGAAGCGATATCGTCAGCGGCGAGGCGAAGGGCCGCATTGATGAGCGCCACGAGCATGGTGTTGAAAACATACTCGGGATGTTCTTTCTGCAGCAGAATCGGCAGCTGACCAATTCGTCGCGAGAACTCCATGACGACCGGAACGAGCTCGGGGTCTGTTCCCTGGTGTGGCATGACGTCGACGACGTTGGCAGTGAATGCGGGCAGGTGGAAGTGCCAGGCGAGGAATCGTTCGGGTGCGCCAGTCGCGTCGGCAAACTCCGAGGGCCGCATGGTCGAGGTGTTCGTGGTCAGGATGGCGTTGTCCGGTGCCGCAGCCCCGACCTTGGCCCACACGTCGCGCTTGATGTCGATGTTTTCGGGGACCGATTCCGTCACGAGATCGGTGCCCTCTGCTGCTCGCGCGAGGTTCGCGTCGCCCGAAACGAGGGGAAGAGCGCCCTCGAGGCGTTCCTCGGTGATCGCGTTGTCCCGCACGAGTCGACGCCCCATTCGGGTCATGCGGTCGATTCCAGAACGCAGGGCCTCGTCGCTCACGTCGTGCAAAACCGCCTCGACGCCGTGAAGCGCACATTGAAGCGCGATTTGTTGGCCCATGGTTCCAGCGCCAACGACGAGTACTTTTTCGATATCTTGCACGTATCTTCCTATAGCTCGCATCCAAATGTTTCGATTAGATTATTTACTCGCGGCCGAGCAGTAGCAATCGTCGTCATGCGATAGGTTGAACAGGGGATCTTTCATGAAGGACCACGATCGCGGACAGGATTCAGGAGCCGGAGCCAAAGGCGATGAATCCGAGGTTCGTGGAGAGAGCCGCTACCGGACGTTGTTCGGTATGTCGGGGGAGCTTGTCTTCATCTTGGAGCGCTCCGGGCGAATTCTCGATTTGAACCCATCGGCGTCGACTGCCTGTGGGTTGAATCGTCGCGATCTGCGCTTCCGCAAAGCGTGGGATGTCCTGTCCAAAGCGAGCGTCGACCTTGCGACGCGCATGTCGGAAGACGAACCGTTCGACGGTACGGCTGAGCTGCAGAGCGCAGGGGAGAGCCCCATTCCGGTGGAGTTCTCGGCACGTCTGGATTCCAACGATACTTACGTGGTCGTGGCTCAGGTCATCGAATCGGACCGGGACGCGATCGAATCGCTGCATACGCGCCTGATGCAGCAGGCACTAGTCGCGTCGCTGGGGATGTTTGCACTGCGCGCGAGTCAAGTCGAAGACGTTTTCGTGCGCGCCGTCGATGCACTGATGGAGGGGCTCGGAGTGGACATGGCGAAAGTCCTTCGTCTGACTCCGGAGCGAGACGCCGTAGGCTTGGTGCACGGGAAGGGCTGGATCGAAGCGCTCGTCGGCGATGGACTGGTCCCGATTGGGATGGATTCGCAGGCTGGCTACACGCTCGCTACTTCGAGACCGGTGATTGTCGATGACCTCTTGTCGGAAGAGCGTTTCGACGGGCCGGCGCTGCTGCGAAACCATGGCGTCGTTTCGGGCGTGAGTTGCATCATCGGTTCATTCGAGAACCCGTGGGGAGTGCTGGGAGCTCACTCCCAGACGCGTCGCAAGTTCTCGGAACATGATGCTCACTTCCTGGCGGGAGTGGCCAATGTGATCGCGCAGGCGGTCGCTTCGGATGCAGCGGACTTGCGGGCCTCGGAGCACGAGCTTCGCCTCGAATTGGCACTGCAGGCGGCGGATCTCGTGATGTGGCAATATGAGCCGCAGTCGGGGGCGATGCTCGTCGAGGGCGATTTCGCGAGTGCGCTCGGTCTGCCCAAGGGCCACCTCGGCTCGACCTTCGAGCAGTTCCTCCAGTCGATCCACGGCGACGACCGCGCCACCGTGGTAGCCGCAATGGATGCGCATCTCGCCGGCGACGAACCGCTCTTCATCGCGAAGTTCCGCGTGCCGAACGGGAACGAGCCGATCTGGGTGCAGAGCCGGGGGCGCGTGGTTACGCGAATGGGGGATGGTACGCCGTTCCGGCTGCTGGGTGTTCACGAGGACGTGTCTTCGCAGGTCCGCTCGAGCCAGCGCGAACGGAACCTGCAACGCCAGCTTCAACACGCGCACAAGATGGAAGCCGTCGGCCGCCTGGCTGGAGGCATCGCGCACGACTTCAACAATATTCTCACCGCGATCACCGGGTACGTCGAGCTCGCCCTGAACGAGGTCCACCCCGGCTCGCAACTCGCTGGGGACCTCTCGGAAATCCAGAGCGCGAGCGACCGAGCGCGAGTGCTCACTCGTCAGCTCCTCACGTTCAGCCGAAAGGAAGTGACGCAGCCGCGACCCGTCGAGATCGACCAAACGATCGAAAGTCTCGGGCGCATTCTCGAGAAGATTCTCGGCGAGGAGATCGAACTCAGCCTCGATTTGAAGTCGAACGCGGCCTTTTCGGTGATCGACCCGAGTCAGTTCGAGCAAGTCGTTCTGAATCTCACTTCGAACGCAAAAGATGCCATGCCAGAGGGCGGAACTTTCGAGATTTCCAGCAAGGTGGTGGTTCCAGCCGGCCAGTCGTACGCGAGCATCGAGCTGCGATTTTCGGACGATGGCGCAGGGATTCCGGAAACGAACATTCCGAAGCTGTTCGAGCCGTTCTTCACGACGAAGGTTGGTGGGAACGGCACGGGCTTGGGGCTGTCGCTGGTGTTTGGCGTGATCGAATCGGTCGGGGGCAGTGTCGAAGTAGAATCGACGCCGGGCGAAGGGACGACCTTTGTGATTTGTCTGCCGGCGACGAGTGAGGAACTGTCTGCGCCAGGTAGCGAACCGATTGCCGAGTTTGCGGGTCGGGCTCGCATCCTCTTGATCGAAGACGACGACCGCCTGCGGGGCTTGGGCGAACGGATCTTGCGCGATGCCGGATACGACGTTGTCGCCGCATCGTCGGCTCATCAGGCGATGTCGATCGCGGAGTCGTCGTTGCCCTTCCACCTCGTCGTGACCGACGTGGTGATGCCTGAAACATCAGGCCCCGAGATCGTCGAATCTCTGCGAAAGTCTCAGCCGGACCTGCGTGTGCTGTTCGTCTCGGGCTACAACGAGGAGACAACCGTCCGGAAGGGCGTGCGACTCGACGAAGTGAACTACCTCGCCAAACCGTTCACCCCACGCGGAATGCTCCGCATGGTGAAGCGGGCGCTCGAAGAAGATCAGGACTGAGCGAAGGCTACGATCGCTTCGATTTCGACGGGACTGTTCAGTGGCAACGAAGGGACCCCGACGGCCGAACGCGCGTGGCGGCCGACCTCACCGAACGCCTCCGCGAACAGGTTCGATGCGGCGTTCGCAACGAGGTGCTGTTCGACGAAGTCCGGGGTGCTGGCGACGAACACCGACAGCTTCACGATTTGAGTGACGCGATCGAGGTCTCCGGTTGCCGCCTTCAGTTGCGCCATGATGTTGATGGCGCACTGCCTTGCGCAGGCCTGCGCGGTCTCGAGGTCGACGGTGTCACCGACGATCCCCTGGGCCACGAATTCGCCGTCGTTCGTCGCGATCTGGCCCGCGGTGAAGATGTGATTTCCCGAAACTTGAAACGGCAGATATGCCGCCGCTGGCGGGGGCGCGTCGGGCAGGTGGATTCCGAGCGAGGCGAGTTTCTGTTCGAAGTTCGACATCAGTACGACCTGTGGATGAGAGTTAGCGGTATCGCTCCGTCGCACGACGGACGATCGATTGGTAACGGCGCGGCAACAGCCGCTGAAGGGTGTCGATGAGGTAGGCATCGGCTCCGACGAGGATACGATGACTGCCGCGTTCGAGACCGCTCAATATCTGGTCTGCCGCAGCGGCCGGAGTCGTGCGTGCCGCCATGTCGAACTTGCGTGCGGCGTCGTCGCGATCGGTCTTGAACTGCCCCAGGCCTCCGAGGCGGCTAGCTCGAGCAATGTTGGTCTTCACACCGCCCGGATGCACGACCACGGCCGTGATGGGTGACCCCTCGGATTTGAGCTCCAGATTGAGTGCCTCGGTGAAGCCGCGGACGGCGAACTTCGCCGCGTTGTACGCGGACTGCGTCGGGATGCCGACGATTCCGAATACGCTCGAGATGTTGACGATGCCGCCTTCGCCCGCGTCTTTGATGTGCGGAAGGAACGCTTTGGTCCCGTAGACGACGCCGTAGAAGTTGATGCCCATGAGCCATTCGAGGTCTTCGTAGGTCATCTCTTCGACCGTGGCGCCCATCGCGACACCGGCGTTGTTGAACACCCAGTTTACTTTTCCGAGTTCGCTCACGACTTCGTCGGCCCACGCATGCATGGCCTCACGATCCGCCACGTCGAAAGCCTTTGTGCTGACGCGGCCCCCGGCCTTGTTGGCGAGCCTGGAGGTTTCCTCGAGGTTCTCGGGGTTGATGTCGGAGAGTGCGAGATCAGCACCTCGCTCGGCGAGATCCAGCGCGAGGGCTCGCCCGATTCCGGACCCAGCACCCGTGATGACAGCGACCTTGTTCTTGAACATTTGGCGTTCTCTCGCTCGAAGGGACTCAAGCGATATCGAGCGCCCGGCGCGAGCGCAAGCGCCATCGGCCTAGAGTAGTGAACGCTCGACCGCCGAGACCAGCTCTGCCGAATCGAACGGTTTGCGCAAGTGCACGTGTTTGGAGCGGTCACCGAGGTCCAGCTCCGCTCGGCGTCCCGTGACGATGACGACGGAGATCAAAGGAGCACGAATGTCGATCTCGCGGACGAGGTCTCGTCCGCCGAGCGCGTGAGCGTCGACGTCGACCAAGAGGGTCGCGGGGCGGCTCAGTGCGAGCTGCTCGAGGACATCGCTCGCATTCGAAAAGACATGTACTTCGAAACCGGCGGCACTCAGGACGCGCCTGTAGACGTTGAGGATCGACTCGTCGGCATCGATCGCCCACACCACGGCGTCGGCACTCATCGACGGGAACTCAGCCGTCGTGTCGAGTCGCTTTGGTCGCAAGGGGAGGGCGATCTCGAAACGAGTTCCGAGACCGACCGTCGATTCCACGCGGAGGCCGCCGCCATGGTAGGCGACCGCGCTCTCGACCGCCGGCAAGCCCAGGCCCGACCCGGCGTCGCCTTTGGTCGTGAAGAACGGCTCGAACATGCGCGACATGACTTCGGGTGAGACACCAGCGCCGTCGTCTTCCACCGCGATGATTACGTAGCGTCCTGCCGCTGGGGCGTGCTGCCAGCCGGCGTTGTCGTCCGGCCCAATCTCTCGCCCCGAGATCTCGAAAGTAAGCGTGCCGTTCCGCGAGATGGCGTCGCGCGCGTTGAGGGCAATGTTCAGCAACGCGTGTTGAAGCTGAGAGGCGTCGCCGTAGAGCACGTCGTCGGTCGTCGTTTGAAGAACCTCGAGCGTGATCTCCTTCTCGATGGTTCGTTTCAACAATCGAACGACATCGTCGACCACGTCCCGCGCCGAGATTGAAACGAGGCTGGCGTCTTCCTTTCGCCCGAACGCAAGTAGCTGTCGTGTCAGTTCCGAGGCGCGGCGTGCGGCTTGCTCGATGGTCTCCAACCCCTCCGCGATCTCTTCGTCTGGGTGTTGTCGATCGCGAAGCAACGAGGCAAAACCGAGGATAGGCGCCAGCATGTTGTTCAAGTCGTGTGCGACTCCACCGGCGAGCTGGCCGATTGCTCGAAGCCGGCCAGCATGTTCGATCTCTCGCTCGAGCGCGCGAAATGCCCGCAGATCTCCTAGATATCCGATGTACTCGTTGCCATTGTCGGAAGCGATACGGCGTACCATGACCACGACGTCGAACGGCTCCGAGTCGGGGTCGTGGGGCTCGAGTACGGACTCGCAGCTCCAAATCGCCGGTCCGCCTCGGTCTGCGAGAAATCTCGACCACTCCCCGAGGTCGGTATCGTGGAGCCGAAAAACGTTGCGAAACGAAGTCGGGAGCATGAAGTCTTCGGCCAAGCCGAGCAGGTCTCGAACCGCGTCATTCACAAAGGTGACTCGGCCCGACGTGTCTGCCTTCCAAAGTGCGACGGGGGCGTGAATTGCCACGTCGGATTGTCGGGCCCGAACTGGAATGTCAGCCGGTTCGAGCCATAGCCGGCCATGCCACACGTGCGGGCGTACACCGGCTCCAATGCGCACCGAAACGTCGCCATCTCGATGGTGGTAACCACCCAAGAATGTACTGCTGGTTCCGCGATGGACGAAGGAGACAAAGTCATCCCAGGCTTTCTCGATGCCGAGCCCACGGAAGAACTCACCAGGCGACCCAAGCTCGGAGAAACCCAGCTTCACCGCGCGGTCGGCGTCGAGACATATCGAAGCGTCAGACATGTCCAAGACGAACGAAATCTCTCGCTGGTCCCAGATTTGTCCGGTTCGATTCATACCTTTTTCCTGGAAAAAATAAGTGTACGCGAAACGTTTTTCACGGTCGAGGTGAGACAAAAACTTGATGGCAAACGTGCCCCCAAACGCTGGCCTTCTTGCCTTTCCGGCGGCGAACCGGATGATGGAAGCATGACAAAGGCACTCTTCATTGCATTCGCACTGGCGCTCGTCGGCTGTTCAGATGACATCCGGAAGCGGCCTGTCTTCCTTGACGGCGGATTCACCGATTCTGACTCCGGCCCGTCTACCGACGGAGGCGTTCGCGACGGCGGCGTTCGCGACGGTGGAGTAGATTCAGACGCAGGCGAACAGTGTGGAAACGGAGTTGTCGAGGGCGAGGAGGCTTGTGAAGGACGGCCCACGCAGACCTGTGAGGACTTCGGCTTCAACGGCGGAGAGCTCCTCTGCAACAACTGCCAGCTCGACACCAGCGAGTGCGTTCGGGCGTCCTGCGGAGATTCCAATATCGACGCAAACGAAGTGTGCGACGACGGTGCCGCGAACGGCACCTATGGATTCTGCAATGCCAACTGTTCTGGACCGGGGCCGCGCTGTGGGGACCAGATACGGAACGGCCCCGAGGAATGTGACGGACTCGACCTCGACTCGAACTCGTGCCTCGCGCTCGGGTTCGACGGAGGAACCCTCACCTGTGATGACCAATGCGCCCTGGTGACCGACGGATGCACCGAGTGCGGCAATGGAACGACCGAAGCCGGTGAGACTTGCGACGACGGTCTCTCGAACGGGACCTACGGCTTCTGCGCTTCGGATTGTTCAGGCCCGGGCCCAAGGTGTGGTGACGGCGTTCGGAACGGTCCTGAAGACTGCGACGGCTCTGACCTCGGCGGCGAGACCTGCGCGTCGCTCGGGCGAGGCACGGGGACGCTGAGTTGTTCAGCCTGCGCCTTCGCCACTACGACCTGCACCGGGCCGCAGATTCTCCCGAGCGTGGGCGAGGTCGTCATCACTGAGATCATGCAGAACCCCTCCATCCAATCCGACAACGATGGGGAGTGGTTCGAAGTGTACAACGCGTCGGGTAGGACCATTGACCTCGATAACTGCGTCGTCGTGAGTACGACCGCTTCGGGTTCGGAGAGTTTCACAATCTTCGGCATCGCGCCCATGACGCCGGGCGAGTACCACGTGTTCGCCCGCAGCCCTTCGTTCGCCGGCACCGCGGATTACGTCTACAACGGCGCGATCAATCTCAACAATTCGACCGATGAGGTCGCTTTGGAGTGCAACGACCCGAGCACCGCGCTGATGGTCACCATCGACGTCGTGGCCTACGACGACGGGATTACCTTTCCAGATCCGACCGGACAATCGATGAACTTGTCGTCGACGGCCCTCAACTCCACCTCGAACGATCGAGGGTTCAACTGGTGTCTCGGCACGGCATTCTTCGGCGCCGGCGACCTCGGGACTCCAGGCTCAGCGAACCGAGTGTGCCCCTAGGGCTCCAACACCCACTCCGCGATACCGGTCGAGACCAACCTCGCCAGCGGCATCCCAACAGCGCGAATCGACGCGTCGAAATCGGCCAGCGGTTCCCCGGTGCGCGTAGCCTTCCACGCCACCTCCCACGGTTCCAACAGCTCGAAGAACGGGTTTGCGCCAGGTTCGGCCCGACGGATGTTTCGCGGCAAAAAGTCGCGGAACTGAATCGGTGCAAATCCTCGATCGCCAGAGGTGAAGGTCACCAGCCGACGCCGAGTAGACTCGATCGCCCAAAACGTGCCGACTGAGCCAGTCTTGTCGGTGGTCCCCACAATCAATACGCCACTCGGAGCGAGCCGGTCGCGCAACGCCAGGTAGGCCGTTTCGGCCCCGTCGATGGGGTACTGTCGAAACACGTTCATCGCCCGAATGACCCCGGGGCGGTGCTCCAGCTCGAAGTCGAAACCGGCGTGGACGACCGTTGCAGCTTCGCCCAGGTCCCGGCGCAGCAGCTCGCAACGCCTCGCATCGTTCTCGACCGCAAAACAGGGCGCGTCGATTCCAACCGCTCGGACGCTCTTCACCATTTCGAGGGTCGTCCATCCGCGCTCGCCCGGCCCGAGGTCCACGATCGCTTCTGGAGGCGATTCGCAACGGCTCAGCCAGTCGCTCAACCACACGTCGACCAGCCGGAGCCTCGCTGGCTGCGTCTTTCCCCGCGTCGTTCGGTCATGCGTTGACACTGTTCGGATGCCCTCGTAGCCTCGGTTACCGAAACGTCCTACCAATTTTTGTCGCTCTCCGCTTGCCCTGCGAGTCGCCGTGTCTTCGTCCGTCGTTGATCAGCTCACCAATCGATTCTTGAGTTCCATCTTGAACGGCGAATGGCCCGAAGGGGAGCGATTGCCCACGGAGCGCGCTCTCGCTGATGCAGAAGATGCGTCGCGGACCAGTGTTCGTGCGGCGATTGGGCGCTTGGTGCAATGGCGAGTCGTGAAGACGAGGCAGGGCAGTGGGGCGGTGGCACTGCCTCGGAATCGATGGCGAGCCGACGTGCTCGCGAGTGTACTCGGCGACTTGATGAGCCGAGGCGCCTGGCCCGAACTCGCTCCGATCGCGACCGACGCGATCGCCCTGCGACGCGGACTTCTCGTAGATCAGATGGGGCGAGCAGCGCGGCGGGTCAAGCCCGGGGAACTCGATGAGGCGAGAGCGCTCGCGAGAGAAGCGTGGGAAGTTCGCGACGACATGGCGGCGTTTGCTCGCATCGACCGGCTCGTACTCCCAATCGTGCTGCAGGTCGCCGGAATGTACGCGTCACTGTGGCTGATGAATGCGCTCGCGACGCCGTATCTGGCGGTGATGGTCGACGTTGTACAAGATGCCCGAGTCCCCGATAGCTACCTCGAAAAGCACCTCGCTGTGTTCGACGCTGTCGAAGCCGGAGACTCCGAAGGGGCGCGGCGAGCGATGTCGGACTACCTGAGCGACGTCGATTCCGAAATCTTGGCGTCCCTCCCGGCTGAACTGCGAGCTGAGATCGACCTCTGAACCGTCGCGCCGAATTTGCGCGCGAACGCATGGGTTTCGTGCGTCTCGACCCGCGGGTTCACGCACCGTGCGTTCGAGAGGATGTCGGGTGAAACGGCACCGAGATTGCAAATTCCTCCGGTGAGGCGGGTATTCGACTCGCCGACCACAGGAGGACGCAATGGCCAATTTCAAGGTCGTACACGCTTCGAGCAACGAGAACGCTGACGATATCATCTTCGCACACGCTGCTGCGCTTGCCGTCGCGGGTCGAGGTGAGCTCGTCTCGCTCCACGCCCACGATGGCAAATCGTGGGTGTTTCCAGATGTTGAATCAACGTTGCGACATTGGGGAACGTACGCGCGACTTCCGTTCGAGCCGATAGAGCACAGTTGCTGCGAGGACCCCATCGAAACGCTGCTAGATGGTCTTCGCCAGGTGAAGCCAAATCTCATCGTGACGGGCTCACACCAGAAGCGCGGCGTGCGTCTCCTTCTCGAAGGGAGCGTGAGCCGAGCGGTGGTAGCGAACGCGAACGTCCCAGTGCTGGTGCTACCGATCGGTGGTCACGGCATCGTCGATCCGACGACCGGGCTGATCGGGATCGAGCGCGTTCTGATCCCGGTCGACAGCGACGAAGCTTCGGACCGCGCCCTCGCACAGGTAGGTGAACTTCTAGAGCGGTTGGAGATCGACAATGTCGATATCTACCTGCTGCACGTGGGTGAGGGCGATTCACTGGAGTCGAGCCTGTGCCCCGAGCGCAGTGGATGGCGATGCCATCGCCTGCAGCGTGAAGGGCGCCTCGAAGACGTGATCAACCAGGTGTGTGGCGAGATCGGAATCGACCTCGTGGTCATGCCGACTCGCGGCGCCAACAGCGTTCGTGACGTTCTCTTCGGAACGAACACGGAGCACACGCTGAACAAGGCGTCGGCGCCACTGCTCGTGATTCCGCCCGCGGCCTAGAAGTCTGCGGAGCGTGGCGAGCGTGGGAAGGGGATGACGTCGCGGATGTTCTCGACTCCCGTGGCGTACTGAATCGCGCGCTCGAAGCCCAATCCAAAGCCAGCGTGCGCAACGGTTCCGTACCGTCGAAGGTCTCGGTACCACCAGTAGTCGTCGGGTTCGAGATCCATCTCGCGGATTCGCGCGTCGAGAACGTCGAGCCGTTCTTCCCGCTGGGAACCGCCGATGATTTCGCCGATTCCGGGCGCGAGTACGTCCATGGCCGCGACGGTCTTACCGTCTTCGTTCATGCGCATGTAGAAGGCTTTGATGTCCTTCGGGTAGTTCGTTACGGCCACGGGCCCGTCGACGACCTCTTCGGTGAGGAAGCGCTCGTGCTCGGCCTGAAGGTCGACGCCCCATGACGGAGCGAACTCCCAGTCCTTTCCAGATTTTTCGAGCTCGGCGATGGCGTCGGTGTAGTCCATCCGAACGAAATCGGCGGCGATGAATTTCTCGAGGCGCTCGATGCAGCCCTTGTGCACGTACTTGTTGAAGAACTCCATGTCGTCGGCGCGCTCGTCCAGAACGGCGCGGAAGATGTACTTGAGGAAGTCTTCGGCGAGGTCGATGTCGTCGCTGAGATCGGCGAATGCGATCTCGGGCTCGATCATCCAGAACTCGGCAAGGTGTCGGCGAGTGTTGGAGTTTTCGGCGCGGAACGTCGGCCCGAACGTGTAGACCTGACTCAGGCCGAGGCAGTAGGTCTCGACGTTGAGCTGCCCAGAAACCGTCAGGTGCGCCTCGCGGCCGAAGAAGTCTTGCGAGAAGTCGACCTCGCCCTTGTCGGTGCGCGGCAGGTTGGCCAAATCGAGCGTCGAGACGCGGAACATCTCGCCGGCGCCTTCGGCATCGTTCGCGGTCACGATCGGCGTGTGGATCCAGCAGAACCCACGCTCGTGGTAGAACCGGTGAACGGCTTGCGCCATGCAGTTCCGCACGCGCGCAACGGCACCGATGAGGTTGGTCCGGACGCGCAGGTGCGCGTGCTCACGCAAGTGCTCCATCGAGTGGCGCTTGGGGGCCATCGGGTAAGTTTCAGGGTCCTCGACCCAGCCATGCACCGTGATCGATTCCGGGTGAATCTCGACCGCCTGACCTTTTCCGGGCGACTCGACGAGCGTGCCGACGACTTCGACCGAGCAATCCTTGGTGAGGGATTTCACCTCGGACTCGTAGTTGTCGAGGTCCTCGCCGGCGACGACCTGGATCGGGTCGAAACAGGAGCCGTCGTGGACGGCGACGAACGAGATTCCGGCCTTGGAGTCTCGGCGTGAACGGACCCAGCCCTGGATTTTTACGGACTCTCCGACCTTGAGTTTTCCGGCGAAGATATCGGCGATTCGTGCGGTAGACATGAGGACCTCTAGCGTGAAGGCATGCGGCCAACGGCGTGGTCGGATGGGTTACTCCGGGGTCGTCTCGCGCGTCAACCGGAGTGAATCGGAGCTGAGATGAAGAGAGCGTGTGGCGGCAGTGCGAGACCGGGCGAGAACACCTAGTCGAGCTCGGCCTCGGGAGTCATCGGCCCGAGTCCGCCGAACCGTTCACGGTGGTCGGTCGTGACCGCCCGGTCGCCAGCGATCTCGCCGAAGATGGTGGCGCCGAGCGTGGGGACTCGAGCGTAGGTCGCCCGGTCGACGGTGTAGAGCCCGAACTTCGGGCCGTAGCTCTCGGCCCACTCGAAATTGTCCATCAGCGACCAGTGGTAGTAGCCGCGAACGTCGGCGCCTTCTGCTCGAGCTCGCTCGATCTGTTCGAGCGTGCGCACGATGTTCTCGGCCCGTCGCTCGCCCACGTGAGTCGCGATTCCGGCTTCGGTCACGACCATTGGCAGATCAGGATAACGTTGGGCCATCGCCACGATGACGTTGTAAATGCCGGGCTCGTAGTACTCGTAGTTCATCTCGGGTACGTGCTTGGTTTCGTCTTCGATCGGCAGACAGGAACCGAAGTCGAAGACGCCGAAGCAGATTCCGAGGTCGAGCGGAGGGATGAACGCGGGCGTGGAGGTAACGCCGGCGCGGAAGTAGTACTGCACGCCGACCCAGTCGACCTTTCCCGCCCAGCTCGGGTGAGCGACTTCGCCGACCCCGTCGAGGTCGGCATCGAACTGGCCGCTCAGGAGCGCGTCCAGGTAGAGGTAGTGGTAGATGTACCAAACGCGCTCCGCCGCTTCGATGTCGGCCGGATCGTCGCTCGGCATGTTCATGCGCGACGGGCTCCAGTCGGCGATCGAGAGCGAGAATCCGACGTCTGCGGCCCGACCGTCGTCGTCTGCGTCTTGCGTATCGTTGGCCTTGATCGCCTCGTACATCGCCACGTGGGCGGCGAGGTAGTTCTCATAGGCCTGGATGAGCCGGGGGAAGTCGTTGAGCAGGTAGTCTTTGCCGGGCGGAAAGAACCCGACGCCATAGGAAGCCAGCAGGTAGTTGATCGGCTCATTGAGCGTGCACCACTCGTCGACGCGGTCGCCGTACCGCACTGCGATGAGACCCGCGAATTCGGCGAGCTCGTCGATGATCTCCTGAGCGCCGGCCTCGTGGCCCCATCCACAGAGGTTCTCGTCGGTCGGAGCATCCGCATCACCGCATGGGGGCTCGCGAAAGTCGTCGACCCAGATCGGGGAAGAGAAGTGGTGAAGCGTGATCATCGGAGTGATGCCGGCATCGACGAGGGCGTCGATGAATTCGTCGTAATGCTGCAGGCCCTCTTCCGAGATTTGGTCGCGCGTCGGTTCGATGCGGGACCAGTCGACGCTGAATCGGTATGCGTCGAGATTCATCTCCGCCATCAATGCGACGTCTTCGACTGCGAGAGTCGCCCCTCTCACAGCTTCGCCCACCGGTTCTGCGGTGCGTTCGAGGCCGCCGTCCGATTCGGGGGCTGTCCACCAGTACCAGTCGTTGTCGACGAGCCCGTCTTCGATTTGGGCGGCGGCGGTAGCTGCGCCAAAACGGAATGAACCGGCACCTTCCGGCTGTGTGAGCGACCCCAGCGGTTCGTAGCTGATCGGTGCGGGGGGCGAGCCGGCGTCTTGCTCGGTGCCGCCATCCGTCGCGGCGTCTGGTGAGGCGCCCGCATCCTCGACCGTCGTCTCACCCTTCTCGTCGGAGCAGGCCGAGCCAAACAGCGCCAAAGCTAGGAGTAGACAGGGGTAGCGGAGCGTCATGATTTGAACAGGGCCTCGAGTTTCGCCTTTGCATCGTCGAGCCCGCTTCCTGCGTCGTGATTCCCGTCGCCTGATGGCTGGAAAGCCCCACAGAAATTGGCGCGCTCCTTGTTCGAGACGAACTCCGCCGTCGGTTCGCGGCACTGCTCCGAGACGGCACGGTCGTGGTGGCGACAGTTCAAGCAGACCTTCAGGTCGGCGTCACACTGCGAACAGGTGTCAGTCCGACCGATCGAACGATCGAACTCCAGGACCTTTCCACACGAGAAACAGTTGACCGTATGTTTGGGCATTGGCGGGCGCCTCGCTGCAATGGGTGATGAACGAGCATGCCAATTGCGGGGTATTCACGCAATTCGTGCGCAAAATTGCGAAAAACCGATTGCCTCAGGCGTGTGTGTGCGGAACATATTTCGATGACGTTGGGTTTTTCGTAAGAGCGCGCCAAACACGTTGTGCGTCGCTAATGAATCTGCCACTGAGATCGAATCGAGTACGAGGTTTGGAATGTCTCAGACCGAACGCGCTGTCCACGCCCTCGCCACTTTCGTTGACCAAGCTCGCGAAGCGCAGGCTCAGAAGCTTCACTTTCCGGAGGAAGCGATCGATGCGATCGCGACGTTCGGCGACACCTTCTCGGAGTCGGCCGCGCGGCGGGTGATCACGCTTCTGACCGAGGCAGCTGACTTTGCGCGACTCTCCGGCTTTCGAACTCCGAACGCGGAGAGCCCGGAGTCCGAAGCGCTCCGCATTCAGACTCGTATCGTGGAGCTTCTGGGCGAGGTTCGAGTCGCACCTGATGCGGCCGTGCCGTGGATCACTCGGATTCTGGAGCGGTACGTCGAAGTGCCCGAAGAGGATGCCGAGGAATCCACGAAGGCGGACCCGAGGCGTGACGCCGAAGATCGGCTCGTCGTGGCGGCCCTGAATTCCATCGCGCGCTACCGCGCTGCGGCGGCGCCCGCACTCGAAGTTGTCGATATCGCTCGGGAACACAGGGAGCGCGAAGCCCGAGTCCTCGCCAAAGACGTCGGCGATGCCATCCGCTACTGGGCCGACGCCAGCTGAGCCAATGAAATAGCCATTGGCCGTGCTCCGGCTCTTTGGCATAATTCACCAATGGCCCGCCCAAAACACGATCCCGATCGTCCGCCCACGCGTGACCTCATCTTGGAGGCCGCGCTTTCTGCGTTCGCCGAGGGCAGCTACGCGGCCGTTCGCCTCTCCGACATCGCCGACGAGGTTGGGATTTCACGTCCGTCGGTGCTGTATCACGTCGATTCCAAAGAGAACCTCTATGCCGAGGTCGTCTCCGAACTGTTCGAGCGACTGACGAACGCGCTGGTCGCGGCGGCCGCCGAGAGGGATCGAGAGAAAGTCTTGGAATCGATCGTGTCGAGCTTCGTTGCGTTTGTGCACGACGAGCCGGCATTTTCGCCGATCGTTCTTCGCGAAATCATCGACGGAAGGGGACCGGGCCGCGACAACTTGGTCGCGGCAGCGGGACCACTGCTCGACTTTTTGGAAGTGGAGCTCGTCGAGAAGGGCGCAGTTGCACCAGACTTCCCGGTCCGAGAAGCGGTGATGCAGACTGCGATGTCCGTGATGGTTCGCGCGTCGGCGAACGAGATTCGCGACGCGCTTTGGAGCGACCAAGAGCGCACGGTGGAGCTCGTCCGTGCGATGGTTAAGGGCTGGGATTAGCCCTTAGAAAGTCGGGCTCAGAGGATCTTGTCGGTCCCCGACAGATCGCGAGTCATGTTCTTCTGGTGCGCTTCGATCGTGCCGCCTCCAATCTCCAGCAGCTTCGCGTCGCGCCACAGGCGCTCGACCGCATACTCCCCAACGTAGCCGTACCCGCCGAGCACCTGAATCGCACGGTCGGCCACGTTCTTGCCCATCGTCGAGCAGAACAACTTCACGCCGTCGGAGTCGATCCGGTTGCCGAAGTCATCGAGCGCCAGGTTGTTTGCCACGTGATAGGTGTACGCACGGCCAGCCATGAACTCGGCATACGACTCGGCAATGTGCCGCTGAATCTGGCCGAACCGATTGAGAGGCTGGCCAAACGACTTCCGGTCCCGGGCGTAGTCGTTCATCACTTCCACGCAGCGACGGGCGATACCGAGGCTCATTGCAGCGAGCGTGACGCGTTCGATGGCGAGGTTGCGCATCATGCTGCGCACTGCGCCTCCTTCATTGCCGACGAGATTCTTCGCTGGAACGCGCACGTTCTCGAAGACCAACTCGGCCGTCGTCGAGGCCCGCATTCCAAGCTTCTCGGTGATCTTCTGACCGAGCGAGAACCCCTCCATCCCCTTTTCGACGAGGAAAAGCGAGACTTCGCGAGCCGAGCGGTCTTCGAGCTTGGCGTAGACGAGGAACACGTCGCCGAGCTCCGAATCGGAGATGGCGCCGTTGGTGATCCACATCTTTCGGCCGTTGAGGATGTAGTCGTCGCCGTCGCGGGTCGCGAGCGTAGACATTCCTAGCACGTCGGTGCCCGCATCCGGTTCGCTCATGCACATGCCACCGACGAGCTCGCCGGTGCAGGCGCCGGGCAAGAAGCGCTGTTTCTGATCCTCGGTGCCATTCACCGCGAGGTTGTTCACGAACAGCATGCTGTGCGCGAGGTACGCCAGGCAGAAACCCGGGTCGGCCGCAGCAATCTCTTCGTGGGCGATGACGGCCGCGGTAGCGTCCATTCCCGAACCGCCGTACTCGAGCGGAACAGTGACGCCGAGCAAGCCGAGCTCACCGAGCTTGCGGAAGAGGTCGAGATTGAACTTCTCGGCGCGGTCGTGCTCCAGCGCCTGCGGTTCCACTTCACGCTCGACGAACGTGCGAACCATCTCGCGGAGTGCTTTGTGTTCTTCGGTCGGATTGAAAATGTCCATGAATCCATCCTTTAGAGTCGATCATGACCGGCGGGTCACCGATTCGATGCGATATAACCCCGGCCGGTGCGCCTCGGTCAACCGACTTCCCGGTCAAGGACCTCGACGCGAACGAGTTGTTTCCGGATCCAATCTGGACCCTCCCTTCCGCTGCGACATCATACGAACGTTTCCAATTGAGACGACCCAATAATCACGAGGTTGAGCGATGACGAAGATCGACGTTCACGACAAGGAGGAGCTTCAGAAGTGCGGGCAGGGCGACACTTCGGAGCACATCACCATCTACGAGGGCTCGCACAAGACGCTCGGTGCGGCGACTACGATCCGACGCCTGTTGCCGCGTCGGCATCGTCGAATGGTCGGGCCGTGGTGTTTCTTGGATCACTTCGGGCCAGTCGCGTTCGAAGACCGACAGCAAGCGATGTGGGTTGGTCCGCATCCTCACATCGGTCTGCAGACCGTCACCTGGCTGCTCGAAGGCGAAGTCCTGCATCGCGATTCTGTCGGCTCGGTTCAGGTCATTCGCCCCGGCCAGCTCAACGTGATGACGTCGGGCAAAGGGATCAGCCACTCCGAAGAGACGCCAGAAGAGAACAGCGGCCACATGCACGGCCTTCAGTTCTGGGTCGCGCTGCCTGAAGAGAGCCGAAACGTGGAACCTCACTTCGAACACGTTCCGCAGGTCCCGTCGGTGAACGTCGATGGCATCACTTTCAACGTGTTTGCCGGTTCGGCCTTCGGAGTGACATGTCCCGCGAAGTACTACTCTCCGATCGTCGGATTCGACGCTCACCTCGTCGGCAGCGAGACTGCGGACGTGCCGCTGAATTCAGCCTTCGAACACGCGGTGGTTGTGACCAGTGGAGAGGTCCAAGTCGACGGCGAAACGGTGTCGCCCGGATTCATGGGATATCTGGGGACAAACCGCGAGTCGGTCTGCATCGAGCACAGCGAAGACGCGCACATCGCCATAGTGGGCGGCGAGCCTTTCGGCGAAGAGATCTACATGTGGTGGAACTTCGTCGCGAGGAACGCCGCCGAGATTCGAGAGGCTCGAGACGATTGGGCCGCAGGCCGACGATTCCCCGATGTTCAGGGATTCGAAGGCAAGCGGCTCGAAGTGCCCGAGTTCGCGTTCAGCTAGCTGAATCGCGCGACGCGAACCGGAATCGGAACTCCTCACGTGCGGACCATAAGACCGGAACCACGAAGAGGGTGATCAGTTCGAACATCATTCCGCCGACGACCGGTACCGCCATCGGTATCATCACGTCGGATCCGCGCCCCGTGGAGGTGAGCACCGGGAGAAGGGCGAGCAGCGTGGTCGCGGTGGTCATCATGCAGGGCCGCACTCGGCGAACGCCCGCATCCAACACGAGCTCCCGAATCTCTTCAATCGAAGTAGGGGTCACGGCGTCGAAGCGCTGCTGTAGATAGGTGGCCATGACGACGCCGTCGTCCGTTGCAATCCCGAGCAGCGCGATGAAGCCCACCCAGACCGCCACCGAGAGGTTCATCTGCCCGATGTTCAACAGCTCTCGAACGTTCCAACCAAACAGTCCGAAGTCGAGGAAGCCGGCCTGATTGTAGCACCAAATGAGGATGAAGCCGCCCGACATCGCGACCGTCACGCCCGCAAAAATCGCCAGCGCGGTCGAGGTCTTTCGGAACTGCAGATAGAGCAGCAGATAGATTAGCGCGAGCGTCAGCGGCACCAGCAGTCGAAGTCGTTCCTCGCTTCGCTTCTGGTTCTCGTAGGAACCGGCGAACTGATAGCTGACGCCGTCCGGGACCACGAGCTCGCCGGCCTTGATCGACTCCTCGATTCGCTTTCGAACCCGTTCCACGACGTCGGTATCCGCTTCGTCGGCCGACCGGTCGAAGATGACGTAGCTCGTGAGGAACGTGTCCTCCGATTTGATCATCTGCGGACCACGGCGGTACTCGAGTGTTGCGAGCTGTCCGAGCGGAACCTCGAGGCCTCCGGGCGCTGGCACCAGTACCCTCTCGAGCGCCTCGGGAGTGTGACGTTCTTCGCGCATGTAGCGCACTCGAACATCGTAGCGCTCACGACCTTCGACCGTACGAGTGAGCGGTACGCCGCCCAGCGCGACCTGAATCGTACGCTGAACATCTTCGATGCTCAGGCCGTACCGCGCGATGGCATCTCGATTGAGCGCAATCTCGATGTAGGGTTTACCCACGACTCGCTCGGCGAAGACCGTTTCCGCTCGGACGCCAGGCGTGGTGGCCAAGATGGGCTCGAGTGCGCGACCAAACTCTGCCACCGTCTCGAGGTCTGGCCCCTGGACCTTCACTCCCATGGGCGCGCGCATCCCCGACTGGAGCATGACGATGCGCGTTTCGATCGGCATGAGCTTCGGCGCCGAAGTCAGTCCCGGTTGTCGAGCCGCCTCCACGATGGCGTTCCAGATGTCATCCGTAGACTTAATCTCGTCGCGCCATTGCCGCACTCGATTGCCATCCTCGTCGACTCCCCACTCGGGTTTGTAGCTGACGATGGTCTCGAACATCGAAACCGGTGCCGGATCGAGCGCACTGTCGACTCGGCCCAGCTTGCCGACGACGGTCTCGACTTCGGGAACCGCTGCAATGGCTGCGTCCATATGTGCGAGCTGTTCTTTGGCTGCACCGAGCGATGCGTGCGGCATCGTCGTGGGCATGTACAAGAACTCACCCTCGTCGAACGCGGGCATGAATTCTCGCGACAAACCGGGGAACTCTTTCGCCACCTTGGTGACTGCAGAAGTCCGCTTCACCGAATCGGGCAGCCAACCAAACGTGCTGTCGAAACCACGCCAAACCGTAAGGCCCGTCACCACCAGCAACACCGGCAAGATGAGGAACTGCAGCTTGTTCTCCAAGACGACGTGGAGCAGTCGCGGATAAACGGTGATGAAACCCCGGAACGTCAGCAAGAGGAACAGGCAGACGGCGACTACGACGAGAATGTTCCACCCGAGCCCCGTCCCGAATCCCAGCGGGCGCCAGGCATCCGAAAGCAGATAAAACACAATGACTGCGACGACCGTGTTCTCGGTCCACGGGAGATATCGCGTGGCCCAGTCTTCCGGGAGCAACTCTCGCGCGAAGCGCGTGCCGGCGAGCACGATGACGATCAATCCGATCCACCACGACCCGAAGATCACGACGGCAATGCCAAGCCCCGCGAGGATGGCATCGCGAATGATCCGGGGCGTCCAATCGCCACTTAGATCGGATCGGTTCAAGAGAAACGCTGCAAGACCCGGCAGAACAATCGCCGAGAACAGCAACGAAGCCGCGAGCGCATAGGTCTTGGCGAACGCAAGGGGCCCGAAGAGCTTTCCTTCGGACGCCGTCAGGCCGAACACCGGGAGGAAACTCACGATGGTGGTGAGCGCCGACGTTGCCACCGCCGGGGCTACCTCGGCGGCGGCTTCAATGATCGCCTGGGTTCGTGGTGTGTCTCCCCGATCGTCGAGTCGAGCGACGATGTTCTCGGTGAACACGATCCCCATGTCGACCATCGTTCCGATGGCGATCGCGATGCCGGCGAGCGACATCACGTTGGCGGTGACGCCAGTCAGCTTCATCGCGACGAAGCTACCGAGCACCGCAAGTGGAAGCACCGAAGAGATGACGGCAGAGCTGCGCAGTCGCCCGAGGAGGAGGAGCACGACGATAATGGTGATCAAGAGCTGCTGCGTGAGCGCTTCGCTCAACGTTCCCAGTGTCTCGCCGATGACCTTCGAACGGTCGTAGAACGGAACGATCGTGACCTTCGACACTCTTCCGTCGGCGAGCTTTCGTTCGGGCAGTCCCTGAGCGATCTTGCCGATCTTGGCTTTGACCCCCTCGATGACCTCGGCCGGGTTTGCTCCATATCTCGCCACGACGACACCGCCGACTGCTTCGGCGCCCTCAACGTCGAGCACGCCTCGACGCTGCGCCGGCCCGGTGGTGACGTGGGCAACCTCGGAAAGGCGAATGGGGCGGCCGTCTCGTTCGGTGACCACCACCTCGCGCAAGTCTTCGAGCGAGCCGATTTGACCGACTCCGCGGAGCACGTACTCGATCTGATTGATCTCGAGGGTTCGGGCGCCAACGTCGAGATTCGCTTCACGCACCGCGTTTGCGACCTGCATGAGCGTAATGTCGTAGCCGTCGAGCGTTTCGGGCTCGACGTCGACCTGATACTCGAGGACGTGCCCACCGACTGAAGCAACTTCGGCGACGCCCTCGGAGCCTTGAAGGGCAGGGCGAACCGTCCAGTCTTGGATGCTGCGCAATTCGTGCAGATCCCACCCAGGTGCTGGCTTACCTTCCGTATCGCGCCCTTCCAGCGTGTACCAATAGACTTGCCCAAGCGCGGTCGCGTCGGGGCCGAGTGTCGCCGTGACTCCTTCAGGAAGGGTTCCCGATGGAAGCGAGGCGAGCTTCTCCAGAAGTCTCGAACGCGACCAATAGAACTCCACGTCTTCGTCGAAGATGACGTAGATGCTCGAGAATCCGAGCATGGAGGAGCTTCGAATCGTCTTCACGCCCGGCATGCCCAGCAAAGAGCTGGTGAGGGGGTATGTGATCTGATCCTCGACGTCGCGTGGCGACCGGCCGGGCCAGCGGGTGAAGACGATCTGCTGATTCTCCCCGATGTCTGGAATCGCATCGACGGCGACCCGGTCGCGAGGCAACAGGTCGGACTCGATGTCGAACGGCTGCACCACGATTCCGGCGCCAACGACGAAGAGCACGAGCAAGATGATGAGGACCGGACGCTCGACGAAATAGCCGATGCCGAATCTCCAGAACCGATTGGGTTCGGATCCGTTTTCCATCATTGCTCCTTCGGTGCGGAGGCCGGACCGGACTCAGGCTGTTCGCCGCCGGGAGTGAGCTCCGCGCGAATCTCGCCGCAACGGAGCATTTCGGAGCCAAAGTAGGCGTTGTCGACGGTCTCCGAGCGCTGGAACCACTCGGCTCCCTTGTTGTCGAACGCCATCGGGCAGTAGGCCAGACGGACCGACTCCTCGAGCGGGTTACCGAACGATGCAAACACGCGCTGGAGAGACTGAGTGAGGTTTCGGAATGCCGATCTGGCGTCGTCGATGTTCTCAGCGTTCTTGAACTTGGTGACGTCGCCGCTGAGCACGCGAGCGAGTCCGCTCCATGCCTCTTCGAGCTGACGAGACTTGATCTGTTTCGACACGCTTTCGATTGCACTTAGCCACTTGTCGGCATCGCCTTGAGCCTTCTTCAGGTCGTCGTCGGCGAGGGCTTCCTGAGCGTCGAGATAGTGCGAGACTACGGGGCGAAGCGACGCGAGGAATTCAGGCGTGGTTTCGACCTCGAGGTGGACCTCTCCGGTGGACCGTTCCATCAGGCTGCCGCCGCCTCGAATCTGAAGGTCGGAGTCGATGACGAATGCGCCGTGCGTGACCACTTTCTCACCGCGCTCGAGCCCGGCGACGACGGGGAAGACATCGCCGAGGCGAGAGCCGACTTCGACGTCTCGAGGAGCGTAGACTGGCCCATCGGGCGTGGCGTACTCGACGTAGACCAAGCTCCGTTTACCCGAAAAGAGCACCGCACTCGCTGGCACGACGAGTGGAATCGGCTCCCCAGGGCCAACGGTCGGTTCGTCGACGTTGCCCTCGACGAACATCCCGGGCCGCAGCTGACCTTCGTCATTCTTCACTTCCACGCGAATGTCGACGGTTCGGGTGCGCGGGTCGACGACCGGGTCGATGAATGTAATCTCGCCAGCAAACTCGGTCGCGGGGATCGATTCGACTTCAAAGGTGACCCGGTTTCCGACGCGTATGTACGGCAGGTCCGATGGGTAGGCATCGAATTCGACCCAGACTCGCGACAGGTCGGCGATGCGGAAGATCGGCGTTCCCGCCTGAACGTAGCTTCCCTCGTCGACGAGGCGATCGAGCACCGTGCCGGTAAACTGAGAGCGAACTGGAATTGCGGTCCATGGTGAGTCAGCGGTCTCCATTCGGTCGAGGTCGGAGGATTTCACGCCGAGCAGTCGCAGTTTCTGTCGGGCAGCCTCGATGGTTCTGTCTGCCGCACGCCGCGCGAAGTCGTCGGCGTCGGTGAGCTTCTCGACCTGAGCTTTGGCCGCGAGCAGGTCGCGGTGGGCGGCATAGATATCGGGGCTGTACATCGTCGCGATGGTTTGACCGCGCCGCACCTGCTCGCCGTCTGCCGCAACCTTGAGAGCGTCGATTCGACCATTGGTCCAAGCGGTGACCGTGCGAACCCTGGTCTGCGCGGGTTCGACGACTCCGAGCAGGCGCCGAGAAGCGTCGCTGTCGCCGAGCGGCAGGACCTCCGTGGTGCGGATTTGAGCGAGGGCCCTCGCGCGCTCCGTGAGGAACACGTGGTCCTCCGGCACGTCCGAGCCTGATTGGTCTCCCGCTTTCGAAGCGGGGATGAGCGCCATTCCGCAGATTGGGCAGTCTCCCGGCTCGGGCTGCTGGATCTGTGGGTGCATGGAACATGTCCAGGTCGTACTGGCCTCCCCTTGGGCAGGCCCGCCACCGCCCGACTCGTCGGAGCCCGGGGCGAACAACACTCCGAGCCCAAGACCGACGAGGAGCGCCACGCCGATGGAGACGTAGCGGCGCCATTTGGGCGATTTGGACTCCGAAACGGGCTGATCCAACTCGTTCGCCTCGACTGCGTCTACAGCGTCATCTGTGGGTTGCTCATTCATTCGTTTGTCCGTTCGCTGCGGGAGCGCCCTGAAGGCGAGCGAGTGTTGCTCGGGCGCGCTCGAAGTCGGCGCGTGCCGCCGCGAGTCCGATCTGGAGCTCGAGCCACTCGCGCTGAGTCAGAAGTAAGTCTGCGACACCGGCTCGCCCCGATTCGTAGTCGCCGAGAGACGCCTCGAACGCGTTCTCGGCTTGCGGGAGGAGGGTGTCTCGAAAAAAGTTGTGACGTCGCTGCGCATCACGCGCGAGCTCGAGCAGAGTTGCTGCTTTTGCCGCGCGATCTGCTTCTGCGTCGATAACGGCATGTTCCGATGCCTTCTGCATGGAACGACTCGCCTCGGCGCGCGCTCCCTCGGCAGCCCACGTCGAGGGAAATGTGAGGCCGACCATCAGCATCAGTGCATCTCGCCCAGCCTCATCGGCCATCGCCTCGCCCTCGTCGACGAAGATGTAGTCGACGCCAACCGAAAAGGTGGGCTTGGCCGAAGCGTCAGCAGCTTCGGCTTTTCGCGCGGCGGCCTCGACGTTTCGACGAAGCGCTTCGAGTTCGGGGGCGGCATTCACCTCGATGTTTTCGGGTAAGTCGGGCGAAAATGCTGCGGGTGTCGTCGGTAGTTGAGCGGGTTGCGCACGAATTGCGCCGCGCAGCCGTTGTTCCGCCGCGGCGATCTTGGCGGTATTTGCGGCCTGGCGCTCCCGCAACCGGGCGGCGGCGAGTTCGATACGAGCAACGCTGGAGAGCCCGGCCTGGCCCACTTCGACCGCACCGCGGGCAATGCGCGCCGACGTTTCGAGCACCGTGACCTGTTCCGAGAGTATCTGCCCGGTCTTTCTGGCCTGCCACAGGTCCCAGTAAGCGTGCTCGACTTCCTCGCGCACTGCATTTGCTGTTGCGTCGAGGCGAGCTTCTTCGACGCTCGCTTCGGAGAGTTCGGCGCGGGAGGCAGCGTCGCGTTGTCCGGGCCACGGAATGCCCTGTCGAACGGCGATGCGGTGGCGCTGTGGTCCGAGCCGTGTCTCGATGGGAAGCGGCAGGAATGCATATGTAATCGTGGTGCGTGGCCAAGCCGAAGCCGCATCTGCTCGGTGCGTTGCGGCACGCCACAGCTCGGCATGCTTTGCCAGGCCGGGGTGTGCATGGAGGGCGGTCCCAACGTAGCTCTCCACCGTGCCATCGACCTCCGGGACCTTGTCCTCTTCCGCGTCCGATGCCGGCCCTTGCTGGGTGATCAGAGCCGGTTCGCTCGAACGCAGCTCTTCACCGCTCGTCGAACACGACGTCGAAACTCCGAGGACCAGTGCAGTGATAATTAGTTGTCGCAAATCGCCTCCAAGCGATGAGAACGCGGTTGGACCCGACCGCGGCGCACCAGATTTAGGTTCGCATCATTCGTGCCAGCGACGTAACCGTCGCGTGAGCATCAGAATGGGACCAATCTGTTGGTGGTGCACGCAATGTGTAGGATTTTCTACACTGAACCGGAGAATTGTCGTCAACCCTCGTCGTCTTCGCGAATCTTGTCGAGCCGGTAAAGCAGCACATGCCGAGGAATGTTCAAGTAGCGAGCTGTGGCCGATTGGTTGCCGTCGTGCTTGTCGAGCGCGGCGAGGATGATGTTCCGTTCGAGTTCGAAAAGGTCGAGCTCGTCGCCCGGCAATGCGAACGGCAATGAGAATGGCAGTCCGCCCGGGGATGAAGATGCGACCTTCTTCTCCGGGCGCAGGACAGCGTCCTCGCTGAGGAGCGCGATTCGCTTCACCACATTCTCGAGTTCTCGAACGTTGCCGGGCCAATCGCGCCCGACCAGTTCGTGATCGAGCTCTGGGGAAACCGCAAGATCGCGGCCGGGTGCGTGTTTCCGAAGGAAGTGGCGCACCAGCACGGGGATCTCCTCTCGTCTTTGCCTGAGGGGCGGAATCTCGAGTGGGATGACGTTCAGCCGATAGAAGAGGTCCTCGCGAAACGAGCCGTTCGCGACCTTCGCCTCCAAGTCTTGGTGAGTCGCGGCGAGCACGCGCACGTCCACGCGCGCCGAGGCTGTCGCGCCCACGGTCTCGATCTCACCGTCTTGCAGGACACGCAAGAGTTTCGCCTGCAGATCGGGAGACATCTCGGCGATCTCGTCGAGGAACAACGTTCCGCCATCTGCGAGTCGAAATTTGCCTGGGGCTGCGGACGTCGCTCCGGTGAAGGCTCCCTTCTCGTGTCCGAACAACACACTCTCGAGCAGGTCGGCTGGGATGGCGGCGCAATTGACCGCGACGAACGGCTGATCGGCTCGATCGGATCGGCGGTGGATGTCTCGTGCGACCAGCTCTTTTCCGGTGCCACTTTCTCCCGTGATGAGCACGGTGGCGTCGGTGCCCGCGATCCTATCGACGAGCTTCATCACCGCATTCATGGCCGGGCTCGCCGCGATGAGCCGTGGCTCCGAGGAGCGCAGTGTCGTGTTCTCGACCCGGAGCGAGTGATGTGAAGCTGCCGTCTCCACGAGAGCGATGAACGACGGGAAGTTCATCGGTTTCTCGACGTAGTGAAACGCGCCACGGCGCATGGCTTCGATGGCGCGGTCTACCGTGCCGTAGGCGGTCATGAAGACGAGTACGACGTCTTTGTCCCGGGCCTTGAGCGCGTCGAGCAATTCGAATCCATTCATGTTTGGCATTCGGATGTCGCTGACCACGACCGAGTGAGTCTCCGGATCGTAGCGCTCCACGCCTTCTGCGCCACTCGCCGCAATGTCGACGTCGAAGCCGGCTTCGCGAAGGTGG
Organism: uncultured Bradymonadales bacterium; assembly: GCA_964384605.1. Classification (GTDB taxonomy): domain Bacteria; phylum Myxococcota_A; class Bradymonadia; order Bradymonadales; family Bradymonadaceae; genus CAYLMO01. The sequence continues at coordinate 4,754 of CAYLMO010000041.1, read as the reverse complement.
AATGCGACGACTTCTCGAAGCGACTCGTCGTCGTCGATGACCAAGACGCGTTGGGTCATGTCTCCTCCAGGCAGATCAGGAATTCGGCCCCAGACGGGCTCGCTCGAACATCGATGAAGCCGCCATGCGCCTCGACAATGCGGTTCGAAATCGAAAGCCCAAGACCGGTGCCGTCCTCGTATGTGGTGAAGAAGGGATCAAACACCTGTTCCATGGCGTCTTCGGAGATACCGGGGCCGTTGTCGGTCACGACGATACAAGCTCTGAGGTTGCCGCCGATTTCGCGCCGGTCGACCTGCAGAGTGACCGTTGGGTGGTCCGCAGAAGCAGCGGCGCGCATCGCGTTGAGACCGATATTGAGCGTGACCTGCACGAGCTGGTCGGCATCACCCGCGACCAAGAGCGAGTCACCATCCACCTCGACCACGACATTCTCGGCATCGGGCGAACTCTTCATGAGCTCGACTGCGCGGGCAACCACCAACTTCAGGTCGACAGGATCTCGAGTAGGTTCGGCCGGTCGGGCGAAGTCCAGAAAGGAGGAGACGACTCGCTCGAGGCGTTCAATCTCGCGGCCTAGAATCTCGACCATCGGGTACTTTCGGTGGTCCGGGTCGAACTCCGAGGCGATCGCGTCGGCGCTACCCTTGATGGAGGCGAGGGGATTGCGGATCTCGTGGGCGACGCCGGCGACGAGTTCGCCGAGAGCGCTGAGGCGACCCGCTCGAATGAGCTGTGTTTCGAGGGCGGTTCGTTCTTCGAGCGACTTTTCGAGGCGTTTACGGGCCTGGCGTTCGCGGTCGACAAGCCAGCCAGTGAGCGCGCCGATGACGACGAACAAGACCAATTCGAGGCCTTTGTCGACAGCTGGCGATGGGTCGCGATGAGCCGAGAAGAACGCGTGCGGGACGTATGCTGCCCCCGCCACAATCGACACGCCAAGACCGCCGCGCAGGCCGTAGGCGAATGCTCCAATCACAATCGGCAGGTAGTAGAGCCGGCGGTAGAAGTTGTGGAACTCGATGGCGTGCGGGTCGGTCAGATAGTGGAACGTCGTGACGGCCGCCACGAGCACTAGCGCAATTCCGATGAGGGGTTTCGAAGTCATGTCCGCGCCAGCATGGAGCATTTGCGGGGGACGCGCCACCGCACACGGTCACGTGAAAAGGCCGGTCGGCAGCAAGGCGACGATCGCGCCGCCGGTGAGCCAGAGCATGCTGGTGATGACACCAAAGTTGAGCACGTAGTCGGACCACCGTTGGGGACGCTCAAGTGAGATGCCGTCGCGGCGGACTTTCCAGCTGACCGCGCCCACGGTTGCGAGGATGAAGGTGATGTTGAGCACCGCCGAGTAGTCCCACTCAAAGTAAGTCTGGGACTTCATGGTCTGGAGTGCATCTGGCGTTGGAAGCATCCCCGCCAGGTCGAAAGCGTAGTGCAGGCCCGTTGCAGTGATGACGATGGCGACGAGGAAGATTGCCGCGATTCCGAGGGCGTTCTTCCATCCGTAGTACTCGGCCTGAATCCGCAAAACGGGGAACACGACGAGGTCACTGAAGATGAATGCGACCACGCCGGCAAACGAGACACCACTACCGAACAACACGGCAGCGAGCGGAATGTTGCCCATGGAGCCGATGAACGTGAAGAAGGCAGCTACTGGGCCGATGAAGGACTGGAACACGACTTCGTAGAAGGCAGGATTTTCAGAGCCGGAGCCGATGAAGAGGGTCTCGAAGAAGGTTGGCGGAACGAAGGTCGAGATAACGCCTGCGACCGTGAATCCGATGAGTACGTCTTTCCAGACCATTCCCCACTCCATGAGGTATTTGTCGGCAATCGCCCGCCAGGTTTCGGCGGACTTGAGGCGAGTCCAGACGGGGGCGTCGTTGTCGTCTTCATGGCCTGATTCGTCGTCGACTTTCGCGTTCTGTCGAGCCTGCTCCACGACGTCGGAGGGGACAAAAACGACGACGATTGAGGCGACTATTGCGATCAAGAGAACGCCGCCGATGTACTCAGCCACGACGAACTGCCACGACAGGAAGATGGCAATGACGATTCCGAGCTCAACGACCAGATTGGTCGATGCGAGAAGGAACGCCAAGGAGGGCGCGGCGCCAGCGCCGCGAGCGAAGAGGGCCCGAGTAGTCGACAGGGCCGCAAAGGAACACGAACTGGAAATGAACCCGAAGAACGTGCCGAGCGTGAGGGTCTTTGGAGACGCCTCACCCATCTGCTCGCGCATGCGAGCACGGGTGACGAGGACTTGAATAGCGCTGCTTATCGCGTAGCCGAGCCCGAACGCCCAAAAGGCCATCCAGAACAGTCCGGCCGTCGTGAACGCGGCGTTCGACCAATTTTGAAAAAAAGACTCCATGGTGTCTCCTCGAGCAGTCTGAGGAGTCACCACCTAGGGCGCGATTTCAAGGTTCGTCGATTTCCAGGCCTTGATGTTCCACGAGGAATTCGAAACCCAGATCGTGGAGCGACTTACCGTCGATCGTCGCGTTCCATGGACCGTGCCCGGCGTCGGGGATGAGAAAATAGGTGTGCGTGACGCCGTTCTCGATCATGTGGTCGCGAATGGCCTCGGCGGAGGCAACGTCGACGGTGTTGTCGGCGGTGCCGTGCACGATATGGGTCGGGGCATCGGCCGAATCCCAGCGGTCGAGTCCGTAGACGAGCTCGAATGCTGTGAGGACTTCCGGACCACCCCAATGGTCGAGTACAGCGACGATTTTTCCGTCCTGCTCGAGATTCGTGGATTCGAGTGTTGGGTCTTCGCCGAGCAGCTCGTCTCGGAAGTCTTCCGGTTCGCTCACGCCGAGTCCGAGGCAGATGAAACTTCCGGCTGACCCGCCCATTGCGGCGATTCGTTTGGGGGCGATCCCGTAGTTGTCGGCATTGGCTTGCAGGTAGCGTACGGCGGCTTTGGCGTCGCGCGTGGAGCCGTACATCGTGCGGCCGAGTTCTTTCTCGAGCGTGCCAAACTCAGACGCGTCTATGCCGTCGGACCACTCCGCCGGCATCGTCGGCTTGTCCGGGAAGAGTCGGTACGAGATCGACATGACGAACCATCCTCGAGCTGCGAAGAACTCCGCAAAGTCGACCAGTTGGCTTTGGTCTCGTTGGCCGCCGAGGAAGCCTCCGCCGTGGACGATCAAAATCGCCGGGCGGACATCAGGCGTGCCTTGCGGGTCCCAGATCGTCGCTTCGAGAACCTTGGTTTCGGTCTCGGTCGAGTTCCAGGCCGAGTGAACGAGCCCCTCGCCGTACACGACGTCGGAGGTCTCCCACTCGTAGGTCGCCTCCGTCGTAACGCGTAGCGTTGCCGGCTCGATCTCAGCATCGGTTCCCGCATCGAAGGACTCGCCCGCGTCCGCAGCAGCATTGGTTCCGGAGGTCTCCCGGTCATCTCCGCAGGCGGCAAGTAGGAGCAGCAGGGCGAGTAAGATTCGGAGTGCATTTTTCATGGGCTGGAGAGTAGGGCGGTTGCTGTCGCGAGTCGAGCGAGTCGATGAGAACCAAGAACTGGGTCGTAGCGATTCTGCGATTCCTGGCGAAGTCCCGACGTGGGCATCTTGGCAACGGAGCGATCCTGACGGTGGTAGTAGACTTCGAGTCCGCAACGCGAAATATTGTGCCATCGCCAAACGGAGAGTCGTGCTATGGCGTTGGTTTCAGGCGCAAAAACCAAGATAAAGCTGTTGGCGACTGGCTCGCGATTCGAAGTAGGTCGGACAGTCGAGCTCGCTGTCGGTGTCGAACTACCGGCGCCACAATCACTGGAACTTTGGGTGGAGTTTTGCGAGTCGGGCGACTCTCGCGAACGTCAGCGTGTATTCTCTGGACCCTTGGGGGCGGGGATGACCCGTGTCCCCATCGCGGTGAATGTCCCGCGAGGTCCGGCGACGTTTTTCGGAAAACTTGTGAGCGTCGCCTGGACTCTGCATGCCGAGGCTCGTGGCATCGGACTGAAGAAGGTGACCGACGAACTGCCCGTTGAATTGATTGGCGGCGACTTGATAGAGACACCGAACGTGGCGCTCGACGAGGCCAAGACAAGCGACGACGAGTTCGGATTCCGGCTTGGCACCGCGTGGTCCATCATCGGTTTCTTGGCGGTCGGGTATGTGACTTTCGCGAGTATCGTCGGCATCCAGATCGGAGTCGTCGGATACGTGCTATTAGGGGGCGCCAGCACACTCGCCATGGTGGCGTTCGCGGGCCGTCGCCGGCTCGCAAGAACGTTCTCTGACAAGCTCGCGGGTTCGGTCGATGCACGCGTGTCTACGCATTTTGCGAGCCAGGGTGACACCGTCGAAGTCGAAGTCTTCGCGCGGAGTCGCGCTCAAGTAGTTCCGGACCGGGTCCTGATCGAACTAATCGTCGAGGAGCAAAGGGACACGACCACCAAGAACCGGGCGGAGCGCGAACGTGAGTTGCTCTATAGGGTCCGTCGCGCACCCGTGCCCGACGCGAGCCGGTCACATTGGAGAGTGTCGGTAGGGTTTGAGTTGCCTCATTCGGCGCCACCCTCATATGCGCGAAAGCACCATCGGATCGTCTGGAGAGTTGCGATTCGGGCCGAGATTCCTCGAGCTCCCGACTGGTATCGCGACCTTCCTCTCTCCGTGAGCGCGTCTCCAACACTCCAACTCGAAGAAGAGCAGAACCCAGTCGCCGGTTGATCTACAACCGGAAGTCCTCCAACCGGCATATTCGCTGGACGAGCGCGCATTCCCAACCAT
>CAYLMO010000040.1:0-48945 GCA_964384605.1 uncultured Bradymonadales bacterium | reverse complement strand
CTTCCGCACTAAAAAGCCCGACGGCGATGCCGTCGGGCTTTTGCCTTTCTTGCCTCAGAACGACCGCATTTGCGGACCGATCGGTCAACTGCGAAAGTGTCCGTCCGTTACCTTGTTGGGGGACTCATGCGTCTTGTCCTGTTCGTCGTCTTTTCTTTGTACGCAATGGGTTGTGGCGATCCGTTCGACACGGCGACGGGGTGTCTTTCGTGCAGCTGTCTTCTCGACTCGGATTGCCCCGAGGTCGGGTTTGCGAGTTCGAAAGTTGCACGAGGCCGTGCACCGACGTCGACCAATGCTCGGAAGGCTTCGTTTGCGTGCCTCGCCCGCGCTCCGAAGGTGGCTACTGCGAGGTTGAAGAACTCGTGAGCGACGTTCCAGGGGCTTGCGCTCTTCAGGAACAGCCCGATGCTTTTTGTCGTGAGGAGCTTGGGGAAGACGGCGCTGCGTGTGGCCTATTGGGCGAGTGCGCCATCGCGTCGACCCTGCCAAGCTACGTCTTTCAGATCCGCGACCGCTCCGAAGATCCGAGCTGCGATCTCGAGGCACCCGGCTCAGACATTCTGGGCGTGCAACTCTTCGATCGGGACGACGTGCTCATTGGGCACGGCGAGTACGTGGGCAGCTACAAGGCGCAGAATATCAACGCAGCCGAAGAGTTCGAAGCGCAGGACGGTACCTCTGACTTCGCGCTTGGTTCGTGCCCGGCGAGCGCCGAAGACGCCATTTCGCTCTTCTGCGGCGGTTGGATTGCGTTTCAGTTTCGCGACGCCAACGGTGAGCGGCTCGAGATGCGAAGCGGCTGGAAAGTCCAAGTGTACGAGTTCGGCGCGACGTGCAACGACGCCCGGCAGGCTGGCGAGTGGTATCAGGCGCGAATCTGTCGAAACCCGAACGCGGTCGCCGACGGTGACGACAGCTCCTGCACCATCGAGATCTTGAACGACTTCGGCGGTGGTCCGTATCGACTTCCGTAGACCAAGTCAGTGCTGCAGATTGCGTAGTCGTGCTTCTTCGTAGCAATGGGTGCAGAGCAACTTGATCGCGGCGATCTCCGCGGCCGAATCCGTCCACTCACCACGCTTTTCCCACTCTTGGTCGCACGCGTTGCACCAGGCGTCGGGCCACGGATCCTCTTCGTCGGGTTCCCACGCGGTCACAAAGCCATTCCCACGGCCGTTGGCAATGTGCTGGCACACGTACGTCGACGGCGTCGAACCGTGCGCGGCGCACTCTACGGGCGTCTCGGCATCGCTCATGACTTCGACCTAGTGGAGCGATCCGTCGTGACCATGTTCGTGGTCATGGTCGTCGTGATCGTGGTGGTGATGATCGTGACCATCGTGATCATGGCCGTGGTCATGGTCGTGTCCGTGGTCATGGTCGTGGCCGTGATCATGGTCGTGACCGCAGCAGGAGTCGTGTCCGTGGTCATGGTCGTGGCTATGGCCGTGCCCATGGTCGTGATGGCTGTGGTCATCGATCGGAAGTACCTCCGCGATGAACTCCCGCGGCCCCAGCCGAAGGAACGAGCCGCCGACGAGCAGCGAAACGCCGCCAAGGCATATCCACTGCAGCATCGAGTGGTCGTGGACCGTCGGATCGAACGGAAGGCTCAACGAGTTTCCGAACGCCGCATTCAGAGCGAATCCTGACGCTACCGACAACAGCAGTACCGCGCCGCCAAAGGCAATCGCGACCTTGCGACCGTGCAGCTTCGTCAGCACGCCGAACGTCGTGACGTTGGTCGCCGGGCCCGACAAGAGGAAGGCGAGGGCGGCGCCCGGCGACGCACCCGCGATCACGAACGCTGCCGCAAGCGGAGTCGCACCCGAGGCGCATACGTAGAACGGGATGCCGATGGCCGCGAACACCAACACATCGATGTACGCCGGGAGTCCGGCGAGCCACGCCTGATCCACGTTTGAGCTGAAGATTGCCGCGACGGCCAATCCCGCGAGGATCCAGGGGGCCGTCTCGTCGACGATCTGAACGAGTCCAAATCGAGCGGCCGTCTTTACCCGCTCGGCCATCGACTCCGGCTGAGGTTCCGGGTCTTCCACCTCATTGGCCGACCACGGCACGAGTCGACTGACCACCGCGCCGACCACGATCGCGACCACTGCCGCCGTCACAAGACGCCAGACCGTGATCTCCATGCCCAGGAGCGGGAACGACAGAAGGATCGACTCCACGCCGAGCTCAGGAGTCGCCACTAGAAACGCCAGCGCCGCTGCTGGCGGCACTCCCCGCTTCACCAGTGTCTGGTAGAGCGGAACGACGCCGCATGAGCACACCGGAATTGGAAGTCCCAACATGGTGCCGCGCGCCGCACGACTGAAGGATCCACCCTTACTTACCCATCGTTTCGGCACGTGTGGCAGGAGCGCGCCGAGGGCGCCAGCGAGGATGTATCCGAGCAGAAGAGCAGGAGCCGATTCGAGCGACAGGTCGAGGAACGACTCGGCCCACGCCCGTACAACCTCGAGCTCGCCAGTCGCAGTGTGCGCATGACCTGCGTGCGCGTGACCATGGGCGTGCGTCGCCTCGGACGCGCCTGTGAGCATTGGCAACAACAGGACCACTGCGGCGCCGATGACCGCACCCACAGACTCGGCGTAGACCGCTTTCTGTTCATGGGTGTGCTCGTGTTCGACCGTCTGGTGGAACACGACGTGAAGCAAAGATCCCGCGACGAAAGCTTGTACGAGCGGGAAGCCCAACGCGACGTCGCCGCCCAATGTCGGCGCAAGAACGAAGCCGGCTGCAGTCGCAGCGCCGAGAAGGCCGATGATCATCGCTGCCTTGGCGACTCCATAGGTCGGGCGAACGAGCCACCAGACGACGAGTCCCACAGGGAACCGGTGCAAAACTACGGCAGCGGCCAACGCGCCGCCTTGGACCGAACCGGACCCTGAGGCCAGCGCGAGTCCGTCCATCCCCGTGTGCACGAGCAGGCCCGTGAGCGCGACGCCCAGAATCGCCAGGTGCGTCCCGCGATGGCTCAGGTGCTGCAATCGCTCCAGGGCCGTCGGAAACAAGATTCCCAGCACGGCCACGAGGAGGGCCGGCCAGCCGACCATCGTCACTGCTTCTGGAAGGACGTGCAGCAGCACCAAACCCGCAACGGCAGTGAGCACGAACCCGTCCAAGACCCGGTGGGTCAATGGATACCGGTTCAGCGCTCGATACACCGCAGGACCCACCCCGAGCATCGCGATCGATGCCGCGAGCAAGATCCATTCAGTTGTCGCGAGTTCGTTCAAGCTGGCCTCTACAGCCTCGAAAAAGAGACGGCGAACCTTAGAACGTCCAGGCTCGCCGCACAAATCCCCAAAAGCGCTTTGTTTCTAGTCGATCGGGAAGTCGACCTGTAGCTCGTCGAGCTTCTGCTGCAGCAGGTAGACGTGGTCGCCGTGCGATCGTTCGACGAACTTCTCGGCGCCGTAGACCTCTTTCAGGATCGCTTTCCCCTCGCCTTCGTTGAGCGCGAGGAACGCGGCCTTGAGCTTCTCTTGCTCCGGCAGCGAGACGTCGGAACGAACAGCGATGACATGGGTCGGGATCGGCCCGTGGGTCGCGAGGACCTTGACCTTCTTCTGCTCCTCATCGGTCAGGTAGACCGACGGCGCGTACGCAGCGGCCGCCGCGATGTCGGACTTTCCGGCCATCAACGATCGGAGCGAAGCTTCGTATCCCCCGGTCAGCATGATCTCTTTAGCCTTCTTGGCGAGGTCATCATCGCGAGCGACCACGCCGTCTTCGATGAGCTTCATCATCGGGAACAGGTAGCCAGACGTGGAGGTGGGCGAGGTGAATGCGATGGTTTTGCCTTCGACCTCGGACGTCTTGGTGATTTTGGAGTCTGCCCGGACGAAGAGCGCCGACTCGTAGGTGGTCTTGCCCTCGCGCTCTTCCACGACGAGTAGTCCAGCATCTGCATTCAGGTGCGCGGCGATGTAGGGCCACGCGCTCAGATAGGCGAGGTGCGCCTTCTTCTTCTGCATCGCCTCGACGAGCTCGCCGCTCTTTTCGGGGATGTAGACACCCACTTTGATGCCCGACTTCTCCGAAATGAAGTCGGCGAGTTTCTCGCCCTTGGCCTGGGTCTGCTCGCGGTCTTGCTGAGGCTCGAACGCGATGACGTACTTCGCAGGGGCGTCAGCCGAAGGGGCTTTCCCCGCGTCGGCATCGGCTTTGGCGGTCGTGTCAGCCGTCGTCGCCGGCTTGGTCTCCGCTTCCTTCTTGTCGCAACCGAATGCGAATAGAGCGAGACACACGAGGCCCGCGTGGAGAATAGGCTTCTTCATGACCATCCTTGTGGAGGAGACTTAGTTCCAGCGGAACGGAAGCGGCTTCGCTCCGCGCGGCTGATAGTCGCTTCGAATCGGCATGACGCCGCTGTAGATTCGGGCCCAGATGACATTCTGGACGATGATCGCGGAGCCTGATCCTTCCGGTACGACGTCGATGGCGATCATGCCCGGAATCCGTGGGTGCCCAAGCGTGAAGCGCGCAGGCGTGTTGTTTTCCTGGATGCCGAGGAGGTTCATCTCGGCCGAGTCGGTGAACGGCACGACATCGGGATCGATCACCTGAATCTTCGTCTTGTTGTGATAGGCGTCGACGAAATACTGAATCATCTCGCCGTACGGTTTGGCGTACACGTGTTTGAAGTCGAGGCGTTTGCCCGACAACACGCGCTCGCGACGCAGCTCTGGGAACTCGAGCACGAGCGGGCTTCGGTCGTACCCCGGGAAGTTGATGAGCTCGGTCGGCTGGACCTTGAGCGGTGAGTAAGGAGTTTCCTGAGCTGCAGCAGGTGCCGCGATGAGAAGCGTGATCATCGCGGAAAAGATTGCGAGACGGAGACGCATGGAGATCCTCTTGGTGCCACGGTTCGTTTGGAGGAGAGTAACCTGCACTCGGCGTGCGGCCAAGAGACGCAAAGTTGGACCGGAGCATTCAGTTGAGACATCCTACCTTCGCATGAGTGAACGAGCCGACAGATTGCTTCGCCTTTTGACCCGCGCAGATCGCCTGGAATCGCTTCCGCGAACCGGGTGGATCGTCGGGGGCGTTCAGCAGCCCGAATCGATCGCAGCCCATCTGTATGGGGTTGCTCTGGTGTCGCTCTGGCTGTGCGACGTCCTCGAAGAGCGAGTGAACACCGAGGAAGTTCTGCGCATCGCGCTGCTGCACGACCTCGGTGAGGCGCTCACGACCGATCTTCCGCGCCCGGTGAAGCGGCTACTCGGCAAGAAGCTCGTCGACGAAGCCGAAGAGGTAGCGTTCGCTTCGATCGCGCACGACGCCGGTGTGCCATGGCTCGGTTCCTTCGACTCGTATCGTCTGGCGGAGACCCTCGAAGCACGGATCGTCAAGGCTGCCGACCGCATCCAGATGCTCGCCAAAGCCGCTACCTACGAGAAGCAGGGGCGCGGCGACGTCGACCGTTTCTTCGATTCGCCCGATCCCGACTACGGGATCCCGATCGTCGCCGAAATTCTGAATCGCATTCGAGAACGACGCTCCCAGAAAGATTGGTTCGATGCCGACTTCGACTGAGAAGCATGTAGCATTGATCGGCGCCGACTCGTTCGCTGGGACCCACCTCATTCCCGCCCTCGAGGCGCAAGGTTGGGCGGTCACGCCGGTCGTCGAGTTTCAAACTCGTGCGCCGATTCGCCAGCACTCCGCGCTCTATGACCCTCATGATCCCGAGTCGTTGCATGAAGCGATCGCGGGCCATGCAGCCATCGTGGAAGCGACCTGCTGGACGCCACGAGGCCTGGGTGTCGGCGAAGCGCGGGGTGAAGGGGTGCGGCGCGTTCGGACGTTTCTGGCGGCGGCGAAGCGTGCGCGCGTGGCGCGGGCACTGTTCGTGTCAGACGCAGCCACTTTGGGTGCGGGGAGCGAACGAGATGGCGCCTCATTCCATGTGCCCGGTTCTTCGTCGAATGCGATCGTCGAGGCGAAGTGGGCGATGGAAGCGGAGCTGTTCTACGGTATCCGAGATGGTCTCGACATTCCGATCCTACTTCCGACCATGTTGATCGGCCCCCAGGACACCGAGATTTCGTGCCGCTTCGTCGCGGATGTGGCGAGGGGGAGGGTGCCCGCGCTTCCAAAGGGGAAAGTCGAGCTGGTCGACGTTCGCGATTTCTCGCGTTGTGCGGCGGTCGCGCTCTCAGCTGGTCGATCGGGTCGGCGGTATCCGGTTTCGGCGGGTTCGATGAAGGTCGAAGCGTTCGTCGAAGCGGTCGCTTCTGCCGTTGGCGTCGATGCTCCACGGGTGGTGCGTCGACCGCTGACCGGATCGCTTGCTCGCGGGCTCGAGACCGGCATGGCGATGCTCGGAAGACAGGTTGGGCTCGAGGAGATCGTACGACACATTGGGACCGGCGCCGTGCGGGATACCAAGGCGAGAGGCGAGCTGAGCTTCGTGGCGAGGCCGATGCGGGAGTCGCTGTCCGACGCAATCGAATGGTATTTGCAAGTCTTCGGCTGGACCGAGCAGAAATGAACTGATAGTCTCCTCATGTCCTTTTAGAAAAGCACGCTGGCACGCCGCCGGTTTCGAGCCCCGAGGAGATTTCGGCATGGCGAAGAAAAAACTGCTCGTAGCAGCCGTTTTGGTTGGTATTTTTGCGATGGGCCTCATGTACCTTTATGGGGAGGCTCAGAACGACAAGGTCGAGAAGATTACGAGCGACCAGGTCGAGGTTGTGAAAGCGGCCCGCAATATTCAGGCGGGAACGCCGCTCACAAAAGACCGGATCACCACCGAACTGGTGCCGCGTCAGTTCCTTCCGCCCAACCCGTTGGAAGCGAAGGATTTGAACATCTACATCGGTACGCCGCTCGCGGTGAACGTGGAAGATGGCGCGATGATCCTTACATCGGACTTCACGCGGGCCGAGGTCAGCCGAACGCTGAGCTCGAAGATTCCGCCGGAAGAACGAGCAATGTCGATCCCGGTCGATTCGATCTCCGGCGTGTCGGGCTTGCTCCGACCCGGTGACCGCGTCGACATCCTGGGTACGTTCCCAGTGGGGGACAAAGACCAGCAGGTCAAAGACGAGTCGGGCCGAGACGCCTCCGGCTTCGTGACGATGACCCTGCTTCAGAACGTCACCCTCCTCGCAGTCGGTCAGCAGATCTCCGACGTGACGGGCGACGAAGCGGCAGCACGAAACTCCGGCTACTCGTCGGTGACCCTCTCGGTCACGGTCGACGAAGCCGAACTTCTCACCATCGCGCAAACGCGCGGCAAGATGACGCTCCTTCTGCGTAACCGTGACGACGTCAACGTCGCCACCATCACGAAGAAGACCCTGCGCGAAGTCCTCGAGGACCTCGAAGTCATCCAAGAGAAGCGTAAGATTCGCCAGAAGCGTAAGAAGAAGGTGGAGAAGAAAGGTCCGGACATCGTCCGTGGCGACGAGTAACTCCTGAACCTTCCGGTTCGGTCCACCCGGATCGCCCGAAAATCGCCGCTGAAACAGTGAAGACCCCGCCCTCATCGGCGGGGTTTTTCTTTTGCGGAGTTTCGGTTGCGCTGACGCCTCATCCGGTGAATACTTCGGGCACACGTTTGAGAAACAAGTCTTACTGCCTCACGCGTCGGACTCGCGCTAGCGCGAGCCACGCACCGTACCAGGGTTTAAGGAGACCATATGTTCTGGCACCGTTGGTTTGCGTTCATGTTGGGCTGCGCCGCATTGACTGCGACGCTCACCGTCTCTCCGTCGGAAGCCCGTGCGCAGGCACCCGACCAGGAGTTCACCATCGCGGTGGGTGAGACGCTCACGTTCAACGCACGTGGCGTCAATCGCGTTGCAATCGGCCTGTCGTCCATCGCGGACGTGAAGCCGACCAGCGACGGACGACAGCTCATCCTCACGGCGAAGTCGTCCGGTGTGACGACGGTGAACATCTTCTCCGACCGAGGTCAGAAGACGCTTCTGATTCGCGTCGTGGGCGTGAACCCCGAGTCGCTCGCAACCGAAGTCCGCGAGGTCTTGGGCGAGCGTTCCGGCGTCGACGTTCGCGTCGTCAAAGGTCGCGTCCTCCTCGAAGGCGAGGTGGCAAGCGAGGTCTTCAAGACGAAGATCGAAAAGCTCGTCGCGATCTACCCGAACCAGGTCCTGAACTTCACCACCTTCCGTGAAGCCTTCGTCGAAGGCGCGCGAATGGTGGCTGTCGACCTCTACTTCATCCAGCTCGCCAAGACCGACCGCGATTCGCTCGGTATCGGTTGGGGACAGTTCATCGGCGCGAACTACACGTTCGGCGCTGGCGACGTCCCGCTCTACTACACCGGTGAAGGCTCCGAGGGCGTCGGCCCAGGTATCCTCCCCGGCGAGCGCAACCCGGCACGCTACGGAAACCCGATTACGCTCACGGGCGGAAGCGGAACGGCCTACTACTCGGTCGTCGGTAACATCACCGCCGCGCTCGACTTCATGGCGAGCTACGGTCTGATCAAAGAGCTCAAGCAGGGCACGATCGTCACCGAGACCGGCACCAAGGCGAAGTACCACTCCGGTGGTACGCTCCTCATCGGAATCTCGTCGCTCGGCTCCGCCGGCATCGTCGAGAAAGAGTACGGCCTCGAAGTCGCCGTCACCCCGGTGCTCGACTTCGAAAATCGCGTCAAACTGACCCTCGAAATCGACGTCAGCGAACTCGACTACTCGAACGCAATCGGCGACCTGCCTGCGCTTCGTAACTCCTCGGTCGTCGCCGTCGTCAACATGCAGGAAGGCCAGTCCGTCCTCGTCTCGCTCCAGAACAGTGTTCTCGACACCGAGACCTGGGAAGGCGTCGCCTACCTCGCCAAGATTCCAATCCTCGGCGCGCTCTTCGCCGCTCGCAGCTACCTCGGCACCTCGCTGAACAACGCGGTCTTCGTCACGCCTCGCGTGTACGAGCCAGGCGGCAAGACGCACAGCACGCTCATCCAAGGCGCGTTCGATTCGCTCCTCGATGCTGGTGCCGAGCCCGAAGACCTCCCCGTGATTTCCAAGGGTCAGGCGCCCGCACCGGCGGCTGCTCCCGCACCGGCACCAGCTCCCGAAGCTGATGGCGGCGACAACGAGCTGCTCGAAGAGTAAAAATGAAGCAGATCCGAGTTCTCGATAATCAGGGTAACGAGTACTTCTACCCCGTCGAGCAGCCTGTCGCCGAGATCTCGATCGGGCGAAGCCAGGGCAACGACATCATCCTGGGTAGTAAGACCGTCAGTAGGCGGCACGCGATCATCAAGATCATGGGTGATCGCATCCTCCTGGTGAACCAGTCGGCCAACGGGGTCGTCGTCGGTGGCGAACGAATCGACCGAGTGCGCGAAATGCGTCTCGGCGAATTCGCCACGATCGATGCCTACCGCATCTGCGTCGAAGACCCCGCAAATCCATCTGCACCGGCTCCGACTAACTCGCCTGCGCCTTCGCAGCCGAGCCAGCCGAGCCAGCCAGTGCAGCGAGCCGCTCAGCCCAGCAAGCCGGCAGCGCAACCGAAGCCTGCTCGCAAATCGTCGCCGCGCTCGAGCGCAAAGTCCGCTCGTTACGGCACGGCTTCGCCCGCGAGTTTCGATGCCGGCGATGTCGCTCGGTTCCTCGGCACGGCAATCGCTCCCGACCCTGACTACGAAGAGCCGCGAGTGAACCTCGCCGGCGACGAAGTTCAGGTCCTGGATCGACGCGCCCGAAAAGCGTTCGTCGTCTTCAAGTCGGAGCTGCACGAAGAACTCAAAGAACGACTCGACCTCCACAGCTTCGAGATTACTGACTACGCGTCGCCTCGCGTCGTCCGCCAGGTCTCCGAGAAGCTGAAGGAGCTCCTCCAGCGCCGCCAACACGAAATTCCTCCACCGTTCAACGCCGACGACGCGTTCAAAGAACTCATGGACGAAGTGTGCGGCCTCGGCCCGATCGAGGACCTCATCAAGCACCGCGGCGTGACCGAGGTCATGGTCGTCGACCGCGACCACATCTACGCTGAGATCGACGGAAACCTTGCGCTCACCGACCGTTTCTTCAACGACGAGAAGTCGATGATGACGGTGATCGAGCGAATCGTGATTCCGCGTGGTCGACGCATCGACGAATCGACGCCGCTCGTGGACACCCGTCTTGCCGACGGCTCGCGCGTGAACGCGGTGATTCCGCCGCTCGCGCTCAAAGATCCCTGCCTGACGATTCGAAAGTTCCCCGAGGACCGTCTTGGCGTGGGCGACCTGATGAAGTTCGGTTCGTTCACTGCAGAGATGGCGAAGTTCATCGGCCGAGCGGTTCGATCACGAAAGAACATCATCATCTCGGGTGGTACGGGTTCCGGTAAGACGACGCTCCTGAACGTGATGTCGAGCTTCATCGGACCGCACGAACGTGTGGTCACGATTGAGGATGCGGCGGAGCTTCAGCTGCAGCAGGAACACGTGGTCTCACTCGAGACCAAGCCCCCGAACCTCGAGGGCAAGGGCGAGATTTCGATTCGCGATCTCGTGAAGAACGCACTTCGTATGCGTCCGGACCGGATCGTCGTGGGTGAGTGTCGCTCGGGCGAGGCGCTCGACATGCTCCAGGCCATGAACACGGGTCACGACGGTTCGATGACTACGGTGCACTCGAACTCGCCGGTCGAGGCGATCTCTCGAATCGAGACGCTGGTGATGATGTCCGGAATGGAGCTGCCAAGCCGGGCAATTCGAGAGCAGATCGCGAACGCGGTGAACGTCATCGTGCAGCAGGCGCGATTCAGTGATGGCTCGCGTCGAATCACGCACATCACCGAGGTTGTCGGGATCGACGACGACGGTTTCGTGCAGCTCGAGGATATCTACGTTTATCGCCAGACCGGAATGGACGAGAACAACAAGGTGCAGGGGTATCATGTGGCAACGGGATACCTGCCTTCGTTCCTGAATCAGTTCATCGTGCAAGATATGGCGAACCCCGAGGAGTTCTTCTAGGGGCATCGTTCGAGGCTGTACGGGAAGTTTTTCGGCGCGCAGATGGTTGAATCCACTGCGCGCCGAGCTGTTTGTAGACTGGGGTTGTGACGACCGGGTGAAGAGGCGTCTGCTTGCTTGCACCTACATGGTCGCGGCGTTACACTTGGTGGCGTCAACCCAAACGCTCAGAAAGCCCCCAATTGGTGGAGGCAGGGCCGCACGAAGTGTGGTTCGCGCGGAGGAGATTCGTGGACGATCAAACACTCCTATACCTCGGTACCGGATTGGCCTTTGTGGCCGCATTCTTGGTCGTTCTTGGAGGCGGCGAGTGGGTCGCGAGCCGAGTGGCTCGGGAACGAGGTGTCTATGAGAAGGTGATCGGTAAGGAGCTGTACCGACTCTTCTTGGAAATCTCGCCGCAAGAGTTCTTCCTGCTGCACATGTTTGGAATACTGGTCGCGATCGCCGCAGGAGGATTCTTCATCGGCGATTGGCTGCTGGGCGGCATCGTGGGATTGGTTGGCGGAATCATGTTGCCGCGAATCGTCCTGAAGCGGATGTGGGCACAGCGACTGACGGATATCGACGAGCAGATTGAAGAGGCCATGATCTACATGGCGAACAGCTTCAAGGCGAACCCGGCGCTTCCTGATGCAATTCAGGACGTTTGCAACGCGATGGGCCCGCCGATCACGCAGGAATTCAGCGTGATGCTCAAAGAATACAAGCTGGGTACGCCGCTGGATGCAGCGTTGATCAACATGCAGCAGCGTGTGCCCGCGCGGAACCTTCAGCTGGCCATTTCGGCATTGATCATTGGCCGTACGGTCGGTGGTAACATTCCGAAGATCTTGGAAGATATCTCGTCGACGATTCGAGAGAGTTACCGACTCGAGCGAGTTATCGACACGCAGACGGCTCAGGGCCGAATGCAGGCGTGGGTGATGGGATTGATGCCCGCGGTCGTGATCGGCGCATTCTATCTGATGGACCCCGAGTTGATTACGCCTCTGTTCGAGACGCTTCCCGGGTATCTCATTCTCGCAGTGGCCGCGGTGTTGAACGTTATCGGCGTGGTCTTCATCCTCAAGATCGTCCGCATTCAGGTGTAGCGAGCGCTCATGCGCACGAGGTAGCAGTTGCTTGAAACACTTCCATTCTCAGACGGCCTACTGTTTGTAGGCGCGCTTGTTCTGATTTTCCTGGCGTTCGTTCTCTTCGTCGTGGGCTTCGTGCCTGATGATGTCGAAGAGGATGAGATCTACGGATATCGCCTCACGAAGCGAAAGCGATTGGTCGAGGAAGATGCGTTCTACGCAATGATTCTTCCGATCATCAAGATCTTCGCGCACTACATTCGTCGACTGCCGGACACGAAGGCGTGGAACGTAACGGAGACGAGGGCGAATCTGCGGGACAAGCTGATGCGCTCTGGATTCATGGGAGCGTTTACGCCGAATGAGTTCCTTGGTCTGTGCTGCGTCGCAGGCGTGGGAATGTTCCTGGCGTTCGTCGTGCTCACGACTCTGATGACCGATGCACCGCAGATTCCGGTGGCAATCATCGCCGCGGGTGTCGGTCTGTACATGCCGGTCTTGAGCTTGAACGGGGCGATCACGGAGCGACTGATCGAGATCGATCGTCGTCTGCCATACACGGTCGACCTGTTGGTTCTGTCGATGCGTGCAGGTCTGGACTTCATGACCGCTCTCGACCGCGTGGTCGTTCGCGGACAGGAGCAGAACCCCGACGATCCGATGGTCCAGGAACTTGGCGTCGTGCTGCAGGAGATGCGAGTTGGTACCGCACGTTCCGATGCGCTCATCAACCTCTGCGAGCGCGTGAAGTCGGATTATCTCCAATCGATGGTCGGTTCTATCCTGCAGTCAGAGAAGCGCGGTAGCCCTCTGGCGAACGTGCTCGAGGTGCAGGTCGACACGATTCGGAACAAGCGAACGCAGAAGATTGAGAAGCAGGCGTCGCAGGCAGCGGTGAAGATTCTTCTGCCGCTCATGTTCATCTTCGGCGCAGTGATTGTCGTTGTCGTCGGCGCGATGATCCTCAAGGTCTACAACCAGTAGGCGATGTTGCAGCAGACCTAATTCGGTAAAGGCATGCCCAGTTTTTCGC
Source organism: uncultured Bradymonadales bacterium (assembly GCA_964384605.1). Lineage (GTDB taxonomy): Bacteria > Myxococcota_A > Bradymonadia > Bradymonadales > Bradymonadaceae > CAYLMO01. The sequence continues at coordinate 35,855 of CAYLMO010000040.1, read as the reverse complement.
TCGAATACATCGAAAATGGCCAGACGCAGCAGTTCCCGTTCGACTCCGGTTCGGTTTCGATTGGGCGCGACAAGGCCTCGGACTTCGTCCTCGATCATCCAACGGTTTCGCGACAACACGCCCTGATCGTGCACAACCAGCGCGGGTACCAACTCGTGGTGTTGTCGCGTGGCGGAATGACAGCGGTCGATGGAAATCCGGTCTCGGGAGACGTCGATCTGTTTGACGGGAACGTGCTCCATTTCGGCCAGCTCAACTTCACATTCCGGTCGCCAGATGCGCCTGCCAAGTCAGCGCCATCCGGCGGTGGTGGAATGGGCGCACAGCAGCAGGGCGGTTTCGGGCAGCAGCCTGGATTCGGCCAGCAGCAAGGTGGCATGGGAATGGGAGCGCAACCCGCTGGCGGCTTCGGTCAACAGCAGGGTGGTTTCCAGCCGGGCGGCTTTGGTCAGCAACAGCAGCAGGCAGGCGGTGGCTTCGGCGGCGGCATGCAGTCGGCTGGAGCCGGGGCTGGCGGCCAAATGAACGGCGGCGGCTTCGGCGCGCCAGGCGGTGGTTTCGGCGGTGGTATGGGCGGCGGCATGGGCATGGGCGGAGCGCCCGAGCCCTCAGCGCCCGAACAACCGAAAGACCCGAACGGCATCATGAGCTGGGACGAGATCGCCAATTCGGCCGAGGCGCTGGGCGAGACGGATCACGACAATATGTCGGACTTCCAGCGCATCCAGGCAGCTCAGGCCAAAGCGGTCGAGCAGTCCAAAGGCACAAACCCGCTCGTCATCATCGTCGCGGTCGTGCTCGGCGGCGGCATGATGGCCTTCACGTTTTGGCCGAAAGACAATGGCGGTCCCGAGATTGAAATCGAAGAACCGGCGGAGATGCCGCCGATCAAGTGGGACGACACCATGACCGAATGCGTCGGCGAGGCCGACTGCATGAAGAAGGCCGAACGCGCCTTCGCAGTCGGTGTCGACAACCTCGAGAAGCAGGACGTCGAGCTCTCGTTCCGTTTCGAAGGCTACAAAAACCTCGAGCTCGCCGACATCTACGTTGAGAAGGCTGGCAAGGAACGACCCGCGAAGTTTGCCAAAGCTGACGCCAAGAAAGCGGAAGCCAGGAAGGAGCTCGACGAGCTCTTCCAGAAGCTTCGAGTCGAGTACCACAACGCCGAAACGCGGAAGATGTACAAGGATATGGCGGGCGTCATCAACCGTGTGAAGACGTACTTCCCGCACCCTGGTGCCCGGGAGAATATCTGGGCGAAGAGCAAAGAGAATGATATGAAAGACCGCGGAATCTACCCACGGGACCGATTCGGGCGCTAATTCATGTATCAGACTCCACCGAATGCCTCGCGTAGAGGACCGGCGGCGCTTCGCGTCGCCGTTTTCTTTGTTGGGGCACTCTTTGCCGTCGGCTGTCTATCGGTCGAACAGATGGGCGATCGCGCCTTCGAGGCGGGGAACCACAAAGAGGCGCAGACCCACTACGAGCAAGCGATTGCGGAGGGCTCCGAAGATCCACAGCTGTACCGCAAAGCCGCGCGGAACGAGCTCGAACTCGGAAATTTGGCGTCGGCGGAGAAGTACTTCACGCGGGCGCTCAAGTTCGGCGGCGGCGACGAGATCGCCAAAGAGCTTGCCCGATTCTACGTGCAGACTTCGAACTACGTATCGGCAGTTCGCGTCTATCAGTACCTGCTCTATCAGGTGCCGAACCCGCAGCCCGTCTACAACAACCTGGGAACGGCCCTCATCTACGCTGGGAAGCCGTTCGACGCCGAGTCGCACCTGTTGGTTGCACAACAGATGGACCCGCAAGACCCGCTGCCCTACCTGAACCTCGGCCTGCTCTACGACCAACATCTGAAGCAGCCGTGGCTCGCCGTGAACTTCTACGATTGCTTCGTCGAGTTGTCGGGCTCGGGTCAGGGCCAACAACAACAGCAGGCGATGCAGCGATCCCGGGAACTCCAGTCGAAGTGGGCCAAACTCTACGATCGTGACTCGGTGGTGTGCGGAAAAGTCTACGAGCCGCGAGGTGACGAGAAGGTCGTCGACCTCAAAGAGGCCGTTGGCGGCCCGGTCGACCTCGAGACTGCGTCGGCCCAGACGCCCGAAGAGCCAGCCGACGTCATCATCGAGAGAATGGTGGAGTCGTTGCCGAAAGAAGAATCACCCGAGCAGCCGAAGGAGGTCGAGCCCAAGGAGGTCAAGGCCCAGACTCCGTCGGAGACCTCGGCTGCGCCTTCCGAGGTCACAGACGGTCGAAGAGCATTCGCAGAGCAGAAATGGGAAGTGGTCATCGAGCGGTTCACATCTGTAGCGCTCAAATCACTTCAGCCGAACGACCTCGCAATGCTCGGAGCTTCCTACTACCGCTTGAAGAAGTTCGAAGAGGCGGCGCAATGGCTCGAGATGGTTTCGAGCAAGGCCCCGAACCAAGACAACGTCATGTTGCTCATCGATGCGCACGTTCGTCGCGGCGACGTACAAGCCGTTGCCAACACATGCGACCGATTCCGCACCAGCTCGGAGCTTCAGGGCATCGCGGAACACTGTGAGAAGCGCATCACTCAAATGAAAGAGGCAGTACCGAAAACAGGAGTTGGGACTCCATGATTCGATTTCTACCTCCCAGATTGCGCAACAACCGCGGCGCATCGGCGATGGAGTACATCATCATGCTGCTCCTGGCAGCGATGTTCATCCTCGCGATCATTCGTATCTTCGGCAGCTCGGTGAGCGAGAAGTTCAGCAACGCGAATGACGAGTTGTCTGGGACTCTTGCGGCCAAGGATAATCAGGGCGGCGGAGGCGGCGGCTCCGGAGGGGCTGGCAAAGGAGGCGACCCGTTCAGCTCTGGCGGAGGTTCCGGCGGCTCAGGGTCTGGCGGCGGAGGCAAGGCCGGCAGCGGCGGTGGCGGCGATAAAGCCGGTGGCGGCGACAAGGCTGGCGGTGCTGGAGCAGGCGGTGGTGCGAAAGGCGCCGGCGGCGACAAAGCTGGCGGCGGCGGAGGGGGCGGTGAAGACGGCTCCGGAAGCGGCGGTGGAGGGAGCGGCGAAGGCGAGAACGTCGACGGCGCGACCGGTCCCGGCGAGAAGAAAGACGGGGAGGGCGAACGGGCTGGAATCAACCCGCTCATCTTGCTTGTCGCTGCAGGACTCGTCGGACTCCTGTTGTACGTCATGGGCGGTAAGAAAAAAGGGTGAGGCTGCCTACCCTCGACGCAGTGTGGATTGTCCTGGCGCTCGCCGGGGTGGTCATCGCGGCGAACGTCGAGCCGTTGCCGCCGTACGACTTTTGGTGGCACCTCGTGATGGGACGTCAGATCGCCCTCGGCGATTTCCCGGCGTCGAATCTATTCCTCTACACCATTCCGGCTGACATCCCGTTTCACGACCAACCCTGGTTGGCGCAGTGGCTCATGTACCACGTGCATGAGATCGGCGGCGTAACCGGGGGGATGGCTCTGCGTACCGTGTTACTCCTCGCGGCGTGGGCGGTGTTGTTGCGTGCACTCGTATTGCGGTCGAGCAATCGGATCGGCGCTGGATTGGCACTTGCTGCTGCGCTCGTGAGCTATCCGGTTCTCACATATCGGACACGATTGTTCGCGTTCCTTCCGTTCGTCGTTCTAATCGTGCTCTTGCTCGACGAACGCCGCCGCCGTTGGGTGCCCGCCGTTCTCTTTGTCGGATCGGTGTGGTGGGCCAACGTGCATGGCACATTCATTTTGGCGCCGGTGTTGGTCTTCGGAGCGGCTGGTGCGGAGTTTCTCCAGGCCGTCAGCGAACGACGGCTCCGCGGTTTTCTCCGAGTGGAGCTTCCGTGGTGGTCAGCCTGCTTGGTCGCGACCATCCTGGGCTCTCTCGTCTCGCCTCACGGCATCGAGAACCTTCGGTACGTGATAGGTCTCGCCGTCACGTCAAATGTCTCAGCGACCGTCTCAGAGTGGCTGCCGCCCGATCTGGAGACTGGCATCGGGATGGCGTTCGCGCTGAGCCTGGTTCTGGCGCTCGCCGTGTTGGCGAAGGAACGAGCCCACGTTCGAGTGGTCGAGGCGGCGCTGCTCTTGGCGACGACCTATTTGGCTGCGTCTGCGGTCCGTTCGGTGTTTTGGTTTGGTGCAACGGCCGCGCTGGTGTGTGCGCCGCACGTGTTGCGCATGGCTCAGTCCTACGTGCCCGAGCGCGGCGAAGACGAAGGCAACCTGCTGAACGTCGTGATTGCATCCGTCATGGTGTTCGTCGCATTTGTGGCGCAGCCAGGAGTACTCCCGGCCTCCACGAGGGTCGAGCTCGGCGCAGGGCGCTTGCTCGCGGAAGGTGAGGGCGCGGGAGTGCTATCGAGTGAGAACGCACCCGTCGCCGTGGTTCGGGCCCTCGAAGCGGCGGGCGACGGCAAGGTGTTCCACGACCAGGCTCTCGGCGGTCAGTTGGAATGGGAGGCTGGACCCAACGCGAGAGAGGTTGCATTCGTGGACCAACGAATGGAACTCATCCCAGAATCGGTGTGGGGAGCTTACTTTCTGACTTCGAGTGCGCGTGGGTGGGGCGGGACATTCGAAAAGCACGACGTTCGCGCGGCACTGCTGAGCGTCGAAGGGCAGTGGCCACTCATTCAAGCCCTCGAAGAATCGCCAGATTGGGAGCTCGAGCTCGTCGGCCAAAACCACCTGCTCTTTGTTCGATCTACTCGATCGCGCTGAGAACCCACCGGAAGAGTCCGGCCGACAACCCCAAAAAGATGATGTCGACCCCTGCCAGCACGCGGAGCCAAGAGGTTGCGTCACCTCCCAGCAGGATGAGCTGTGTCGCCTCGACCCCACCGATGATGATCGGAATGGTAAGCGGATAAAGCAGGAGCGGGATCATCACATCTCGCATCTGATTGTGCACGAGCATGGCCGCGACCAACGTGCCGACAGCGGCAAAGCCGACCGTGCCGACGACCACCGCGAGCACCAGCATTGGACCGAATTCAGACAACGACAGGTTGAATGCAAGAGCGAGAAACGGGAGGAGCACCGCCTCGAACGCGAACATGAAAAGTAAGTTCACCGTCAGCTTCGACACATAGAGGCTGGCCCAGGTGCCCGGAACGAGCGCGAGAGCGCGAAGGCATCCGGAGTCGCGTTCCTGTGTGAACGTGCGGCCGATGGCGAGCGTTCCGGTGAACGCGATACCGACCCAGAGGATGCCCGGGAAAACGGCCGTCACAAGTTCGTCGTTTGCGAAGAACGCAAAACTGAAGACGAGCATGAGCAGCACCGAGAAGGCGACCGTGGTGGTCGTAATCTCCTTGGTGCGCCACTCCCGGATCAGGTCTTTTCCGATCAGGGCGCCAACTTGTCGAACGAATGTGGACATCTCAGCCGTGCTGTCGATAGGCCTCGAGTAGGTCCATATCCTCAGTCGGTCGACCGACATAAGCCAGTTTTCCAGACTTCAGCACCGCGATGCGATCGACGATTGGATGGTCGATTCCCAGGTCGTGCGTAATCATGACGAGGATGCATCCTTGGTCGCGTAGCTTCGCGAACATGTCGAGCATCAGGGCTCGACCGTCGCGGTCGAGGCCGGTCAGCGGCTCGTCGAGAAGAATGAGGCGTGGGGTGTGGATCAATGCACGAGCGACGCTCAGCCGCTGGCGCATACCTCGCGAGTAGCTCGATACGCGCTTGTCCGCCGCGTCGCTGAGTCCGACTCGCTCCAGCCATTTGATCGCGACCTTCTTCGTGTCTTCGACGCCGTACATGCGGGCGTAGAAGTGAAGATTCTCTCGGCCGGTCAGTTCTGGGTAGACGAGGGCATCGTGACTGACCCAGCCAATCTGGCCGCGGCCGTGTGCGGCCATGGTGCTCCATGGGCGCCCGTCGAACTCGACTTTGCCGGATGTCGGTTGGTCCAGGGTGGCGAGGATGTTGATGAGCGTGGTTTTCCCCGCTCCGTTGCCGCCCAGAAGCAACGTTGAGGTGCCTTCCTCGAACTCTAGGCTGACGCGATGAAGGGCAAACGTGCGCCCGTAAACACGAGAGACCTCTTCGAGGAGGACTCGGTTCATGCCTCGTCCTCGAGATCGCTGAGCTTTTTCAGGATCAGGGCGAGCTGCTCGCGAAGCGAAAGCCGAAGTGCTTCGTACTCCGGTTGAGACCTCATGCCGCTCGCCTGCTGTTTCTCGAGCGTAATGAGCTGCTCCCGAAGGTCGGATCGTTCAGCTTCAAAGGCCGCGCGCAGGTCTTCAACCCCTTGCTGTGACTCCATTCGGGCTCGCTCTTTGCGAGCGAAGACCACGATGCCCAAAGCCACGACGATTCCAGCAATCAGGAAGATCCATGGCGTGATCGGCTTGTGGAACGGGAGCCCTTCCAGCTTGAACGTGAAGCTCTCGCCTTTCTCGACCGGGTTGTTCCAAGCAGCCAAGAACTCCATGTCGCTTCGCAGGTCGAGCGGCGACTTGCCGTTCTGGGTGCGGCCGAGCTCTTTGAAGCCGGGGGCGAGCAACGTGACAGTGTCGAGCCGCGGCAGCTTCTCGAAATCGGTCTGCAGCGGCACGACGACTTCCAATTCGTCCGTGGAGTACTCCATCTCTTGTTCGAAGATGAACGACTCCTCGCGAGCCGACATGGAGAAGCGAACTTGAATGTTCACGACTTCACCCGGCTTCATGAAGCCCTTCCAGTAGACCGTGCTGTCTACCACTGCGCTCTCGCCAGGCCCCATTGCTTGGATGCCCTGAGCCTTCACCGGAAGGGTCAAAGGAATCCCGCGCTCATAGTCGGGGTCTGGGATTGCCGCGATATCGAGGGCGAGATCGGAAGAGTTTTGCAGCTGATAGAATTGGGTGAAGACGAGGTACTCTTCCCACGGCTGAACCACGGTTCGAAGGCTCTTCACGCGGACGACGTTGGGGTCGAGCGTGCGCTCGTGAGCTCGGATCGTGAGCTTCACACCGTCGCCCGGCGTCACCGCGGCCGATTCGAAAGGCTGGCCGTCGTGCGTCATGACGGCGTGAACTCGAAGTCCATCCAATCCAGTTGGAGTCACGTCGAACGTCGCAACACCCTCGGAGTTGGAGAACTCGGTCCACTCTTTCACCGGTTCGGGAGCCGTGGGCTCGAACGGGCCTCGAGGTCGAGCAGCGCGCAGGAACACCGGCTTCTCGCTGAGTGCCGCACCGTCTGTTCCACGAACGGTCACTCGAATCCTGTAGTCGCCAGCCCGCTTGGGCTTCTCTTTCACATCCGCGCTCGAGCCGTCGGCGAGCGGGGCCTCCCCCGATTCGCTGGCGGCGTTTGCGCCGGTCTGTGAAAACGACAAGCTCGGAACGAGCATGAGGAGGAGCAGCAACGAGATGTTCGTCAGATTTCTCATGCTGAAACCTCTTCTGCATCGGTCTGCGACTCGGGCGTCGCGGCGCCACACTTACGACAAAACCGGTCGTCTGCTGCGAGTTCTTCGCCGCAGGATCCGCATCGAATCTCTGCGTCTGCGTCGCTCGCGGTTTCGTCTTCCGTATCTTCTTCCGTTTCTTCTTCGGGCTGCTCTTCGACTTCGCTGTGGTCGCTTGCATCGGCGAGCGACTCGCTCGCGTGGGGCTCGTCGTCGGTTTCGTCAACGGCCACTGGCGAGACGTCTGGATCTGACGCGTCGGAAGCTTCGGCGATGTCGGACTCCTCGCCGGCCGGGAACGTACCGTCGGTGTGCGACGCGATCTCTTGGTCGACGAGGCGGTCCCAGTTCTGGCCGCCACGCAGGGCGTCCAGCTGGCGCATCACGGCCACGGCTTGGAGTTCATAGCGTCGTTTGAACCGCGCGTAGTCTTCTTCGCTCACCTTGTTCGTCTCGCGATCGAACTCGAGGTCTCGAAGCTGCTGGAGGAGCGCGGAGCGTTCGGAGGCCAATGCTTCGATGGTGCGGAGCTCATGTTCGATGAACTCGATGCGGACGCGTTCCCGTCGGGTACCGAAGAGCGGAAGCACCATCAGCACCAGCGCTACAGCGGTGAACGCGAGTGCGATGTAGATGAGGATGAGGCTCATGAATCTCCCGGAAGCTTCGGAAGTGCGGGCGCTACGTCACTCGGAGGTTCGTACTTCGAGATGAGTTCGTAGCGCAATGCCGAGCCCCAAGGCGTGTACGTTTCGAACGCCAGCAGGATGAGCGGGGACGCCGCCGCCGCGAAGAATGCCGTCACAATCGCGATGCGTGCGAGGTGCCGAGGACCCCAGCGGAGGGTGTCCAGCGATTCACGGGTCGGCCAGAGGCAAACGAACGTACCGATGATCAGGAACACGCCGCCAAGCCAGAACCACCAGGTGAATGGAGCGACGAACACTTTGAACGCGGCCTGTTCTCCGTCGGCGCTGTAATTCACGAGCGCAACGTAGAAATCTTCGAGCGGCGTTGTGTGGATGTCGATCTCGCTCGTCGGCATGTTCGGCTGCGAGTGGAAGATCGCTTTGCCTGGGTGCACGCCGTACAGGCGCTTCCCGCCCCGAGACGCTTCCACATTGGCAATGATCAGCGTCTTCTCGAGGTCGTTCCGTTCGTTCAGCCCGTTGTACTTGAGGACGTAGTCGCCAACGGTCGCCGACTCGCCGCGCTTGAGCGAGACATCTTTCTCGATCTTGAGTGCATTACCGGCGAAGGCGATGAACGCGCAGATGATTCCGATGTGGACGAGATACCCTCCATATCGTCGTTTCTGCTTCATCGTCAGGTTGACTGCCGCGAGAAGTATCGACTCCTCGTGCATGCGCCGGCGTGCCGCGATTCCCCTGAAGAACTCCTCAAAGATCGCTGCCGTCACGAAGATCGTGAGGGCGACCGAGATGACGGCGTAGGTCGCGTCGTTCGGGCTCGGCGTCACGCCGAGATCAACTCCACGGCCGTACCAGTACATCGCCAGCATTGCCGGAGTACCGAATACCGTCGCGGCGATTGGGATCAGGAAGTTCCGCTGGAAATTCTTCCAGTTCGCCCGTCGCCACGAGATGACCGTTCCGATCCCCATCAGCAGCAGGAGCATCAGTCCCAACGGGGCCATCCACTTGTTGAACCATGGCGGACCAATCGAGACTTCCTGGCCGAAGAAACCTTCCTTGATGCGTGGCCACATCGTGCCGAACAGCACGACGACGGTCATCGCCAGGAACAGCCAGTTGTTGAAGATGAAGGCGGCCTCTTTACTGAGCGGCGAGTCGAGACGTTTCTCGGCTTTCATGCTGGGCCAGCGCCACACGAACAGGATGACCGAGAATGCGATCATCGAGAGAAGGAAGGCGAGGAAATAGTCGCCGATGTCCGACTGCGCGAAGGTGTGAACCGATTGAATCAGACCACTTCGCGTGATGTACGTGCCGAAGATGGTGAGGATGAACGAACCGAGCATGAGCCCAATGTTCCAGCGCTTCAGCATGCCTCGGCGCTCTTGAATCATCAGGGAGTGGATGAGCGCGGTCGAAGTCAACCAGGGGAGGAATGCGGCATTCTCCACCGGGTCCCAAGCCCAATATCCGCCCCATCCGAGCTCTTCGTACGCCCACATTCCGCCGAGCATGTTGCCGATGGAAAGGAAGAACCAGGGCACCAAGATCCACTTCCGTGAAGCTTCCACCCATGTGTTCGAGAGGTTGCCGGAGAGTAGGGCGGCGGCCGCGAATGCGAACGGGATCGTCATCGATGCGAAGCCCGCCAAGAGAGATGGCGGGTGAACCACCATCTTCGGCGTCTGCAGCAGGGGGTTGAGGCCCTTGCCCGCCGTCGGCGCGTCGATGATTTGGTAGCCCTCGAATGGGTTGGAGACGAAGCACAGGATGAGGAGCAGGCACGTGAGCACGATCATGCTCACGCCGGTGACCCAGGGCATCAATTCGCGGTAGCGTTCGCGGTTGATGTAGACGCAGCTCACCATGCAAATCGCCACGACCGAGGTCCAGAACAGCAGACTGCCGGCCTGGCCGCCCCAGAAAGCCCCGATCAGATAGAACAGGGGCATGGTGGTATCCGAGTACCCTTGAACGTATTCGATGCTGAAATCGTGGGACAAAAGCGCATGCATCAGCACGGAGCTTGCCGTGGCGATACATCCGAACGCCGCGTAGGCCGACCAGCGGCTGGCCAAGACGAAACGTCGCGAGCCGGTGTGGCCTGCGACGAAACTGATCGCGGTGCCTACGACGCACACATATAGAGCGGCGTAGATCGCGAATGATCCGATCAGCTTCATAGAACTTCCTTAAGTCGGACTGCGGATTAAAGCGAGGCGCGTGGCTCTTCGCTCTTCTCGGTCGCGGTGGGCGGGTTGCCTTCGTAACGGCTCGGGCACTTCACCATCACTTCGTCGGCTTGAACGACCATCTTGTCGTCGACTTCACCGAGGATGACCACTTCCATGTTCTCATCGAACGTGTCGGGCATGGCCTTGTCGTAGTGAACTCGAATCGACTTGCCGTTCTCGACGATTCGGAACGACCGACCGAGTTCGCCGTCTTTCCCGACGACCGTACCCGGTTCGACAATTCCCTTCACGCGAACGGTCTGACCGACCAGATCAGGTCCTTGTGCGACGGCCTGATCGACTGTGTAGAAATACGTCTCGGATTTGAACCCGTCCATGACGAGGAACCCGATGCCGACGCAGGCGGCAATCAACCCGATGACGAGCATGTAGTTGAAGCCTTCCGGAGCATCGTCTTCCAGCTCGGGAAGTGCGTCCGGTCTACCTTCAAACTCGTCGAAGTTATCCAATTCGTTGTCCACGGCGCTCATTGAATCGCTCGCTACAATTGTCGGTTCGCGGGTGAAACCGCGGGATACGTTACTGCATTCCCACTGAATACACCTTTACGCAACCGATATCGTAACAGGAGCATCGGCGTCGCGCGATGGCTGTTGGATGCCGAACTTCAGCCGCCGATTCCGCTCATGTGAACTTTCGTCACGGCGCCGCCTTCCAAATCGAAGGAATGCTTCTCCTTTTTGCCGGCGACAGCGACTTCGAATACCCGTTCGATCGCGTCGATCGCCGCGTCTTCATTGGGTGCGAGCCTCATCGCATCTCGCAGGCTCGACTCGTCGTCGTCTGCGAGGCAGACCCGCAAGCCACCCTGTGGAGTGATGCGCAATCGGTTACAACCCTCGCAGAAGCACTCGGTCACCGCGCTGATGATTCCGATCGGGTGGCCGACAGAAGGAGTATCCGGGCCATAGATGCGCCAGTAGCGCGCGGGCCCAGCACCGTATCGGCTCGGGTCTGGCAACAGCTCCCAACGGTCTGAGAGTTGTGCTCGAATCGATTCCGCCGGATAGCATTGCGTCGGCCCGGCGTCCCAGATCGTCTCCGCGCCGATGGGCATGAATTCGATGAAGCGCATGGGGATGCCGCGCTCGAGCGCGAATTCGGTGAGAGGGACGATCTCTTGCTCGTTGATGCCGCCCACCACGACCGCGTTCAGCTTCACTGAACCGAAGTTCTTCGCCACTGCGGCATCGATGGCCGAGACTACACGATCGAGGCTCCCGACACGGGTCACTTCCGCGAAGCGTTCCGCGTCGAGCGTGTCGAGCGAGATGTTCAGGCTATTGAGGCCAGCTTCGATCAGGTCGTCGAGGTGTCGCTCGAGCAGGAAGGCATTGGTGGTCATCGCCACGTGCAGGTCTTCGAGACCCGAGAGGCGGTCGATCAGGTCGACGACGCCCTGGCGCACGAGGGGTTCACCGCCCGTTATGCGGACCTTTCGCACGCCGCGAGCGTGCAGATAGCGCACCACGCGCTCGATCTCTTCGTGCGTGAGGAGTTCGGCGCGTGGAACATGAGGTACGCCCTCGGCGGGCATACAATAAACGCATCTGAAGTTGCATCGGTCGGTGACCGAGACTCGAACGTAGTCGATTCTACGCCCGAAACTGTCGACGAGTGGTTCAGAAGAGGTCAATGACGCCATCGTTTTTCGGTTTCTCTTCTTTCTTCGGCTTGGACGTCGACTTTCGGCTCGAAGACCCTCGTCGGCTCGTGGAGCGGCGGGGGGCACGATAGACGCGGCGCTTTGCGAGCGCGTCGGTGAACTCTTCTTCGATGTGATAAATCTGAGGCTCGAGGTCGAGTGCAACAGTGTAGGTTGGATCTTTGGGCTCCATACCCACGGCGCCTCGTTCTTCGGCATCGTAGTCGGGAGTATCGATCTCTACTTTGACTTCGGTCTCCGGAACTTCCGCAATTGTGAACTGCGCGTATCCCAGGTCGTTCGTGGTCGCGACCACTTCACCGTCGATCTTGATCTCGCGACCGCCGCACATTTCGCTGTCGAGTTTCGAGTCGCACTTCGCGCGAACCCAGAAGAAGTAGTCGTTTCGTTGGGACTGAGCGGTAACGTTCAGCAGCAGCGGAACCCCGGTCATGGAGCCGCCGACGTTGTTGGACTTCAGGGACTCTTTGACCGAGGTTTCGGACACGTACCGGAAACCGCTCGCTTCGCCTACGGACAGTTCGAGTTCGGAGCCGGCCTGACGGCGAAGGCTCGCTCTGAATTCGCCATCTGCGTCGGTGTAACCGACGAGCTTGTCGCCGAACAGTACGGGCACTTTCGGAACACCAATGTCAGTCTCTGTCTTCACCGTGACCGTCACCGGGAAGTCCACCGTGGGAGATGGCGGGGGCGGAGGCTCTTCGCCGCAGCCGAAGGCTGCAAACGTGAGCAGGGCGAGCAAGAGGTGATGAACACTAGGGACAACCATGTTGGCTCCGTCGTTTCGCATTCCGAGAATCATTCCTCTTCCTCCGCACTAGCACCGTCGCGCGAGATTTTCTTCACGCCGACGGCCTTGTTGTCGGTGAAGAACTGGAAGTCCTTCAGGTTTTCCTGAGCCGCGAGCTTCGGATAGAGCGTCTTCACCGAGCTGAGGTTTTCCTCTCGGAATGCAGTGTTGATGCGCTCGTGCATGGACTCACGCAATTCCTTAACGACAGACTGCGCCAAAAGATCTTCGATAAATTCTTTGTCGTCTTCGGTCATCTCCGAAAGGCGGACTGCAAGCATCATCTTTTGGAGTGCTTCACGGTACTTATCGAGCTGCGAGTCCTTCACGAGCCGGTCGGCGCCCTTGATGACTTCGCGGGCTTCGGCGCGGAGTTCCTCTGGGTCGCCTACTTCGGCCGAGAGGCCCTCGGACCCGTCTGATTGAGGTGGGTTCAACACGTAGCTGGTTTCGATGGTGATCGACTCGTGTCGGAACACTTCTCCGGGAGGCTCTACCTTGGCGCCGGCAGGTTCACCGCCGCCGTTCGACTTCGGTTCGCTCGGTTCTCCGGGTTCGCCGGGTTCGACGATGCCTGGGTCGCTGGCACCGGGGTCCGGAGCACTGCCGCCGCTACCCTGAAGGGCGAACGCTGCGCCGAGTCCGACGACACCGATGACGGCGACTGCGCCGATCACGAGCTTCATGTCGAGTTCGGGGAGTCCGCCACCAGACTTGGAGACTTCATTGAAGAATTGTTCGACCGTTGGCGTACGCTCGGCCGGGTTTTGCTGGAGCGCGTGCATGATCGCGTCGGGCAGCGGCTTCGGGAGCGTTCCGACTGCACCGAGGTTCAGCGGAAGTCCAGTCAGTGATGCGGCGAGCACGCATGCGAGCGAGTAGACGTCGGTCGCTGGGCTCAGGATCATCTGCTGTGGAGGCACGTTCAGCTCAGGAGCGCCGAACACGCCCAGGTTGCCGCGATTCTCGAAGGTGAGGACGTCGAATGGCTCCAGAACCACGGAGCCGTCTTCCTGCACCCAGACCGCGTCGGTCGTGAGGTTGGCGTACGCGAATCCGCGGGCGTGCACGGTTGACAGGACTTCGCCGACCTGCTTCATCCACTGCATCACCTGTTCTTTGGGCTGCGGTCCGTTCTGTTGGACGATGTCCGAGAGGCGGTAGCCCGGCGGACGGTCGAGTTCGACCCACGCCCCGGTTTCGGACGCCAGCATTCCGTTGAGCGCGACGAGTCGCGGGTGTCGGATCTGATCGAGTGCGGCGACGCGTTGGCGAACCTCGGCCGGCATCGACGTCGTGTCGCCCTCCCAGATCTGCTTCAGAATGACCGGTTTACCCATCGCGTTTTGCGCGAAGATCAGGGTGAAGTCGCCTTTCTGAATCGAGTCGGTTCCGAACTGGTAGCCCTGCTTGAGTACGGCGTCGTTCTCAATCGTCGGGCCGGCTCCGTGCGCGGCCGCACCTGCTTGGAGTTCGGCGAGGTTGATGAACTGGGTGCTGCCTTCGTACCCGGCCTCGTGGTCGTCGGGAGTCACCTGTGGTCCCGATTCCTGTGCGAACTCCGAGATGTTGATGAACTGGGTGCTGCCTTCGAAGTCGGAGGCGTCGCCGATCACGACTGGGCTCGGCGAGCTCGAGGCCTGCTGTGAGGCTTTGCGGTCGCCGGTGTCGTACGAAGGCGCCGTCGGTTGGTCGGTGTGTGGGTTGCGTTGGTGCCCCAGAGATCCACCGTCGCCGATCATGAGAGACGGGTGTTCGCCACGGGGCTGTCCGCCTTGTTGCGGCATGTCCGAGAGCGAGATCATCTCGGTCTTGTCGTCCTCCATGCCGGGTGGGGGCGGGTGGTGGCCTTGTTGCTGTTGGCCGTAGCCTGGCTGCTGACCCGCGGGAGGCTGCTGACCAGACGGGGGCCGCTGGACCGAATTGAGGTCCACGAGAGCGGTGGCTTCGTCTTCGAAGTCGTCGCTGAAGTTGTCTTGGCCGCCTTGCCTCTGCTGATTCTGTCGGTCGAGGAGGCTACGTCGGGCCTGTTTGAAACGGTCGTCAGACATGGGCCTGCTTGGCTGCGTGGATGTGAGGCGAACAGTCGTTTTCAGTACGACTGGCGCGCTGCCCCGCCCCCATTATGGGGGATCAGTTCCTTTTGAACCAGTTCTCGTCGAAATGCATACCGCGAGATTTGATCTGTTCGACAAACGTCGGAAGGTTTCCGCTCGGTCGCATTTGACCAAGCACCTTGCCGTCGTCGGCGTACCCTTCGTGTTCGAATTGGAAGAGCGGGTGAATTTTGTACTCGCCAATCTCATCGAGTCCGAGGACTTCGACGATGTGGGTCAGCTTACGCGATCCGTCGTTGAAGCGCGAAGTCTGCACGATGACCTGGACAGCTGAGGCCACCTGAGAACGCAACGCCTGAAGAGGCATTTCAATTTCAGACATCATCGCCATGGTTTCCAAACGGCGCAGCGTATCGTCGGGGTACGTGGCGTGCGTGGTGGACATCGAGCCACCGTGACCCGAGGTCATGGCCTGGATCAGGTCGAGTGCCTCGCCGCCACGAATCTCACCGATGACGATGCGGTCGGGGCGGAGTCGCATGGCGCTTCGGAAGAGGTCGCCGATCTCGACTCGACCGCGGCCTTTCGCGTCTGGGCCGCGAGCTTCGAGCATGAGCACGTGAGGCTGCTGGAGCTGGAGCTCGGTCGAGTCCTCGATCACGATGATTCGTTCGTCGGGGTCGATCAGCGTCGAGATGCAGTTCAGGAGTGAGGTCTTTCCGGAGCCGGTACCGCCGGCCACGATGAGGTTTCGCTCCATGTGAACGCAGAGGTTGATGAACTCCATCGCCTCGGCGGTCACCGAGCCGTAGTCGATCAGCTTCTCGGGTGTCAGGCTGAACTTACCGAAGCGACGAATTGCGACCGAGACTCCGTTTCGAGCGCAGGGAGGCAGCACGACGTGCACACGACTTCCGTCCGGAAGACGAGCATCCATGCGGGGGTGCAGCACGTTGAGCGTCTTGCCGACGTACTGCGCGATGTTTTTCACGCCGCCCATCAAGTCGTCGGCGTTGTCGAACTTCGCCTCGGTCTGATGAAGGCGCCCGGAGATCTCGACCCAGATGTCTTCGGGGCCATTGATCATGATCTCGGAAACGCTGTCGTCCTCGAGATACGGGACGATGCATTTGAAATAGCGCTTGATCGACTGCTCGAAAATTTCCTTCGGGATCATCTACCGACTCGTCGACTTGCTGAACCGCGCGCCCAGGGCCCATCCGGCCGTTCGCGCGCGATGCATTGGGGATAGGGATGCGGGCGAGTATACCGGAGGCCTCGAAAGAGCGTCAATTTGCACCTCGCCTCATTGCAGGCCACGATCACCCCCATTCGTTGTGAGATGAATGGTCCCGTGCTACTTGTTTCCAGCGCACCTCGAGGCGAGAGGAACCATGAAGTTGCTTGGAAAGCTGTACCCTGTCGTGCTGGCCATTTCGGTCATCCTCATGGCCGTCAGTCTCTATCTGATCTTCTTCTATGCGCCGGTCGAACGGCAGCAGGGGATTGTTCAGAAGATCTTTTACAGTCACGTGCCTGCGGCGATGGCGATGTATGCGGGGTTCACCATCACCTCGGCCGCGAGTCTGCTCTATCTGCTGAAGCCGCGCCGCGGGTTCGACCTCGCCGCCGTGGCGGGTGTGGAAGTCGGCATGGTGTTCTGTCTCTACGTGCTCACTTCCGGTCCGCTGTGGGCGCTCAAGGCGTGGGGCAAGGCTTGGACCTGGGACCCGCAGTTGACCGCGACCTTCGTTTTGTTCCTGCTCTACGGTGGGTACTTCGTGCTGCGCGCCTTTTCAGGCCCGAGCGAGCGAATCAAGAAAGTGTCGGCGGTGCTCGCCGTGTTTGCGTTCGTGGATATCCCCATCATTCACTATGCCGTTCGCAACTGGGGTGGAATGCACCCGGTCGTGGAGCGGGAGGGTGGCGACGGACTAGCGCCGCAGATCGCCTCGACCTTTGGGGTGAGCATGCTCGCTTTTCTACTGCTGTTCGTAGTCCTCTTTTGGGCGATGGTTCGCGTGAAGATGCGCGAAGCTCGCCTCGAAAGTCTCTATCTGGAAGTCGAAGACATCGCCCGGAGTCGAGCATGAAGAACTTCGCAATGAGTTTCGTCGGGTTGTTGCTCGTCGTCGCGCCCTCGTTCGCTTGGGCCCAGAACAAGGCCGCTGAGGAGACGACGATTCCGGGGGGTACGCTCGTGGTCGCGTCGTATCTCGCCCTCTGGGTCATGATTCTGGTGTACCTCGCTGTGCTCTCGGCGCGTCAAAAGCGACTGGACGACCAGATCGACGAATTGGAGAAACGCTTGGACACGCTGCTCGGGGTCGACGACTAGACCATGTCGACTGCGCACATCTTCTATCTCCCCATTATTTTTGTAGTTGGCTTGTTCGCCGGGTACTTCATTGGCCGTGTTCAGGCCGACAAAGACCTCGAAGAACGCCGCAAGCGCGCGCGCCGGCGAGCCGCTGCCGAGCGCCTGAAGCAGGATGCGGAGGCAGCGGGCGAGGAAGAATAGTCCTTATTCTTCCCAGGCTTCTTTCTTGGGCTGAAACGTACCTTCTCGAACTGCTTCGCCCAATCGGTCACGCAATTGGTCGAGGCTGTCGTTCGTCGTCGCCGAGATGGCGATGAATGGGATGTTCTTTTTGGCGAAGTAGGCTTCGATCTCGTCTTTGCGTTCCGCGACCCAGGGAAGGTCCGTCTTGTTGAGGACGACGAGCTCGGGACGGTCAGCCAGGCCTTCGGCATACGCTTCGAGTTCGTGGCGAATGCGCCGGTAGTCGTCGAAGGGATCGCGGTCGTCTTCGTAGCCTTCGAGCTGCTGCGTGACTTCGATCACGTGGCAGATGAGGTTGGTTCGCTCGATGTGCTTCAGGAACTGGATTCCGAGGCCGTGGCCTTCGTGTGCACCCTCGATGAGTCCGGGCACGTCGGCAATCACGTACTCTTGATAGTCTTTCCACTGCACGACGCCGAGGTTGGGCACGAGCGTTGTGAAGGGGTAGTCGGCGATCTTCGGTCGAGCGTTACTCAGGACCGAGATCAGGGTGGACTTGCCGACGGAGGGGTAGCCGACGAGGGCGACGTCGGCGATCAGTTTCAGCTCGAGCCTGATGGCGCGTTCTTCGCCGGGCCAGCCGGGAGTTGCCTTGCGAGGTGCTCGGTTGGTCGAGGTCTTGAAGCGGCTGTTGCCCATTCCGCCGTCGCCGCCCTTCGCCGCGATGATCTGGTCGCCTTCGGAAACGAGGTCGGCCAGTTGTTCTCCGGTTTCGGAGTCGAACACGAGCGTGCCGCAAGGGACTTCGATGATGAGATCGTCGCCGCCTGCGCCGGTCATGTTTTTGGGTCCTCCGGGGCGACCGTTCTCGGCGCGCAAGAATCGCCGGTGTCGGAACTCGGAGAGGGTGTTTTGTCCGGTGGTCGCGACAAACACGACGTTGCCGCCTTTGCCGCCGTCACCGCCGGCCGGACCGCCGCGGTTGATGTATTTCTCTTTGCGCCACGCAACCATCCCGTCGCCGCCTTTTCCGGCGATGATCTCAACTTCAACTTCGTCGACGAATGAGCTCATGACGTTCTCGGGGCAAGGTGGTGTGGGCCAAAAAAAACAAAACGCCCCACGGAAGACCGGGGGCGTCGAAACACAGCGAAGCCGGGTGAGGCTTACTCGGCTGCAGCCTGATCAGCGGGGTAGACCGAGATCTGCTTGCGGCCGCCTGCGATGTTCTCGAACGTCACGTGGCCGTCGATCTTGGCAAAGATCGTGTAGTCACGGCCGAGGCCGACGTTGCGACCTGCCTTGAACTTGGTTCCACACTGACGAACGATGATGTTCCCGGCGCGCACGGCTTCTCCGCCGAACTTTTTGACGCCGCGACGTTTTGCGTTTGAGTCGCGACCGTTCCGTGAACTTCCCTGGCCTTTCTTGTGTGCCATTTTGTGCTCCTATCTTCCCGGTGTGTCCGGGGAACGCTGATTAGGCGTTGATTTCGGTAATGCGAACGCGGGTGAAGTGCTGACGGTGTCCGCGCTTGACCTGGTAGCCCTTGCGACGCTTCTTTTTGAAGACGATGACTTTGCGCTCGCGGCCGTTGGTGACGACCGTGGCCTTCACGGAAGCGCCTTCGACGGTTGGCTTGCCGACCACGAGGTCTGCGCCTTCGCCCACTGCGAGAACGGTATCGAAGACGACTTCTTCGCCTTTCTCGATGCCCAGTTTCTCGACGTTGAATTCGTCGCCTTCGGTGACGCGGTACTGTTTACCGCCGGTTTTGATCACAGCATGCATCGTAAGAACTCCTCGTTCTCATGCCCGTGGTCGCGTGACGCTCGGGCTAGCCTAAAAATCCAGTCATTTGGCGTGGTTGCTGGCCGAGGTGTGCCACAAGCCGTTCGCCTATCTCCCCGGAATTGCTTGTTCGGCAGGTTCCGAGGACGGCGCACCCTAGTGGGTCGGCGGTAGGGTGTCAAGGAACGGGAGGCTTCTATGACCTTCCCAAACCCTTCCCAATTCTCGACGTCGGTGCATTTTTGTGTTAGATTTTAAACAAAGTTCGTAAATCCATTGAAAGAAGGGGGGCCAGATGGTCCGCAAACTCGCCGCACTGATTCTCTTGTCGACCACGTGGATCGTTGGCTGCAGCGACGATACCAGCTCAATCGAGCTGGAAGAGAAGGGGCAGTTCGACAATCTCGGCAACGCCGAATCACCAAACTCGAGCGATCAAGACGAAGGCACGCCGAGCCCGTACGAGGATGCCGAGAAGATCGACATCTTGTACGTGGCCGACAACACGGGCTCGATGTGCCAGGAACAGGCCGAACTTCGTGACCGATTTCGGGACTTCGTTTTGCCTCTCGTGGAGGCGGGGATCGACTTTCAGATCGGGATCACCACGACTCAGATGGTGGACGACTATCCTCCCGAACCGGTTGCACAACCTGGAGAGCTACAGTCGACTCCGCAGCCCATTCCGGGCTTCGACCCAACCTGCATCAATACGGTGGGGCCAGACGGCGCGATCATCGAGGACGACTTCAAGCCGGTCCGCGAGGTTCTCCAGCTTGCCGCTGAATGCGCCGGCGTTGACCCGACCGAAGTCGACCTGACAGACGAAGAGATCTCCTGCTATTTCCGCGGGGGAGGGGGTGAAGCCTGTGTCGGTCTCTGCGAAAACTGCCGGCCAGCCGACCTGTTCGAAGAACTCGAGTTTCCGGAGTTCCCAAAAGTGCTGAAGGCCGAGGACTATCGCGGCGATGACGGCGCGTTGGACCTCGAACAGCTGAACAAAGACTTTCGTTGTATGGCGCTGGTGGGCACGCGCGGTTACGGGATCGAGAAGGGCCTGGAAGCCGCAGCGCTCGCAGTCTCGCCCGAAAAGACGGGATATGCCGTGGGCTTGTCGTCTGCTGACGAGAACGCCCCGAATCATGGGTTGATTCGCCAGGACTCTCGATTCGCGCTCGTCTTCCTGACTGACGAAAACGACTGCTCGCACGACGGCTCGCTCGCCGAAGACACCTCGTGCGGCGGGGACGTCTGCGAATTCGCCCTGACGCTCGATCCGTCCGAGTCTCCTCTCGTACCGGTGACTCGTTTGAAAGAAAATCTCCTGCGCAATCTGTCGGACACGAAAGGCCGCATCGTGGACGAGGACGAGATCACCGTGATCTCGTTCCACGGGACACCGGTTGCGCGAGAGTTGCCCGGAGGTACAACCTACGGAAACCTCTCGGAGTACTGTTCATCTCCGGACTTCCAGGCACCCGAGTTCGCGTGTGTTTCGTTCCTCGGGCGCATCCAGAACGGGTCGCGCTACTCCGATTTCGCTGAGCTATTCACCCACGCGTACCCACCGCCCCAGAACGGTGAAGTGCCCGGCGCGATGTGCGATCGAAACTTTGGCGCGATCTTCGACGAGTCCTACCGCGCGCTCTTGAGGTAGGGCCTAGATCTCGCGGCGACGCCGTTTGTGCAGCAGCACATCGACGTGATTCTCGTACGAGCGAAGGTAGTACGACGCCAACAGGATGTGGATCTCCTCGTCGGTGAGGTCGGAATGACCCGGGCCTGCGTCACGCGCCTGCATGATGTGGAATAGCGCAATGGCGGCCGCCACGGAGATGTTGAACGACTCCACAAATCCCTTCATCGGGATGATCACGCGGTGATCGCATGCGGCGAGGGTCGCGTCGCTCACTCCGTCGCGCTCGTTTCCAAACACGATCGCGGTAGGCTTCGAGAAGTCGACCGCGTGAATCGGTTCAGATGCCTCGAGATGCGTCGCGACGATCTGATAGCCCTGTTCTTTCACGAGCTCCAGACAGGGTTTGGGCTGTTTCCACTTGCGAACGTCGAGCCACTTGTCGGCCCCTTGCGTCACGCGGTTGGAAGTCTTGAAGCCGTCCTGTGAGTCGATCACGTGGACCTGTTGGTACCCGAGCGCCTCGGCGGACCGAAACACGGCCGCGACGTTGCCGCGATCATAGACGCCATCGAGCACAGGAACGACGGAGTAGGTGCGCCGCGCGACCACCTCGGCGAGCAACTCGCGCCGTTTGTCGGTCATGTGCGGAGCGAGTCCTTCGATGATCTGATCGGGCGTGAAAACTTCGTCTCCGACGGTGAATTCGGAGCGATGAGGAAAGCGAGAATTCATGGCTCGAGCGCTTAGAGGTGGTAGCGGAGAGCGAGGGCGAGATCGACGACGTCGTCGTCGGACGATGCTTGTGCACCGACGATCCCTCCCGATGGGAATTGAGCACGGTACCGCGTACCGCGTAGCCGAACCACAAGTTCGGCCGAGCCCGCAAGGTCGCCGGCGGTCGGTCGAAGGAAGAACCAGCCGAAACCGGTTTCGATTCGGGCGCCGAAAGCGGATGCATTGCCGTACTGTCCATCGGACTGATCCACCGAGAGTGTGGGGAGAAACTGGAGATTGCCCCACGCGCGGGTCGTATCGCCTTGTCCCCACCAGTCCAGGCCGGCGTCGAATCGAAGGCTCAGGTACTTGTGTCCGGTATAAACGTCGTTGTCTTCAAGCTGGCGCGAAGCCCACTCGAATCCCGCGCCGAGGTGTAGATCCCACGACTGTCGAAGTGCTCGAGTGCAAACAGCGACCGAGGTCAGTTCGGAACTCTGAGCTACCAGTGGGCGGCCTAGCTCGACGTCGGGCTCGCTGTCGGTTGCCGTCCCATAGAACCCCAGCGCGTCGATTCGAAGGCCAGCTTCGGCGTCCTCGAAGTAGTAGACGTCGAGCGAGAGTTCGACGACGCCGCCAAGGAACAGGTTCGGATTGTGCTCGATCGCGCCCTGCGCTCCGGCGAACTCCATGCGGCGCAAGGCAGTAGCTGCCCCGGCGCCAATGGTGAGACCCGCGCCAGAACTGGCGCGGTGTTCGCGGCCGACATCACGAATGGGTGAGTCTTCGACCTCTTCTTCGGCCGTCGCGACTGCCGGAAACGCAATCGCTGCGACCACGCAGATCAGTCGGAAGAGGTTCACTGCGTGTAGACCGCTCCGCCGTCGATCCATGACTGGATCGTGTCGATTTCACTCTGTGGAAGCGAACCGGTGGTCGGCATGAGTGGACCGCCTTGGCCCAACAAACGGTTGTAGATGTCGGAGCCGCCCGAGTCGCCAGGCGCAATCAGCAGGTCGCCGGAATTGGCGAGCACGTCGCTCAAAGAAGCCTGCAGCTCGGCCGGTTGTGCGCTCTCCCCGGTTGGAACGAGGAAATTGCCGCCGGCGGAGTTTGGTCCGTGGCAACCCGCGAGGGCGCACTTTCCAGTGACGATGGCGTGCACGGCCAGGTAATCCGCCGTGAAGTTCGCCGTTCCCCCGTTGGCCGACGTATTGTTCGTCGAGACGTTGTTCGTGCCGTTGTTCGTGGGCTCTCCATCGAGGCCCTCGAGTGACTCGGGAGTACATGCGAGCGCCATGGAGATTGCGGCGATCAGGACTACAGGAAAGATCGTACGCTTCATCGCTTTCTATTCGGAAGAGGGACGATACGGCCCCGGCCAAGCGCCGGAGCCGATCTGGTACTAGTACGCGAAGTGTACGTGCAACTGGCGAGCGATGCGAGTTCTTCCTCGAACTCGATCAGCTGCCTCAACGGCACTCGCCATCGACGCACTTGAGCTTCTGCGCAGCCGGGCATTCGGAGGTGCTCGTGCACTGGAACACCGAGCCGTCCCAACGGCGATACGGGATGATGACCGTGTCGTTTGTTTGCGGCGGGTTCGGTCCCGGGAACAGGATTCGGTTCACGATGCTGTCGTAGTCGAACCCATCCGCGCGACTGCGCACGACGTTGCTCACGGTTCCGGTCTGGGCGTCGCCCCGAATCACTTCGATCGTGGGCGTGAGCGGTGTTCCGCGGAGGCGAAGACCGGACGCGATACCGGCCGCCGCGTTTGCGATCTCGGCGAGCGTGTTCGTGATGTCGGCCTGGCAAATCGAGCCGACCGAGCCGCCCGTTTCGTTGGCAATGTGCGTGACAGCGTGGGCCACTGCGGCACCGTTAGGCTGGCACTGCTCTCCGGTCGGCCAGACGATCCCGAAGACGGTTGCGCCCAGCTCTTGCTTGAGCAGGAAATCGACCCAGGGCTTGCCTTCCGTTTCGAGCTCGGTCTGCTGCGTCGGCGTGAGCGTGATGTTCTGGCTGTTGCCCCACGATCCGCCATCCTGCCACCAGGCGTCTTCTTCGTCGGTGATCGAGATGAGGATGACGGCGGCATCGTTACGGAACTTCGATGCGTCGGAGTCGGAGCGGGGGAGCGCCTTGTCGGCCGCAGCCACGACCGCGGCGAGCGCGTGTTCGCCAGCCATCGAGAAGGTGCTCGGATTCAGACGCGACTTGAGCACCATGGGGTCGGTTGTGAAGTCGCCCATGACGAGATCGCCGGTGCCCTGCGTTCCTGGGAACGGGAACGGGAGCCCCTGGCAGTGCGCCGAAAGTACAGCGGCTGCCTCCATGCTCAAGTCGGACGTTCCGTTGCAGTTCGGGAGCGTCACGCCAGCGCGCCAGTCGAGGTTGGACTGGCTGAGCAGGTTGGTGAAATCGACCGCGAAGTTTTGCAGTGCCTGCTGCTCGTCCGACATCGAACCCGAACCGTCGATCGAGATGATGATGTCCACCTTCGGGCGCGTCGTGATCTTGTATGCGACGCACTCGGTGACGTTGGTTTCCATGGCCGTCGCGACCGCGGTTCCGCCGACGAGGTCGTCCACGCGGAACCCGGTGTCGGCCGCGTTGTCCTGGTAATTGGTGAGCGTCGTGAACGCGCCGACGATGATGTACTGGCCCGGACCTCGGCTCAGAATCTGATAGATGAAGAGCGTTTCGGAAGCGTCGCCGGTGAGGCCTGACGTGACTGCCGGGGCTGGCGCACCACCGAGCAGGTTGCCGAGCACGGCGTCGCGCGCTGCATCGAGGTCCGTGCCAGCTGGCAGGTCGATAATCGTTCCCACGGTCGCGGAATAGCCGTCGTGGGTCGTGATTCGACGGCCCGAAAGTCGGCGGACTGCGGCGGGGTAGGCGCCCTGGACGCGGCTGACGATGTCGTCGGCGATGAGGCTCGGGTTGGTCTGCATGCCGGTCGGCGTAAGGCTGACCACGAATCCGGTGTAGGCGTCTGCCGTGTCGTAGAAGACATGACCGTCAGCACCTGTCAGCGCTTGAGCGGTCGCCGAGTTGTCGAGCACGATCTGGTAGTCGGCCGTCATGTTCGAAACGGTGTTGGCCGTCGGGAGATTTTGCGTGTCTTCGGGACGGCACTGTCGGTACTGGGCTTCGTCGGAGTCGGGGGTGCCATCGCCGTCGGAGTCGACCGAGCAGGGGTCCGATTCGCCTTGAGCACAGGCGTATTCGAACATGCGGTTCGGGCAGGTTCCAATCATGCCGTCCTGGTTGTTGTCCTCGACGGCGTCGGGGATGCCGTCCATGTCGGTGTCGGACTCGAACGGATCCATGCAGCCGGAGGCAACTTCGGCTCCGTCGAGCACGCCGTCCATGTCGGCATCAGGATTCAGCGGATCGGTGGGGCCATTGGTCTCTTCGAAGTCCGTGAGGCCATCGTTGTCGGTGTCGGCGCGACGCGGGTCGGTCTCGACACCGATGTCGATCTGGCAGTTTCCGTTGGCATCTTCGACACCATCTTCGAGGCCGTCTTGATCGGTGTCCGCGAGAACGGGCGACGTGTTGAGCTCGCATTCGCAGGCATTGTCGAGGCCGTCGTTGTCTTGGTCGACGCCCTCGTCGCAGCGTCCCGGAGCCATGTCGACCATTCCGGCGTCGGTGGTGTTGTTGTTTCCACCCATGTCGCCTGGCGAGATGTTGTTGGTGTTGCCGCTGTCTCCGGGGTCAACGTTGCCGGCGTCGGCGCCGTTGTTGTTCGTCGACTGGATCGGCACGCACGAACCCAAGATGGGGTTGTACTGCTCACCGATCGAGCAAGTGGAGTTGTTTTGTTCGACTTCGTCATCGCCACAAGCGGCAAACGAAAGTGCGAAAAGAGCGGCAAGCGCCGCGCGGCAGAGAGCATTGAGACGGGGTCGAGGCATCGGGCGCTCCAAAAATTCAAACCTACATGTCACGAAACGGCGCATACCATACTACATATGTGGACGAGGTGCGAGCGGTAGCACGATGTGCTCGTGGGGCATGGAGTTTTTCCTGACGAGATGGCGATCGCAGCGTATACTCCGCCACGGACCTAACAGTTTCGTTCTGACTCGGATCGTCATCATGAATCGATTGACTCGTGGTTTGCTGGTGGTGCTTTTGATGTGCATCGCCTCGACAGCCGTGGCGCAAGAAAGCGCGATTCCGGAGTACCAGCTGGAGCGGATGAACCCCGCGACCGGCCCTGCGGACTACATCGATGTGTACTCATCGGCCGTAGCACCGCACTTGGACTTCGACTTCGGATTCTACCTGGACCTGGCCGATGACCCGTTGAAAACGCCGAGTACGACGGCGGAGTTCAATGCGGCGGTCGAGAACCAGTCGACGTTGTCGCTCATCGGTAACCTCGGCCTGTTCGACATGTTCGAGGTTGGGATCTTGCTGCCGTTGACGGTGCTTCAGACTGGCGGTGACCTCGTCGGCGTGCTTCCGAACGGCGCCGATCCAGACACCGAGCTCGGTTCGTTTGGTCTGAACGACCCGCGGATTGGCGGTAAGTACAAGTTCTACGATCTGCTTCGCGACCCGCTGGGATTGTCGTTCGTGCTGAACGGGTATCTGCCCTTGGGAACGAACAACACGCTCACCAGTGATGACGGATTTGGAATCGAGGCTCTCGCTGTGGGCGAGATGTTCGTGATCCGTGGAATTCGGGTTGCTCTCAACTTGGGCTATCGGTTCCGTCAACGAACGACAGTGATTCGCGACGCGTATCTGGGCGACGAGTTCGTCTGGGGCCTTGCGACCAACGTGCCGCTCTGGGTGTCGAAGCTGGACGCCATTCTGGAGTTCGACGGAGCAGTGAGCCTCGCGGAACGACCGCCGGGCCGCGAAGGCGTGCGGGCAACCGAAGTGCCGGCGGAGCTGAAGTTGGGGGTACGCTATGCGCTTACCGACGCCTGGACGCTCTCGGGTGGTATTGGCACGGCCCTGAACGACGAGGCGGTTGGTACGCCAGATTTCCGTGCCTACATCGGCATCAACGGTCGGTGGGTGAGCGGCGGTGCGTGGGGCTACGACTACGATCGTGACGGCATCTATGGCGCGTACGACAAGTGTCCGAACGAGG
This sequence comes from uncultured Bradymonadales bacterium, assembly GCA_964384605.1. Lineage (GTDB taxonomy): Bacteria > Myxococcota_A > Bradymonadia > Bradymonadales > Bradymonadaceae > CAYLMO01. Next base: position 9,272 of record CAYLMO010000040.1, on the reverse strand, counting down.
CAGAGGACTTCGACGGATTCGAAGACGGCGACGGTTGCCCCGACCTCGACAACGATGGCGACGGCATCCCTGACGACATGGACCGCTGCGACAACACGCCAGAGGGCGTGGCGATCGGTCCGGACGGCTGTCCCGACAATGACCTCGATGGCGACGGAATCCCGAACGACCGCGACAAGTGTCCGGAAGACCCAGAAGATCTGGACCGATTCGAAGACACGGACGGCTGCCCGGATATCGACAACGACAAGGACGGTATCCCCGACACCGCGGACACGTGCCCGAACGAACCGGAGACGCTCAACGACTTCCTCGACGACGATGGTTGCCCGGACGACCCGAACGACAAAGTTCACCTGAGTCGCGACCGAATCATCATCACCGAGCAGGTCTACTTCGAGACGGCCAAGGCGATCATCAAGAAGGAGTCGTACGAGATTCTGGACGCTGTCGCGGAGGTCATGAAGGCGAACCCGCAGGTGCTCAAGATCCGCGTGGAAGGCCACACGGATGACCGCGGACGCGACGAGTACAACATGGAGCTCTCCAACGAACGTGCGGCGTCGGTGATGAAGTACCTCATCGATCAAGGCATTGCCGCGAGTCGCCTCGACTCGATCGGATACGGTGAAGAGCAGCCAATCGCCGACAACGAGACGGCGAAGGGACGCTCCCTCAACCGGCGTGTCGAGTTCACCATCGTCGAGATGCAAGAGTACTGATGCTACCCATCACTTCGCGTCGGTTGTCGCTGTGGTTCCTCGCCACAGCTGTGACGCTCGTGATGGGGTGCGCCGAGCCGACGCGGTGGCTTGAAGTCGACGCGATCGACGGCCCGGAGGCGGCGGATGTGCTGCAAGTTGTCGCTGGGGGTGAGGAGTCTCCCGCAGCGCTGGCACGGACCGCCGATCACCTCTGGGTCTACGACGGAGAGTGGCGGGCTACGCGGACATTTGATGGGGGGACGTTTGCGAGCGTGAAACCGCCCGGGAATCGAGATTCGCTCGTCTGGGCGCTCGAACGGTGGTGGTGGCTCGAGCAACTCCCCGACGGTGATCTGAAACTTCGTCGAAGCGCGAACGGCCGGGAGTGGGACGAATTCGACCTCCCCGGAACCGCTCGACAACCTGCGCTCGCGCCAACTGGTGCGGTTCCCCAGGCATCGCTCTCGCTCACTGTGGAAGGCACCACACTCTACCTCGTTGGGCCGCGCAGAATCTGGCGATTGGACGCGTCGGGTGAGCCAATCTGGCATCGCATCGATCTAGAGGGGATCGGCTCGCTTCACGATCCGGGCAGTTTTCCAGGGTTCATTCGGACGTACCTCCCTCGTTCGGCGGAGCGAGAGTTCGAACTGCTAACCGTGTTTTCGCGTCAGCTTCGAGTCTATCGGCGCAACGAACACGACGCGCCATGGATGATGGTGTCGACGATTCCATCGGCCGACAAAGAATTGGTGTCGGCGCCCGATGGTGAGGTGTTGTTCGCGGTGACGGTCGACGGGGTGTTTCGGTCGAATGATGATGCCGAAACGTGGTTCCGTTTTTGGCCGGCAGACGCTGCGGCGCTGTCGTCGTTTGCGATGGTGGCGGACTCGAGCGGTGGAGTCGGGTTCGCGCTACTCGCCGGGACGACCGATGGCTCCATCCTGAGAAGTGTAGATCAGGGAGGATCGTGGGAAACGGTTCGCGCGGGTGGAGCGACCTCTCGCGAGGTTTCGTCGCTCGTGGTGGCGGCGGACCGCATGACCGTGTTCGCCGGAACGCGAGGAACTGGAATTTGGGTGAGCTCGGACGGCGGAAAGTCGTGGGCGCCCGAAAACAAAGGCCTTGGCGGCGCTCGTCCGCTCGCCGTCGACTATCGTGAAGATGGCGGGATTGCCCTGGCAGATCCGGGCGGTGTTTGGCTTCTGACTGGTGGGCTGACGGCGCGCTGGAACGCGCTGAACACGCGATATCCCGCGTCGGTGCTCGGCGCGGCCGACGGCAGAGTCGTGACCGGAACGGTCGATGGTAGCATCGCCATTCAGTCGTCGCGCGAGGACATGGTCGAGATCGAGAGCTTGTTCAGAGAAGGAGTGGGACCAGAGGTCTTGCCCACAAAGCGAGCTGAACTGCTTGACGATCGAGCGGTCGTCCTACTGCGGCAGCGTCCCGGCACCGAGGTTCTGCATGCTTGGTCGAAGGGTCGAGGGGCTGCGATCTCTCGAGACTCCGGTAGTGCTTGGGAGCGCCTGACGCTCGACCCGAGTATTTTGGCGGCGCTCGGCGATGAGCCGATCCGTGACGTTCAGTTGGATTCGAAGCAAGGAATCTACCTGACGCAGTCACGAGCGCAGGGCGGACTTCGCATCTGGGCTTCGACGGACGACGGGGCGACTTGGAAGGCGATTCGTGAGGTGGAGAGCGACCACGCTGCTGTCTTGGTGCTTGGAGCGAGAGAAAGCGATGCCCTGTTGGTGATCTCCGACGGAACCGTGCAGCGCTCCCTCGACGGCGGTGCTCGTTGGGAGACAGTCGAGGGGCCGTGGGCGGGCCTGAACGTTCTGCATGCCGCCTACGACGCCGGCAAGCTACTCCTACTGGTCGACTCGAGGCCGGGATACACGCTGATGGTCGTCGAGAATCCGGTGACGACCACTCCGGCGGTTCGTCGGTACGCACTTCGCTGGCCTCAAGGTCCGCCGATCTCGCCGCCGCTCTCGTTCGACCAACACGAGGGCGAAGTGTTGATGATGGGGCGGGAGGATTTGTGGCGAGTGAGGCGGCCGGGAACTGAGTCGCCGTTGCCGTTCGCGGCGACAGTCTTCGCGACGGCGCTGGGTATTCTGGTGGCCTGCGCGCTGGTCTTCTTCACGTTGCGGCGAATGTAGCGGCGACTGGCCGCTAGTTCGCGAGTGCGCGAAGTGCACGCCGGGCGGCGTCGACGCCGTCGGGTTGCTCTTCCGTGCCTTCGACCATCGCGAGCGCCTCGGTGAGCAATGGGCGCGCGGCGTCGGGCGCATCGAGCTTGTCGGCGTGAATCATCGCGCATTCGACGAGTGCATCGAATCGCGCATGAGTGTCCAACAGCATGTCAGCGTACTGTTCGAGGTCGGCAGCGAGGTCGATGAGCTGATCTTGTTTGCGGTCGAGCGCGATTCGCCGCTCCAGGGCCTCGACGTGTTCTCCCCACAGTTGAACTACGACACCCCACAACTGACGAGCCAGCTCGGTATCTTCGAGTTCATTCTCCACCACTTCGGCGATGTCGGCCGTGATCTGGCTGGCGGGAACGCGAAGTGCGTCGGCGACGCTGTCCGGATCGAGCATCGCGATTTCGACGGGATCGAAACCTTCCGGGCGGCCAAGAAGTAGCCCGAGCTCCTTGCCGAGCGTGGACGCGAAGCCGACCCAGTCGCCAGTGGCTGCTTGAGCTTGTCGATAGCCTTCGAGCGCCTGGGCATCGCCTGGAGCCGCGGCGAGGACAGAAGCGAAGTGATCGAGTGCGCGTTTGGGATCACCGATTCGGTCGAGATAGATGTGCGCGAGCTGGCGTTCGGTCTCGACGGCATCGAGCCCGCCGGCGGACGTTTCGAGCACCGTAGCGAAGTGACGCGCGGCTGCGGGCCAGTCTTCAAGGTCGGTGGCGACGTCAGCGAGCAGTCGATGAGCCGCTTCATGGCGGGAGTCGCGTTCCAAGATGGGTTCGAGCCAGCCTTCGGTAGCGGCGCGGTCTTGAGTCGTCTCCCAAACGAGCTGCGCAATGAGCAGCCGGTAGACCGTCCGCATTTCGTCGGATTCTGCGCGTTCGAGGCGCTCTTGGAGGATGGCGAGCCGACCTTCGGCGCGCCCAGATTCTTCGTAGATGGCCTCGAGAGCGTTGAGCAGGGCGGGGTCTGCGCCGCGGCCGTCGGGGTCGGCGTCGCGCACTCCCTCCAGATGGGGGAGGGCGGCGTCGGCGTCTTCGAGGTCGAAGTAGTAGAGCTCGCCGAGTTCCTTCTGGGCGTCGAGCGCGGCGTCGCTGCCGGCTGGCTCCAGTCGGATTACGTTGGCGAGGGCGTCGGCGAGTGCTGGGAAGTCGTTCGCGCGGCGCGTGGTTTGGACGGCTTCGCGCGCGGCGAGAAGTCGCGGAGATGGGGCCGCGGTTTGCTCGGCCGTCTCCGTTTCGCGCTTCTCGTTGTCTCCAGCACGGCGGAGCACCCGTCCAAGGGACGACTCCGGGTCGACCTCGTCGGCTTTTGGGGCTGGAGAGCTGAGCTTTTTCTTCTTCTCTTCTTCGAACTTTTTTCGGAACGAGGTGAGTTTTTCAGCCTCTTCGGGGAGCCCTTGTTTGCGCGGTGGAGCCTCTGGGGTCGCTCGATGCGGCAGTGGGTCTGCCTCGTTGGAAGACTCACCTGCGGTTGATTCTGAGAGGCCGATCTCTCCTTCGTCGACAATGGCGTCGAGTCGTTCGTCGACCGCATCGCGGTCGAGACGAACGTCGCGGAGGGCATCGATTCGACGCTTTGCTTCGCGCACGGCGGCATCGTCTCCCACCTTCTTGGCGACTTGGGCCAGTCGAGCGAGAACTCCAATCCGGTCTCGGTCGTCGGGAGCGACTTCGGCGAGTCGCTCGAGCACGCGAAGTAGAAGTGCGCCGACCGTTCCGTCTCCCATCGGGGACGGCAGGTCGAGGCCTTTAGCTTCGGCGACGGCTTCGAGAGCTTCGCGCGTTCGAAACAGTCCTTCCAGGCGTGACGGCCGAATCTGAACGGCTTCGAAGAAGGTGCGGACGGCGTTCTCAGGCTGTTCGAGGTGTCGAAGCTGCAGGTCGCCCAAATCGATGAGGACGCTCCAGCGAGCATCGCGGTCTTGAGCGCGAATGAGAAGGCCATTGAGCGCGTCGCGGAGCGTTTCGAATCTGCCTGAGCCGGACAAGAGTTCCACGAGGCGTCGTCGTGGACGGTCGGCGGTTGGAGCGATTCGGAGCGCTTCGGTGTACGCCTCACGCGACTCTTCGGTCATGCCGAGTTGGGCGTAGAGATCGCCGAGATCCGTCCGAAGGTGTACGGCGCGTTCGAGCGGAATGCCTCGGCCCAAAAGGTCGCGGTAGAGCTCGACGAGCTGGTCCGGCTTGCCAAAAGAGCGGTAGTGCGCGGCGAGGGACTCTGCGGCGTCGGTGTCGACTGGGCGTAGTTCGAGGATACGTCGCCAGTGACTGGCTGCGGCCTCTTCGCGATCGCGAGATGCGTAGATCGAGGCGAGTCTTCGATGCGATTCGACCAGTCGAAGGGTGAGGGTCTCGACCTCTTCGGTACGGCTCTGGGCACGCGCTGACTCGAGCATCTGTTCGAGCAGCGGGGTTACGTCGGACCAGTAACGGAGTGCCTCGTCGAGGCGCTCGCGGGATTCGGAGACGCGTGCGGCGAAAGCGAGTTGATCGGCGCGAGCGGGATCCGAGTCGTCTCCGAGCTCGAGCGCTCGGCGCACCGAAAGTAGCGCTTGGCCTGCGTCGCCTACCTCGTCTTGCCAGAGCCGGGCGATGCGGAACAAAAGCACGGCGGCGCGGCCCACATCGCCACGTGATTCTGCAGCCCGAGCGGCCGAACCGAACGCGCGCAAGGCACGAAGCGGCTCGCCCCCCATGACATATGATTCGCCGAGGGTGTTGAGAGCTTCGAACTGGGCCGGGTCGAGCCGCAATACCCGCTCGAGATAGATGCGGGCCTCACCGAGCTCGCCTTCGCGGTCGAGCAGGTGGCGAGCTAGCGAGAGGTAGGTCTGCGTGAGCGATTGCCGATCGGTGTAAACACCGGTGAGGCGCTTGAGGACCTCTTCGAGTCCGGCGGCTTCGCCAAGCTGGTCGTAGAGCTGACGCAGACGTTCGAGTGCAGTCCGATTTCGCGGGGCAACCTTGAGGACTTCGCGGAGGCGTTCGGCCGCGACGGCCGGTTCGCGAGACGCAAGGAACTGCGAGGCGGCTAGCTCGCAGAGGACCCAGTCGTGTCGGTCGCCTCGGTCGCGCAGGAGCTTGGACAGCTCGTCGTACGCTTGGAGGACGTCGTCGGTGCGTCCGGACAGGAGCGCGATGGTGGGCTGCGCGAGTGCGGCGTGAAGGTCGTTCGGGTCGTCGCGGCGGAGTTCGCGGACTAGGGATTCAGCCTCGGCGACGTGGCCGGGGCTGGGATCTGAGAGAAGGCCGTCGAAGGTTCGAGCGACCAGCTCGGGATGCAGACCGTAGAGGTCGCGGTATCCGTTGAACAGCTGTTGCGCCTGGCGTGGTTGCCGGTCGAAGAGAGCCTGATCGCCATTGGCGAAGAGGTCTTTGGCCTCGTAGGCGGCGAGGGCGCGGGCACCTTCCTGGGTTGCGGTAAGCCGGAACGATGGCTTCTCTTCGGGACGCCATTTCCCGTCGAGGCTAGTCGCGCGCATGGTGAGTGCACCGGGGCGTATCTGGGTGCCTTCGAGTTGGACGTCCGACAGGTTTGGGAGCTTCCATCCGACTCGAGGAAAGATGTGAAGCAGGATGAGCTTGAGCGGGCGGAAGCTCAAGATGTCGCCGGCGATTCCGACGGTGAAGGAATCGCCGCGGCCGGGGGGCTTGAGACGAGGCGTGTTGAGCAGCCGGGTCATGAGCTCGAATGCGAGCAGGCGGGCCGGGTAGGGGAGCGGGCCGAATGCGCGGTAGTCGTACAGCGAGAGGTGAACTTCATCGGCGCGGGCCGGCTCTGGTGGGATGAGCGCGGCGCGGAAACTCAAGAATGTGTCGGAACCGAGTGTGCGCACGCGCGTCGAGACGTGGACGGCGCCATCGAGAAAGTGCACGTCGACATCTTCGAATCCGTCGATGTCGGCGGCCGCCTCTCGCAGGAGGTCGCCAAGGCCAACCTCGGAGGTCGACATCTCAATCTCGCGGACGAGCGAGCGCGTGTTTCGGAATCGATGGAGTCCACCCCGAGCGTCAAACGGGAACGTCAGGTCGGGAATCTCCATCCGGAGATGTTCCAGCGTGATCCAGTCCGACAGACGCTCACCTTTCGCCCAGAGGTAGCCCCGCCCGAAGAGAAAATCGAGATTGAGGCCAAGCGGGTTGTTGGGTTGCGCTTCGGTCATGACGTTACGGTCCGTGCCTGATGGCGCGCTGATTGTCACGCGGAACGACACTTGTGGCAATGTTTGGCTGCGATGGCTCGCCCAGATTCTCCGGTTGGGGCGACGCGGTGATTGTCCTGAGAGTGGTTGGGAGTTGATTGGCCTTTGATTCTGCGATGTTAGGGGTGATTTCGCAACGAAATCGCTGAGCGGCCGATAACCCTCATGACGTGGAATGGCCACGTTCGAGGGATATCAACGAGGGGGGGCGAATGAGACCGCTCTACCAAAGGGCCGATTTTCCGAGCTACCGGATGAACCGAAAGTCGTGCGGTTCGAAGGTGATCTATTCGAGCAAACCGAAATGGGTCGAGGCACTGGGGTTCGTGCTGGGCGCTTGTTTGAAGCAGTTCGAGCTGGAACTCCACGCGGCATGCTTCAATTACAACCATGACCACATTTGCGCGGGGCATCCTTGGCACGACGACGCGACTACAGCGCCGCGATTCGCCGCGTTCAATCAGCGGTTCCGATTCCTGTGGTGGTTGGTGTTGAAGGCGAACGAGAACTGGGAGGGACCGGCGTACACGCGCAAGGAGCGGACCGATCAGGGGGCTGTTTTGGATGCCGAAGAGTATTGGCGTGTGGCCGCGTACGACACCGCGCAAGCCGTCAAGGTCGGCTTATTCCAGCGGACAAAGGACGACCCGAGCTTGGTCTTCCTGCCGGAGGACGTACTCGAACCGAGGGTTTTTCGCAGAAACTCGATCATCGACAAAGTCGATCCGGACCGCGTGTTGTTTCCGTTTGACGAGGTTTCGATCCAGCTCGAGGTGCCGCGAATCTTCTCGCACCTGACGCGGGAAGAATACGCGAAGGAGTTCGCGAATCAGCTCGAGGCCTACGAAGACGAGGTCGGACCGAAGCGCGTCTACTCCGTAGAGTCCACGAAGAACCGGTGCCACAAGCTTCGCATCGGTCAGCCCGTCGGCCGCGACACCCACAAGACCAGAGGCCGACGCCGACGCAACGCGCCCCAGACCCGCAGGCCGGTCTACACGTCCAAACCCGAGCTGCGGAAGGCTTATCGAGACGAAGAATCCGCCTTTTTCGCGGCTCACCAGACGTCGTACGAGGATATGAAGAAGCACGGTCGTGCGGTCGTGTTTCCGACGGGCACTTCCGGGTGGCGTCGCCTCATGAACGTCCCGGTATCGCCGCCTCCGACCACTTGTTGGGCGAATCAACCTCTGTGGTGGCCTGACTGACGGTTCCAGAATGCGGGTTCCTATCGAGTGAACAGGCATCTTGCCCCGCTCTGCGATAGCTCTGTGCAACCCGCCTCACCCCCTCCCCAAGTCTCCAATTCTTCGCCAATTCCCATCGGTTTCGCACCGGGTTTCCGCTCATCAGCGCCAATGCATCGGCCTCCGCACGCTCCGCACCGAGCTTTCAGCTCAGAGCCTCTGGGGCAGGGGAAAGAGGGTCTGGGGAGGTGTTTTTGGTGGTGGGGATGTGGATAATGCGCGGGGATGAGGAGGTGGGTGTGGCGAAGCGATATTGTCCGAATTGTCATGAGGCGACGGCGTCGGTGGTGGAGTGCGAGCACTGCGGGGCGGACACGGTGCTCAATGGGGAGTGGGTGCTTCACGAGTTTCTGGGGCATGGGGCGGCGGGCTACACTTGGAGGGCGAGTCGTGGGGATTCGGAGGAGTGGGTCGCGATCAAGGAGCTGAGCTTCCGGCGCATGACGGATCTGAAGCAGCTCGAGCTCTTCGAGCGAGAGGTCGAAGCGCTCGAAGCGCTCGACCACGAAGGGGTTCCGCGCTACCTCGGGAGTTTCGTGGTCGAGGACGAACGGTTCGTGAGTGCGTATCTCGTTCAAGAGTTCATCGACGGCACCACGCTCGAGGTCGGGCAGGACGAGACCGAGGTGCGACGATGGCTGCTCGCGATGAGTGACATTCTGGAGTCGCTCCACGGCCGTCGGCCGCCGGTCATCCACCGAGACATCAAGCCATCGAACGTCATGCGCCGTGCCGATGGCAGCTTCGTGTTGATCGACTTCGGCTCGATTCGTGAGGCGACTCAGGGTTCGGTCGGCGGATCGACGGTGGCCGGAACGCTGGGATACATGGCGCCGGAACAGTTGCTCGGCAAGGCGGAGCCCGCGAGCGATTTCTACGGCCTCGGCGCAACAGCCGTCGCGATGCTCGCCGG
>CAYLMO010000039.1:0-49659 GCA_964384605.1 uncultured Bradymonadales bacterium | reverse complement strand
GAAACGATTGGAGCTGTAGCGGTCGCTTTCCGCTTTCCGCTTTCCGCTTTCCGCTGTTGGTTTTGGGTGGTGCGCGACCTCTGAACGTCGGTGTTGGGGCGCCGCAAACCTCGGTGGTCCAATCACCCCGGGGCTAGCCCGGGGCTTTGCCCCGGGAGGCGTGCGAATCACTCCCGAACGGTGAGTTCAGGGTGGCTCAAAACTCCATCAGCTCATACCGAAGCACCGCCCCCGAAAGCTCCGAATGCCGCACATCCAGCGGACCAACCGCCTCGCCGTCCAGCGTCACAGACGAGATGTTTCCGACCTCACGCGACGCCCCAGGCGCCTCGACCACCAGCGTCGAACCGTCCTCCAGCGCCACCGTCACCTTCTCGAACAGCGGCGGCATCACCGAATACCGGTCGGTCGCAACGATCGGGTAGAGCCCCATACCGCTGAAGACGAGCCACGCCGAGAGTGTGCCGCCGTCGTCGTTTCCGGCGAGTCCGTCGCGGCCGGTCGTGTACGCGAAGTACTGGATCTGGCGGGTCCACCAGCTCAGCCGATCGACTCGATCGACCGCGCCGAAATTGACCACGGAGTGCAGCGACGGCTGGTTCGTGTGCCAGTAGAAGATGTCCGGCAGAAGCAGCTGCGTCCGGTCGCCCGACCACAGCTTCGAGCGCTCGAAGAACTCCTCGAGCCGCGTGTCCAAGGCCTCCGGGCCGATGAAGTCGGCGAGGCCTTCGGGGTCGTGGAGCACGTAGAAGCGGTAGTGCCAGGCGGATCCTTCGACGAAGATTCCGCTCCGCTCGTTGTACTGGTCGGTCGACTCCAGCTCGCCCCACGAACCGTCGCCGTTGCGCGGCCAGAAGAAGCCTTCGGACTCGTTGTAGACGTTCTTCCACGACTCGCCGCGCGCGAAGTATCGAGCCGCGTCGTCCGATTCGCCGACTTCGGTGGCGAGTTGGCCGAGCGCGTGGTCGGCGACGGCCCATTCGAGGGTGTTCGAGGCCGCGGAGTTTTGCTCGTCGGCCGGGATCCAGCCGAGCTCGATGTAGCGTTCGACGGGGCCGCGCCCGCCGTAGACCGCGTCGACCGGGGGTGTCGCGTCTGCGACCGGCTTCAGCGCGGCGTACGCGGCGGGATAGTCCACCCCGGTCAGGCCTTTCGCCGCCGACTCGCCCCACAGGATGCCAGCGGGCTCGCCCTCCATGCCGCCGGTGTAGCTCAAGCCGGCCGGCCAGCGCGGCATGTAGCCGCCGTCTTCCGACATGCGCAGCAGGCTGTTGAGCGCGTCGCGCTGCGCTTCGGGCGCGATCAGCGTCCAGAGCGGGTGGAGCGTTCGGTACGAATCCCACAGCGACAGGTCGGTGAAGTAGCGGTCCTGGTCGGCAGGAAGGTCGTGGATCTGCGCGTCGATCCCGCGATAGCGGCCGTCTTCGTCGAGACGCGTCGGCATGCGGAAGCTGTTGTAGAGCGCGGTGTAGAAGATGGTCCGCTCAAACTCCTCGCCGCCCTCGACGAGGATTCGCGCGAGCAGGTTGGCCCACTCGTCTTCGACCGATTGCTGGACGGCGTCGAATCCGCCGTCGACCTCGGTGCGGTTGGCTTCGGCCTGCGCGGCGTCGAGGAACGAGATACCAACTTTGAGCACGGTTTCGTCGCCGGCGAACCCGACCAAAGCCGGAGTACGCGTGCCCGAGCCGCTGGTCGCCTCGGACCACGTCTCGGTCGTGTCGTCCCACGCCTCGACGGACTGTGGGGCCTCGCTCATCTCGACCGAGACCCACAACGTGAAGGGATTTCGGCGGCCGACGTAGCCTCCGCGGAAGGTGAACTCCGCCGTCCAGATGTTGCCGTCGACCGACCAGCTCGCCGCCTGAATGCCCTTGTCGTCGACCGATGCGGTGGGGTCGAGCACCACGAGCTTTTCGGCGCCTTCTTGCCAGCGGTAGCGATGCACTGCGCCGCGGACTGACGCCGTGAGATCGACCTCGACGGCCGGCTCGACGAGTCGCACGCCGTAGCTGCCCGGGCGCGCCCGCTCGTCTTCCATCGTCGCGAACCACCGGCGATACGGACGCTCTACGATCTCTCGAGTCGCCGGAAGAAACCGGAGGTTGGCGTAGTCCGCGACGCCTGTTCCCACGAAGTGCAGGTGGCTGAATCCACGGGCTTCGGTCTCGGTCCCGACGTAGCCCGAAAAGCGCGTGAAGCTCGTCGGGTGGTTGCCGCTCGTCGTCGTGTCGGGGCCGACGCGAACCATGCCGAGCGGCCACTGCGCGGCGGGGGTCATGCCGCCGTACGAGAAACCGAGCCCCGTGGTGCCGATGAACGGGTCGACCCAGTCGAGCACCGTTTCGCGTGTGACCGGCGGAAGCGGTTCGCCGCCGCCGTCGGGGTTTGAAGCATCGTCGCCGCCAGTATCGGGCGCAGTGGCGTCGATTCTGCCACCGGCATCGATGTCGTCGGTGTTGCCGTTGCCGGCGTCATCACTGCACCCGATCAGGGTGAGGGCGAGGAGTATGGGGAGGATGTGTCGCATAGCGGCGGATGGTAGCCGAGCGTGCGGTCTGGCTCAAAGAGCACCGTCCAATATCGCGAATCTTCGAAAAGGGAGACGCGGTCGCGGCGCTAGCGGAAAGCAGAAACCCGCGGTCGTTGCGTGCGGATGCGTGAAGATCCTCGAAGGCGAAAAGTTGAAAGCCTTTTATAATCATGATCTTACAGCTATTTTCGCAACGATTTCCGCCCGCGGTCGATAACCTCTGGTGCAATCGCAATTGATCTCGTCGCTGGCGAGCGTATACTGAAATTGCGTTCAGTTGTTGTGCAGTGTTTTGACGAACGAGTAGCCATGTCCGCATCTCCCATATCACCCGCCGCCCCGCTCGCGGCCGACCTCGATCGGGGCTTAAGCGAGCTCTTTGGCTTTGACCAGTTCCGCCAGGGGCAGCGCGAGGTCGCATCCTCGCTCATGGAGTCGATGGACGTCCTCGCCGTCATGCCGACGGGGGCGGGGAAGAGTCTTTGTTACCAGCTTCCGGGGTGTCTGGTGGATGGGTTGGCGGTGGTCGTTTCGCCGCTGATCGCGTTGATGAAGGATCAGGTCGACGCACTGCGCGAGAAGGGGATTCCGGCATATTTCATCAACTCGACGCTGGGGTGGCACGAGCAGCAGGCGCGTCTACGCGCGATCGAAGAGGGGGAGTGCAAGCTCATCTTCGTCGCGCCGGAGAGGTTTCGTAACGAGGCTTTTCTGGAGACGATCGAGCAGGTCGAGATTGGCCTGCTCGCGATCGACGAGGCGCACTGCATCAGCCAGTGGGGGCACGATTTTCGGCCGGACTACCTGGAGCTGGGAGAGATACGGGAGCTCCTGGGTAGTCCGCCGACGATCGCGCTGACGGCGACCGCCACGCCGGAGGTGCAGGCCGATATTCTCAAGCAGTTGGGGATGGAGGAAGCGAGGGTCATCGTGTCCGGTTTCGACCGGCCGAACCTCTATTTCGAGGTCGTGCACGTGCGGTCCGACGAGGACAAGTATTCTCGCCTCGAGCGGATGTTGAGCAACTACCGAGGGGAGTCGGTGGTGGTCTATTGCGCGACGCGTCGGCAGGTCGAAGAGGTGCGCGCGCGGCTCAAGCATATGGGGCACCTCGTCGCGTCGTATCACGGCGGACTGAGCGACAAGCAGCGCGAAACGGTGCAAGACGCCTTCATGGCGGGCGACGTGCCGGTGTTGGTGGCGACGAACGCCTTCGGCATGGGGGTCGACAAGTCCGATGTGCGCGCGATCGTCCACTTCAACGTGCCGGGCAGTCTCGAGGCGTACTACCAGGAGGCCGGGCGGGCCGGGCGCGACGGCGAGTTTGCGCATTGCCTGCTGTTCTATCACCCCAACGATCGTGGGGTGCACGAGTTCTTCATCGAGACCTCCTTCCCTACGCCTGATGCGGTGATGAGCGTATGGACCGAGCTTCGACGGTACGGTGTGGGGACCCACTCGATCGGTCCGCAACAGATCGCCGACAACATCAACAAATCGAGCCGAGGGCCGCGGGTACACAACGCGGCGGTCGAGGCGTCGTTGCGGCTGCTCAAGCAAGCTTCGCACGTCGACTACGGCTGGCGCGACGGCTTCCCGTGGGTGTCGGTGCTCGACCACAGCCGACAGCGCGACCTGCGCATCGACTGGGACCACGTCGTACTCCGCCGCGAGATCGCGCAGCGCCAGCTCGACGACATGATGCACTACTCCGTGAGCGAAGCGTGCCGGCAGGTCGTCTTGTTGCGCCACTTCAACGCTGACTCCGGCTTTGGAAACGGCTGCGACAACTGCGACCGCTGCTGTGGAGAACCCGCGTTCGAACCGCCGCGCGCCGGGATGGGCGACAAGATCCGGGTACACGACGACGCGACCACCCTGATGCGCAAGATTCTAAGCGGTGTTGCGCGCGGTCAGGGCCGACACGACACACACGCGATCGCCGCCATGTTGCGCGGCTCGAGTGCCCAACGGATGACCCGAACCGGGCTCGACCGTCTCTCGACCTATGGTCTTCTGAGCGAACTCTTGCCCGGCGACATCGTGACGCTGCTCGAACTCGCGCAACGACACCACCTCATCACTCGGTCAGCGCGAGGCAAGCTCGCGCTGACCGACGAGGGCGTCGAAGTCATGACCGGCGAAGGTGCGCTACCAACGGCGCTAGAGGCTCGCCTCGACCGAAGGCTGACGATACTGAGTCACTGAATGGGGGAGAAAAACATGGAACGTGGAGCCCACCTGCGGGGTCGAGTCGACCGTGACCGCGCCACCGTGCATGTCGACGATACGACGAACCAGCGACAGGCCAATGCCATTGCCTTCGTACTGGTCGCGTGTATGCAGACGCTGGAACATGTCGAAGACGCGCTCCTGCATCTCTGCCGCGATACCGATGCCGTTGTCGGCAACCGAGATCGTCCAGCCCTCGTCGCTGCTCGTCGAATAGATTCGGACCTCCGGCGGCACCCCGGCGCGCGCGAACTTGATGCTGTTCGACACCAAATTGCGAAGGACGCGCTCGAACTTGCCGCTGTCCACACGCAGCACGGGCAACGACCCGATCTCGACCTTTGCTCCGGTCTCCTCAATCACCCGATTGAGGTCGTGCGTAACGACCCGCGCCAGCGTCTCGATGTCGGAGTCGACCGGCTGCAGACTCTCGGGCCCGATTCGCGCCACCTCGAGCATGTCGTCGATCATCTCCTGCATGCGACGCGCTCCATCGGCGATGAACGAAAGATGGCGCTGACCCGTCTCATCGAGCTTCTCTGCATAGCGAACTCCCAGGAGCTCCGAGAAACTCGACATCATCCGCAACGGCTCGCGAAGGTCGTGCGAAGCTGCGTAGGCGAACTGCTCCAAGTCGCGATTTGCGCGCAACAGATCCCGGTTGAGAGCCTCGAGCTCCCGGTTCTTCTCGGTGAGCGCGATCTCGGCCTCTTTCAGAGCCGTCACGTCGGTGTGAGCTCCAAGCATCCGGATCGGTCGACCGTCTTCATCGCGAATCGCGATGCCACGGCACCGAATCCATACCGTCGAGCCGTCCCGGTGCCGATAACGCACGACCTGGTCGTACGGCACGCTCGGGTCCTCGAAATGAGCGTTCGCGCGCTCCAATACCTCCGGCAGGTCCTCCTCGAAGATATTGGCCTGCCACCACGCGGAAGTATGAGGAATCTCGTCGTCGGCGTACCCGAAGACCTCTTTGAACCGCGGGCTGAGCCACTCGTGCTCGGGGTCGGAGATGTCCCAGTACCAAACGCCATCGAGCGAGCCGGACTGCAAGAACTCGAAGATCTCCGCATCGGTCTGTACCAGTTCGTACAGCTCGCGCTTGAGGTAGTGGTCGTGAGTGCGTTCAGACATGAGCTATGCTCCTTTGGGCTTCGTGGAATTCATCGGACCGCGATTTGCCAAGCTTTAGGAGCGGCGCATGAACTTCGACTTGCAGGATCTCGCATACCAGACGGTGCTCATCGCCGTCCCCGATGCCACCCGTCCGCTGCAGTGGCAACGTACCCTGTCGCCCCTGCTCGCCGAACTTCACTCGGTCGGCGCGAGCGCTCAGATCATGGTCGCGTTGGGACTTCACCGCCCGATGACCAACGACGAGCTCCGGCCGCTCGAAGCGGTCGCAGAGCCGTTCGGCATCCCGATCCATCAGCACGACGCATCAGCCGAGGACTTTGCTGCTCCGATCCAGAACGCCGACGCCATCGTCTGCGTGGGAGTGGTGGAACCGCATCAGTACGCGGGCTTCTCGGGCGGCGTGAAGACGGTCGCGATTGGCTGCGCGCCCCAACACCACATCGCCTGGATGCACCGGGTCGAACTCCTCCGCGACGATCGAGTGACTTTGGGACGCTTCGAGGACAACCCCTTTCAGCAAGCACTCTGGAAGACGGTTGCAGACCTCCCGCCAATGTTCGGGCTCTATCAAATCCCGAACCCGAACGGGGACGAAATCCTCTTCGGGCCGGCAAAGTCGACGATGCTGCAGGCGATCGAGCGCTCGAAGTCGCTTCACTTCGAGAAGCTGTCGCAACCGGTCGATTGGCTGCACTTGAAGGTCCCGACGACCAAGGCTCAGAACGTCTACCAGGCCTCGAGAGCGGCGACCTATGCGGGCCTCGTCGACCAACCGGCGCTGACGCCCGGCGGCCTTCTGATCGTGGATGCGCCGATCCCCGAGGCGATGGGGAAGGGGAAGGGGGAGCTAGCGTGCGCACGCGCGATGATGCGCGGGCGAGATGCGCTGCTCGACGAGCTCGATTCCGGGCGAGAGCTGCCAGCGGTGGGGGGAGCGCAGAGGGCCTACGTTATCGCGAAGACGCTACGCCGGTTCTCGATCGCGTTCGTTGGACAGAACGCTCCGACAATCCCTGCCCTTCAGGCTATGGGCATTCCCCAACTCCCGACGGCCGAAGACGCCATCGCCCACTTCTCGCCAACCGGGACCGGGCACGTCGTGGAGCATCCATTTCACGCCATCCCGACGCTTGCAGGCACTTGACCCAACGATCGCTCACCGCCTACTTTGCGAACTCATCCGTTGAATCTGGGGAACCCGAACGTACGTGCGTGTTTGTGGGCCAAGAGACCGAACAATCTGCCGAACGTGACCCGCACGAGGTCAAAGCTCTCTCGCCCGACCAAGTCGTCGAAGAGTTCACCGGCCTCGTCACATCGATCGTCCACAAGCTTCACAAGAAGCTGCGGGTAAACATCGAGCGCGACGATCTGATGGCCTACGGATTCCGCGGCCTTCTCGATGCTCACGACCGCTTCGACCCCAGCGACTCCAATGCGTTCGCGAGCTACGCGTACTACCGAATTCGTGGCTCCGTGCTCGACGGATGCCGCAAAGAAGGCTGGCTGACACGCGCGCGAAGCCGCGACGAAGCGGAAAAGACCGAGGCCCTCAACGACTACCTCGAATCGGCCCACGAGGCCCAATCCGCGGCCCCGCGACCGACATCACTCGACGACGCATTACGACGCGTCGACGATATCGTGACCGGCTCCGCCACCGTTCTCATGGTTCAAGAGGCCGAGCTCGAAACCCTGCTCACCGAAGACGAACCCCAGGCCCGCCGACGCGAAGCCGAAGACAACCGCAAGATGCTCAAAGCAGGTCTCGACGAGCTCGACGATGTCGAATTCGAGGTCGTCGAACGCTACTACTTCAAGCACGAATCGATGTCCGAAATTGGCGAGTCACTCGGACACACGAAGTCGTGGGTGTCGCGGATACACACGCGGGCCATCGAGAAAATGCGCGATCTGCTGATGCAGCCGGTCTATTTTGGACCGGGGGCGAATCCGTAGGCGCTATCCGCTATCCGCTATCCGCTATCCGCCTTCCGCTATCCGGATTACGGAATCCATCGAGCCACAGCGAACCAAGTGGCGAGTTCTGGAACATCTTCGAACCAGTCCCTGGCGACGTTCAGTCGGTTCTTGAGGCGGCGCCACTTCAGAAGCGACGCTCTATCTGCCTGGACCATGAGTCTGGACGCGAGGTCCGGTGCGAGTTCAGTGGGCTCCAGACCGTCGGGTCGACACAGAACCCACGCCACCAAATCGTCGCGCGTCGGAACGTCTGCCGGGACGGGTGGGCCGAATGAACGGAGTCGGCTCGAAATCCGAAACATTCGGCCGAGAAAGTCGTCAGCCCCATCGGGCTCGAGTTCGGCGGCGCGCACCATTGAGTCGTGCGCCACACTCCACCAATCGCCGCGGTCAGACCTTGCCTCGGCGACGAAGCGTTCGACGTAGGCAAACACGTACAGGCAGTCGTTCACATCGATCGTCTCGGACCGCAGAAACTCCCGCCATCGATCGGGCTGAGCATCGCTGTGGGCACGTTCGATCGAAGCGACGGGATTCACGCTGCTCCAGCCGCCGATCGCCTCCTCGTGAACGAAACAGCCTTCATGCTCGAAGGCGGCAAACCCATCCAGCGGCGATGTCGACTTCGCGCATACGCCCCAGTCTAAGACGAAGGTTCCGTCGAGCCGAACGAAGAAGCGGCAAGTGCCACATTGTTTGGCCGGCTGGGTCGCCAGTTTTTCGCGGGAGTGTAGAGCCGAGGGCTTCATTTTGTCGCGAGCGAGGTACAACGGAAGTCCGCTCTCGAACTGTTCGCATCCATGAGAATCGGGCACAGCCTGAGCGAGGAAATCGCTCGATTCTCGGGCGCATGCGCCCCATGGGGGGTCGAACGCGCCGGTGGTCGGCACCCAGAAGCGGCAGTCGTCGCAACGCTGCTGGCTCTCACCCTTGTCGAGGCGCTCGGACCAGCGCCTTGCAGACTTGGCGCACCATCGTTTGCTGGATGTGATTCCCCGTCCGGCCATTCTATCTCGGGGCTTGAGCCGCCAGAAGAGCAGCTCCCAGAACACCCGCGTCGTCGCCGAGCTCCGCGAACCGAACGTCGAGGTCTGCCGCGGCCGCCGCGAGTACTTGCGGCAGAATCTTCGCGATCGTCTCGGACCGGAAGTACTCGAGGTTGTCGAGAACGCCGCCACCGAGCAGGAGGACTGCGGGGTTCATCAAGGTCACCGCGTTCGCGATGGTGAGGGCGAGCATGTCGGTTGCGTGTTGCCACAGCTCGGCGACCGGGCCGTTGCGCTTTGATGCTTGTTCGTCTGCGGCCGCAAGGTCCGGATTGAGCCCGAGGTCTTGGAGCTGTCGTTCGAGATGGACGCCGGAGACGTACGCTTCGACGCAACCGCGCTGGCCGCAGCCGCACAATCGGCCGCCGACCTCCACTTTGCAGTGACCAATCTCGCCGGCCTTTCCGCCTGCGCCGTCTATGAGCTTGCCGCCGGCGAGGATGGCTCCACCGAAGCCGGTACCGACGAACGCCGCGAGGACGTCGTCGCAGCCTTGAATTGCGCCCGAGTGTCGTTCGCCCCACATCAGGGCCGAGAGGTCGTTGAAGACACCGACGCTGGGCGCGATCTCGGCGCGAACGAGTTCGGCGAACCGAACGTTTCGCCACCCCAGATTCGGTGCGTTCACGACGACTTCGCCCGACTCGCCGAGCTGCCCGGCGATGCCGATGCCGACGGACGCGATGTCGCCGTCGTGCGTGTCGTCGAGCAGCGACTTCATGGCCGTGACGATGGAGGCGGGGTCCGTGGCGTCGCGAATGCGGGTGCGGGCTGTTGCGATTCGCTCGAACGACTCGTCGTACACTGCGAGTCGGGCGTTCGTGCCGCCGATGTCGAAGCCGGCGTGGTGGCTCACAGCTCCTCCACTCGGGCGCGGATTTCGTCGGCGATCGAGGCGATGGGGCGCGTTGCGTCGATGCGGTGGATAGGTTCGCCCTCGCTTTCGAGGAGTTCGATGACCTGGGCGTAACGTTGCTCGAGTCGAGTCAGCTTCTCGCGAGTCTCGTAGATGTCGCGCTGGGCGCGTTCGCCGAGGCGTTCGAGCGAGACGGCGACAGGCACCTCGAAGAAGAAGGTGATGTCGGGCGTTCGGGCGCGC
Source organism: uncultured Bradymonadales bacterium (assembly GCA_964384605.1). GTDB lineage: Bacteria > Myxococcota_A > Bradymonadia > Bradymonadales > Bradymonadaceae > CAYLMO01. The sequence continues at coordinate 39,626 of CAYLMO010000039.1, read as the reverse complement.
GAGTTGAGCTGACGGACCCATTCGACGTCGAACGAGTCGGAGCCGTCTACGTCGCCCTGATAGACGAAGCTGGAGTGGTAGTAGCGGTCGCTGACGACGTCGGCGCCGCGGTCGAGCGCGGGGCTGACGAGGCTTGCAACGTGGTCGAGTCGATCGGCCGCAAAGAGGAGCGCCAGTGTCTCCCGGTCGATCGCATCACCGGATGGCTGCACGATTCGTTTCGACAGCATCTGGCGAATCATGGTGCCGATGGGCCCACCGGAGGGCTCGGCAGTGAGGACCGCTTCGCGGCCGGCATCGCGCAAAGCTCGACAGAGCATGTCGGCTTGTGTGGTGGTGCCGGCGCCGTCGAGCCCTTCCAAAACTATGAATCGTCCGCTCATGCGCGGAGCATAAGCCAAAACGGACGGATTGTCGCTTTTATCCTACGTGCATCACGTTGGCCTGGGCGGTCTCGACAGCGAGGCGCATGGCGCGCACGAAAGCGTCGCGGACCGTACGATAGACGTCGAATCCGCTGCCGTCAGAGCTCGCGTGGTGGATGACGAGCTCGTAGCCGTCGTAGTTCATCTCGATTTTGACGGCGTAGCGAGGCTTTCGAGTACGTCGATGCGGGACGTCGATGACCACTCGAAGGTGCTTCACCGACGGCGCAAGTCGTTCGAGTTTCGAGGTGAGTTCCAAGACCAGATTCTCGACCGACGGTGAGGCGTCGAGGCGGTGAAAGACGATTTCGACGGGACTGTTGAGCATGTTGACCTCCACGTGACAGGAACGTCCGTTGGAAGAGCAACGGCTGTGCCACTGTGCGAACCGCACGGAGAGGTCATGGCGGGGGGATCGTGCGGAAGAATCTGCGTCGTGGCGTTGATGGCCGAAAATTCGGCGTCGGCTGACAGGGTTGACGTCTGCACGTCCCACGCGAGGAAGCGGAAAGCGGACAGCGCAGGAATAAAGCGCCGTCAGCCATTCGTTGACACAGTGCGTCATAAACGAGATAATGCCTGCGTAACTCAAGGGACGACTTGTCGAATTGTCGAGTCCCGCGAGCCATTTGCGAGCTGAATCCACGGACAGACGAGCGCTAGACGCGCATGATCTTCGATCACTGCGTGACCGCACTCGTGTGTCCGCCGCAAGCTACGGATGAATAGATGGTAGAAAGACGAGTGATGAACGAGGCATTCGCCGAACGCGACGCGTGCGGAACCGGCTTCATCGCCGACCGGCACGGCCGCGCCTCTCATACGATCCTCGCCGCCACCCTCGACGCGGTCGCCCGCCTCGAACACCGCGGAGCGATCTCGCCCGACGGCAAATCGAGCGATGGCGCCGGCGTCCTCACGCAGGTGCCATACGAGCTGTTCGCTCGCGAACTCCGAAAACGCGCTATCTCCGTGCCCAGGCCGGAGTCCTTCGCAGTCGGGGTCTTCTTCCACAGCCGCGACCCTGAAGCTCGCGCACACGCGCGCTCACTGGCCGAAACCGAACTCGAGCGCGTGGGCGCCGAAGTCGTCTACTGGCGAAACGTCCCGGTCGACACCTCGGTCCTCGGCGCCGCCGCGTTCGAAACCCGCCCCGAAATCGAGCAGGCGCTCATCCGCATCACTCCGGGCGAAGACGTCGAACAGCGGCTCTACCTCGCGCGCCGTCGCACTGAAAACAGGGCGGCCGCCGAGGAAGTTCAGCTCTACATCTCGTCGATGTCCGGCAAGACCATCGTCTACAAAGGCCTGGTCCTCGCCCGAAACCTGCCAACGTTCTTCCCCGACCTCGCCGACCCGGACTACACCACGGCGATCGGCGTTTTCCACCAGCGCTACAGCACGAACACCATGCCGTCGTGGAAGCTCGCGCAGCCCATGCGCTTCCTCGCGCACAACGGCGAGATCAACACGCTGCTCGGGAACGCAAACCGAATGCGCGCGCGCGAGCCGCAGCTGACCAGCCGAAAGTGGGGCGACATCGTCGCGGACCTTCTCCCGGTCATCGCGGCCGAAGCTTCCGACTCGATGGCGCTCGACAACACCCTCGAGTTTCTCGTCCACAACGGCCGCACGCTCGTCCACTCGATGGCGATGCTCGTGCCCGAAGCGTACGAAGCACGACCCGAATCTGACCCGGCGCGCGAGGCGTTCTTCCGGTACCACGCGTCGATGATGGAGCCGTGGGACGGCCCAGCCGCGCTCGCCCTCACCGACGGACGAATCGCCGCCGCGGCGCTCGACCGGAACGGTCTGCGGCCGATGCGCTACTGGGTCACCGAAGACCTCCTCGTGGTCGGCTCCGAAACCGGCATCGTCACGGTCGACGACCTCGAAGTGCAGGAACGCGGGCGCCTCGGCCCAGGCGAGATGCTCGCAATCGACGTCGTCACAGGCGAAATCTACCGCGACGACGCGCTCAAACAGGAGCTCGCCTCGAAGAAGCCCTTCGAGGCCGCGAACGACGAGATCATCGTCGATGCCAACGACCGTAAGGGCGACCGCAGCGACTACCCCGAAGGCGAGGAGCTCGTCCGTCTCCAGAAGTCGTATGGATGGGGCCGCGAGCACCTCGAGCGCGTCGTCCTCCCCATGGCGCAACGTTCGGCCGAACCGATCGGCTCGATGGGCGACGACACCCCGCTCGCGCCACTCTCGGAACGCCCGCAGCGCTTCTATCGCTACTTCAAACAGCGCTTCGCTCAGGTCACGAATCCGCCGATCGACCCCTATCGCGAAGAGCTCGTCACCTCGCTCACCACGTGGCTAGGCGGGCGACACGTGCTCCTCGACGAAGAGGAACTCGGCACCATCCTCGAGTTCCGGTCGCCGGTCATCGACCAGGGCCAACTCGCCTGGATCGAATCGGGCTGCGACGAAGACCTCAAAGTCGCGCGCATCGACGTCACGTGGACCGACAAATCGGGCCCGCTCGGCCTCCAAGACGCCATCCACCGACTCACGGCCAAGGCATCCGACGCGGTGCGCGCCGGCGCGCGAATCCTCGTCTTGAGCGACCGACGAACCCTCGAAGGCCGCATCTCGATCCCGATGCTTCTCGCCACCAGCGCCGTGCACCATCGATTGATTCGAGAAGGAAACCGCATGCTCGCGGCCATCGTCTGCGACGCTGGCGACGTCGTCGAAGACCACGACATCGCGGCGCTCGTCGGCTACGGCGCATCGCTCGTCTACCCGTGGATGCTCGACGCGACCATCCGCGAGGTACCAGACGTCGACCCCATCGAAGGCTTCGAAAACGCGCGCGCCGTGCTCGAACGCGGCCTCGCGAAGGTCATGTCGAAGATGGGCATCTGCGCCGTCGCAAGCTATCGAGGCGCACAGGTGTTCGAAGCCCTCGGACTCGAGCCAGGCCTCGTCCGCACCCACTTCACCGGCACCCCCAGCCGCATCGGCGGCGCTTCGCTCGTGCGAGTCGCCGAAGACGCCCTCATCCTGCACCACGAAGCGGCCGACACCGTCGCTCGACTCAAAGAGCTCGGCATCTACCGGTTCCGCCGTGACGGCGAGTATCACGCGTACAATCCCAGCGTGTTCAAGGCACTGCACAAGGCCGTGCGCGAACAAGACGCCGAGGCCTACGCCGAGTACTCCCGGAACGTCGACGACCGCCCACCGACTGCACTTCGCGACCTCTTGGCGTGGAAACCAGCCGAGACGCCCACCCCTCTCGAAGACGTCGAACCCGCCATCGAGATCGCCCGACGATTCTGCACCCAGGCGATGAGCTTCGGGTCACTCTCGCGCGAGACGCACGAAGCGCTCGGCATCGCGATGAACCGCCTCGGCGGCAAGTCGAACAGCGGCGAGGGCGGCGAGGAAGAGATTCGATTCACCCCGTACCCGGCCGACGCTCCCGAGCGCAGCCTTGCGAAGTGGCACCCGAAAGAGGGCGACTGGGGCAACTCGTACATCAAGCAGGTCGCATCAGGCCGCTTCGGCGTGACCCCGACCTACCTCGCCTCGGCCCGTGAGCTCGAGATCAAGATGGCCCAGGGCTCGAAGCCCGGCGAAGGTGGCCAGATTCCGGGCCACAAAGTGACCGAGGACATCGCTCGAACCCGGCGCGCACAGCCCGGCGTGAAGCTCATCTCGCCGCCTCCGCACCACGACATCTACTCGATCGAAGACCTCGCCCAGCTCATCTACGACCTGAAGCGAGTGAACGAACGCGCGACCGTTTGCGTGAAGCTGGTATCCAATGTTGGTATCGGAACGGTGGCCGCAGGTGTAGCAAAAGGGTACGCGGATACGATTCAGGTGTCCGGCCACGACGGCGGCACGGGCGCGTCACCGCTCAGCTCGATCAAGCACGCCGGGCTTCCCTGGGAGCTCGGGCTCGCCGAAGTCCAGCAAACGCTGCTCGCCAACGACTTGCGCGGTCGCGTGAAGCTCCGCGTCGACGGTGGATTGAAGACCGGTCGAGACGTCGCGATCGCCGCCATGCTCGGAGCCGAAGAGTTCGGCTTCGGCACGGCACCACTGGTCGCGCTCGGCTGCGTAATGGCTCGCCAATGCCACCAAAACACCTGCCCGGTAGGCGTCGCGACGCAGCGCGAAGACCTGCGCGAACGCTTCCCTGGAACGCCCGAAAACGTCGTCGCGTTCTTCCTCTTCGTCGCCGAACACGTGCGACACATCCTCGCCGAGCTCGGCATGAAAACGATGGACGACCTGATCGGCCGTGTAGACCTCCTCGAGCGACGCGAGTCGCTCCCGAAACAAGCTGCCAGCGTCGACGTTTCGCTCCTGCTCGGAGACCCCGACCCCGAAGGTCGACGCGACCGGAAGAAGGCGGTCGAACGCAACGACCGACCCGAGGAACCGCCTCTCGATCAACATGTCTGGGAGTCCGTCAAAGCCGCATGGGATAAGGGCGAACAACACTTTGAGGGCGCCTGGGCCGTGCAGAACGGCGACCGCTCGTTGGGCGCACGAACCTCGGGTCAGCTGGCCTACCTGCGCCTGGGCGGCGATGACCGACCATTCGAAGTAGATCTCTTCTTCCGCGGGAGTGCTGGCCAGTCGTTCGGCGCTTTTTGTGACGAAGGAATCACCCTTCGCCTGCGCGGCGACGCTCAAGACTACGTGGGCAAAGGGATGGCTGGCGGCATGATCGCGCTGTCGGCGACCCATGACGACCTCGACCGGCTCGACGTCGTGATGGGTAACACGGTTGCCTACGGCGCGACCGGTGGTGCCCTCTTCGCCGCTGGTGCTGCGGGCGAGCGACTCGCCGTGCGCAACTCGGGCGCGACGATCGTCGTGGAAGGCTGTGGAGACCACGGCTGTGAGTACATGACTGGTGGCGCCGTGATCGTGCTCGGAACCATCGGCGCAAACTTCGGGGCAGGCATGACCGGAGGCGTCGCGTACGTCGCCGACCAGCCCGACCTCTCCGAGCGGCTCAGCGCCTCGGTGCGACTCGAAGAACTCACGCCCGAAGACGAGGCCTTTGTCCAAGAGTGGGTCGGCCGTTTCGGTGGAGCTACCGGACGAGCAAGCAGCGCGACCTCGCTCAAAAAGGTCGTGGCCAACTAACTTACGCGAGTGGCTGGTCCGCTGGGACGAACAGCCGAATGTCCAGCAATCCTGCCGAGTAGACGGCCGCCTCGAAGAACACATCGAGCTTACGACCGCGTCCTTCGAGCTCCGAAATCACATCGACCGGGAGACCTCTGTGAGAATCCGTTCGGATCGTCGTGCAGACGAATCCCGAGGTTTCGATCGTCGAAACGGTCATTCGCCCACCTTGGTCGGCGGCGTCGATGGCCGCGAAGACCGCATCGCGGACGAAGTCGACTTGGTTCGCATCCATTCGCGTCGTTTCGTCACGCATCGCCTGAACCACCGACACGAGCAGGTCTCGCCCCGCACTTCGGGGGCGAACCGTCTCGATGACCTTCTCGATACCATGGCTCCACGGGATCGTCGGTTGTGCGGAGTTCTCCAACTCGTCGATTCGCTTGCGCTGAACCCGGCTGACCCGTTCCCGTTCGATGATGTCTTCGATGGCGAACGCGAGCTTGAGCAGGGCTTCGAGCTGCTCCTTGGCAACCTTCCCGCGCGGTACCGTGTCGATGACGCAAAGCGTGCCGAGGGGCTGGCCGTTCGACGCCTGGATCGGGACACCGAGGTAGTAGCGAATGTTCGGAGAGCCCGTCACGAGTGGGTTGTCAAAGAACCGGGAGTCCTTCGTGGCGTCGAGGATCTCCATCGGCTCTTGCGCCAAGATCGCGAAGCTGCAGAAAGAGTATTCGCGAGGGGTCTGGTTGATCGAAAGCCCGCAGGAGGCTGCGAACGATTGTCTTCCCCGTTCGACAATCGAGACGATCGCGACAGGAGCTCGCATGATTTGGGCAGCAACTTCGACGATGCACTGGAGCGCGATCGGTGGCGCTCCTTCGAATCGCGTGGAGAAAACGGTGGCGACGCGGACGTCTTCGGCTGAGGAGAGTTCGAGGTCTGTGGTCATCTCGAATGCGAGCGACATAAATACTCCGTGGGGGCACAGTTTAACCACGGACATCATCGGTACTCCCGGCGTTGAATTGAGAGTTTTGAGGCAGAAAATTCGCGGAGGATCTCGGGAGCGCTGCGAAGGATGCTCGAGCCTGCATTATCAAACTGACAAGACGGTCGATTCCCTCTATCGTAGCGCACGCGTGAGACATGCTGATGATCAGGGGCTCGAGGCGGCCGCTCGATGGGACGAACACCCGATGTTGGGGAAATTGTAGACGAGGCATTCCGAGTCGAAGCCGAGATCGACTCGGGGAACTTCGGCCACGTCTACCGTGTGACCGAGCTTAGCTCGAACAACACGCTCGCCCTCAAGGTGCTCAAGCCTGGTCCGCATGACGAAGAGGAACTGCGCCAGCGGTTCGAGCGCGAAGCTCGCCTCATCTACAGCCTCCAACATCCTCATATCGTTCGGGTTTTCTACTACGGCCAGACCCAGGGTGGGCTGCCGTACATGGCGATGGAGTTCCTTCGTGGGACGGATCTCCGCACCCTCTTGCATCACCACGGCGCGTTGAATCACACGCTGGTTCGCCGGATCGCGCTCGAGACCCTGTCGGCTCTCTCGTCCGCACACGACTTGGGGATCGTGCACCGCGATCTGAAACCGGCGAACATCTTCCTCGTCAACGACGGCCACAAAGGGCACGTCAAAGTCCTCGACTTCGGCTTCGCCAAGGCGCTCGACGAAAACAAGCAGCAGGGCGAGATTACGAACGCCGGGACGTTGGTGGGGACGCCGGCGTACATGTCCCCGGAACTCGTGCACAAGCGCCACGTCGGGCCTCCTGCAGACATCTATGCCTTGGGACTCATCCTCGCCGAGATGATCACAGGCAAGAAGATCATCCAGATCGAGTCTGTCTACGACACGATCCTGTTCCAGGCCTCGTCGAAAGCGATCAAGCTTCCGAAAGAGGTCATGGACAGTCCATTTGCCGAGATCGCGCAGCGCGCGGTCGCCAAAAAGCTCACCGAGCGATACTCGACAGCCGCCGAGATGATGGCTGACCTCGACGCGCTCTTCATCCCGGGGTCGAACGACAATCGCGAACGTGTGCCGGTTCGTGCGAAGTCTGCGCCCGATCCAGTTCGACGCATCGAGGAATCCGCCGAGACCATTCCACGCAGCGACGGACGCCCCGACCTCGCCGAGATCGGAAGCGACCTGAATCAGCGAAATACGCCAGTACCGCACGGTGGGCCGCGACAGACCGAGTCGATCCCGGCGATCGAAGAAGAGCCGGCGTTTGCGCACTACGAAGAACCGGAAGTCGTCGAAGCCCAGGTGAACCTGCGCTACACCGCCGAGTTCGGGATGGTGTCGCCGGCCGTGCGCGAGATGGACGAGGAGCTGCCTACGGTCGAGTACTCCCGGTCGAATCTGGGCCTCGACTTGCCCGACCCTGGCGGACCCACTCTCGGGGAACTCGAACAGCGAATTCCCGCGAAGCAACAAACGACTCAGCCCATCATGGAGGCACCCGAACTGCCCCAGGAGGGCGGTGGAATCCGAGGTCGTGACATCTTCCTCGGCATCTTCATTGGACTACTCGGACTTGCCGGATTCGCGGCGATTCTCTTCCTGGTGTAACCGATGCCTCAGCGCGCCGAATTGGCAAAGTTGCTCGACCGTGTCGCCGAAAGCGACAGGCCGCGCGCCGTCGTACGCTGGGTTGATGAGCAGCGACCGCTCCCTGAAGCCGAGGGCGGCATCACGATTCGCCGAGTGACCGAGATCATCGTGACGACCTCAATCGACGGTCAGGCAGTCCGGGAGACCTTCGAGGTCGATCGCGAAACCGCGGCGGCTGAGATCGCGGCTCGCGGCATCGAAGTCCTCTGGCGAAACGACAACTTCGGCAGATAAATCGGTGTCGACAAAGCTCCCGCCATTTCAGCTCAATCGGCAGCTCGCAAAAGGCGGTATGGGCGTCGTCTGGCTCGCCCATCATCAGATGACGAGCGACAAAGCGGTGGTGAAGGTCATCACTGGCGAAGCGTCCACGGACCCCGCATATCGCGACATGTTCCAGCGTGAAGTCCGCTCGACCGCGCGACTTCACCACCCCAACGTCATCGCAATCCACGACTGCGGAGACATTCCGGAAGACCTCGACCCGTCACTCGGAATCGACCCCGGCGCCCCGTACTACGTCATCGAATTCGCCAATGGTGGCGCGCTCGACGAGAACGTCCCTAACGATTTCGACGGCCTCGCCAAGGTGCTCGACGACCTGCTTCGAGGGCTTGCGCATGCCCACGCCCAGGACGTGATTCACCGCGACATCAAGCCGGGCAACATCCTCTACGACGAGCGCGACGACGGCGGTCGGTTTCTGCTGACGGATTTCGGCATCGCCCACGCAGCCGACCGGCTAACGCGTACGAACGCCACCGACATCACATCGAGCAACAAAGAACAGATCTCGGGCACGCCGTACTACATGTCGCCCGAGCAGTTCCTCGGAACCTGGCGAGATTACGGGCCCTGGACCGATCTCTACGCGGTCGGAATCCTGACGTACGAACTGCTCACCGGGGAGCTTCCGTTCGACGAAAACTCCTTCGTTGGCTTGGGGATGGCGCACATGCGCAAGCCGTTCCCGTCGGTGAGGACGAGCCGATTCGACGTTCCGGATAGCTTTGAGACCTGGCTCCGGAGGATGACGGCCAAGGGGATCGAGCACCGGTACCGCGACGCGGCCGAGGCCCGACGCGAGCTCGAGAAGCTCCGGGGAAGGTCTCCCGGTCAGCGAATTCCGGCGGACTGGCGCACCTTCACGGCGCACTCCCGGACCTCTCACCTCGACGGCGTGGGTCTGGGCTTGTTCGGCGTTCGACACATCCCGTTTGTCGGCAGACTCGATGAGCGTGACACCCTCTGGGCCGCACTCTGCAAGGCCGAGAAGGGCGAATCGTCGATGGCGATCGTGCACGGCGACTCGGGATTTGGGAAGTCGCGGCTCGCCGAATGGGTATATCTGCTCGCCCGCGAGGAAGGGCTGGCGCTATCGATTCGCGCGAGCTTTGCCGACGACGAGCCCTACACGAGGGGTGTGCAGGGACTGCTCCACCGACTGCTTCGGTCGGCGGGGCTGACGGGCGACAAGCTCGAGGACCGAATCCACACGTTCCTTGGCCGCTATCGCGTTGTCGGGGTCGATGCGCGGATCCTCCGAGGTCTCCTGGACCCGACCGGCTCGCAGACGATGGTGCCCGCATCACAAGCGATGGAGATCGTCTGGCGGCTGCTCGGACGCCTCGCCGGTGACCGGCCGATCGTGCTTTGGATCGACGACCTCCACGAAGACCCGGACGCCCTGAAGCTCGCACTCCACGGGCTCGAGTCGGAGTTCAACGTCCTTGTTGTCGGAACACTCAACGACGAGGCGGCACTGCCAAACGTGGTCGAGGACTACGCCTCGACGTTGGCGAACGCCCGCGAGCGCGATGACGTTTTCGACATCCAACTCGGGCGGATGGACGACGAGCAACTCGCCGAGTTGATTCGGCTTCAGGTCCAGCTGCCCGAGTCGATCATGCAGCGCGTCTTGGAGCGCTCCGATGGCAGCCCGCTCTTCGCGCAGCAGCTGCTCGACGACTGGGTCGGTCGCGGCGTTCTGCGCGCAGAGTCGGGCGCATTCGTGCTGTCGGGATCGGTGCCCGCGCTCCCACGCTCGGTGCGCGAGCTGTGGAAGAGTCGCGTCGATGGATTGGTCGACGAGATGGGGCAGGTCAAAGTGCTGGCGAGTGACCGGATTCGCGTGGCTTCGGACCCTTATACCGTGCGGCGTTTGCTGCATATCGCCGCGATGTTGGGGCGTTCGGTTCGGCTCGAAGAGTGGGAAGCCGTCGCAACGAAGGTTGGGGTCAGGCCGATCCCGTTCTTGGTCGGCGAGCTCGTGGCTGCTCGGCTCGTGGAACGGACCGACGAGGGATTCGTGTTCGTCCACGGGATGCTGCGTTCCCTGCTTCTCGCGGAGGCTCAAGAGGACGAGACATGGGGCCAAACCAATGCCGCGTGCGCCTCGACTCTGAGCGCGATGTATCACGCCGATCACCCGCAGCTGTCACTGCGATTGGCGCGCCACTTCAGCCAGTCCGGAGCGCACGTGCCGGCGTTGGTGGCCGCACAACACGCGACCCACGAAGCACGATACGCGTTCGACGTGGACGGCATCATTCAGGGCACGACGGTCTGGGAAGAGTGTCTCGAAGCCGCCGGCGCCGGTCCGAATGACCTGCGTCGTGTCGACGTGTTCACCCTGCGGGGCTACGCGTACCTTCTCAGCTCTTCGTCCGAGCACCGGGAGACCGCTCGCGACTTCTTCACGGCCGCAGATCGAATCGCAGCTTCGACGGATCGAGTATCGACCCATGCCCGAGCGGCCGCACGCTCGGTCATCGCGTCCATCTACCTTGGCGAAACCGAGAATGCGGTCGCCAGGCTCGAGACCGTCTTGAAGCGTCCGGGACTCGAGCGCCGACACGACCTTCTTGCCGAGGCGAAGGTCTCGTTGGCGCGCGGCTACTTGCGAATCGGGCAGACTGAGCGAGGCGTGCAGGCCGCGACGGACGCGACCGAGATCGCCGCGCACCCGGCATTGCTGATGCAGGCCTATGCGACGCTTGGCCGCGCTGGCCTCGAGAGTGGCGACCTGCGGATGGCCGCGCAGAACAACGGCAAGGCGATCGAGATAGCTCGGGACAAGAACTACCTCGTAGCTGAAGCACGCGCGCACGAAACGGGCGCTTTCATCGCCGACGCGACGGGCGACTTCGCCGGCGCGGAAGCGGCGCACGTCGAGGCGTTGCGCTTGTTCGAGTTGGTCGCGACGCGAACGAGCTATCCCGACAAACAGCGCGAGTACGTCGCGCGCGCACAGATCGCGCAGCAGAAGTGGGACGACGCGCTGGGCAATCTAGCCCGCGTCGAAGCCGCACTGGACGCCGGCCGAGCCGGATTCTACACGCACCTCGAAGACGCGATGTTGGCTTGCTACGCAGGTCTCCGGGATTGGGAGGCGTTCGACGCAACCATGGAAGCTGCCCTGGCCTTCGAGTTCACGCCGTTCAACCTGCACCACCGCGCGTTGGCAATCGCCGCCGCTCAATGCGAAATCGCCGGCGAACCGCAGCGACGAAACCGAGTCGTCGAAGGACTCGCCAGCCTGATCGGCCAGACCGAAGCATTCTCACTCGTAGACGACTGGACCTGAACCGGCAGTCCTAGTCCCGGCGTCTTTACTGGCCGATCGAGCATTCCACTTTCTAGTTTTGTCGGTCGGACGGCCCTTCGAACGCGCTCAATCGACCGGTTTCGCTCGAACGCTCACATTTCGCTCGAGTTCGGCCGTCTCACCGACAACTGGAAGGCAGATTTTCCGACGAGTGGTCCGCGACGAACAGAGCTGTGCATCGAGGTCATACTTTCAAGCTGGAAGGTGGGGACTCAGCAAGCTCAGGAAGCTAGCCAGTCGTCCCACATCGCCTGCATTCCTGCCGTCCACGTCGTGCGAGTCTGCATCGGATGACCCGGAACGCAACCCCGGCAGCTCACTCCGGCGAGGCCGGCCATTTGAACAGTCCCGGCTGGGAACACGACCGACCGGCTGCCTTTCCGAAACGCGAGCCGGCTCGCACGATGGAGGCCGTTAAACCGCTTCTGGCGGATGATCGCGCGAATGATGAGCTTCCGGTCACTCCCGCAGAATCGAGGGTTCAGCGTGCGCATTGGAGCGGGTGTCTTCGGCGAATAGAACGGATTCATCGCCTCGCAGATCTCGATGCCCAAGACCGGTCCTTTGCGCTTCTTGGCGTAGCTTTTCTCTTTTTCGGAGATCAAATGCTCAAAGAACTTGATGACGTCCTCGAGAGGGAACTTTTCGAACCCGGGAGGCGGCATCGGAGTGAACTCTACGGTTGCCGGCATGTCATCCCCACATAGATCGGGGCGGTCAAACGACATCGTCTTACCCCAATGGCGGGGGAGAATCTGGAACCCGGTCCAATCCTCGACCTTCTCTACCAAACCCGCCGCGACCGGCTGCATCGCGATATAGAGAACCCGGTCGACAATCTCCTCGAGGTCCAGAACGGCCATATCGCCTGGTTCCCCGGCCGACCAGAGATTCTCTCGGCGTTTGAGCTGTAGATTCCGTTTCCGAGCGCTGTTGGAGAACAGCTGCTGCATGAAGTCGGATCGCTTGCCCGTCTGGTCTGTCAGCAGCATGTGCGGGTGGTTGGACATGCAACATGCGGCGTGCGCCAATTGCCCGTGATCCAGCAATGCCTTGCCAAACATGTATCCAAACAGTTCCCGAGTGTCCTTCCCTGGGCGCCAGAAGAAGGCGCGTTGAGCCGTGCGACGGGACAGTTCTGCTACTTGTCCCGGGTGGTGTTCTTTCGGTTTCGTCATTCCTCGTCTCCGCAAAAGTATCAGAGACGTTTTCGGCCGTTGGCCGATTTTGTTGCGAACTTTTTTTTCGAGCTCCGTTTCGGCCAGTAATAGCGGGCGGATCCAGACCAGGGGTACTTTTCGGCGAACTGGTGGAAAAGGTCTCCCGGTTCTTGCGAACGAGGTCTCCCGGTTCTTGCGAACGAGGTCTCCCGGTTCTTGTGAACGAGGTCTCCCGGTTCTTGCGAACGAGGTCTCCCGGAACGGGATGAGGGAGTTAGCGACGGCCGTCTCGGACGAACAGGACCAGCACGGCGCCTGTCACCAAGATGCCCAGGACGCCCCATCCAAGCGCCCAGATGAGCGCCGGGATGCCAGTCATCTCCGCCATGTTCACCGCATCAGAGTGCCCCGACCCGGTCGCTGAGATGTCGAACAGCACCTTCAGCCCCTCGAGCGACCCGAGAACGTTCTGCACGGCCAAGAAGATCAACGTTCCCTGCGCGATGTCGCGCGAAGCCCAAGCTCCAACCGCAATCGCTCCGACTCCGATCATCAGGCCGACTGCCCATGTCAGCGCCCCGCCGGTGACGATTAGATAGCCCACCGTCGCGAGGATCATCAGCCCGCCGAAGACCGTCCGTTTGTCGCCAGCGTCCGACTCGCTCGCGCGCATGCTTCCCCAGCTGACGAGCGATGCGCCCAGGCCGAATCCGAGCAGCGGAATTAGTCGGCTGCCGTACCCAGCAAAGACCGCCGTCGCGACCAGCGTCAGCCCGCCGAGAACCATCAGCGTCAACGGCGCCCGCTCTTCTCGTCGGCCGGCCAGCAACAGGATCAAACCGACTACGAGCGCGCCGAGGTAGCCCGCGGTGCTGATGAGCGGCGAGAAACCGCCGCGCGTCTTGGTCAGCCCTGAGGTGTCCCAGTTCACGTGCATGCCCATCACGTCACCGCCCGTCACGACCGCGGCAGCCGCGTGCATCGTCTCGTGTACGAACGTCTCGAAGAGCGCGAACGGGTAGAGAAGGAACTGGCCGAACGGCAGGAAACTGCACACGACCGTCGCGACGATTGCGACGATGAGCCAGGTACGGGGATTGTCGGGTTTGGTCATTTCGAACTCCTTTGACCGTTCCATCATACAACATGAATTGCCCCGCCGTGGATTCCCTCCGGCATCTCTCGCAAGAAACGAAACTCGCCGTTCGTCTGGTGACGAACGGCGAGTCGATCTTGCTCAGACGTGGTGGGGTCTGACGAATCAGGTGTCGACGCCGGGGATCGAGTAGATGCTCTTGCCCTCGATCTCCACATCGTCGTGGTTGTCGGCCGAGATGATCACGCGGACCGTTCCAGAGTCTGCGCCGATGCCGCGCGAGCCATCGCTCGTGGGCTCCGAGAGCAGGTCATACGGGTTTGCCGGACCTTGGAAGTCGACACGCAGCGAGAGGGTTTCGTCGAGCCCAATCTGGCCGTCGAACGCTGCGTTGTTCTCGGTGACTTCCAGGACCGGGAGGTCTGCGACCTTGGTGCCCGACGTGTTGTAGAGCTCGACTCGGTCGACCTGGAGACCTTCTCCGATCGCCTCGCCGATGTTGCTCAAGCTCACCGTCAACGAGGCGTTTTCGCAGTTCAGGATCACGTTCTGGCACGAGTCGTCGCCTTCCATGCACGGCGCGAAGTCAGCATCTTCGCCGGGAGGAGGCGCTGCTCCATCGGAGCCACCCACGACCGGCTGGGTGTAACCATCTTCCGGACAGTCCCAATAGTTGCCCAGGTGGCCCGATACGAACACGCCTGTAATCTCGGGATCGAGCGTCTGTTCGCACGAGGTTCCCTCGCAGAATTCGGGGTCCGGCGTGTTCTTTTCGGTAGCCGGCACGCAGCCAACGAAGAGAGCGGCCAAGAGAAGCGGCGAGAGGGATTTCATCAGCGAGTTCATTTCGTTTCCTTGGGCGGTCACGTTCGAGCCAGTGTCTAGTGGCCTATGGTAGTGCATCCACCGTGCCGACTTTGTAATCGTCCTTGAGGTGCTCAGAACGCCGATCGATCTCGATGATCTGAGACATCGCTCCAGGAACCCCGCAGATTTCTGATGAAATGCGGTCGGCGACGGTCACCACTCGATCGGCTCGCCTGCCCAGTCGAAGAAACTCCCGGAGTCCTCCGGACGCAGCCCGTCGATCACCTCGAACAGCGAATCCACCGAGTGATCGACCGTAAAAAGCTGTTCCGGCTTCACGTTCTTCTGAAACGGTTCCGACAGTTCCGTGTCGACCGTTCCTGGATGCAGCGCCACAACCACCGTCTTCGGTGCCTTACGACCCATTTCGACCGCAAACGTCCGCGTGAACTGATTCTGCGCCGCCTTCGAAGCACGATACCCGTACCAACCGCCCAGCCGGTTGTCTCCGATCGAGCCCACCCGCGCCGACATGTTCGCCCAGATGGCGCGCTCACCGTGCCGAAAGAACGAGTGGAAGTGCTTCGCCATCAGCACCGGGCCTATCGCGTTGATCTCGAACGAACGTCGCAAATGGCGCGGATCTAGGTCGCGTAGCGACTTTTCCGGAGCCATCCCAGTCTCTTCGTCGTGCAAGATCCCCGCAACGTTGAACAAGAAGTGCAGCTCATCGACCCGACGCTTCACGTTCGCCGCCGCAGCGATGATGGAGTCCTCATCGGTGACGTCGATCGGCACCAGGTGCAGCCTCTCCGGAGCCCGTTCACGAAGCTCCATGAGCTCTTTCGAACGCTCCGGATACCGGCTCGTCGCAAACACGTTCGCAACTTGCGGCAGATCGAGAAGCACCTCGACCACGCCCAATCCGATTCCGCGGCTCGCGCCCTGAACGAGCGCGTTGATCGGGCCTTCAAAACTCGACAAGTTCGGCATCACGTACCTCTTCACCGTGGGAACGACCGAGCTTGGCCGCAACGAACCGTTGATGTCGCGTAGCCAGTTTGGGGGAAGCCGACAGACCTGTCAGCTTATTTGCACGTGAACTCTCTGCGGAAACACAATTCGGGCCTGCTCGCTCCAGTCGACCGAGTCCGCCCAAGAAAAAGAACCGGGAGACCTCGAACGCCCAGCAATACTGGCGAACAAGGTCTCCCGGTCGTTGTAGCTACACCGCAGCTTCGACTCAGGTGTCGACCGACGGAACCGCGTAGACACCCTTGCCCTCGACCGCGAGTTCATCGTCGTTGTCCGACGTTACGATGACCCGAATCGTACCGGACGAAGACGCCTCGAAGCTCGCATCGCCTGACGGATCGGAGGTGTTCAGCAACGAGTACGGGTTCTGCGGCCCCTGAAAGTCGATTCGCAGCGAAGTCGTCGCCGACGCGTCCAGCTCGCCCGAGAACGCCCCACCATCCGACGCAACGTCCATCACCGGAAGCGTCGCCACCAGCTCGCCCAGGCTGTTGTACAGCTCGACTCGATCCACCTGCACGCCCGTCGCGATACCCTCGCCGTCGTTCGACAGATTGATCGTCGCCGAAGCCGTTTCGCAGTTCAGAATCGGAGTGCACGTTTCGCCTTCAGCACACGCTCCTTCAGCAATATCACCCTCCGGAGCCACTCGGCCCGCTCCCGCGGGCTCACCCGAAGCTTCGCCGACGTAGGCATCTTCCGGGCAATCCCGGTAGTTCCCCAGGTGCCCCGACACGAACACGCCCGACAGCTCCGGTCCCGGCAGTTCCTCACACGACGTGCCGTCGCAGAACGTCGGCTCTTCGCCGGTCTTCTCGGGTGGTTCGACACATCCAAATGTCAGCCCAAATGCGGGCACGAGCAAAATCACGAGCAGTCGTTTCATCGTCTTCTCCAGGTCAGAGCGTGTTCAAAAATTCGAGTAGTTTCTGGCGGTCGTCGGCGGGCATGGCCGCGCCGATCGGGTGCCCGCTGGCGAGCAATTCGTCGAGGTCGGCGACGCTCGAGTCGTGCAGGAACGGGCCGCCCTGCGAGATGCCGAGCAGGCTCGGCGTTTTGTAAAATGTGGTGCCGCGAAACGCGCTCATCGCGGCCTGCGGGTCGGAGTTCAGCGCATCCGCCGGGATCAATCCGCCGCTGTAGCCGGCCTCCGGCACGTGGCATCCAGCGCAGTTCGCCTCGAAGAGCGCTTCACCTTCTGGCGCGGGCGCCTGCGACTTCGCCGCCGGTACTTCGAGCGACAACACGTACGCGGCAAGCGCCCAGGTCAGCCGCCGGTCTGGCCGCGCTTCGAGCGAATGCCCCACGATGTATTGCGTCTCGAAACGAATCGCGAGCGACGCCGGCGAAGCGATCTTGACCGCGCCGCTACGGTTCAGGTGCGACTGTGAATCGACGCCGTACAGGTTCGGAATCGCCAGCGCGTCGACGACACCATCGTCGGTCACGTCGACATTGCCCGGCCCCCACGCCCGATACTCGGGCGCTTCTTTGCCGACCGCCTCACTGAACAACGCGCGGCCAAGCCCCAGGTCGAGCTGTTTCATCGACGCTCCGGCAACTCCGTTGTCGCCGTGACACATCGCGCAGGTCGCGCCCATTCGCACGTTTCCTCGCGCATCCCGGAACCGCACAACGCCGCGCAGATTGCCGTCGTCATCGGTCTGCAGGCCAACCTGCTCCCACAGCTCGGGCCGCGCCACGACCCACTCGAGGTACGCGTCGCGACGCATCGGCATCTTCCAAAACACGCGCTCGCCCAACGCCTCCCACTCTTCGAGGGTCTGCGGCGTCTCCTCCACGATGAGAGGTTCACCCGCAAATGGCGTGTCGATCGTGCCTGCATTCACCGGCTCGACCAGCGGCTCCAGCGTCGGAAGCAGGTCCCACCCGCGGTCACCAAATCCGTACCCGGCGAGCCGCTTGCTCGCGTAGGGCAACTCCGGCATCCACAGGCTGGCCTCGAGCTCCGCACGGCGCCATTCGGCGTCGTTCAGGTAGTTCGAGCTGTTACGCACCATGAAATCTTCCGATTCCGCAGCATCGCCACACCCGGCGAAAATCGCCGCCAGGCCGAGGATGAGCAGGATGAAAGTTCGAGTGCGCATGCAAAGTCTCCGAGTCTGCACACTAGTAGAGCATCATGCGTGCCAGCCGCAGATCGGCCTCTCCCGCCTCCTGATGAGGGGAGGGCGACCAGAGGTCTCGATCTTCTGAGGGTAGGGTTGCCGAAGATCCAAAAATCTGAGGATCAGCGGCCGTCGTCTTCGATGCGCCCGTCACTCACGATGATGGTGCGCTCGGCGAGTTTGCCGATTTCGTCGTCGTGCGTGACCATGATGAGGGTCAATTCGTCGGTCTCAACGAGGCTCTCGAAAAGGTCCAAAATGCTGTTTCGCGCCGCGCTGTCGAGGTTCCCGGTGGGTTCGTCGGCAAGCAAGATTCGCGGGCGATTCGACAGCGCACGCGCGATCGCGACCCGTTGGCGCTCACCACCCGAGAGCTGCTGCGGCCGGTGCCCCAATCGGTGCCCCAATCCAACGCGCTCGAGCAACTCGGTCGCTCGTTCGGCGCGCTCGCCAGGCTCCACGCCCTGATACTCCATCGGAAGCTCCACGTTCTCTCGAACGTTCAGATCCTTGAGCAGGTGGAACGATTGAAACACGAATCCGATCGTCCGGCCGCGCACCTCCGAGAGTCGGTCGTCATCTAGACTCGCGACGTCGTGACCGGTCAGGTGGTACGAGCCCGAGGTCGGCCGGTCGAGACATCCGAGGATGTTCATCAAAGTCGATTTCCCCGCGCCACTACGCCCCATGATCGCAACGTACTCGCCCGGATCGATGCGCAGATCGACGCCTTTGAGGACCTTGGTGGTGACGTCGCCGTTCACGAACGACTTCTTTACGTCTCGAAGCTCGATGAGTTGATCGTCAGACATGTCGCCGTTCTACCAATTCGAAATGAAACGTGGAACCTCGGAACGATTTGCGATTGTCGCACTGTTCGCTACATTGTCGCGGCTTCGCTCGGAGGCGAATTTGTACCGACTCATCACAATCCTGGGGCTCATCGCAGCGATCGCTGCGACCGGATGCCAGACCGAAGGCTCCGCCACCCCCACGCCTGAAGCCGACGACGAGCGCGCCGAGGCGCAAGAGCCAGCGATGGCCACCTTCGACGGCTACATCGTGCCGACGAACGCGACCATCGTGCGCGCGCCCCAGAACACCTTCCGCATCAACGGCTGGAACTCCAACAGCTCCTGGATCAAGCTCCAGAACCTCGTCGAAGACGGCAAGGAAGTGAAAGAGGGCGAGACCATCGCCTGGTTCGAGTTCGACGGAAAACGCGCCCTCCCGCAGGTCCAAGAACGCATCCAGCGGGCCGAAGCCAACCGCGAACAGAGCGGCCTCGACGTCGACCAACGCATCGACGAAATGCGCACCTCCGAGATGCAGAAAGAGATCGAGGCCAAGAGCGCCGAGCTCGACACACGCAAAGAAGGAGTCGTCTCGGCACGGGACCTCGAACGCTTCAAGATCGCGCAGAAACAGGCCGAGTTCGAAGCCCAGGCACAAAACAAGACGCTCGACGCCTACCGCCGAAGCGTTCGCGCCGAAGCCTCGTACCACGAGAAAAACGTGGCCCGCGCCAACGCCGACATGGACCGCTACAAGATCTACGAAGAGCGCTTCAAGGTGAAGGCACCTCACGATGGCGTCGTCCGCCACGCCTTCATGAAGCGCCGGCGCCGAAAGGTCCAGAAGGGCGACGGCATGCCCTCCGGCCGGCACTTCCTCTCGGTCGCCCGCGACGACGAACTCTCGATCGAGTTCTACATCCCGGAGTCCCGATACCCCCTCACGCGCACCCAAAAAGAGTGGGTCGTCCGCTCTCCGAGCTCCGGTGAGACCTATCCCATCGTCGTCACCAAGGTCGACGAGTTCCCGCAGGAGCTCGGCTTCCTCAAAGAAGACGAAGGCCTGCCGAACGCACGCGAGAAGATGTACGTCCTCTACGCGAAGTTCGTGGAACAACCCGCGGAATTGAGCGCCGGACTCGAAGTCGAGGTCGGCCTCCCATGAACGCACTCTCGATGTTCCGCCGCAGCTTCGGCCAGTTCCGTAGCAACCCGCTCCGTACGCTCCTCACCCTCTTGGGCGTCGTCTTCGGCGTCGGCGCGGTCGTCGCGATGATGTCGATCGGCGAAGGCGCACAGCGCCAGATCGTCGCGCAGATCGAGGCGATGGGCGCCACCAGCGTACACGTGAAGTCACGCGAAGTGCCCGACACCGAGCTCAGCCAGGTCATCAACGACTCCATGGGCCTCACTCGCGACGACGTTCGCGGCATCCAACGCGCCCTCCCCGAAGTCGAATCGATCGCCTACCGCAGCCAGCACAAGCTCGGCGTGAGCGACCTCCCGGTCCCTGTCCACCAGCTCAACGTCTTCGGCGTCAGCCCTGAAATCTTCGACGTGCACGCCCTCGAAGTCTCGAAAGGGCGCGCAATCTCGGAGCTCGATCAACAGCGCGGACTCCGCACTGCCGTGCTCGGAGCCGACGTCGCACGAAAGGCGTTTCCCAAGGGCGCGGTCGGCCAGATCATCCGGCTCGACTACTCCTACTTCGAGGTCGTCGGCGTGCTGAAAAGCCCCGTTCGAATCGAAGAAACCGCCGACGCTGGCGAAGTCATCGGAGCCGACGAACAGGAAGAGGTCGCGAGCGCGTTCGACGGCGAAGTGTACGCCAACGCCGTGCTCATCCCGCACGAAACGCTGCTCGCCGAACTCCACCCCGAGAAGGCCCACAACGACCTCGACATGATCTCCGTGAAGGTCGCCACGACCGAGCAAACGCTCGAGATGAAACGCCTCCTCGGCCTCCTCCTCGCGCGCTTGCACGGCGACGCGAACGACTACGAAATCACCGCTCCCGAAGAGATTCTGCGGCAGAAACAGGCGACGCAGTCCGTCTTCAACACGGTGCTCATCTCCATCGCAGCAATCTCCCTCATCGTCGGCGGCATCGGCGTCATGAACATCATGCTCGCCAACATCATGGAGCGCGTCTCCGAGATCGGCCTCCGCCGCGCCATCGGCGCTCGACGGCGAGATATCCGAAACCAGTTCCTGCTCGAGTCGATCGCCATCTGTGTGGTCGGCGGAGCGCTCGGCGTGCTGATCGGCATGGCGTCGAGCTGGGTGGTGAGCATGACGATTGGCCTGCCGATGGCGTTCGCGTGGGAGTCGACCGCGCTGGCGTTCTTCATCTCGCTGGCGGTCGGCGTGACGTTCGGCCTGATGCCGGCGATTCGCGCGGCCAACATCGACCCAATCGAAGCACTAAGAGGCGAATGATGCGCACATGGATCTTGCTCACGGGCATCGCGCTCGCCCTTTCGGCATGCGGTGCAGAAGAAGAAGCGGCGGTTCAGACCGCCACGGTCGAGACCGGCACCCTCACCTTCGAAGGCGTCTACTACGGCGAGCTCCAGGCGGCCGAAAAGGTCGACGTGCATGTTCCGGACATCCCCGACACCTGGCAGGTCACCGTCGACTCCGTGCTGCCTGACGGCGAGCGCGTGAAGAAGGGCGATGTGATCCTGACGTTCCTGAAGGATTCGCTCGAGATGGACCTGCGCGACGAACTCGAGAAGCTCGAGGTCGCCCAGGCGGAGCGCCGAAAGGTCGTGCAGCAGCTCGACAAGGAGCGCATCGACCTCGAGCTCGAGGTGAAGCGCAAGGAGCTCGCGCGCGACCGCGCCAAGCTACAGGTCGTCGAAGGCGTGAACCTCATCTCGAAGCTGGAGCTCGACAAGGCGAAGCTCGACGTCGACAAGTCGGAGCTCGAGCTGCAACTCGCGGTGAAGGCGCTCGAGACGTTCAAAGAGAAGCGAAAGACCGCCATCAAGATCGAAGACCTCAAGGTTCAAGCGGCCCAGCGTGCCGTCGACAACAAGAAGGAAGGGCTCGAAAAGATCGAGGTTCAGGCACCCGTCGATGGCGTGATCTACGCTCCGTACACGCGGCTCAACTGGCAGCGCACGAAGGTCGCGCCCGGTGTCGTGGGGCGTCCGGGAGACCTCGTGCTGACCCTGCCGGACCTGTCGAAATACGAGGCGCATCTCTACGTGCGACAGCGTGACGCGGCGCTCGTGAACAAGGGCGACGAAGCCGTGATCACC
This sequence comes from uncultured Bradymonadales bacterium, assembly GCA_964384605.1. Classification (GTDB taxonomy): domain Bacteria; phylum Myxococcota_A; class Bradymonadia; order Bradymonadales; family Bradymonadaceae; genus CAYLMO01. Next base: position 17,569 of record CAYLMO010000039.1, on the reverse strand, counting down.
CCGCTGATCCTGCCCGACAAGAAGATCAGCGGTCGCGTCATCAAGAAAGAAGAGTTCGCCACGACGCGTAACGAACGACTCGGCACCGAGACCGCCGCGGGGAACCTCAAGGAGTACCTCGTCACCGTCGAGCTCGATGAGGCTCCGCCAGAGCTTCGCCCGGGCAACTCCGCGCGAATCACGATCACCTCGGAACTCGCCAAAGACGTTCCGCTGTTGCCCGCCATCTATGCCAAGCAGCGCGACGACAAGTCCTGGTTCGTCACGCTGCCCGACGGCTCCACCAAGCCGGTCGAGCTCGGCCGCACCAACCTGACGCACGTTGGGATCAAATCGGGTCTAAAAGCTGGCGATGTAGTGGCGCTGCCCGAGTGATTTTGGAACAATCAGGTGCGATCGCGACGTTCGACGTCGCGGACTCACCTCACGACGAGCACTCTGATGAACGATTGGAATCAACAACCCGACCCCTACGCTTCGCAGTTCGAAGCGAGCCCCTACGACCCGCCGCGAGCACCGCACCAGGCGGGGGACGGCTACGATTCGGGTCTCCCGCGATCGACGAACGGGACGATGGTTCTGATCCTCGGAATCGTCTCTTGGTTCATGTGCGGACTGTTCACCGCGATCCCTGGTTGGCTCATCGCCCGTGGCGATCGCGAGCTGATCAAAGCCGGGATGATGGAGCCCGATTCCACCCTCGAAGCGGGCTACTGGATCAACCTCGCATGCCTCGGCTTCACCGCATTGAGCTTGGGCTTGGCGATGATCATCTTCTTCTTCGCCTTCGTCGCCGCGGCCGCTGGCGCCTGATCAAATCGTCTCGGACAGAAAAGAAAATCCTTGGCGGATGAAAACTCGCGCCAAGGTTGTTCTTGTCTTTGAGATGAACGAACCAGTGACCCAACGCTTCTCCCGATATTTTTTCCTGCTGAACCTCTTCGGGTTCTTCCTCGTGAGCATTGCTGCGCTCGAGGCGGCCGAAGCGGATGCGCAGCCTCGGTGTAGCGGGTCCTGTATCTTCTCTTGCGCGGAGGCCGAACAGGCCCCGTCGATTGCGTTCGACCTGCAGCCCATCCTGGGCGCCGCAATCGCACACGCTGAAGACTCCGACCAAACACGCGACATCACGGCGGCACCTCAAGCCGCCACGCCCTTCGCGAGCCTCGAAACGCTCGCCATCGCACCCAAGCAGTCGCCCCCGGCTCGCGCGTAGTTCCTCACCCCCGAACAACTCGAAAACTACGCGATTCGCGCGCTCGTGCGCGCATGCCTTAGGGACTGTCATGTCTAACGAAAAACGATTTAGCTACTTCCTCGTCGCTGCTCTCGCTGCATCCTTCTCGGCCGACGCCACGGCCCAGGAGACCACGGACCTCCTCGATCGAGACCCCGAAGGAGAGTGGCAACCGGCGAACGAACTCGACTCCGCGCCCACCTCCATGATCGAAACCGAGAACGGGTGGGGCGTCGAGATCGACCGCGTCCGCTTCCACGGCGAAGGGTTCGATGTCGAGCTCCAGACGCGCGGTAAGCTGGATGACCTCCAGATCGTGCTGCGCGCCGACGACGAACGCGCCGCTCCGGAAGTCCGTGATGTTGCTGGATGGCTCGAGCGAAACCTGGCTGGCGGCGACCGGTTGTTCCGCCAGACCCGCGAGTGGTCCTTCAGCGGCAAGCTCTACGCGCCGGGTGTCGACGGGACTCCCGGAGACCGAGCTGTGGCCATCGAAGGCGAACTGCCGCTGGAGATTGAGGTGGCTCGCAGCAAGAGCGACCCCAGCGTTGTCGTTGGGGTCACCCTGCCGCGAGACCACTTCGAGATCGATTGGCGCTCGTTCCGTGAGCAGCTTCCCGATTCGAACGAGGCGTAACGCCTACGGGCGTTCTTCGCGACCGTCGGTGTGGACGGCGAAGCGCCCCGCTTCGCGTCCATGCACCGGCATCGCGGTGTCGAATGGCCAGCCACCGAACTGCGTGCGCTGGTAGTCCAAAAACGCCTGCTTGATCTCGCCGGGCGTGTTCATCACAAACGGTCCATGCTGCACGACTGGCTCGCCGATTGGACGTCCCTGGAGGATGAGCCAGTCGGCTTCGCTTTTTGCCTCGATCGTGACCGAGGCCGTCGGGTCGAGCACCACGCCGTGTCCGGCCGCGATGGCCTGGCCGTCGACGACCAGGTCGCCGCGGTAGGCGTAGAGCACGCGGTTCGATTCCGCGTGGCCGGTCGGCAACGTCCACTTGGCGCCGCCTTCCATCTGTCCGGTCCAGATCGCGATATCGCTCTCGTCCCGGCTGGCCCACGAGTTAGGCGGGGGCGCGGGCGTGTCGATGTCGTCGAATCCACCGGCGATCACGCGGATGACCGCTTTGCCGCCGTCGTCGATCTCGAGCACCGGGACACTCTCGTCCCAGATCATCGTGAAGTACGGGTCGGCCTTCTTGTCTTCGCGCGGGAGGTTCAGCCAGATCTGGAAGAACTCCGTGGGGTTCTCCGAGTCTTGGTTCAAGAGCGGCATCATCTCGGCGTGTACGACGCCGTTTCCTGCGGTCATCCACTGCACGTCGCCTTCACCGAAGCGGGCTTTCGCCCCCGTGCTGTCGGAGTGATCGAGGAATCCGGTTCGCATCACGGTGATGGTTTCGAACCCGCGGTGCGGGTGCTGCGGAAACCCCGGCACGGTGCTGCCGTGGTACATCGACCAGCCGTCTTTGCCGCTGAAATCGGAGCCGATATTGCGCCCCACGAGCGACGCTTTCGGGGCGAGGTTCTCGTCGCCGGCCGGGAAGCGGTCGTTGTGGTGGACGCAGAAGAGGAATGGGTCGGCAGTGGGCCACGGGGGCGTGCCGAGCTGGAAGGTCTGTCGGATTGCGTTGCTCATTTTGGATCTCCTCGCTTGCTGCGGGATTTGGTGCTCGTTCGGGAGTTTAGATGAGTGGGGCTGCGGGCGCGATTCGAGGTTGCGTGGCAACAATGTGTTTTGTTTGGGCCGTGCTGGATGCCGAAAAACGAAACGCGCCCCGCGAACATGTCGCGAGGCGCGTAGAATGTGCCGGTCACGTCGTCGTCATGCGGCCTTCGGGATCAAGATCGGCTTCAGAACCTCACCGCTCTCACTGTCGTTCACCGCACTCTCGAAGTCTTCGAGCGCGTACTTCTTGATGAGCTTGTCGAACGGGAACAACCCTCGTTCGTGAAGTCGCAGAAGCTTCTGAATGAAGACCTGCGGCACGGCGTCACCTTCGGTCACGCCGACAATGCGTTTACCGAGCAAGAGTTCGTTGATGTCGAACTCCGCGGTCTCGCCGGCCGGTGGTGCACCGACGACGGCGCAAGCGCCCGCGTTGTGAAGGGCTCCAATCGCTTGTTCGAGCACCGCTGGAACGCCCGATGTCTCCACCGTGTAGTCCGCTCCTCGGTCGCCAAAGTACGCTCGAATCGTCTCGATGACGTCGTCTTCGGCGGTCGGGTCGAACGTCTTCGTCGCCCCGAGCTCTTCGGCGAGCGCTCGCCGGTTCTCCATCGGGTCGACCGCGACGATCTCCGCGGCGCCCCGCACTTTCGCGGCCATCACCGCGCTGAGTCCCACTGAACCTGCGCCGAACACCACCACTCGCGATCCGTCCTCGACGGCCAGCGAGTTCATGACGGCGCCCGCGCCGGTCTGGATACCGCAGCCCAAGGGGCCGAGCAGCTCGATGGGCGCTTTTGTATCGACCTTCACGACCGAATTCTTGCTCGCGATCGCGTAGGTTCCGAACGAACTCTGCCCGAAGAACATCCCGTGGACGTGGCCATGGTCGTGCCCTTCGTGGTCGTCGTACGGCGAGTCTTCGGCGCGTCGAGCGCCGCCAAAGTTCAGGTCGAGGAGCTTCTCGCAGTTGGCCACTCGCCCGGTGCGGCAGAACTCACATTTGCCGCAGTAGTCGAAGCTCAACACGACGGTGTCGCCGGGTTGGACGTCATCCACGCCCGTACCTACGGCACGTACAATCCCGGCGCCCTCGTGACCGAGGACCATCGGGAGCGGCGCGGGTAAGTTGCCATCCCGGACCGTGAGGTCCGTGTGGCACAAGCCGACACCCTTGATTTCGACCAGCACTTCGTCTGCTGCCGGCTCATCGAGCTCGAACTCACCGAGCTCGAATTCGCCGTCTTGATTCGCGAAAATTGCCTGGGTCTGATGCGTCATGTCTTCCTAGAGCGGGAGTCAAAACTAACTCCTCCGGTGTGACACGACACTATACGCGGCGAACGCCGTTTCAAGCGCATAGAATGTGGCGGCGAGGGGGTCGCGGCTCAGCTGATGAGGGCCCGCAATTCGTCCACTTCGACGTCGCTGATCGTGTGCTCCCGCTCATCGAACATTCGATAGTGCAGGTCGCACCCACAGCCTTCGAGCCACCGCTTCGTCTCGTAGACTCGCTCCGGTGGCACCCAGCTGTCGTTCTTCGCCGAGGACACGTAAGCAGGCATCCCCTCGAGCGCTGTATGTACCGGCCAGGTGGTCCCTTCCGGTCCAATCAGGCCGCCGGTCAAGACGAACAACCCACCCAGCCTGCGCGGGAATCGCGCGACGTACTCGGCCGCAAGGCAAGCGCCCTGCGAAAACCCGCCGACCCAGATGCTCTCGGCCGGCACGCCACTCTCGAGCAAACCAGCCACAACCGACTCGAAATGTGCGATCGCCGCCGACAGTTTCGGCTCGTTCTCCTCGAACTCAGCCATGAAACCGTTCGGGTACCAGGTGTTGTCGTCGGCCTCCAAAAACAACATCCGGGAGTCCTCCAGCGCCAGTCTTTCTGCCAGCGCCTTCATACTCTCGGGGTCGGCTCCGCGGCCGTGAGCGAACACGATCGTCTTGTTCGGTTCGCCCACGACCCATTCTTGTGGCGTATTATCGTGCATTACAGCCGGTTCTCTTCAGGAACGGTGATCGGCTCGAGCGGCGCAATGATCTCTTCGCGCCGGTCTTCGAGCCACGGTGGAAGCAGCAGATTCGTGCCGAGCTCCTCGAGCTTCTCGTCGACAGTAAACCCGATATCGGTCGTCGCAAACTCCGTCAGCACGCCGCCCGGCGAGCGCACGTACACCGAGTGGAAGTAGTTGCGGTCCTTCGACTCGGAGACATCGGTGTAGCCCAACCCTTCCAAATGCGCTTTCAGCTCGGCCTGAACGTCATCGTTCGCAACCTGGAACGCCACGTGGTGCACCGTGCCCACGCCGAACGTCCACGAACCCTGCTCGAGGTCGGGATCGTGGCGCAGAATCACGGTCTTGCACGGTCCGCCGTCGCCGATGTGGTACTTGTGATACGCACCCTCCTCGCCGACCTTCTCGAAGCCCAGACCCACCGTGAAGTAGTCGTGCTGCCCCTGAATGTCTCGGCAGCTCATCACGATGTTGTTGAACCCGCGCACCGCCTGTTTCTCGCCGATCAGATTGGTGGTCCATCCCTCGCGATCGTCGCGGTCGTCGCCCACGAGCTCGTAAACGTTGCCGCTCGGGTCGTTCAGCGTGATGACCGATTGTCCGAAGCGCTGCTGAATCCCGGAGTGCTCGACCTCGAACCCGTCGAGATGATTCACCCAGAAGTCCATCGAGTCTTCCGGAACGCTGTAGGCCGTCGCGCAAACCTGCCCCGACCCACGTCGCCCGTACACGCCCGCCTGCTTGAACGGGAACGTCGTCATCACGGTCCCGACCTCCGCATTCTTGTTCGCGTAGTACAGGTGGTAGATCGGCGCCGTTCCGTCGAATAGGACCGTCTGTTTGATCATGCGTTGGCCAATCACTTTCGTGTGGAAGTCGATGTCTTCCTGGGCACCGCCCACGCACGAAGTGACGTGATGAATACCGGTTACGATGCTGTGTACGTCGGTCATGTTCTGCTCCTGTTGGTCGAGTAAAAGAGCGGGCTCAACGCCCTAAGAGGCTGGTGATTGCCTCCATGAGTGTGCTTGTCGCCTCCGGTGTTTCTGGCGCTTCGTCGGCATGCCGCCAGGCAATGTGGCCGTCGGGGCGCACCAGAAGGGCCCCTGATTCTGCGGTCCCGCGCTGGTCGGGCCATTCTCCATACAGGTCGGTTGCGTCACGCCCGGGGCCGATGACCCAGGGAACGATCTCGACGCCGAGCTCGTGCTCCACGGCCTCCACGGCCTCGACCCACGCTTCGCCCCCGATCCCCGTGAGCAGTGCAAATCGGCCGTCACAGCACAGGTCGACGGTCGCGACCTTCGCGCCATCGACCTCGAACCAGCAGTGCGGAACGTGCGCGCCCGGGATCGTGCTCTCGGCGTAGTGCAGCTCGATGTCGTCGCACTCGAGCACCCCGTCGCCCGGCGCACGAAGCACCGCAGACGACGTGTAGAATTGGTTCATCTCGACGCCATGGCAGTTGAACTCGTACGACTTGAAGAGGATCGCTTTGCGCAGGTCTTCTCGTTGCGTCGCCGCCTCTTCGGTCGCCTGCTTCCGCGCGTCCATGTTGGACTGCATCACCTCGGGATCGACGCCCTCGCCCAAGCCAAGCGCCTCGAAGATCGGGCCGAATTCTGCGATCGATTGGTTCGCCCGAGTCACGATCTGCTTTGCGATCGGCGCGCGCTCTTGGTCGTACGTCTCGAGGAGTTCCTCGCCCGCAACGCCTTTCAGGACGTGCGCCAGCTTCCAGGCCAGGTTGTAGGAGTCTTGGATCGAGGTGTTCGACCCGAGGCCGTTGCTCGGCGGGTGCCTGTGAACCGCGTCTCCTACGCAGAATACGCGGCCCTCCGACAGCTTCGTCGCGTACATGTCGTTGACCGTCCACGTCGACGTCGACTCGATCTCGATGTCGATCGAGTCGTCGCCAATCAGGTTGTGGAGGATGTCGATCGCCATCTCGTCGGTGACTTCCGGCGGCGGCTCGTTGATGTCGTATCCCCACACGACGAGCCAGCGATCCCACGGCCGGACCATCCTCACGAGCCCCATGCCGATGCCGCCCACGTCGGACCCGGGCTGGAGCACCCAGTAGAGCACGCTAGGCCGGTGGGCGACGTAGCGGGAAAGGTCCGCCTTGAAGACGATGTTGATCGACCCCGCCACGCCCATCTTGCCTTCCATCGGCAAGCCGAGCTGCTCGGCGACCATCGAGTTCCCGCCGTCTGCGCCGACCAGGTACTTCGAACGAATCTGGTAGCTCTCGCCGCTCGCACGGTCGCGAACGACCGTCGTCACACCATCTGCGTCTTGCTCGAACGACTCGAACTCGGTGTAGAGGCGCGCGACCGTGCCCGACTCACAAGCCTTCCCGAACAGGATCGGCTCCAGCAGATCCTGCGGGATGTCGCACACGCGCGTCGGGCTCGCCATGTCGTACTGCGCCTTGCGCTTCGGGTGATTCCCCCACGAATAGAGGCGCCCAATCTCTTCGCCGGCGAGGCTCTCGCAGAACACGTTGTTGGCCATGAGCTCCTGTGGCGTCGCTTTGGCGATGACCTCGTCTTCGATATCGAGGTCCCGGAAGACCTCCATCGCCCGCTGATTCGTGATGTGCGCGCGCGGCGTGTTGGCCATCCAGCGGTACTTTTCGACCACGATGTTGGGGATGCCGTACTTGCTCAGAAGCGCAGCGCAGGCCGAGCCGGCTGGCCCGGTGCCGATGATGAGGACGTCGGTTTCGATCATCACGCGTCTCCTTTGCGAACGAGCACGAAGTCGTGGTCGAGCAGATGAAAGGCGGTGTTCATCTCGAACTGCGGCTGGTCGGCCGGCTGCACTTCGACCGGCTCGACGATGAGCGATTCTTTGACCCCGAAGACGGTGTCCGACTCGAGGTATGGGTCGCCCGCCATGAAGAGGTGCGTGGTGACCGGCTCGTGCTCAGGCGCAGACAGAATGAAGTGGATGTGCGCCGGTCGATACGGATGCCGGCCGAGCGCGCCGAGCAACTTGCCGACGGGCCCGTCGTCTGGAATCGGATACGACTCGGGGCGCTGCGTCTTGAACCAGTAGCGTCCGTCGTCTCCCGTAGTGAACACGCCGCGAAACGCGTGCTCAGGCCCGTCAGGGTTCTGCACGTCGTAGTGGCCGGACTCGTCGGTTTGCCACACGTCGAGCACCGCGCCGGCGACCGGATTTCCGTCGGTGTCGACGACTCGCCCAGACACCACCATCGGCGTCGCCTCCACCTCGCCAATTTGGTCGCCCATCGACATGTGCGGAGCGTCGGCGACGTGAAACGGACCGAGCACGGTCGACTCGGTCGCGTCGCCGTCTTTCCGGTGGTTGATGGCGTCGACGAGCATGCTCACGCCGAGCGTGTCGGACAGCAGCACGAACTCCTGCCGTTTGTCGTCGGTGATGTGCCCCGTCTGCGTCAGAAACTCGATCGCCTTACCCCACTCCTCGAGCGTGGGTTCGGTCTCTTTGATGAAGGCGTGCAGATGGGAGATCAGCGAGTCCATGATCTCCTTCAACCGCGGATTCGGGCAGTCTTGATGACGCTCGAGCACGGCCTGCGTGGAGTTCTCTTCCGAAAAGTACTGGGCCATCTGGGTCCTCCGTTCAGGTGCATTCCACGATGCACGCAATCCCTTGCCCCACGCCGATACACATGGTCGCGAGCCCGTATCGGCCGCCGCGACGCTTCAGTTCGTGGACGAGTGTGGTGAGTATTTTGGCGCCCGAGGCGCCGAGCGGGTGGCCGAGCGCGATCGCGCCGCCGTTCACATTCACGATGTCGGGGTCGAGGCCCAACTCCTTCACGCACGCGACGCCCTGTGCCGCGAAGGCCTCGTTGAGCTCGACCAGATCGAGGTCGTCGACCGTGAGGCCGGCGCGCTCCAGGGCCTTTCGCGTGGCCGGTACGGGCCCGATGCCCATCAAGTGTGGTTCGACCCCGACGACCGCCGAGGCCACGATTCGCGCGAGCGGCGGGCGGTCGAACTGGTCGAGCTGGTCCTCCGACACGACGAGCAGCGCGGCCGCGCCGTCGTTGAGCGGCGACGAGTTGCCGGCCGTAACCGTGCCGTTCTCCGACCGAAACACGGGTCGCAACTTGGCGAGGTCGTCGGCCGTGGTGTTGGGGCGTGGAGATTCGTCTTCGACGATGCTCTGTGCGGGTTTGCGGCGTTTGGCGGGCATCTCCACCGGCACGATTTCATCTTCGAATCGCCCGGACTCCAGCGCGGCGGCCGCCCGCTTCTGGCTGGCGAGCGCGAACTCGTCCTGCTCGGTCCGGGAGACCCCGTACTTCTCGCGCACGAGCTCCGCTGTCTCGCCCAGGCCGACGGTCCACTGCTCCGGCATTTCGGGGTTCACGAATCGCCAGCCGAGGAGCGAGTCGGCGGTCTCCGGGACACCTCTCGTGTAGCCGTCTTCCGGCTTCAACATCACGAACGGCGCCCGCGACATACTCTCCACCCCGCCCGCGATAAATCGGTCACCCTCACCCGCCGCGATGGCGTGCGAAGCGGTCACGACCGCCTGCAATCCGGAGCCGCAAAGTCGGTTCACAGTCTGTCCCGCGACCGTGACCGGGAGACCTGCAAGTAGAGCAGCCATGCGGCCAACGTTGCGGTTGTCCTCTCCAGCCTGGTTGGTGCAGCCGAAGATTACGTCCTCGATCGTCGCCGGGTCGAGCGACGGATTTCGCGCGAGCAATCCACGGATTGCGTCGGCCGCGAGGTCGTCGGTTCGACGGCCGGCGAGGCTGCCACCGTGCTTGCCGACGGGGGTGCGAACGGCGTCGATGATGTAGGCGCGACGGGTCATTTCGCCTCCCCGTAGGTGCCCGGCGGATTGCCCGCGAATGCGTCACGCAGCAACTCGATGACGCTCTCACGCTCGATGGGCCGCGGGTTGGGATACTCCTTCTGAAGCACCTCGTCGGCCGCTTGCTCGATGCCATCTTCCGAAAACCCGATGGCTTCGAGCGACTCCGGAATGCCGATCTCGCGGTTGAGGGCGAAAATGGCGGCTGCCGCGTCGCCGTCGTCGGCGCCGAGAGCGCGGGCGATCTCAGCCATCGCATGTGGCGCCGCTTCGGCGTTGTAGGCAGTCGCATACGGCAGAATGACGGCGTGTGTTTGCGCGTGCGGCATGCCGAACGAGCCGCCCAAAACGTGGCAGAGTTTGTGGTGCAATCCGAGCGAAGCCGCGTCGAGCGCGCGACCCGACAGAAACGCGCCCCACAAAGCTTCTGCGCGGGCTTCGAGGTCTCCCGGTTCTTGCAGAATGCGCGGCAGTGCCGCCCCGAGCGCGCGGATTCCTTCGTACGACATCAGGTCGGTGAGGGGAGTTCGGTCGACCGCGTAGAGCGCCTCCACGCAGTGCGCCATCGCGTTTACACCGCTCGCCGCCGACAGCCCGGGGGGCAGGCTGGTGGTCCAGCTCGGCACGTACAGAATCGTCTTCGGCGCCACCCGAATGTCGCGCCCGGTGGTCTTCCGGCCGTCATCAGAAATCCCCCAGATCTTGGTCGCCTCCGACCCGGAGTAGGTCGTCGGCATCGCGATGATCGGGAAGTCCGCGTCGCTCTCGAGCGCGAGCGCCTTGGCGAGCCCGACGGTCGACCCGCCACCGATGGCGATGCATCCGTCGGCCTTGGAATCTGCGACGAACTTCTGCGCCTCGACGATCGACTCGCGGGGCACGTGTTGTACCGCCTCCGGAATCGACGCCGCGAAGAGCTCGCCCAACGCGTCGGAAACAGCTTCGACCTGCGGCGCCATGTGAGGCGTGCCGATGACCAGCACGCGGCGCATCCCGAGCCGGCGAGCCTCCTCGCCGATGTCGGCGAGCAAGTCGTCGCCGATGCGAAGTCGAAGTTGGCGTTCGTCGTGAACAAAATCGGTGAAGCTCATGCGTCACCCGTCGTTTGGTTGCGTGCGGCATCAGTCGCCGCGTGGATTGCGCGTAGTTTCTCGAGCTCGTCGTCGGTCGGGGGCTCGAGCTGCCTGACTTCGGCAGCCACCTTCAGGTCCCAGCCGGTCGCCTCACGCACCTGCTCCACGGTTGCGCCGGGCTGCAGTGCCGTGAGGGTGAGCTCGTTGGTTTCGGGGTCGGGTTCGAGCAGGCCAAGGTCGGTGATGACCTTCGTCGGCCCGCGCCCGGTGAGGCCGGCGGCGCGTCGGTCGCGCCCGGGAGGCAGCTGCCCGGCGGAAGTCACGTAGTCGACCGTCTCGACGAATCGCCGCTTCTCGTGCGTGAGCACCAGATAGACTTCCTTCGCGTGCGCTGCGATCTCGGGTGCGCCACCGGCGCCTGGGAGGCGGACTTTCGGGTCGTCGTAGTCGCCGATTACGGTCGTGTTGATGTTGCCGTACTTGTCGACCTGCGCGGCTCCGAGGAAGCCCACATCGACTCGGCCACCTTGCAGCCAGTAGGCGAAGATTTCCGGCACCGACACCACCGTATCGGCCGTCTCGGCCAGCTCGCCGTCGCCGATCGAGAGCGGGAGGACGTCCGGCTTCGAACCAATCGTCCCGGACTCGTAGATGAGCACCAGCCCGGGCGCATGGGCTCGGCGCGCGAGGTTCGCGGCTTCGCTCGGAAGCCCAATTCCAACGAAACAGACCTGGCCATCCGACAGCGCTCGGGCCGCGGCGATCGTCATCATTTCGCGAGTCGTTGCGTCGCTCATTGCGCGCCTCCGAGGCCCACAGACTCTAGATATTCTGCGAAGTTCGAGGTCCCCAGGACATGGGTCTCGATCCAGTTCCGGAAGGTCTCCCGGTTCTTGGCGATGTCGTCCCAGCCCAGGTAAAAATCGTTGTCTCGGTCGTAGTAACCGTGGGCGTAAGACGGGTGCGCGCCCATCGGCTCTTCACACACCGCGTCGAGTATCCATGCGGGTAGGACAACCCCGCCCGGCTTTGGAGTGAGTTGGTCGACCATCTCTTCGACCGTCACGATCACGCGTTTGGCGGCGAGCGCCGCTTCCTTCTGCACGCCGACGATGCCCCAGAGCTGCACGTTTCCAGCGCGGTCTGCCTGCTGGGCGTGGATAATCGTCACGTCGGGCCGGTGCGCCTGTACCGCGGCGAGTCGTTCGCCAGTGAAGGGGCAGTCGACCCACTTGATGCAGTCGTTGTGCTTGGGTTGGTCGACCTCGGCGTAGCCTCGGAGGGTCGCAAACGGCAGATTCGACGCGCCGGCCTGATACGCCGCCGCCATCGCGGCATGCGCATGTTCGGTATAGCTGATGCGGTGCGGCCAACCCTTCTCGACCGAGTCGCGAAACCGTCGCAGCGACCCGACGCCCGGATTGCCTCCCCACGAAAACGTGAGGTGCGTGGCGCATCCCATGCCGATCAACTGGTCGTAGATGATGTCCGGCGTCATCCGAATGAGCCGCAGCTCACGTTTGTTCTGCCGGATGATCTCGTGGCCGGCCGCATGCGGGATGAGGTGCGTGAAGCCCTCCATCGCCACTTCGTCACCGTCGTGTACGAAGCGGTCGACCGCCTCGCGTAGCGTCATGATTGTGCTCATTGAGCCCTCGTGCGCCGCAATTCATGCCGGATTGTTTCCGTTTTCCAACGTTCGAAGATTAGGGACGAAAAAGAGATAGAACTAATGAATTGTTCGAATATGATTGATGCGCATCTTGCATCGGAAGAGGCTCAATGACATCCATTCGAGTACTGAAGTCGTTTATGGCGGCCGCCCGTGAGGGGCACTTCGGGCGGGCCGCAAAGATCGTTCACCTCTCGCAGCCCGCGCTCTCTCGTCAGATCGCAGGCCTCGAAGACGAGGTCGGTGTGGATCTGTTTCGTCGCGAAGGTCGAGGTGTGCAGCTCACCGGAGCTGGCGAGGACTTTCTGGCGTACGCGGAGCGCGCGGTGCGGGAGTACGAGAGTGGCATTGCCGCTGCACGCCGCGCCGCGACAGGCTTCGGCGGTACGCTCCATGTCGGATTCGTCTCGCCCGCCGTCTACGCCAACATCGTGCCGGTACTCATCTCACGGTTCCGTGATCTCGCGCCCGACGTCGAGGTGACGCTCCACGAGCTTTCGAGCCGTCCACAGGCCGAGAAGCTCGAACGTGGCGAGCTCGACGTGGCGTTCTTGCATCCGCCGATTCCGGGGATCGATCTGGAGCTCCACACCCTCGTCGAACAACGCTTGGTTGCAGTTCTCCCGGAACGCCATGAGCTCGCCAGTCAATCGAGCATTGCGGCAGCATCACTGGCGAAGGAGCCCTTCATCATCTTCCCGAGGGAGCGCGGACCAGGCTTGTACGACCGGATCATCACGGGCTGCCAGAAAGCCGGATTCAGCCCGCGGGTCGTCCAGGAGGCCACACGAATGCAGACGATCGTCAGTCTCGTGGCCGCTGGAATCGGCGTTGCGATCGTCCCCGAGGCCACTGCGGAGCTGAAGCAGGCGGGCGTTGCGTTCTGCGAGTTATCCGACGTCGACGAGAAGAGCGTGCTTTCGGCAGCTTGGTCGCCCGAGAACATCAACCCAGTGCTTCAGCGGTTTTTGGAGGTGGTTCGGGAGCCTCACTCCTGATCTCAGAAGCGAAGGTCCAACCGGTCAACTCCTGCACCACGAGTGGAGCACCACCCCCGCACCACACCCCCCTCAGCCCCCCAAAATACGCGCGAAACTCGGCACGCCCCTTGCGAATACTCCACTCGCAAAGGAGCCCCCATGTACCGAGCCGCCCTCATCTTCTGTTTCCTTTTTCTCTCCGCCTGCGGCGGCTGTTTCGACGACCGATCCACCGATTGGAACCTCGAAGAATCCGTCGAACCCGACCCTGAACCGGCCCCAGTCGCGACTCCCGTCGAGCCCACCGAGGGTCCCACGCCGCGCCCCGAAGACGACGTTTGCGACCTCGCCCTCGCCGCCACCTGCGAGACCTATCGGGCAGACTTCCCCGACTGCACTCACCCGCGCGCTGTGACCCTCACCTTCACCTTCGATGACCGCCCCGCCGGCGGTCTCGTGGACCGTTGCTGGCTTCGCGGCCTGAACGAAGACGGCCGGTCTGTCTTCAGCGTCGAATTCACCCGCGAGGCCGGAATCGTCCGCGCGGGAATCAGCGACACGCCACACCCCCTCCACGGCCGCCTGATGAACCACCGCGCCGACACGGATGGAGACGGGGTTTGGGACTACGTCTCGCGACAGTCTTACGACGCACAATCACGCACCACGAGCGTCCGCGAAGACCTCGACGGCGACGGAACACTTGACCGAACCGGCACTCGAACCCTCGACGCCGCCGGAAACATCATCGAATCGGCCACCGACGACGACGCCGACGGCGCCGTCGACCGCCGCTCCTGGTGGACCCACGACGACCTCAATCGAACGACCCGCCAGGAAGGCGACTGGAACGCCGACGGCCAGCTCGACTTCATCGCGACCTACGCCTACTTCGGCGACACCCACAACCCGACTCGATACGAATCTCGCAAGTTCGAGAACGGCGAAGAACTCGTCGAAATCGGCACGGTTTCTTACGACGACCGTGGTCGCCAGATCTCCAGCGAAGCCGACCGCGACGGAGACGGCACCACCGACGACCGGTCGTGGACCAACTGGACCGAAGACGACCTCGCCACCCGCTACTTCGACTTCGACATGGACGGCCAACCCGATGGAATCTACGAGGAACAGTGGGTCGAAATCGGCGGAGAGCGCCGTATCACCTACCTCTCCGACGATTGGGACGCCGACGGAGTGCTCGATCAGGAGCGGTTCCAGTTCTACGACGAGAACGGCCGGCAGACCGAGTTCCGAATGGTGGTGGATGGCCGCGTCACATGGCGGCAGTGGTCTCTCTAAGACTCTCGAAGCAATGCTTCGATGGTGTCAGCATCGACGAGGTCCTTTGCCCGACCCGTGGCTCGTTTGTTGGTGGCAGCTCTCCCCAAAATGAGGCGAGTTCGGCCCGATTTGGGGGGGAGAGCCCCCAACCCCGATGACGACGGCTCCCTACCGCAAATCCGCATAGAAACTGGCCGAAGCCGAGGATTCACGTCTCAGCTCCAACTCTGGCACGCCCGTCGCACTACACCACCACAACAAACCGTGGAGGTACACGATGGAAGTCGGAGCTCGAACATTTGTCGGTCGCAGAAGCAACAACGAAGACGCGCTGCTCGTCGCACCCACCTATGGGGTGTTCGCCGTCGCCGACGGTATGGGCGGCTACGAAGGCGGTGAGGTCGCCAGCAAGCTCGCCATCACCACCCTGATGGAGTTCTTTCGCGCCAATCACGAAGACGACGGCGTCACCTGGCCGTGGGGCGTTCAGCAGGAACTATCGTTCGGTGAGAACCTCGTGAGCGTGGCAGTACGCCTGGCCAACCGCGCCGTCATGGTGCGACGAAAAGGCCGCCTCGCCAGCATGGGCTCGACGATCGCGATGGTCGCAAAGGTCGAGGGCGCGCTGGTCGTCGCCCACATCGGCGACTCGCGGGTCTACCGACTCCGAGACGGCGCGTGGGAGCGACTCACCCGCGACCACTCGTTCGTCGAGGAGATGACCGAGGCTGGCGCCGACCTCGGCGAAGGAGCCGCAGAGCGCTTCGGAAACCTCGTCACACGCGCGCTCGGCTTCGACAATGGCCGCGGCGACGCGCCCACCCTGAGCTCCGTCCGAGTCCAACCGGGAGACCGATTCTTGCTGAGCACCGACGGACTCCACGACGTCTTGAACGACGCGGTCATGCAGACGATCATCGAAGACTCGCCGCCCGCCGACGCCGCCGAGGCGCTGGTCGAAGCCGCCTACGCCGCCGGCAGCCGCGACAACATTACGGCGATCGTACTCGAGGCTACCGATGAGTGAGCGCATCACCATACATACCGAGGGTTTGCCGGCGTTCGACATGCCCGAGCGATGCAAGCTCGTGGTCGTCGACGGCCCCGACTCCGGCACGGTCCTCGAGATGTCGCGCGAGACCGGGCCGATCACCGTCGGCACCGACCCAACCTGCACGCTGACCCTCGCCGACGGTGCCGTTTCGCGGCAGCACGTTCGTCTCGAGTTGGCCAACCTCGGCGTCGCGGTCCGCGACCTCGACAGCCTGAACGGCACCTATCTGGGGGACTCCCGGATCGGCAACGCGCTGCTGCGGCCCGGCATGACGCTCCGAATCGGTTCCACCCACCTGCGCATTCAGCCGCGACCGACGCCGGTGCACATCGCCCCGTCGCAGTCGCGCCGATTCGGCGACCTCGTCGCAGAAAGCCTGGAGATGCGGGAGATCTTCGCGGTCCTCGAACGCGCCTCGCAATCGACCGTGCCCGTCCTGATCGAGGGCGAGACGGGCACCGGCAAAGAGCTCGCAGCGAGTGGGGTGCACGAGGCGAGTGGACGGTCGGGACCGTTCGTCGCGCTCGACTGCGGAGCCCTTCCGGGAGACCTCCTCGAGTCGGAGCTCTTTGGCCACGTCGCAGGTGCGTTCACTGGCGCGCAGTCCACACGAAAGGGCGCCTTTCAGCGGGCGAACGGCGGTACGCTCTTCCTCGACGAGCTCCAAAACATGGCGCCCGAAGCGCAGGTACGCCTGCTGCGCGCGCTCGAATCGGGCCGCGTGCGCCCGGTCGGTTCCGACACCGAAGTCGACGTCGACGTCCGCATCGTCGCGGCCGGCCAGCGGCTCGCCAAACGTGTCGAAGAGGGCAAGCTGCGCGCAGACCTCTACTACCGACTCTCGGTCGTCAGCATCGAACTCCCACCGCTCCGCGACCGTCCCGAAGACGTTGGACTGATCGCATCGAAACTACTCGAGCGCCGCGGCCTCGACTTCGAACCGGGCGGCGAGTCTTTGGAGTTCCTCCGGTCGCATTCGTGGCCCGGAAATGTGCGCGAACTGCGCAACGTCTTGGACCGCGCCATCGCGCTGTCGCGCGACCCGGAGTCCTTCGAGGACCTCCCCATCGCCCTCAACGCCGACCTCGTCTCCGAACCGCTCGCAGTCCGGACCGACCTCGCCTTCACCGACGCGAAGCAGCGGGTCATCGAGACCTTCGAACGCCGCTACCTGGCCGACTTGATCGCCCGCTGCGGAGGAAACGTGTCGGAGGCAGCCCGCCAAGCGAACATGGACCGGAAGTACCTGGCCGAGCTGCTCGACCGGCACGGTCTGCGGTAATCCTCCCCGCGAAATGGGGCGATGCCGGCGTCAATCCTGTCCGACTGAAGTCTCTGGGCTCACCGTCCGTCGAACCGACGAGGATGTAACCGACCGGGCCATTCTCCTTTTCACTCCGAGTATGGGCTCGCTTGCGGTCACGTGCACGGAGACGTCACCGGGCGAATGGGCGTTCACCGCAGAAGAGGTGGAGTCGATCCGTGCGACGAGTACATCTCCGCTGTCGATATCCAGCCTCGTCTCGACGAACGCGCGAGCAAATGCGGACGGCGGAAGTGTAGAAGTTCGCTCGTTCCATTTCGCCACGACGGATTTCGAACTGGCGCCCTAGCACGCCTCTGCCCGCGAAGCCTCTGCCCGCGAAGCCTCTTCCCCCGAAGCCGGTACTCCGCATTGCCAGCGCCCACACCCGCGCGCTATCCTCCGCCCGCCCAAACACCCCACCCGCGAGTCGTAAGAAATGTCCG
>CAYLMO010000038.1:2156-49787 GCA_964384605.1 uncultured Bradymonadales bacterium | reverse complement strand
CCTCTCCGTGTTGTAGTCAGAGAGGTTTTCGGCCGTTCGTCGAAATCGTTGCGTACTTTTTTTGGGGAGGGGCGGATGGGCTAGTGAAATAGCGGGGAGGAGGTCTTCCGGATGTGGTTAGTGGGCGAGTTCGACGAGGGTTGCGACGAGGGGGATCCAGGCGAGGGCGAGGATGGTTGAGCGTACGATCGTGGCGGCGACGACTTGGGTGCCGACGTTGGCGTCGTGCGCGATCGAGAACGTGGTGATTGCGGCGGGCATTGCCGACAGGACGACGAAAAGGCGGGCATGGTCTGGCTCGAGCAGTTTGAGTGCGACCCCGGCGGAAACGACGGCAGACGTGACTAGCGGCACCAGAATCAGGCGAAAGCCGATGTGTGCCCACGCGCCGTCTATGGCGCCGAAGAGCACGTCACGACGTGTCCAGATGTAGAGGCCGAGGAGAAAGAGGGCGACGGGAGCCGCCGATGCGGCGAGCGGCGAGACGAACGTGTCCACGTGAACCAGTGCCGGCCTCGGTAGGCCGCGCGCCAGCAAACCAACAAATGGTGCCCAGAGCAGTGGAAGCCGTAGGACCTTGCCGAACGACCCATCTGCGGACTCGCCGCTCCAACGGCGCAACAGATAGGGGCCGGCCGACACCGAAATCGCGACGTGAATCGCGACGATGAGCGCGGCCACGCCCCCGGCCGCTTCTCCATAGATCCCGACCACGAGCGGGAGCCCGAGATACGCGACGTTTCCGAACAGCCCGGTCAATGCGAGCGTGCCTCGGAACCTGCCTCCGAAGAATGCAAAGCCGACGACGACCGCGTGAGCGAGAGGGACGACGAGCCAGAATGCGACCTGCGTCGGCAGGGAAAACTCGTCGGAAATCACCCCTGCGAATACGAGGGCGGGAAATCCGATGTGGAGTGCGTATTTGTTGAGTGTGCCGATTGCCTGCTCGTTATCGCCGAGCAGTCCGATTCGGCCTACGACCACGCCCAGCAGAGCCGGCAGCGCAAGGACGAGCAGCCGGTATCCATTCGAGAGGGCGAGGTCGAACAGGTCGCTCACTTGGTCTCGATGGTGAAGCCAGCGTTCAGCGGCATTCCCTCAATCACCGAAATCCACTCTTGGACTCCCAATACGTGGGCTTCGCCGAAAGCGAACAAGTAAGCGTTCAGGACCGGAACGGCTTCCGAAGTCGGGATGAAGTTCTCCCCGCACCCATCGTCGTTGGCGTCCGGACGGAATTGGAGCAGGAGCGCCTCGGGCAGGTCGTCGCAGATCGTGATGAAGCTGTAATGGCCGCCCATTGGCATACGGACCCAAACGTCGTCCATGCCGTCGATCGACAGCCATGCCGGCTGCGACTGGCCTTCGAGCGTGGTGGTCGCGTCGATATCGCCGGTCTGAATCATGGTGGGCACGTTGATGCCGTCGGCCAGCTGATTGGTCCCGAAGAGGTCCACCGCAGCGGGGGCCTGAGGCACGATTGCGTCAATCCGGTCGTCTCCGAATCCGGCGGTGAAGGCAGCTTCGACTTCGGCCTGGGCCAAGAAGTCGCAGCTCGCCTGGTCGTTCTGCGCCTGACATGTCGCCTGCATCCGGGAGAAGTCGACGTCCGCTCCGCCAACGGCGAGGGTCGTGTACGCGCCGAAGCTGTGGCCGTACATCAAGACGCGCTCCATGTCGGCGATCGCTCCGAGGTCGTCTTCGCCGAATCCTTCTGCGGTCGCGTCGAGCAGGTTCACGATGTCTTCATGACGCCACAACACCACCTGTGCGAACGGGATGAGTGAGTCGTTGAGCGCGTCGAGCGCCGTGTTCCCCACGTGGTTCGGCGAAACCGTCACCCAACCGTGTGACGCAAAAAACTCGCCGAACGGGTAGGCGAGAAGGCCTTCTCCACCGAATCCGTGCGAGTAGACCGCGACTGGAAACGGACCATCGCTAGCCGGAGGGGGCGAAGCGAGCGCAATCTCGGTCGGCACGTTCACAATGCCGCCCACCGCATACCTTGCTCCATCAGCACCGGACTCCGGTGCCGCGGGATACCAAATCTTCACGGGAATCGTGCGCACCTCGGTCGAGCCGGTCGGTGTGTATTCGAATTCGACTTCGCGATAGCCGACTTCGTAGTCGCCGAGCTCGAACAATCGCTCCGGCGCGAACGGGTCTTCCATTCCACCATTGTTGGTCGTGCCGTTCGCCGACGAATTGTTGGTCGTGGCGTTGTTGCTCGTCGCATTGTTGGTGGTCGCGTTGTTCGTCGTTGCGTTGGCGTCGCCGTTGTTTTTCGTCGTGTCGTCGTCGCCGCATGCGGCAATCGCCAAGGCTGACGTCAAAAGCAGGTAAGTTGCGATGCGTTGCATGATTGTTCCGTAGTTTCCCGTTTGGTCGATGCGCGGAGTATCGCGACCATTCGGCCGCCTTTCAACGTCGTTTCCGGCGACGAGTTCGAATGATTGGATGCGGAGATACGTTTCGTTTGTGCGCGAGGCTTGGTAGCCTTGGCAGGTCCAACGAGTGGCGAGGAAATCATGTGCCTTATTTGTGTCGAATTCGAACGTGACCGAATGACCGTTTTCGAGGCGCGTCGTGCGCTCGGTGAGATGGTCGAAAAGATTGGCAAGGAGCACGCCGACGAGGTCGAAGAGATGCTCCGCGACGCCGAGCGCGACACCGACAGTTCGGACGAATCTTCCTGAGGAATATCACGCAACTCCGAATGTTCCGTTGACCCGCGACGCCCCCCTGTGCAAAGTGCGCCGCGATTCGCGATGAGCAGCAGAAAACGGAGTGCGCAATGATCTCGACGGCAGATGTATCAGTAAACTTTGGTGGGCAACCGCTCTTCGACAACGTGAGCGTGAAGTTCGTTCCGGGCAACTGCTACGGTCTGATCGGAGCAAACGGTGCGGGCAAATCGACGTTCTTGAAGGTGCTCTCGGGAGACCTCGAACCGTCGTCTGGCGACGTCATCATTCCGCCTGGGCAGCGCATCGCGAAGCTCGAACAGGACCAGACGAAGTACGACGACTACCTCGTGCGAGACACGGTTCTCGCCGGCTACCCCAAGCTCTACAAAGTCTACAAAGAGCGCGAGCTTTTGTACGCAAAGCCCGATTTCAATGAAGAAGACGGAGCACGAGCTGCCGAGTTGGAAGGGGACTTCGCCGACATGAACGGCTATGAGGCCGAGGCCGACGTGGCGACGCTGCTCGCTGGCCTTGGGGTTCCGCAGTCGCTCCACGAAAAGAAGATGGGCGAGATCGAAGCGACCGAGAAGGTCCGCGTGCTTCTGGCCCAGGCGCTGTTTGGTCAGCCCGACATTCTCTTGCTCGACGAGCCGACGAACAACCTCGACGTGCACACGGTCGCATGGCTCGAAGATTACATCATGCGGCTCGACAACCTCGTCATCGTGGTCAGCCACGACCGGCACTTCCTGAACAACGTCTGCACGCACATCGCCGACATCGACTTCCGAAAGCTCAAGATTTACGTCGGCAACTACGACTTCTGGGTGAAGGCGAGCGAGTTGGCACTTCAGCAGCGACGGGACGCGCAGAAGAAGGCCACAGACAAGGCGAAGGACCTCAAGAAGTTCATCGAGCGATTCAGCTCGAACGCTTCGAAGGCCCGTCAGGCTACGTCACGCAAGAAGATGCTCGAAGATCTCACGCTCGACGACCTGCCCATCTCGACGCGCAAGTATCCGCACATCGTCTTCAAGCCGGACCGACCCGTTGGCAAAGTGGTGCTGCAGGTCAGCAACCTCTCCAAGACCATCGACGGCGAGAAGGTGCTCGACGATCTATCGTTCATCGTCCAGCCCGATGAGAAGGTGGCGTTCGTCGGTCAGGATGGACGAGCGAAGACCGCTCTGTTCGACATCCTCGCAGGAGTGGAGGAGCCGGATTCAGGCACAGTGGAATGGGGATCGACCATTTCGACGGCATACTTCCCGCGCGACAACGAAGACTTTTTCTCGGGGGTCGATCTGAATCTCGTGGAGTGGTTGCGCCAGTTCACGGAGAACATGCACGAGGAGGACGTTCGCGGATTCCTGGGCCGCATGCTCTTCAGCGGTGAAGAGACTCAGAAGCCCGTGAACGTGTTGTCGGGAGGCGAGCGAGTGCGCTGCATGCTGTCGCGCATGATGCAGACCGAAGCGAACGTGCTCCTGTTCGATGAGCCAACGAACCACCTCGACCTCGAGTCCATCACCGCGCTGAACCGCGCGCTGGAGAACGTCGAAGACACGGTCATACTGTTTTCGTCGCACGACCGGGAGCTTGTGAGCTCAGTGGCAAATCGAATCATCGAGATCACGCCCCGAGGAGTCATCGATCAGATGATGACCTTCGAGCAATACATCGAGAGCGACCGAATCGTAGAGATGCGTAAGGAGCTCTACGGCGGCGAAGTCTCGCTCTAGCGCCGGCCGATGTTTCGCACGTAACCAAGCGTGGGTTTTCGGAATCGGCAAAAATGTGCGACGAACATGGTCGTGAACATGACCACCGCACATTGAGCCGAGAAAACCAATGACGTACGAACGCCCAGCCCCTTCCGAGAAAGCCCTCGACATGCAAAAGCGTGTGGAGAAGTTCGTCCAAACGCGCGTAATTCCTCGGGAAGGCGATATCGTCGCGGAGATTTCCGAAGGCGACAGGTGGTCGCCAATCTCGGTCATCGAGGACCTCAAGAAAGAAGCGAAGTCCGAGGGACTCTGGAACATGTTTTACCCCGACGACGAGGTCGGGGCCGGGCTGACCAACCTCGAGTACGCCACCATCGCCGAGTCCACCGGTTGGTCACCGTGGGCTCCTGAGGTCTTCAACTGCAACGCGCCTGACACCGGCAACATGGAGGTTATCGCGCGCTACGGCTCCGAAGAGCAGAAGGAGAAGTGGTTGCAGCCGCTCTTGGACGGAGAGATTCGTTCGTGCTTCGCGATGACTGAACCAGACGTCGCATCATCGGACGCGACGAATATCCAAACGTCGATGGTTCGAGACGGCGATGAATGGGTCATCAACGGGCGGAAATGGTGGACCTCCGGCGCGTGCGACCCGCGCTGCAAGATCATGATCGTGATGGGCAAGACAAGCCCGGACGACGAGAACCGTCATCGTCAGCAGTCGATGATTTTGGTGCCGATGGACACCCCCGGAGTCGAGGTCATCCGACCGCTCCCGGTGTTTGGGTATGACGACGCGCCCCACGGCCATGCCGAAATCAATCTCAAGGACGTCCGTGTGCCTCTCGACAATCTCATCCTTGGTGAGGGGAGGGGCTTCGAGATCGCTCAGGGCCGCCTGGGGCCAGGCCGAATTCACCACTGCATGCGGCTGATCGGGGCATCAGAGCGCGCGCTCGCTTTGATGTGTGGTCGCCTCGCTTCGCGTGAAGCTTTCGGCAAGCCGATCGTTCGCCAATCGATCTGGGCGCATCGCATCGCCGAAGCGCGCTGCAAAATCGACCAGGCCCGTCTACTCACGATGCACGCCGCGCAGATGATGGACACGGTCGGCAATCGCGTCGCGCGCAAAGAGATCGGAATGATCAAAATCGTGGCGCCGAACGTGGCCTGCGAGGTCATTGATTGGGCGATTCAGGCCTACGGAGGAGCCGGCGTGAGCGACGTAACTCCACTCGCGTGGATGTATGCGGGAGCGCGAACCCTTCGCCTCGCCGACGGTCCAGACGAGGTTCATCGCGCGCAGGTTGCGAAGCTCGAGCTTCGAAGCCTTGCCGAAAAATTCGGGATGAGCTGAAGCGCCTTAGGAGGGTCCCAGCGCTTGACACCACGGCGGATGTGGCCTTAGAACTTCGATGGCTGTAACTGAAATCGAAAACCATTATCAATTAGGTCGCCATGAATAAGTTCATCCAAGCATCTCTCGTCGCGCTCCTCGTCGCGGGCGCAATGGCCTGCGAAAAGGAAGCAGGAAGCGATACCGCAACCACAGCAGAGACCACCGCAGAAGCTGCGACGACGGCAGAAGAAGCGCCCCAGTCGCTGACGCTGTACATCGGTCGCAACGAGGAGATGATCAAACCGCTCGTCGAGAAGTTCGCCGAATCGTCGGGAATCGAGGTGAAGGCTCAGTACGCAAAGTCGGCCGAGCTCGCGGCCACGCTGGTCGAGGAGGGCGATGCATCTCCGGCCGACGTGTTCTTTGCCCAGGATGTCAGCACGCTCGGATTCCTCTCGAAAGAGGGCAAGCTCGCTACGCTTCCCGACGACTTGGTCAGCAAGGTCCCCGAGGCCTACCAGGCCAATGACGGAACATGGGTTGGCACGAGTGGCCGTGCGCGCGTGCTCGCTTACAGCACGACGGCGGTCAAAGCGGAGGACTTGCCTGCCGACGTCGATGCCCTCGTGAATGACCGCTGGAAAGGAAAGCTCGGTTGGGCTCCTGAGAACGCATCATTCCAGTCGTTTGTCGCGGCAATGATTGCGGAACGTGGAGAGGAGGAGACCAAGAAGTGGCTCGAGGCCGTGCAGAAGCTCGAGCCGAAGGCCTACCCGTCGAACACCCCGATGGTCACGGCGCTTGGGCGCGGCGAAATCGAAGTCGGCCTCACGAATCACTACTACTTGTTCCGCCTGAAAAAGGAGAACGGGGACGACTTCCCGGTCGCCAACCACTACTTCAAGAGCGGCAAATCGGGCTCACTCGTAAACTCGGCCGGAATTGGCGTGCTCAAGACGTCGAAGAACAAAGAAGCGGCCGTGAAGTTTGCGGAGTATTTGCTCTCGAAAGAGGCGCAGGAGTACTTCGCCAACGAGACGCACGAGTTCCCGCTGATCGCCGAAGTCGATGCCGGCGAGAAGCTTCCGCCGGTGAGTGAATTGAAAGTTCCACCGACCGATTTGAGCACGCTCGGCGAGCTCGAGCCGGCAGTGAAGCTGCTGCGCGAAGTTGGGGCCCTGAAGTAAGTGCTTTCGGCTCGCTCGTATCTTGCCCGCGGCATTGGCGTCGCCCTCGCCGCGGTAGTATTGGCGCCCCTCCTTTGGATCGTGCTTCGCGCGATCGAAGAGAGGGGCGCAGCTGCGTCAGTCGTGTGGTCTCCGGCGATGTTGGAGGGCGTGGGTTGGAGCCTTGCTTTGGCCCTCTCGGTGGCCCTCGCGTGTGTAGCGATTTCGGTTCCGCTCGCGTGGTTGACGCATGCTACCGACGTGCCGGGGAGGTCGCAGTTTAGGCGACTGTTGGTGTTGCCTTTGGCGGTCCCTTCGTACGTATCGGGGTTCGTCGTTGTGGCATCGCTCGGTCCGTCGGGCGTGCTTTCGAAGGCGGGGATTCCGCTGCCTGAAGTGTATGGATTCTTTGGGGCGTTCGTCGCGCTGTTGTTCACGTATCCCTACGTGTTGCTGCCGCTGCAGGCGTCGGTGGCACGCGTCGACCCTCGCACCTGGGAAGCTGCGCGTTCGCTCGGGGCGTCGAAGTCACGAGCGTTCCGCGAGGTGGTATGGCCGTCGATGCGTCCTGCGGCCACGCGAGGGGGCCTGCTGGTCGGACTATACGTGCTCGGCGACTTTGGTGCCGTTTCGCTCCTGCGTTTTCCGTCGCTCAGCTACCTCATCTACCTTCGCTATAGCTCGCCGTTTTCGCGCAACGAAGCGGTTTGGTACGCGCTGGTGCTGGTTGCGATTGCGGCGTTGCTGCTCGCGATTGGACAGTTGATCGAGCGGCGGTCGCGCAAGGGTCGCACGCTTGGCTCGCCGCGTCCGTGGCCAGTGATTGAGCTTGGCAAGTGGCGCTGGCCTGCGTTTGCATTCTGCGCGACCGCGGTTGGGACCGGCGCGTTGTTGCCGATTGGTGTGGTTGGGTGGTGGCTCGTGCGGGGCCTGATGGCCGGCAACTCGTTGGTTGCGCTGCACGAGGAGACGTTCAACTCGTTCGCACTTTCGGTGGGCGCCGCGGTCATCATCACGGCTGTGGGTCTTCTGCCAGCGCTTCTCCAGCGATTCGACCCGGGTAAGTTCTCGCGCACCCTCGACCGCGTCGTACACGTGGGCTACACGTTGCCCGGACTCGTCGTTGCGCTCGCGCTCGTCTACATGGGGACGCGGGCGGTTCCGTGGCTCTACCACACCGTTTGGATGCTTCAGTTGGCGTATCTCATCCGATTCTTACCGCAGGCGTCGAGCACCCTGGTTGATGGGTTCGAGCAGCAGAATCCGCGATTGTACGAAGCCGCTCGGAGCCTTGGGGCGACGCCCTCGAAAGCGATCTTACGAGTAGTGCTTCCGGTAGCGTTGCCCAGTTTGGCCGCAGCAGGGCTCGCAGTGTTCATCTCGGTGGTGAAAGAGCTCCCGGCGACGCTGCTCCTCAAGCCTCCTGGATTTTCGACGCTCGCACAGCGGATCTGGTCTCTGACTCAAGACGCGTTCTTCACCGCGACCGCGCCGACCGTGTTCGTGCTCCTCGGCCTCGCCCTCGGGGCCTTGTGGTTGCGGCCCGATGCGTCCGTTCGTTCCGGAGGCACGCGATGAACCGAGTCGACATTCAAGACCTCGTGGTGGCGTATGGCGAAACGGTCGCCGTGCAGTCTGTGAGCTTCGAGATCGCTCCCGGGGAAGTTCATGTGCTCCTCGGCCACTCTGGTTCCGGCAAGACGACCATCTTGCGTGCACTCGCCGGGTTTGAGCGCGCGCGGAGCGGTGAACTAGTCATCGAGGGCGCCACGGTCGACGGCTCAGGCTGGGTCCCTCCGGAGAGGCGTCCCGTCGGGCTCGTTTTTCAAGACTACGCGCTGTTTCCCCACATGACGGTGGCGCGCAATGTCGCGTTCGGTCTTGCAAAGAGCGCCGACGCAGCGAGCGAGGTCGGGCGGTTGCTTGACCTCATCGGACTCGCTGATCGAGCCGAGGCGATGCCCGGAGAACTCAGCGGCGGCGAGCAACAGCGAGTTGCGCTGGCCCGAGCCCTTGCCCGAAAGCCATCGTTGCTGCTGATGGATGAGCCATTCAGCAACTTGGACCCACAGCTCCGAAGCGCGGTTCGTGCCCAGACGTTCGACCTCGTGCGCGAGCTCGGAATCTCGACGCTGCTCGTGACGCACACTGCGGAAGAGGCGATGGAGGTCGGTGACCGCATCTCGGTATTGCGCGGCGGTCATCTGCTCCAAACCGGCACGGCACAAAAGCTCTATCGTGAGCCGGCGACCATGGAGGTCGCGACCGCGCTCGGAAGCGCGAATCTCGTCGAAGCCGAAGTTGCCGAAGGCGTGATTCGATGCGTGTTTGGCGAGTTGTCTTCCGAGATTGTGAGTGGAGCGCCAGCTTCAGGGCGCGGCAACCTTGTCATCCGTCCGGAAGACATCGCGTGCGACGAATCCGGCGGATGCGAAGTCAACGTGGTGAACACGACATTTCTCGGGGAGCGAGTGGTGCATCACTTCGAGAGAGAAGGCCAGATGCTGCGGCTCAGCTGCGCGTCGTGGGCCGAACCGCTTCACGATTCCATTCACGTCACGATTCGCCGGGCCCATTGGGTTGATTGAGCTACGGGCAGCCTCTCTCGGCGGCCTCGTGTTCCTTGACCTGAGCTGCGGTGCCGGCACCGAGCTGCGTGAGCGTTCCGACGGCCGTGGCTACCTGTGAAGCAGCCTGCAGCGTCTCGTCGTCCTTCGAGAGCAATGCGCCGATGATCCCTAGTGTCGTCAGGCCGATGCCCGCCAACTGCACGGCGCGGTAGGTCTGGACCGACTCGTAGAGCAGATAGCACTCGGCTCGCCACGCTCCGGGGCGAAGCGGTGCGTCGCGGTACTCCGAGGGGACCGGTTCGCGAGAAATGCGTTCGGCAGGGATCATCGGGCGCGGCGCTGGAGTCGCGCAGCCAGCACCGACGAGGGATGCCACGATGATGATCGTCTGTACTCGTTGGAACACGATGTCCTCCCGCAGGCGCCTCATTCTGAAGACTTGCGCCCGAGAAGGAAAGTGATGAGACGTGCGACTGATGAACTAGTGACCGACGCCGGTTGTCTGGTAGATCGGTGCCACGACATCCACACCGAGGCATCATGCGACCCGATATCTTCGACAACCAACGCCTTCCAGTCATCGCCGCACCCATGTTCTTGGTGAGCGGGCCGGAACTCACGAGCGCTACGCGAAATGCGGGCGTCACGGGCACGTTCCCTGCGCTCAACCAGCGAACTACGGAGGGTTTCGAGGAGTGGGTGGTCGAGCAGAACGCGCTCGGTGCGGAGGTCCCATACGGCGTGAACCTCATCGTTCATCGCTCGAACCCTCGAGTGCAGGCCGATCTCGAGATCTGCGTAAAGCACAAGGTGCCGTTCATCATCACTTCGCTGGGCGCGGTCTCGGAAGTCGTCGACGCGGTACACAGCTACGGCGGCTACGTCTTTCACGACATCACGAACGCGCGGCACGCCAAGAAAGCGATCGGCGCAGGAGTCGATGGCCTCATCCTGGTTTCGGGCGGGGCAGGGGGGCACGCGGGAACGACAAATCCGTTCGCCCTTATGGCTGAGATTCGAGCGTTCTGGGACGGAACCATTTTGCTCGCCGGCGCAATGTCGACGGGCCGCGATGTAGCGGCGGCGATCGCGATGGGCGCTGATTTCGCCTACATGGGGACCCGCTTCATCGCGACCGCCGAGTCGAACGCGCAGGCCGAATACAAGCAGATGATCACCGAGGTCGGCCCCGCCGACATTCTGCACACCCCTGCCGTATCTGGCGTTCCGGCGAACTTCATGATCCCGAGCCTGCGTGACAACGGTTTCGACATGGACAAGCTGATGCAGCCCGGTGATGTCGATTTCGGCAGCAAGCTGACGGTGAGCGACGAAGCGAAGGCATGGAAGACCGTCTGGTCGGCTGGCCACGGTGTCGCGGCAATCGACGACGTGCCGACGGTCGCCGAGTTGGTCGATCGGCTCGAGGCGGAGTACGTCGAAGCGATCGAAGCGCTTCAGGCGACGCGTTGAAACGCTAGTCGGCGGATACGGAGGGCGCCCAGCCTTCCATGCCGCTCGAGACCACCGGGTGCTCTTCGGCGGTCTGGAACGGAAGCTTCGGCCACCATCGCGCAAAGCGTCGTGATTCAGCCGGCTCGAACGACTCTCCTGGTTTGGGCGACACGACTCGCTGATTGGCGCGTTCCGCGGCAATCCAGACTCTTTCCATTGGCTCGGTCCAGTTGTGCAGTCCGAGGTCGAAGGTCGACCAGTGGATGGGCAACATGACTCGGGCACGCACCATCTGGGCCGCCTGAACGGCCTGTTCGGGACCGAGGTGGAAGTTCGCCCACGCCTGGTTGTAGGCACCCGACTCGATCATTGCGACGTCGAACGGACCGAGCCGGTTCCCAATCTCGGCGAAGCCGGGAAACATCGCTGTATCGCCGCTGAAGTAGGCGCGGTGATTCGGGCCGACGACCGCCCAGGACGTCCAGAGGGTTTCCTTCTGGTCGCCTAGCGTGCGGCCGGACGAGTGGCGGCTCGGCGTGGATACGAGCTCGAGTTCGCCGATCTTGTGGCTTTCCCACCAATCGAGCTCGACGATTCGATCTGCCGGGACTCCCCACGATTCGAGGTCTGCTCCGATGCCAAGCGGCACGAAGAAGATCACGTCGCGTTCGTTCAGCGCCACGATCGACGCGTAGTCGAGGTGGTCGTAGTGGTCGTGTGAGATGGCGACCGCGTCGATTTTCGGGAGGTTTCCGAGCGCGATTGGCATCGGATGGAATCGGCGCGGGCCGGCCCACGTAACCGGAGACGCACGTTCGCTCCAGACAGGGTCGAAGAGCACTCGATAGCCGTCGATCTCCAGCAGCACGCTCGAGTGTCCCATCCACGTCACCCGAAGTCCTGACTTCGGCGCGCGCTCGAAACTGGCCTTCTCGCGGTAGACGACCGGAATGCCGGAGTCGGGAATCTGGTGCTCATTCACCCCCGACAACGTCTGCGACAGGGCCGAGCCGATGTCCCCAAAACTATCGGGCAGCTCATTTACGAAATGCCCCTTTTCCGCCGACCAATTGGGCGACTTGGCGATACGCTCGGCGCGCTCACCTTCGGCATCTGCGCCGAGCGTGGCACACCCGGTCAGCCCAAACAGAAGGGTAAGGAAAAGGAGCTTCTTCATTTCTATCGACTCGGTGGAGCGGTGTGTCTCAACACCCTACTCGATGCCTGCCGCGCCAAAGTCGTTGCGTGAAAATGATGTGAAAATCGTCGCTAGAGCGACGCGGCGAGGCGCGTGCCCTGATCGATTGCGCGTTTGGCGTCGAGCTCAGCAGCGACGTCGGCGCCCCCAATGAGGTGCACACGCACCCCTCGGCTCTCCAGCGGCTCGTGCAGTTCCCGGAGAGGAATCTGTCCGGCACAAACGACAATGTTGTCGACTTCGAGAACGCGGGGCTTCCCCTTCACCGTCAGGTGCAGGCCTTTGTCAGACACTCGTTGGTACTGGCATTCGGAGAGCATCTCGACGTTGTAGTTCTTCAAGCTCGCGCGGTGAATCCACCCGGTCGTTTTGCCCAGTCCGGCGCCGAGTTTGCCCTCTGAGCGTTGGCACAGCGTGATTTGACGGGCCGGCTCGGGGTGCTCGGGCGTGGTCAACGCTCCGCGAGTGGAGTGGTCCATGTCGACGCCCCACGCGGCCATGAACGCTTCCGGATTGAGGCTTGGCGATTCGCCCTCGTGGGCCAAGTACTCGGCCACATCGAAACCGATTCCACCCGCGCCGATGATCGCGACTCGCTCGCCCACTTCGACCTTTCGGTCGAGCACGTCGATGTAGCTCAACACCTTTTTGTGGTCGATTCCGGGAAGGCCAATCTCGCGCGGAACCACGCCGGTCGCGAGGATTACCGCGTCGAATTCGAGCAGGTCCTCGTAGGCCGCCTCCGTGTTGAGTCGTAGATCGACACCGGTCTTTTCGATACGCACGCCAAAGTACCGGAGTGTCTCTTTGAACTCCTCTTTGCCTGGAATCTCTTTGGCCATGTTGAACTGGCCGCCGATTCGGCCCGAGCGCTCGAAGAGAACGACCTCGTGCCCGCGATCGGCCGCGGTGGTCGCCGCGGCCAGACCGGCCGGCCCCGCGCCCACCACCGCAACTCGCTTGCGCGCGGCGACCGGGAAGATCGACAGCTCGGTTTCGTGGCACGCGAGTGGGTTCACGAGGCAGCTGCAGCGCTTGTTTCGGAAGATGTGGTCGAGGCAGGCCTGGTTGCACGCGATGCAGGTATTGATCTCGTCTTCGCGGCCTTGTTCGGCTTTGGCCACCCAATCGGGGTCGGCGAGGAAAGGTCGAGCCATGCTGACCATGTCTGCGCACCCGTCGGCGAGGACTTGTTCAGCGACCTCGGGCATGTTGATTCGATTCGACGTCACGAGAGGCACGCCGACCTCACCCATCAATCGCTTGGTGACCCAGGCGAAACCGGCGCGAGGGACCATTGTGGCGATGGTCGGGACCCTGGCTTCGTGCCAGCCGATACCAGTGTTGATGATGGTCGCTCCAGCCTTCTCGATCTCCACGGCGAGCTCGACGACCTCTTCCCAGGTCGACCCGTCATCGACGAGGTCGAGCATCGAAAGGCGATAGATCAGGATGAAGTCGTCGCCGACCGCTTCACGACAGGCCCGCACGACCTCGATAGGGAACTTGATTCGATTGCGGAAGCTGCCTCCCCACTCGTCGTTTCGCTTGTTGGTCTTGCTCACGATGAACTGGTTGATGAGGTAGCCCTCGGAGCCCATGATTTCGACGCCGTCGTACCCGGCTTCGCGGGCCAGCACGGTCGCCTGGGCGAAGTCTTCGATGGTCTTCCGTACCCGTCGTTTGCTGAGCTTCCATGGCGTGAACGGGCTGATCGGCGACTTGATACGGCTCGGCGCGACGGCGAGCGGGTGATAGGCGTAGCGGCCGGTGTGCAGGATCTGCATGGCGATGCGGCCGCCTTCCTCATGAACCGCATCGGTTACGGCCCGGTGTTTCCACGCTTCGAGCCGATTGTTCATGGTCGCGGCGAGTGGCTTGGGCCAGCCGGCAACGTTCGGTGCGATTCCACCCGTGACCATGAGACCGACGCCGCCGCGAGCGCGTGCGGCGAAATAGGCTCCGAGCTTGTTCAACGGTCCGATTCCTTCTTCGAGTCCGACGTGCATCGAGCCCATGATGACGCGGTTCTTCAGGGTCACGTGACCCAGATCGAGCGGGGCGAGGAGATTGGGATATTGCGGATGCGGATTCGACATGAAGGCTCCATCTGAGTGCGACGAGAGGGTAAACGACTTTCGCGCTCGCCGGGACTGGTTTCTCGCGCGGGCACCACGACCGTCAAGGGGTGGCAGATCGATCTTCCAGTGATCGGCAACCGTAGTATTCGATCGTCGAGGACTACCGCGCCTGAGTGCCCTCAGCGGGGGGGCAAAAGTTGGATCGGCGATTGCACTACTCGTACTGCCATGCTTGAGAACTTGAAGAAATACCTGCCGCTGTTGGCGCTACTCGTTGTTGGATGCTCCTCGGCGACCGACGAAACGGTCGTGACCCCGGACCCGGTGGATGAGGCTTTCTACGCCGGCGACCGTGCGGATGGATTGGGACTGACCGCAGCACAAGAGCGGTCGCTCCTACTGTTCCTCAACGAGTCGTCCGCAGAAGAGCTGGCTCAGATCCCGTCGTGCTCCGTGCGCGCTACCGAAGAGATTCTGAAGTGGCGAGACGAGGAGGGCGGCATTCGTTCCCTCTACGAGCTCGACGCGGTTCCGTACGTCGGCAAGTCGACGTTCCGCGCGCTGAGCACCTACGTTCGTGAGCAGGAGCTCGACCAAGACGTCGAGCTTTGGGAGAAGACCAGGCCGGCAATCATGGCCGACGTGCTCAGTACCGAAACGCTGGTGTTCGGCGGGCCAACCGCACGAAACAGCAACCTCGGAGTGTTCCGGCTTCACACCAATCCGGGCGACCGAATCGCCTTCCGCCTCGTCCCACTCGATGGAACAGGCGTGAACACGCGAATCGACATCAAGTCGGCCGATAAGTCGATTCGTATCGTCGAGAACCCCTACGGGCTGAAGGAAGCGCGGCTGCCGGTGGAAGGCACGCCGTGGCACGAAGGTATCGTGATGGAGTCCGACGAGTACGTCGTGAATCTCATCAATCGCGGTGAGCCAGGGCAGTACATGTTCGAGATGCGATGCGTCGGCGGCCCCTGCCTTTCGCACGCCGAGCAGAACAATCGCTTTGACTACCTCTTCGCAGGAGACCTTCGAGGCGCCGCGGACTTCGCGTTCATGAACGACGCCAACGAAGGTGCCGGCATCCCCGACGCGCTCGAGCGCCTCGAAGACGAGCAGCTCCTCTTCGCACTTCGCGAGCGGTACAAGCACCATCACCGAGAGATGACGTACGACCAGGCGCGTGAGTTCCTCTTCGTGCTCCTGCACAACGACGACGGGCTCGTTGAGGGTGTCTACAGCGGCGTCGAGGTGCGAACGGAGCAGGTTCCGCATTCGTACGTGATGAACACCGAACACGCCTGGCCGCGTTCGCACGGAGCCGACTCGTCGGCCTTCCTCGCGGACCTCCATCACCTTTATCCCACCATCTCGTGGGTCAATTCGGCACGCGCAAACTACGAGTATTGCGAAGTCGACCGAGTCGTTGGGAGCCGAGGCGAGGCGAAGTGGGGCTACGACGAAGACGGCTACTACTGTTTCGAGCCGCGGGACGACTTCAAGGGCAATGCCGCCCGTAGCCTGTTCTACGTGGCTGCCGCGTACGACCTGAAGCTCGACGACACGACGGAATCGATCTTGCGGGGCTGGCATGTGGAAGACCCGGTCGACCAGGCCGAGCGCGATCGCAACCTGGCTGTCTCGCAGCTGCAAGGTTCGCGCAATCTCTTCATCGACTTTCCCGCGCTTGTTGAACGCGTCGAAGACTTCTAGGCTCGCATCTCGGGCGAGGCACTGCCCCAGCGCGGAATTGCCATGGAATGGGTCGACATCCTGCAGTCGGAAGCGCTGCGCAATCTGAGCATCCCCGTCACGAGTGCGATAGTCGGTTGGGCCACCAACGTCATCGCGCTCAAGATGACCTTCTACCCTCTAGATTTTGTCGGAATTCGCCCATTTCTGGGCTGGCAGGGCATCATCCCCGCGAAAGCGGAGTCGATGGCCCGCCGCACGGTCGATCTCATCACCACCCGTCTCGTCGGCGTGCAAGAGGTGATTGACCGCCTCGAAGCCGACAAGGTCATCGACGCACTCGCGCCCGAGATGGGCGATATGCTCGCCGGCGTGATCGATGACGTGATGGCGGCGGAGCATCCAGAACTGTGGGCGGTCGTGCCAGATGCCGTGAAGGAGGAGATCTTCGCGGCCGCGGCTCGCGAAGCACCGATGGTCATCGAAGAGAGCCTTCACGACCTTCAGCTGGAGATTGACCGTGTGCTCGACCTCGAAGAGATGGCGGTCGAGGCGCTGCTGCGGGACCGAGCGTTCTTGAATCAGATCTTCTTGGAGTGCGGCAGCGAGGAGTTCCGCTTCATCGAGCGGTCTGGTCTGTACTTCGGCTTCGTGTTCGGCTGCATGGTGATGGCCGTGTGGTGGTTCTGGCAGTCCGTCTATCTGCTGCCGTCTGTCGGGTTCGTCATCGGGTATCTGACCAACTACCTGGCCCTGAAGATGATCTTCGAGCCGGCGGAACCCAAGCGGGTTTTCGGTTTCAAGTGGCAGGGCGGATTCCTGAAGCGTCAGGACGAGGTGAGCGAGGCGTACGCGCGTTTGATCACGTCAGAGATCGTGAACTCCGAGAACATCTTGAAGGCGCTTTTCGAGGGGCCGTACACCGACCGCTTGTTGGAGATCGTGCAGCGGCATGTGGAAGAAGCTGCCGAAGTCTACTCGGCAGTGCCTAGGCCCGTGGCGAATCTGCTGATTGGAAGTGCCGACTACGACGGGCTGAAGGCCCGTATCGGGCGACAGATTGTGGCCAGCGTGCCAGACGGCCCAATCTACAGCGTGTCAGATTACGCAGAAGAGGCGTTGGACCTGGAGAACACGCTTCGAGATCGATTGAAAGCACTGCCGCCAGACCAATTCACAGGTCTTCTGCGACCCATCTTCCAAGAGGACGAGTGGAAGCTCATCTTGGTCGGTGCGGTGCTCGGTTTGCTGGTCGGAATCGCGCAGGCCGCGTTTCTCACTTGAGCGTGCGTTTGTCGCTCCGGACGTACTAGCTGACTTCGACCGGCACGCCGTTCACCACTGCGTTTCCGGTCAGGTCGTCGATCACCGAGGGATTCGTGACGCGGTTCACGTTGGTCCCCGGGTTCGCGCTCGCGACGTCGAGCTGCACGCCTTCTAGCCCATGGCCCCAGCCGTGCGGGGCGCAGACCACTCCAGCCATCACCTCATCGGTCAATTCGAGCACGAACTTCGCCGTGCCCGCGTCGGAAGTCACCGTCACCGAAGCGCCGTCGATGAGCCCTCGGGCGGCCGCATCGGTCGGATGCATCAGCAGCGTGCAGCGCGGTTTTCCCTTCATCAGTCGAGGCACGTTGTGCATCCACGAGTTGTTGGACCGCAGATGTCGACGCCCGATGAGGAGGAGACCATCGTTCCATTGTTCGGCGGCCAGGCGCTCAAGGTCGTCGAGGAAGAGGGCCGGGGCCAGGTCGACGGTCTTATCGTCATTGAAGAGTCGGTCCGGAAGCTGGTTTGGCTGCAACGGGCCCAGGTCGACACCGCTCGGCTGTTCGAGGAGCGCATCTACCGAGAGGTCGTAGGGCCCCATCTGAAGCGCAAAATCGAGCGCCATCTCAGGGGTCACCTGGTTCATTGGGTTTTCTTCGTCGAACGGATACTCGTCGGTCGCCATGCGTCGGGCGAGGTCGCGGAAGATTTCGTAGTCGGCGCGCTGGTCGGCCTCTGGTTCGATGACCGGACGCGAATATTTGGCGGTGTTGCGCACGGCGAAAGCGTGGAAGACGAGGTCGTATCGCGGAGTCTCGAGTCCGGTCGTGGGCGGCAAGATCACGTGGGCGTGCCGGGTGGTTTCATTGATGAAGATGTCGATGGCGACGAATCCTTCGAGATCGGCGAATGCCTCATCGAGCGCTTCGCCGCCCGGAACGGACAGCACGGGGTTCCCGGCGAGGGTGACCATACCGCGGATTTGCCCTTCGCCGGGCGTCGTCATCTCTTCGAGCAGGGCCGAGCTTGGATACTCTCCAGCGAACTCCGGGAGACCTCGAACGCGAGAGTGGCGGCGGCCGAACGACCCGGCGCGGTTTGGCTCGACCAGGTCGACGGCGGGCGAAGTGAACATCGCGCCGCCTTCCGAATCGAGGTTTCCGGTCAGGGTGTTGATGACGTTGATGAGCCACTGACAGAGGCCGCCAAACCGCTGGGTCGAGACGCCCATGCGGCCGTAGAAAACGGCTCGTTCCGACTCCATCATCTGTCGTGCGAGCGAGGAGATGTCGGCGGCAGGGACGCCCGAGAGCGCCGAAGCCCGTTCGACGGTCCAGGCCTCGACAGCGTCGCGCAACGAGTCGATCCCGGTTGCCCAATCTGGTGGTTCGGCGCCGTGCTTCAACAGTAGATTCACGATGGCGAGCAGGACTGCCGCGTCGGTTCCGGGGCGGATAGGGATGTGCTGATCGGCCGCGCGGGCTGTACGCGTGCGCCGCGGATCGATGACGATGAACTTCCCGCCGCGGGCCTGCAGTGCTTCGACGCGCCCCTTGAAGTCGGGACAGGTCATGATCGAGCCGTTGGACACGTAGGGATTGCCGCCCATACAGACCATGAAGTCGGTGCGGTCGATGTCGGGGATGGGCAACAGAAACTGGTGGCCGAACATCTGCAGCGAGGCGAGGTGGTGCGGAAGTTGGTCTACCGAGGTCGCCGAGAAACGGTTCTGGGTGCCGAGCGCTCGGGAGAGCGTTCGCATGAAGAGCAGAGTGCCCAGATTGTGTGCGTTGGGGTTACCGAGATAGAGGCCATTCGCGTTGCGACCGTGCTTGTCTCGGACACCGTTCAAGACTTCCGCAGCTCGGTCGAATGCCTCGCTCCACGAGACCTCTCGCCAGCCGGCGCCGTCACGAACAACGGGACGTTTCAGGCGGTCAGGGTCGGCATAGATGTCTTTGAGGCCGACGGCCTTGGGACAGAGATGCCCGCGGCTCAGAGGGTCGTCCTGGTCCCCACGGATCGCGCCCACGTCGCGGCCATCCACCTCGACGGTCAAGCCGCACATCGCTTCGCAGAGGTTGCATGTCGTTCGTGCGATTTCGGTCATAGCTGGAACCTCGCTGTTGGTCGCAACACCATAACGGAACTCGCTGGTCGTCGACCAATCGAGTGGGTACCGCGACTCGAGAAAGACGTCGGAACGCGCACCTTTTTCGCGGTTTTGTCATCTACGTCATACATTTGGTAGACAGTGGTAAATTATTGATTGCGGCGTTTGGATTCGGGGATGTCCGACGCACGAATTTTCGAGAGTGAGATATGAAAGGCTTTTTGTTTTTCCTGTTGGTTGCAGCGCTTGCGGCTGGTTGTGGTGGGGATGATTCGGGCGTCGAGACCGGCTCAAACGTGACGTCGAACAACAGCTCCACAAGCCCGAATGGCCTGACTGGAAACAACTCGGTCACCGACGCAGGGGTCGACACGAGTCTCGACGCCGGTTCGGCGAACAACGCCTCGACCGATGCGGGTCAGACGTCTCGAGAAGACGCCGCGAATCCGCAGGATATGGCGATGCCCGAGCCGTACGGCGACCCGGGCCTCGCGGGCACATTCGCGACGACGACGAGGTCCGAGACGGCCATGTTGGCGGGCGAAAATGTATCGATGACCATTTTCACGCCGACCGGTGCGGGTCCATTCCCCGTCGTGGTGTTCCATCACGGGTTCCAATTGTCGCCTTCCCTCTACACGTCGTACGGCGAACAGCTCGCGTCGTGGGGATACGTAGCGGTGCTGCCGGATATGCCAGGTGGCTTCTTTGGCCCGACCCACGTCGAGCTGAAGGACATCGTGGTTGCGCTGTTGGATTGGCTCGGCGACGAGGCGCAGGCCGGGAACGTGCCGGCCGACACGACCAACGTCGGCCTCGCCGGTCACTCGCTGGGCGGCAAGATTTCGCTGCTGACGGCGACGGAGGACGAGCGTGTGAAGGCGGTCGTCGCGATCGACCCGGTCGATTCGGCGCCTCCGGGGACGTTCGACACGACCAACTATCCATCGGTCACGCCGGAACTGATGCCATCGATCACGGCGACGCTCGCCATCATCGGTGAGACGATCGACTCCAGTGGTGGATTCCAGGCGTGTGCCCCGGGTGATGAGAACTTCCAGAAGTACTACGACGCAGCGACCTCGCCCGCGTTCGTGCTCAACGTGTTGGACGCCAACCACATGTCGTTCCTCGACAACCCGAACTGCGGAACGGTCTGTAGCTTCTGCAATCCGTCGATGGATGACCCGGCCGTAACTCGAGAGCTGACTCGTCGCGTGATGACTGCCACGTTCGAGCTGGTCTTGAAGGGCGAGAACCGGGCGCGGCCGTATCTCACGGGCGAACCTGCGGACGCTGCAGTTTCGGGCCTTGCGACGTACGAGACCAAGGGCGGGTTCTGATCTGCGCGGTGCCGTGATTTCTCGGGTTGTCGCGAGCGATTTCGATCTTAGGCTTCGCGTCGTATCAGACTCTGCTTTTCGAGACGTGAGGACCTTCTGAATCGGTGTTCCTCGCGCTCGCTTCATGATACGAAGGCGACGTTTTCGCCAATCCAACATCTGCCCAAGACCACGAGAAGCTTCATGAGCAAGCCGACCATTATCTACACGAAGACTGACGAAGCTCCCGCGCTCGCGACGCGTTCGTTTTTGCCGATTGTCGAGGCATTTGCGGACACCATCGGCGTCGAAATGGAGACCCGCGACATTTCGCTCGCGGCCCGAATTCTCGCGCACTTCCCAGACTATCTGACGGAAGAGCAGCGAATTTCGGATGACCTCGCGTACCTCGGGGAGCTCGCGCTTCAGCCGGAAGCGAACATCATCAAGCTTCCGAACATCTCGGCATCGGTGCCGCAGTTGAAGGCCGCCATCGCTGAGCTGCAGGCCAAAGGCTACGCGATTCCGGACTTCCCGGAAGAGCCGTCGACCGACAAAGAGAAGGAGATTGCGGCTCGCTACGGAAAGGTGAAAGGAAGTGCGGTGAACCCGGTCCTTCGTGAGGGCAACTCGGACCGACGCGCACCAAAGGCGGTCAAGCAGTACGCCCGCAACAACCCGCACTCGATGGGCGAATGGTCCTCGGATTCGAAGTCGCACGTGTCGACGATGTCGGAGGGAGATTTCCGCCACAACGAGAAGTCGGTCACCGTCGAAGGCGCGACCAGCGTGCGCATCGAGCACGTCGGAGCGGACGGCAACGTCACGGTGCTCAAGCCCGATTTTGCGCTGCTCGACGGTGAAGTCATCGATTCGTCGAAGATGGAGGTCGCGAAACTCAAGACCTTCTTGGCCGAGCAGGTTGCAGAAGCTCGTGAGCAGGGCGTGCTGTTTTCGCTCCATATGAAAGCGACCATGATGAAGGTCTCGGACCCCATCATCTTTGGGCATGCCGTGAAGACCTACTTCGCACCTGTGTTCGAAAAGCACGCCGACGTGCTCGCACCGCTCGGGATCGACGTGAACAACGGCTTCGGCGACCTGGAGGCGAAGATTCAGTCGCTTCCGGAAGACCAGCGCAAGGCGGTCGAGGCCACGATTCAGAGCGTTTACGACAACGGTCCTGACATCGCGATGGTCAACTCGCACAAGGGGATCACGAACCTCCACGTGCCGAGCGACGTCATCATCGACGCGTCGATGCCGGCGATGATCCGTACTTCGGGCTGCATGTGGAACAAGGACGACTCGACGCAAGAGACCAAGGCGGTCATTCCAGACTCGAGCTACGCAGACCTCTACCAGGCCGTCTTCGACGACTGTAAGGCCAACGGCGCGTACGATCCCACCACGATGGGAAGCGTGCCGAACGTCGGCCTGATGGCGAAGAAAGCCGAAGAGTATGGTTCTCACGACAAGACGTTCGAGATCCCTGCGGCCGGCCGCGTTCGCGTGGTCGATGCCGACGGTAACGAACTCACCTCCCACGACGTCGAAGCAGGCGACATCTGGCGCATGTGCCAGACGAAAGACGAGCCGGTCAAAGACTGGGTCAAGCTTGCCGTCACGCGAGCCCGCGCAACCGGTGCGCCAGCGGTGTTCTGGCTCGACAAGAATCGCCCGCACGACGCGGAGCTCATCAAGAAGGTCAATCGGTATCTCGACGACCACGATACCGATGGCCTCGAGATTCACATCATGTCGGTCCGCGAGGCGACGGACTTCTCGCTCGCCCGCATCCGTGAAGGCAAAGACACCATTTCGGTGACCGGCAACGTGCTCCGCGACTACAACACGGACCTCTTCCCGATCCTCGAAGTGGGCACCAGCGCGAAGATGCTGTCGATCGTTCCGCTGATGAACGGCGGCGGATTGTTTGAGACTGGTGCAGGCGGCTCGGCACCGAAGCACGTCCAGCAGTTCGAGAAGGAGAATCACCTGCGTTGGGACTCGCTCGGCGAGTTCCTCGCTCTCGCGGTGTCGTTCAATCACCTCGCCGACCACTTCGACCATGCCGCAGCCAAGGTCATGGGAGATGCGCTCGACGACGCGACGACCAAGTACCTCCTCGAGAACAAGTCGCCTTCGCGAAAGGTCAACGAACTCGACAACCGCGGAAGTCACTTCTACCTGGCGATGTACTGGGCTGAAGCGCTGGCTGAACAGACCGAGAGCCCGGAGCTGGCCGATCGGTTTGCTCCGCTCGCAGCGAAGCTGGCTGAGAACGAGGCGAAGATTGTCGAGGAGCTCAACAGCGTGCAGGGCCCTTCGAAAGATGTCGGCGGATACTACTTCCCGGACGAAGACAAAGTCGTGGAAGCGATGCGACCGAGCCCGACGCTGAACGAGATCATCGCGAACGTCTGATTCAGCGCTGAACATCAAAAGGCCCGGTCGAGCGACCGGGCCTTTTTTTGCGTCTCATGCGCTACTCGGCGTGGGCGTGCTGTGGCTGGTCGGCGCAGCTGCCTGCCGGGCCGTCTTGGTGCTGGTGCCCGAGGTGAACCACGAGGCCTGGGATCGACTTCTCGAGTCGTTTGATTCGAACGAGGCTCTCCACGCTCTTGGGTATGTCGTTGCTGAATTCGCCAGGTTCGACGCAGTGGTTCCAGCCCCAATTCGTGTGGGAGACGTCGCCGACCATGAGGACAGGGCCATCGGGCGTTCGCGCGAGAAATGCGGTGCTTCCAACGGTGTGTCCCGGAGCGTGGATGGCGAAGAGACTTCCGTCGCCGAAGACGTCGAGGACTCCTTCGAAGCTCTCGTCAGGATCGGCGGTGAACTGCCATTCCCGGAGCGGTGATTTGCCGTCGAGGAAGCCGTCTACCGTGCCCTGAGTGAACATGTTCATGAACGCCCGGTCCTTTGATTCGCCGGGGCCCACCCAGATTGGAACGTCTTTGGGGACGTCGGGAAGGCCGGATGTGTGGTCGATGTGGATGTGCGTGAGGAAGACACCGTCGATTGGGCCGTGTTGTGCGAGCCATTCGCCGGTGGATGTCTTGATGTCGAGCACGCTGAAGTCGAGTTGACTGGCGACCAAAGCGGAGACCGGGGCGGTGTCTTCGTCGCGGAATCCGGTCGCCATGCCCGAGTCGACGAGAAACGTGCCGTGGGTCGGATGTTCGATGACGTAGAAGTTGACGAGAATGGGTTCTGGACCCGACTCGAGCCCGGCAGCCTCGGCCCTGGCGTGGTCGAGATTGATGAGACCTGCTCGGTCGACTTGCCAGTGCGCCGACTCGATCGCGGTGACCCTTACCTCTCCGGGCGCCGGCGCGAGGCCAATCATGTAGTCCGAGCCGACAGGGGTACCGAGGTCTGACGGGACCACGTCGTGACTGCTCGCGGCACAGCCTGAAATGAGCAGCGCGGCGAGGGCGAACAGGGCGATTCGGTTGGTGAACATCTTTTGCTCCTGATGTGGTTGTCGTTCATCACCAAACGAACTTAGGTATTTGGTTTTGCGGTTTAAATTGTCTAAATTGGCATCTAGGTATTCGAAAATGGATGGTGAGGATGGAAGATATCTCCTGGGATGACGCCAAGATCTTTCTGGCGGTGGCGGAGGAGGGCAGCTTCAGCGGCGCGGCTGTGTTGCTGGGTTTGGGCCAGCCGACGGTGAGCCGGAGGGTCGCGTCGTTCGAAGATTCGCTCGGCTACCCGCTGTTTCATCGAGGGCGACGCGGCACGGAGTTGACCGAGAACGGTGCACGGCTGTTGCCCTCGGTACAGCAGATGGCGCGGTGGGCCAACGAGATGAACGCAGTCGTCGCCGGGACGGAGCAAAAGGCCGAGGGGACAGTGTCGATCGCGGCGCCGCCAGGAGTGGCTTGGGAGCTGTTGACGCCGTTCGTCGCGGAGCAACGGGAGCGGCTTCCGGGCATTCGGTTCGAGCTGCTCGCGGCGGTCGACTATGTCGATCTGACCCGGGGAGAAGCCGACATTGCGATTCGACTGCGGCCGTCAGACGACCCAGCGCTCGAAACACTCGCGGAGGTCGCGATGAACGTCGGAGTCTTCGGGAGCCCCGAGTATGCGGCCGATCTGAAACCGGGAGCGACGGTCGCTGATCTCGACTGGATTACATGGTCGAAACCATACCTCCACGTGTCCCCGAGGCCTGAGCTATCGGAGTGGATTGAGGACTTCGAACCGGCGTTCGCCTCGGACCACTTTCTGCTTCAATTGCGGGCGTGCGAGTTGGGGCTCGGCGCGATGATCCTGTCGAGCAGTCCATTGCTGCCGAACCGACGATTGGTCGAGCTAGACGTGGGATTTCCCGAGACGCGGAGCACGATGTATCTCGTCTGCGCCCGTTCGTTGCGCTGGGTTCCTCGGGTGCGAGCAGTGCTCGATGAGCTC
Source organism: uncultured Bradymonadales bacterium (assembly GCA_964384605.1). Lineage (GTDB taxonomy): Bacteria > Myxococcota_A > Bradymonadia > Bradymonadales > Bradymonadaceae > CAYLMO01. The sequence continues at coordinate 24,740 of CAYLMO010000038.1, read as the reverse complement.
ACCGATCGGATGCGCGAGTTCGACTCGGCTTGAAACGGATCTGGCGGGACGTGTTCGCCATCTGTTCTTGCGGTAGTCTCCGGGCAACCCAACTGCATGGAGAAACGCCCGATGACGCAACCCCGCATCACGACCGAAACAAGAGACCACGTTTTTCTGATTGGGCTCGACCGGCCAGCCAAGCTGAATGCCTTTGACCGCCAGATGCTGCGGGAGCTGGGAGAGGCGCTGACCGCCTACGAAGACAACGACGACCTGTGGTGCGCCGTCCTCTACCCGACGGGTGAGAACTTCACGTCGGGCCTCGACCTCGCGGATGTTGGGCCGGCGGTCGCAAAAGGGGAGGGCTTGTTTCCAGAAGATGGCGTCGATCCGGTTGGATTGTTTGGGCGCAAGCGGTCGAAGCCGCTCGTGCACGCGTCGCGCGGGTGGTGTCTCACGATCGGAACTGAACTCGCGCTGGCGTCAGACATCTGTCTCGCAGAAGCGGGAACCAGGTTCGGCCAGATTGAGGTGAAGAGGGGCATCATGCCGTTCGGTGGCGCGACCCTGCGCCTTCATCAGGTCGCGGGCTGGGGCAATGCCATGAGGTATCTGCTCACCGGCGACATCTTCGAGGCCGAGGAGGCGTATCGCATCGGGCTGGTTCAGGAGGTGTGTGCGCCGGGCACGGTCGTCGACGCAGCCATCGCCCTCGCCGAGCGAATCGCGAAGCAGGCGCCCCTCGCCGTGCAGGCGAGCCTGCAGTCGGCAATGACGACGAGGGACAATGGTGTCGAAGCGGCGACCGAAGAGCTTCTCGAGGTCACACGAAGCCTCATGGCTTCCGAAGACGCGACGGAAGGGATGATGTCGTTCATCGAGCGTCGCGACGCCGATTTTCAGGGCAAGTAGGTCTATTGCGTTGCGTTTGCGGCCAAGATGGCGCGGCATTTCTCGGTGAGCGTGACGACACGACCGTGAAGTTGTTCGTCGAACGACTGTTCGAGGGCGGCTTCTAGGTGCTCGACGGAATCAGTATGGAGCCATGGCCCGAGCTCGATCTTCTCGAGTCGTTTCAGGCGGTGGCGAATCAGATCGTGCTTTCCGAGCATGCAGGCGTATCGGAGCTGCGCGGCGCGGGCGACGTGTTCGACATCCGTTCGCTTGCGCTGGATCGTATTCGCCACCGTCGTCTCGAGCAGCTGGTCTACCTCTTCGTCGACGTTTCCCACGTCGAGCAGGCATGTCGCGAGGTTGTAGGCCTGTACGAACGTCGGCGCGCCGATCTTGTGGGCAGTGTCGAGATTGTGTCGATAGAGCGTGATCGCATCGGCCTTTCGGCCCTGCTTCAGTCGCGCGCTGGCCACAATATCGAGGGCGGCGACCATACCGTCGAGGCGGCCAATGGCTTCGAACCCGTCGGCGGCTTCGTTGCCCCAGCGTTCGGTTTCGGACCAGTTCTGGCGCAGGAATTCGAGCCGGGCGAGTGCGTAGCTCCGGCCTTCGGGGTCGTACTGAGCGTCCATTTGGAGCAGCAGTTCGCGAGCTTCGTCAAAGCGGCCGAAGTCCATCCAGGCGTACGCGAGCATGCGTGAGGCGGTCTCGCTCAAACCGTTCGGCTCAAAGGCGAGAATCTCGTCTTCGATGTCTTCGAAGCGACGAAGGCGCAGGAAGAGGAGCAGTGCCGATACGTCGTCGGTCTGGGCGAATGATTCGGGGAGTCCGTCGAGCAGTTTGTAGGCCTCAGCGTAGCCTTGCCGTGAGAGGTGGCACTCCGCGCGCTCCAGATCGATGCGGGCGATTTCGGCCTCATCGTCGAGGCGTTGGCGGACCTGGCCGAGGAGTAGAAGGGCGGCGGCGGTTTCGCTCTGAAGCCGCAGGGCGCGGGCGACTTCGAGGAGCTCGACGACATCGGACTGGCCAGCGCAGTAGCTGTGGAACGCGGCGATACGCACTCGCCGTGGGGTTTGCGGCGCGCCCTGGAACAGTCGAGCGATGGCCGCGTGGTCGGAGGAAGACATCGCGCGAGCTAGTCCGAGCGTATCGCGGGCGAGCGGGGCCGAGAACGCGAGTCCTCCGTCGCTCGCGGTCGCGATACCAGCTTCCGCGAGCGCCACCATCAGGGCCGACGGGTCCGCGCCGAATTCGGCGCAGATTCCCGCGATCTCGGAGCCGGAGAATCTGCCGTCGACATTCGCCAAGATGCTGGCCACCGTGCCGACGTTGGTTTCGAGCAGCTGGCCGACCACTTCGTCCCACGCATGATCGAAATCGTCGACCAGGTGTTGGAGGTCTTCCGGACCAATCTCGAGGCCTGAGTCGGTGTGTTCTAAGAGTTCGCGTCGTGCGGCCTCGCGGGCGAGGGTCGCTCCAAAACCGGGGTTTCCTTGCGACGCGGCGCCGACTCGCCGTGCGGCCGCCGGCGACAAGCCGACGAGATTCGTGAGGATCTGGTCGATGGTGTCGTCGTCGAGCGGTGAAAGCTTCAAGGAGTGGTCGACCAAATCGGCGTCGACGCCCTCGGCGAGCCCAATGCGAGGCCCGGCAGCCGTCCGCGCGCTCTCGGCTGTGTAGCGAACCGTTTCCTCATCGTCACCGCAGAACATGAGCACAACGCGATCGCGCCCGAGTCGAGCCATCCATCGGGCGTGCACGGCCTTCAAAATCGACATGCTCGGAGTGCGACCCGCGGCGATGTGTCGGAGCTGGTCGAGGTCCCATTCGTCGAGCTTCGGGTCGATGGCGCGTTTGGCGAAGAACGCCGTTGCACCGGCCCAGCCGCCGCTGGCGTTCCACCAGGTTCGGAGGTGGAGCAGGATGGAGTCGCGCAGATTGTCGCGAAAAACGAGGGTGTGGGCCGCGCCAACTTCGTGAGCGCGACGCCCGAACCACCGGGCGAGGGCGGTTTTCCCGATACCCGGCGCACCTTCGATGGCGATCGAGCGCGCGGATGAGGTCTCCCAAGCGTCGACGAGGTGGCTCCAAAGTTCATCGCGTTGTGCAACTCGGCCTGCATACGGCGGGTTGCGATAGTGCAGCATGCCCGGGCCGGTCGACAGGAGTTGTGTGCGGGGCTGGCGCGTGGTGTCGATCCGCCAGGTTCGAGGAATCGGCGGTGCCGTGCGCTTCCAATCGCCCCCCGAGCTGGTTTCGACCTCGAGCCCGTCGTTGAGCACGGTGAGGGTTGGGAAGAAGTCGACCGAAGGCTCAATCTCGGCGGTCGTCACTATCGCTTCGGCAGGGCCTAGCCTCGACAGCGCCCAGGCCGCGTCAGCTGCCCGAGGGAAGCGAGATTGTGGGTCTTTCTCGAGCAATGTGCCGAGCCAATCCTGAAGGCCGACCGGGACGTTGAATCGAGGGCTCAGCGGTGGTGGCGGGTCGTGCATGTGGCGTTCGAGCACTTCGCGCACGGACCCCGCGAACGGCGCGTTGCCAGTGACCATCCAATATCCGAGGCAGCCGATCGCGTAGAGGTCGGTCCACGCGCCTTCGCGGTGGGCCTCGCCGGTGATCTGCTCCGGTGCCATGTAGGAAGGCGTGCCGGTCATGCGCTCTTTGGCCTCTCGAGACCTTGCGAGCCTGGAGATTCCGAAATCGGTCAGGCGAGGCAGGCCGGAGCTCTCAACGAGGATGTTGCCCGGTTTGATGTCGCGGTGGATGACGTCTCGGGCATGTGCGTGGGCAAGCGCGTCGAGCAGATGCAGCAACATTCGTTCGGTCTGTTGCCAGTCGGCGGGCGGCTGACTGCGAAGGTCGCCTCCAGAAACCGCTTCCATCACGAAGTAGGGGGAGCCCTCGTCGACCTCACCGAGAAATCGAGCCAGGCGCGGCGAGCAGATTCCCGCGTCGAAAATCCGAACGACAGACGGATGGGACATGCGGGCTAGTGCGCGAGTTTCGTCGAGGAACCGAAGTGTGCCCTTGGCTTTGTTCGACTTGGGCCGCATGAACTTGAATGCTACCGGCGACCCGAGCTGGGTGTGGACTCCCCCCCAAACAGTTGCCATTCCACCTTCGCCAATTGGCTGGTGGAGCTCAAACGGCCCGATTTGCATCTGCGCGACCTCGGCAGTACGGCGCGAAACCCGAGTTTTGAGTGTATGAGCCTAAGGTCGGTCGCTCAACCGGCCAAGTCGACGAATTCTCGGATGAAATCGGTCGACGGATTTGCTCGCAGTTCGTCGAGTGTTCCCGTCTGTACGAATCTTCCATTCTCGAGCACTGCGATCTGCGAGTCGAACGCGCGGGTATCACGTACGTCGTGCGTCACGAAAAACGTGGGGATCTCGAGCTCGGGCAGCGTCTGGGCAAGCAGAGCGCGGAAGACGCGTCTCCCCGAAGCGTCCAAGGATGACATCGGCTCGTCGAGCAGGAGGGCGCGTGGATTCGAAGCCAGGGCTCTCGCGAGGGCAACGCGTTGTGCCTGACCTCCCGAAATTTCGTCGGGGTTTCGATCCGCGAGCCCGCCGATATCTAGAGAATCTAACAGTTCGAGAGCGCGCTCACGTCGCGCATTTGGGTCGAGAGCCGATCGGAATCGCAAGGCGTATGCAACGTTCTCGACCACCGTGAAGTGCGGAAAGAGCGCAAGGTTCTGCGGGACATAGCCGATTTGGCGATGTTGAGGGGGGCTCCAGATCGCGCGGTCCGAGTCGACGAGAACCTCATCGTCGATGTGGAAGCGCCCAGATACCTGCGAGGAGTTGACCGCACCACAGAGCACCCGGAGCAGGGTCGACTTTCCACCACCGTTCGGCCCGACGATGAACGTGATGTCGTTGTCGCCCGACAGGTTGGCTTCGAGTCTGAAGTCATCGACGACGACCTCGAGATCAAACATCCAGCTCATCGACGCCTCCTAGAGATGGAGCCCGCGAGGCGGGTTGTCGAGAGTAGTACGAGCGCGACCGCAGTCAGCGAGAGCGCGAGCGCGATGGCGATCGAGATGTCGGTCTCGAGTGCTTCGTAAATCGCGAGCGGCATGGTCTGTGTCACGCCGGCCGCGCTTCCAGCAAAGAGCAGAGTCGCGCCGAACTCGCCCAACGCTCGGGCCCAGGCGAGCGATGCAGCCGCCGCCAAACCGGGGAGGGCGACCGGAAGCGCCACGTCCCGAATGGCGATGAGGCGCGGGGCGCCCAACGTTTCGGCGACGACGAGCAGGTCGTGATCGATGTCGCGGAACGCGTTCGCCGCACCTACGACGTAGAATGGCGCGGCGACGACGAGCTGAGCGACGACGACGGCCGCCGACGAGAACGAGAACGACACACCCAGCCACTGAAGACCGCCAAGGATTCCGTCGTCGGAGAACGTCATGATCAGGGCGACTCCGATGACCGCGGGCGGCAGAACGACAGGGAGTTCAACCAGCGCCGCGGCAACCCGACTCACCGCCGAGTCGGTGGTCCCGAGCCACCAGGCGAGCGGTGTGCCCGCGACGACGAGAATTGCCATCGCGATGACCGACGTCTTGAAGCTGACGAGAAGTGCGTCGGTAAAGAGGTCGGTTCCGGCGGCGCTCCAAACGTCCCCGAAGGTGGTGGAGGTCGCCAAGGCAATCACCGGCAGCGCGAGTAGCAGGAGCAATAGGCCGCCAAGACCGGCTCCTACCGCGCGCAAGATTTGATGCTGGCGGCTCATTCCATCGGCTCCAGACCATGGTCGCGCGCGAGGCGTTTCGCCGCGTCGTCGACGAGCGAATCGAGCATTCGGTCGCCTTGTTCGGTCAGTGCTGCGCCGTAGTAAGTAGCACGAATCTGGCACTCCGAAGGCACTTCGAGGGTCGCGAACGGTACGGTTGCAACGTCGGTAGCGTAGACGATTCCGGCGTCGGCTTGCCCGAGCTCAACTTTGGCGCGAACGAGGCGTACGTTGTTTTCTCTGGAGGCAACGAGTCGGTCGACTGACTCGAGCCATTTCGCGCCGTACGCTTCGGCACCGCACTCCAGGAGCTTCCGGCCATATTGACCGGCCGGTACGTTTTCGCCGCCCATGACGACGGAGTTTGCGTGTTCGAGATCGACCAAAGACTCGAGTCGCGTCGCGGATTCCGGAGAGACGATGACGACCATGTGGTTGTGGAAGAGCGGCATCGAACGGCGAACGAGTCCCTTTTGGGCGAGGGCTTCGACGTGGTCTTGGTTGGCCGAGATGAAGAGGTCCGCCGGGGCACCTCGTTCAATTTGCAGACGAAGTACCTGTGAGCCTGCAAATTGGAGCCGAGGCGATTCGTTGCCTGCTTCGCGCTGCGAAGACCAGGCGGCGGCAAACTCTCGCATCGACGATGCGGCGAAGACCGTGGGCTGAGCCGGAGCTCGGTCGCAGCCAAACGCGAGCATCAGTGCGCCGAACAACGTGAAGAGCGATCGCAATCCAAATGACCTCGAACGTGACGGTCATGAGTAAACATCGAAGGGGACGCGGTGCAAGCGAGTTTCTCTGAGCCATTTCGTTTGGCGCATCGGCTTGGGGTCACTCGCCGAGATAAGGTGCGGGGTCTTCCGGAATCTCCTTGCGACTGAATTCGTCCGGAACTCAACTTTCGCCGAGCTTGTCCATAGTTCGCAGCTCGAAGTCGCTCGCATCGTGTCGCTCCAACAGCTGCGATGACGGTTCGCCCCACGCGCGATTGACGATGCGCCCTCGCTGCACGGCAGGGCGTTCGGCAATCTCGTCGGCCCACCGAATCACGTGTTCGTACTCGTGCACCGAGAGGAATTCGGCGGCGTCGTACAGCTTGCCCTTCACCAGCGCGCCATACCAAGGCCAGATCGCCATATCGGCGATCGAGTACTCGTCACCCGCCATGTACTGATGGTCCGCAAGGCGCCGATTCAAGACGTCGAGCTGTCGCTTCGATTCCATCGCGAAACGGTTGATGGGGTACTCCATCTTCGAAGGAGCGTAGGCGTAGAAGTGGCCGAAGCCACCGCCTAGATAGGGACCGGAGCCCATCTGCCAGAACAACCAGCTGATGGCTTCGGCGCGTTTCGCGCCGTCTTCAGGCAAGAACGCGCCGAACTCGTTGGCGAGGTAGTGCAGGATGGAACCGGACTCGAAAATGCGACGTGGCTCTTCGAAACGGTGGTCGTGGAGCGCTGGAATCTTGGAGTTCGGATTTACCGACACGAATCCACTGCCAAACTGGTCGCCCTCTTGAATGTTGATGAGCCAGGCGTCGTATTCGGCGTCATGACCGGCTTCGAGGAGCTCCTCGAACATCACGGTGACCTTCACCCCGTTTGGCGTCGCGAGCGAGTAGAGCTGGAACGGATGCTCACCTACCGAGAGCTCGGCCTCGTGCGTCGGGCCTGCGATCGGTCGGTTGATGTTCGCAAACTTGCCGCCGGAATCCTTGTCCCAGGTCCAAACCTTCGGCGGCTGATATTCGTTCTCGTTCGACATGACGATTCCTTGCAGTAGGAGCGATTACGCCCGCTTGGATGCGTGGAACGCCGAGTCGTTTCGAATCAGGTTGGTTCTTCGAACTTGCCGTTGATGTGTTTCGCGAAGCGACCTTTCTTCGCGTCGTGCACCGGGCCGTTGTCGTTCCAAGGCCAGCCGCCGAACTGGGTTCGTTGGAAGTCGGAGTACGCCTGTCGAATCTCGTCCTGAGTGTTCATGACGAACGGGCCGCGTTTGGCGACCGGTTCGGCGATTGGCCGGCCCTGCAGGAGGAGAATCTCCGTCTCCGCCACGCCCGCAGTGATACGAATCTCGCCGTTCTCTTCGAAGATGACGCGATGCTGGTCATCCACGGCTGTGCCGTTGACCTGCGCGCCGGCGCCGCGGTGCAGATAAAGTGACCGGTGCGTTCCTTCGTTTACGGAAGGAAGGACGAGCTCGGCTCCCGGTTCCATTCGAATCGTCCAGATCGCGAGGTCGGCTTCAGCACGAGAGCCCCACGAATTCGGCGGCGGCGAGGGCGGCGTCTCCCCGCGAAAGCTCCCGGCGGCGAGCGTGAGCTCGCTGATCTTTCCGTTGGAGTCGGTCTCGGCGACTCGAGGGATCTGCTCGTTCCAGAGCATGGTGAAGTGAGGGTCCACCATCTTGTCGGCTTTCGGCAGGTTGAGCCAGATCTGAAACAGCTCGAGCGGGTTCGGAGCATCGGTCTGCAAGAGGGGGAACATCTCGGCATGTTGAATGCCGCCACCGGCAGTGAGCCACTGCACGTCGCCACCGCCATAGCGCGCAGTTGCACCCATCGAATCCGCATGGTCGAGCATGCCCGAACGGACGACGGTGACGGTTTCGAATCCTCGGTGAGGGTGACGCGGAAATCCTGGGATTTCGCGGCCGTGATACATGTTCCAGCCATCCTTACTGGCGAAGTCCCGTCCGATGTGACGGCCTGCGAGCGACGCGGCAGGCCCCATCTGTCCATTGCCCGTGGGGTAGGCGTCGACATGGTAGGCACAGAACAGGAACGGGTCGCTCGTCTCCCACTGCATCTGTCGGATAGGAGTGACTCGCTTGACCGTGGCTAGTTTTGCCGGGCTGCTCGGCGCACCCTCGGTTTTGGGCGAGCTAGCCGAGGCCTTCGTCTCAGGCTTGGTGCAAGCCGCCAACGGTAGCATCCCACCGGCGAAAAGTAGCTTGAGGGCGGTGCGGCGCTCGATCACGGCGCTGTTGACGCGACCAGGTGCCGCATCTGCCAACAGCAATTTGTCGCCGAGTCGGTCGTCGGCGAGACGCAAGTGCCGGCCGCAGTAATCGTGCAGCTCCCAAGACCGGAACACGAGGTCTGCGATTCCGTCGAGCAGGTCGTCCCAGGTTCGCAATGACGCCCGAGTTCGCTCCAGGTCTTCGGCCACACGGGTGTCGGCCGGAGGGTTCCGCAATCGCCCGAGGAGTTCGCGAAGCGAACCGGGGCGGGGCAGGGCGCCTTTTTCTCCCACGCGTATGTCGTCGAGCGGGCTCTCGGCGAGGGCGTTCAACGACCACGCGACCCCGTGCCAGGCTTCTTCAAAAGCCCAGGCAAACTCTTCGAAAGTAATGTTCTCGGTGGCCTCATCGAGGAAGCCGCGGCCAATTTCGAGGGAACGTTCGGGCGTCATTCTGCACTCCGGAAACACGAGTCCTTCATAGGATGCGTAGGTTAGCGAAAGGTCGCTCACGCCTGAAGGAATCGGGGTGAAACAGATTGTTTCGGGCCGACGGTCACTGCCCGAATCGGTCGGCTCTCAGGCGCTCGATTCGAGCTCGAATCTCGTCTCTCGCTACTCGGAAGTGCGCGAGTCGTTCTTCATCGGTGAGGTCTTCGTCTTTCCGATCGGGATCGCGCAGCGGCCAGTGAAGGCGCTCGGCGTCGCTCAGCACCACGGGGCAGACCTCTTCGGCGCACAGGGTGATGACGATGTCCACCGTGCTTGGGTCGATCGATTCGACGGACTTTGAAGCATGCCCAGCGAGGCTGATTCCGAGCTCGTCCATCGCCCGGACCGCGTACGGATTCACTCGGCTCGGGGCGGAGCCTGCGGACGCGACGCGCACGGAATCTGGCAAGAGGTCACGGGCCAATCCTTCGGCCATTTGCGAGCGTGCGGAATTCGCAACGCAGAGAAACAAGACGTTCTCGATCGGGCTGCTGGTCATGAGGTGCTCTCGGGGGCGCCAGTTCGTGGCTCATCGCTACGTGGTGGCCTCAGATTCGTCAACGATCTCCAGGTAAAGTCGGGCCGTTTCGGGCCGATGGGTAGAAGCAGGCAACGAGAGGAGCTGCGGTGAGTGAAATGGCGTACACATACGAGGTCGCGCCTCTGTCGATGTTTGGGCGAAATCACGAACGTCACGTGTTGCTCGAAGCATTCCACCAAGCGGCGCGTGGCGAGCCCGCCATGGTCCTCCTGGGCGGCGAATCCGGAGTTGGAAAGACGAGCCTCGTCGAATCGATTCGAGACGAGGTCGAGCTCCGAAACGGTGAACTCCTGACCGGGAAGTTCAACCAATACAATCAGCACACGCCGCTGCTCGCTTGGCGCCACGTCGTCAGGGAGCTGGCCCAGAAGATTGCAACGGAACGCGACGAGCGAACAGATTGGCTCCATCAGATTAGGTCCGCCGTTGGCGACCACGGACAGCTTCTCATCGACCTCGTGCCCGAGTTCGAAGAGATATTGGGCAAGCAGCCCAAGCTCAAAACGCTGAGCCCAAACGAAGCGAAGAACCGATTCCTCGATACGCTCGAGTCGTTCTTCCAGAGCGTTTGTCGCCCTGAAACTCCCATCGCGATTTTCATCGACGATATCCACTGGTCAGATTCTTGGTCTGTGGAGCTGATGGAGCGCGTGGCGACGCAGCCATTCGTGCTCACGATTTGTTCCTACCGAAGCGACGAGATCGAAGACGCACACGTGCTGTTTTCGACCGCCGAGGCACTGAAGACGCGCGGAGTTGCCGTGCACCGGATTGGGCTGGCGGCGCTCGATGATGGAGCATCACTCGAGCTTCTCGAAGGAATGCTTGGCGGCTCTAGTCGCCAGTATTTCGCCGAGCTCTTGCGAATCGCCAACGGCAACCCGTTCCTGCTGACGGAGCTCGGAAAGTTCATCTCGATCGCAGCCGACGCGTCCATTTCAATCCATGACCTTCCGAGCGATGCGACGGAGCTGATGAAGGCGCGAGTTCACGCGCTGGATACCGACACGCAAGCGATGCTCCGACTCGCCTCGTGTCTCGGCCACGAGTTCGACGTCGATACTCTTGCGTTGGTCTCCGGCTTGAACGCGTCGCAGTGCCGCAAGAGGTTGGAATTGTGCGGGGGGCTCGTTCTGCCAGTCGGCGAGCCCACGGGGACGCGATATCGGTTCTTCCACGACCGAGTGCAGCAAGCGGCGTACGCGGGAATGGACGACTGCCAGCGGGCACGAACGCATCGGCGAATCGTCGAGACGCTGATGACGGAACTCGACGCTGCAGCGCTTGCACAGCGAGTCTGCGACGTTGCCGACCACTATTCGGCATGTGTCGAACTGTTGGATGATACGGAGCGAGTGAAGAGCGCGGCGCTTCAGCTCGACGCCGCCGCTCGGGTGAGTGAAGCGGGAGCATACGGGGCGGCGCTCAGCTACCACCGAGCCGCGGAGCTCGCGCTCTCAGGTGCTTCGGCGGACTCGGACGAACTTTGGTCACGCCATCATGAGCTGATGAAGCGGCATCGCGTTGCGCACGCGGAGACCGAGTTTTTGGCGGGGAACTCGGATCGAGCGGAGCAGCTTCTGCGTGAGGCATTTTCACGTGCGGACGACATCTTCGATGGAGTCGATTCGTTGATCGTCCTCATCAAGCAGCGCACGCTTTCGGCGAGATATGCGGACGCGATTGAGGTGGGACGTGAGGCGCTCGATGCGTTGGGACTGCCGCTTCCGGACGAACACCTCGAGAGTGCCCGCGACCGTGCGCTCGAACGAGCGCGTGCCTCGAGGCCAAGTTCGATCACCGACCTGCCGAGCCTGCCCGCTGCCACCGACCCGACTATCGCGGCCGCTGCTCGAGTTCTGATCGCGATAGGGCCGCCGTGCTACCGCTCGAATCAAGCGCTGTGGTCGGTGTTCGTGCCGCGTGTGGTGGCGTCGATTCAAGAGCACGGGCTCTTGCCCCAAGCGATGTACGCTCTGCCGGCCTACACCGGTTTACTGCACTGGATGTCCGAACCCGAGGGCGCGTTCGAGTACACCGATGCCGCGATCGAAATTGCGAATCAGTCGTGGATCCCGGACGCCGCTCGGACCGTACTGTGGCTGATGGTGGGGAGTTCTGCGAGGCACTGGGCGGCGCCGCTGTCGACCGCGACGGCCGACTACGAACGGGCTGCGAACCTGGGAAAGGCCTCTGGAAATCTCCAGTACGCTGCGTACGCACTCGGTCACAATGTCTACTGCCGGTTCTTTGCTGGTGCGGACCTCCGCACGTTGGAGGGCGAAGTGCTCGAGGCTCGCGAGTTCGCAAAGGCTCGTCGAAACCGGTGGGCGGTCGACCTGACGGAGGGCGCCGGGCAAGTGATCTCCAGGCTACGTCAGGGTACCTGGACCGAGGGCTGGTCGGAGGAAGCGTTCTTGGCTCGATGCGCCTCGCACGGGAACGAGCAGGTCTCATGCATCTATTCGGTCATGATGGCTCAGGCGAGCGCGATTCAAGGCGATTGGGCGGCGGCGCTGAACTACTCGGAGCGTGCCGAAGGTCTCATCCACACCGTGGGTACGCAGGGCCTTCTCCCCTGGGCGGAACACGTGTTCGTGAGCGGGCTTGTCCGCGGCGTGACTTCGCAGGAGCCGCCGGCCACGAACCCGTTCGAGAGGGCGTTGGGTCTCGTGTCATCGTGGGCGATTCGGAACCCCGACCTTTTCCTGCACAAGGAATTGATACTCCGCGCCGAGATTGCACGGTCCGAAGGCGAACTGTTGGAGGCCGCAGATCTCTACGAGCGAGCCCAACGCGAAGCGATGGACGCTGGCTTCTCGCAATGGGGTTCGTTCGCCAACCGTCGAGCTTCGAGCTTGTTCGCAGGCGGTTTGGACGCCTCGTTGGAGTCGAACTACTTCGGTCGGGCATTCGAGGGGATCGCTGACTGGGGTGCATTCGCAGTTCGCGAGGAGATGGTGGCGAAGTACCGCGCCGGCGTCGAAGCGACCGCGCAAACGCTGCGTGGGTCGGAGGAATCGCGAGCTCGCTTCGTGAATGCTCGTGTCCGCGAATTCGAAACCAGGGCGGAGCACGCCGAGAGCTGGCGGGTGGTGAACCGGAGGCTCGAGATCGCCGAAGAGCTCGCCACCGCCACTGGCCGACTGCGCCGCGAGGTCGCAGGAAAGCAGCGTCAGAATGTGGCGCTACGACGGTCGAAGCGGGCGCAGGAAGCCATCAACCTCGAACTCGAGACGCTCGTCGAACATCGCACGACCGAGCTCCGAAATCTCGCCGCCATCGTCGATGGTTCGACCGACGCGATCATCGGCCTCGACCTCGATGGAATCGTCCGAAGCTGGAACGCCGCGGCGGAGGAACTTCTCGGGTTTTCGAAGGCCGAGGCCGTCGGCCGAAAGGTACACGAGCTCATCGTCTCCCCCGACGAACGTGAGCGAGAGTTCAGCCGAATTGCTCGCGTGGGGCTGGATGGAGGGCGACCGTACGATGGGGTTCGCTACCGCAAAGATGGCTCCGCATTCCGAGCGTCGATCTCGCTCTCGCCGGTGTGGGGTTCGGACGGCAGCGTCGTTGGCTGCTCGAAGATCGTCCGAGACGTGACAGAAGAACGTGAGCGTGCGGCCGAGCTGAGGAACAAGACCGAGGAACTGATGGAGCTGAACGCGGTGCTCGAGCGTAGCAACCGCGACCTCGAGCAGTTCGCCTACGTTGTTTCGCACGACCTCAAGGAGCCGATTCGCATGGTCGCGAGTTTCACCGAGCTTCTGGGCGTTCGATATGGCGACCAACTCGATGAACAAGGGGCGCGGTACATTCGCCGGTCGCGCGAAGGCGCGCTGCGGATGCAGCGGCTCGTGTCCGATCTCTTGGAGTATTCGCGGCTCGGAGCGCGAGCGATCGAGCTCGAGCCGGTCGACCTAAACGAAGTGGTTAAGGAAGCCCTTAGTAACCTGGAAGCAACGATCGAGGACGCCGGTGCGACGGTCGAAGTGCGGCCGCTGGGAGCGTCGCGAGGTCACCATGGAATGCTCGTCCAGTTGCTTCAGAATCTGATTGGAAATGGAATCAAGTTCCGGCGACCCGAGTCGCCGCCGCATGTGGTGGTCGAAGGAGAGGAACGGGGGAGCGGCTATGTTATCTGGGTTCACGACAACGGGCTCGGGATCGAACCGGAACATCAGGAGCGAGTGTTCCAGATGTTCCAGCGGCTGAACCGGCGCGAGGACTACCCGGGGAATGGTGTTGGGCTCGCGATTGCTCGCCGCGTGGTGGAGGTCCACCAGGGAGCGATCGAGATCGAGTCACGATCGACTGGCGGCACCTCATTCCGAGTCACTCTGGGCCATGTAGACGGCTGATCAGCGGGTCTCGCGCATCCGTAGGGTCACGACGAGTCCCGAGATGAACGTCAGGACGGCGACTGCGAGGGTGGCGGTCGGCAGGTCGAAAACGTCGGCCAGGATGCCGGCCATGATGGCGCCGACGGCGTATCCAAGGTCTCGCCACAGTCGGTAGATTCCGACCGCGGTCGCTCGCCATGTTGCCGACGCGACGTCACCGATGGCCGCCAGCAGCGTGGGATAGACGCACGCGGTGCCCAGACCGAGAAGGGCCGACCCGAGGGCAAAGACTCCGAACGTGTCGCCCAAGGCGATGACGACCATCCCGACGGCTTGAATCCACATTCCGGCGACGATGAGCCACTTGCGGCCGACCTTGTCGGACCACGCCCCGGTGAAGAGCTGACCAATCCCCCACACTGCCGGGTAGACGGCAGCCAGCGTACCGATTTGCCCAAGCGACATGCCCGAGGCTGCGAACAGAAGTGGGAAGATTCCCCAGGCCATTCCGTCGTTCAGGTTGTTGACGAGGCCGGCCTGACTCACCGAGGAAAGTTCGCGGTCAGTGAAGCTCGTCCGGAGAAAGACCTCGCGCTGCGAGAGTTCCGGAGCGCTCGGCTCGTCGGAGCTTTCCAGTTTGGCGTGCGATTGGGTCTCTCGAACGAGGACGACCGAGAGAAGTCCACCGAGGACCACGTAGCCGATCCCTAGGTAGAAGGGTTCGGGGCGAAGACCGAAGTGGGCGGCGAGGAATCCGGTCGCGAGGGCGGAGAGCGCGACCGCGAAGTACCCAGCGAACTCGTTGATTCCCATCGCGAGGCCCCGGCTCTTTGGCCCCGCGAGGTCGATCTTCATGATGACCGTGGTCGACCACGTGAGGCCTTGGCTGACGCCGAGGAGGACGTTGGCCGCGAGAATCCAGTTCCAAGTTGGAGCGAAGCCGAGGGCGAACGGCACCGGTGCGGCGATGAGCCAACCGGCGATGAGCACGGCACGACGACCGTAGGTGTCGGAGAAGCGGCCCGCGAAGTAGTTCGCGAGTGCTTTGCTGATTCCGAATACGACGATGAACGAGAGGATTGCGGTGCGAGCGACCAGGCCGAACTCTTCTTCGGCGAGCGCGGGCAGAATACTGCGCTCCATACCGACCATCGCGCCCACGAAAGCGTTCACGACGATGAGAAGGGCAAACTGGCTGAGGTTCTCGCGAATCCCGAGCTTGGGTGGGTTGGTCATCGCGAGCCTCCTGCTTCGGTCGCGCAGTCCGATAGTTGGCTCTGATGGTGCCGAGTCAAATCGGCGAGATTGTCGCTGAAGAAGAAATCGCCAGAATCGCGGCGGTTTGCGGGCTTCTTCGTTGACCGCTTTCGCGCCGCAATTACTATGGTCGGGTTATCGAAACCAAGCGAATTTCCGACGACGTCAAGGCGCGCCACAGTTGGCGCTGCTACGCACGGCGTGCCTGCGTTCGCGAACGAACGGAGTGAGACAGATGCTGAAGCCCGAAGAACTGTTGCTACAGCGCGGATACGCGCATCTCGAAGAACGGCCGGATGCCACCTACATGACGCAGCCGATCGAGGGTGGAAAGGTCGAGACCTACTCGTGGGCTCGCACGTTCGACGAGGCCAAACGTGTGGCGGCATACCTGCGGTCGCTCGAGCTCGAGCCGGGCAGCAAGATTGCGATGGTGAGCAAGAACTGCGCGTCGTTCATCATCGTGGACCTGGCCATCTGGATGGCTGGTCACGTGAGCGTTGCGATCTTCCCCACGCTCGACGCGGATTCGGTTGGCTACATTCTGGACCACTGCGAAGCAGATTTGCTCTTCGTGGGTAAGCTCGACGTCTACGAAGAGATGGAAGCGGGCATTCCAAGTGAAATGCCAAAAGTCGCGATGCCTCTTGCCCCGGAGAAGGCCAAGAAGGCCCCGAACACGACCGCTTGGAAGACGATCCTCCAAGAGAACGAGCCGATCGAGGACAACCCGGTGCGCGACGCCGAGGACCTGGCGATCATCGTCTACACGTCGGGTAGTACCGGGAAACCGAAGGGCGTGATGCACAACTTCTTCGCGATGGCGATCGCTGCGCGCGGCATCGGTCCGGTCGTCGGACTGACGAAGAACGAGCGAATGCTGTCGTACCTGCCGCTCGCTCACGTGTTGGAGCGCTGGCTCGTCGAGACGACGAGCTTGTTCTACGGCTTCCAGGTCTTCTTCGCCGAGTCGCTCGACACGTTCGTCGCGGATCTCCAGCGCGCGGAGCCGACCATCTTCGTTTCGGTGCCTCGCCTGTGGCTCAAGTTCCAGCTCGGCGTGCAGCAGAAGATGCCGCAGAAGAAGTTGAACACCCTGCTGAAGATTCCGATCCTCAACAACATCATCCGAAAGAAGATTTTGACGGGGCTCGGGCTGCAGCACGTGCGTTACGCAGCGAGTGGTTCCGCGCCGATTCCGGGCGAAGTCATCCAGTGGTACCGCGACCTCGGTCTGGAGCTGTTGGAGGGGTACGGCATGAGCGAGAACTTCGCGTATTCGCACGCGTCGCAGCCGGGTCGAGCGCGCATTGGCTACGTGGGTGAGACGTACCCGGAAGTCGACGCCAAGATCAGCGAAGAAGGCGAGATTCTCGTGAAGAGCCCTGCGAACATGATGGGCTACTACAAGATGGAAGAGGAGACGAAGGAGTCGTTCACCGACGACGGGTACCTGAAGACGGGTGACCGCGGCGAGGTCGATGACGCAGGTCGCTTCAAGATTACGGGCCGTGTGAAAGAGCTCTTCAAGACCAGCAAGGGCAAGTACGTCGCACCGGCACCGATCGAGAACATCATCAACAACCACGCTTCGGTGGAGCTCAGCTGCGTGTTCGGCGTGGGTCGACCGAAGGCATGTGCGGTGGTGAACCTTTCGGAGGACGTCCGCGCGAAGATCGACCAGCCAGGAGTGCGCGACGAAGTGCACGCACAGCTGCAAGAGCTTCTGGACGAAGTGAACTCCAAGGTCGTCGGCTACGAACAGCTCAAGTTCCTCGCCGTCGCGAAAGAGCCGTGGACCATCGAGAACAAGCACCTCACCCCGACGATGAAGATCAAGCGTTCATCGATTGAGGAGACGTTCGAGGGGAATCTCGACGGTTGGTACGAGTCGAAAGAAAAGGTGCACTGGGTCGAGTAGCCCAATCGCGCTTTCAGAGGTTTAGGGCGCGCAGACTTCTCGGGAGGATGCGCGCGCGCTGCTGTCTCCGATGAAGCGCTCTTCGACTTGAGCCCGGGTGCCGGGGACCGCATCGCAGAACGTGTTCAACGGGTTCGGGGTGGTGGCGCACATCCCCGAGCCGAAGTCCGACCCGATGCAGAATGTGGTCGCGAACCCTTCTCGGTCGGGACAGAACCCCTCGCAGGGGAGGGTGCAGAACCCGGAGTCCCCGGAGCGGAAGCACTGGCCGGGGGTTCCGCGGTTCTCGAACGTGCAGTCGGCGTCATCTGAGCATGCCGACCCCACCCAGGTTGGCTCGGCGACGGGCTCGAAGTGGCCCGCGCCAACGACCAACTGAGCCCATTCGACTCGTTGCGACCCCGAGACGCTCGGCTCGGTGTCGCGGATCTCCAAGAACCAGCGGCCTGCAGCGAGCTTGTCACCAAAGGCGAACGTTGTTCGGCTCGGGCTGAAGATTGACCGCCGCCAGGCAAACGGCCTGTCCATCACGGTGCGTCGCGTGCCGTCGGGGGAGACGAGCGAGTACTGAAGCGATGTGGGATCGCTGTGCGAGATTCGCCCGTTGAGAGTGACGTAGTGCGCAAACCCCTCGGCCTCGATGTCGAAGGGAATCTGGATCGGACGCCCATCGAGCGGAATCGGGTGGCCCCAACCTCCATCGAAATCGACCGAAACCGGTTCGGCGCGCTGGAAACGGTTGAGGGCGTCGACGTGAATGCCCTGGTTTCCGGCACACGACGGTGAGTTTTGGTCGAACTCGTCGCATCGCTTGGATGTGACGCAGTTTCGAGTGCGGTCGATGGTGTAGCTCGCTCCGCCGGTGCCGCGCGAGACGATCCCCACGGCTCTCCCTTCGCGGTCGACAATCACGCTTCCGCTGTTTCCACGGTAGATGTCGAGATCGGTGTTGAACCACAGTTCTTCAGGGGGAGCGACTACTTCGCCGTAGGTCACCTTGGTCGGAACTCCGCCCGGGTGTCCGACAGCGAGCACGGTTTCGCCCTGACGGACTTTGGTGCCGCGAATGGTGAGCGGTGTGCGGTGGTGAACCGGTTCGTTGAGCTGCACGACCGCCCAATCGGAGAAGAGTCGCATGTCGGTGAGCGGTCGGTCTCGCGTGCTCTCTCGGTCGAACAGATGGCCGACGACGGCTTTGCAGGTTCGGTAGTCCCGCTTCTCGATGAGCGTTGCGTCGCCGTCACGATTGTCGAATCCAAACGCGAATCCCAGGTTGTTGCAGCCGGTTTCGATCGAAACGCAGTGCCCGGCGGTCGCGACGAGGTCTGGAGCGATGAGAAAGCCGGAGCAGCTGGCGGGAGCCGGCTCCGATTGGAAGCGCTCTTCAGGGCAAAGGGGTGCGCCGTAAGTCGCTTCTTTCTTCGAGGCGAGCGTTCGGCGTGAAAGCCGAACATGCGAGGAGTCGACCTCGGAGACCATATACGTATTCACCAGCGCAACCGTCGATTCGCCCACATTCCTAGCGGTCTGCGACGAGACGGATGCGAGGTCGTGTCGGTCGTCTGATCCGTAGATGTCCGCTTTGCCGTCGATCGACATCGGCGGGTCTTGGGAATCGCTTTCCGAAGAGTCTCCGCAGGCGGCGATGAGGAGCAGCAGAACGAGCGGTGAGAATCGGAACATGGTGTCTCTGCCGTGACGAGGGTCGCGAGGGGCACGAACTCGTATCGCAGGGACTGTGCCAACTCATCTGCCGCCATTGAGACGCCCAGAGCGCGGGTGGGTGTGGCGACGGAGCCGCAGTTGAGTGGCTGGTGTTGCTTCCGGCCGAACGCCGCCAGGGGCCTAGAGCGCCTCGTACCACTCGAGGATGTCGTCCGCGACCGCCTGCCAACCCGGTTCGCCGCACGTGAAGTGGCTCCGACCTTCATAGATCTTCACGTCCACTTTGCTGTCGGCGTGCTTGTACTTTCCGGCAATTCGCTTGGTGAAAGAATCCGGGAAGATGTTGTCGCTGGTGCCTCCGAGAAACAGCAGCGGGACGTGCGGCTTCTTGAAATCGACCGCAGCGAACCCGTCGAAGAGGAGGGACTTGCTCAGTCGAGTGCTCTCAGGAACGGCGTGGTCGTCGAAGGCCGTGGCACGCTGGTCCTCCGGCAATGTGTTGAAGAATGCGTAGTCGAACCACTCGCGAGTCCCCATCCACGCGGTCTTCGACGACAAGAGGCCGAGGGAACCCAACACGGTCTTGAACGTTTGCACTGGCGCGGGAAACACGTTCTTCGGCGGAGCTCCGTGGATGCTCACGCCCGCAACGGCCTTGTCCATCTCGACCAGCTTCATCACGGCGAGCCCGGCCATCGAGTGGCCGATCACAAAGGGTTTTTCGGGCAGCGAATCGATGAGGTTCGCGACATTGTCGACAACGTCTTTGAACTTCATCGTCGCCAGTTCTGGATGCTCGTTCGCTCGGAGCTCCGCAGGCTCGCCATCATGGCCGGGGTTCGCGGGAGCGTGGACCGCGTAGCCCTTGGATTCGTAGTACTCTTTCCAGAGGTCCCAGCTCCGATTGGTGACGAAGTTTCCGTGAATGAGGACGATCGTCTTCGACTTTTCCATGGCTCTCTCGCTGCCGATGAGGTGATTTCTTAGGGAGCCTAGCGGACAGTTGGAGGACTTGCTTTCGCCAGACCGACAATCTGTTTCGCAAAACCGTCAGCCGAGCGATTCGACCTAGAATTGGGCCTGGAAGTCGGTCGGGGTCATGTCGGTGAACTTGCGAAACGCCGTGCTGAATGCAGCGATGTTGGTGTAGCCAACCTCGAAGGTCGTCTCGGTCACCTGCATGCCTTTTGCGAGGCACTCCATCGCTCGAATCATGCGCGCATGCTGGAGGTAGTTGCCCCAGGTCATGTGGATTTCGGCGTTGAGCTTGCGCATCAGCGTTCGCGGGCTCATGGCGCCGGCTTCTGCCGCGTCTTTGATCTGAATGGGTTGAGCCAGGTTCTCTCGGGTGAAATCGAGCGCTGACATCAGTTCCGGCGACTTCGCTTTCGGCAAGGCCAGGTCGCCGCTCTCTCGAAGCTGGGCTCGGCACAAGTCGAGCAGCGTGAGAAAGAAGCGTTCGCTCTCCTCGTCGGAGGTCATGGTTTCGGCGCTCCACTTTCGTGAATGGGCGATCATCTCGCGCACGACCGGATTTACGCCAAAGATTCGAATCTCATCGGCGAGCGGAGGCGCGAGGTCCTGCTGAAGAAAGATCGAAGTGCAGCGAACGGTCTTGATGGTAGTGGCTTTGACATGCGTTCCGGCGGGTACCCACGCGGCCCGCGAAGGCGGGAGGCGCCAAAGCGCGTCGTCGGTTTCGAGCAGGAACAGCCCCTCGAGTCCGTAGACGAGGAGGTGTCGGTCAAGAGCCATGGAGAGGTCGATGGCGTCCATCACGACGTCGTGACAGAACGCCTGCGCGCGGCTGTGCTGCAGAGCGTGAACTACTTCGTCGGGGAGCGGAGTGGGCACTTTTGGAATGTACCTTTGGCGAGATTGGCGTCAATAGAGGGCGACACCGAAGACGAGAAGGTGAAGTCGCTCGTGCCGGCAATGTTGGAGGCATGGCTCGCCGAGAGGCTGTGACGGGGGCCGAACGCGAATTCACTTCACACTCTACTTCACAAGCGACCTAACGTGCACTATCTTCTCCGCGTGGGCGACGTGCGCCCGCAAGCCCCGATAGAGGATGCGCCACCAGTGAACGCCGCCGACATGCCCCTGACGGGACCACCACCCGCTGAAGTACCGCTGACCGACCCGCCGCTGGTTCGGGTCATCGCCCAGGTGCGTTTCCCCCTCATTGCGTCGGTGGAGAAGCGCGAGTTCATTGCCCCCTTCCAAGAGGCGATCCGCAAGGACTACCCAGCTCTCCGTCCGGAGCAGAGCCGCGGCGTAGTTCTTGGGCCGCAGGGCGTCATGGACGCGCGGTCGAACACGGTCTGGCGCTTCCACGGAACGAGCGGGGCGTGGCGCGTCACCCTTGCTCCCGACTTCATGGCGCTCGAGACCGCCAAGTACACAAGCCGCGACGACTTTCTGGGGCGGCTCGCCGTGGTCCTTCAGGCGCTGAAGGACCACGTGGATCCACAGGTCGTAGATCGACTCGGCGTCCGCTACATCGATCGCGTCGTCGGCGAGAACCTCCGGTCGTTGCCGCAGCTCGTGCGTCCGGAGGTGGCGGGGATTTTGGGGACGCCGCTGGCGGAGTACGCTCGGCACGCGATCTCCGAGAACGTTTTCGTTCTACCCGACGATGCGGGCCAGGTGACTGCGAGGTGGGGGCTCGTTCCACCACGTGGAACCGTCGACCCTGGGGCGGTCGACGCAATCGACGAGACTAGCTGGCTCCTCGACGTCGACGCGTTCCAGTCGGAGACGCGATTGCTCGACGTCGACGCGATTGTCGAGCAGGCACGCGGTTTCGCAGAGCGGATCTACAGCATCTTCCGGTGGGCTGTGACGGACGAGTTCCTACGGCGGTATGGAGGTGAACCATGAGCCTCCAACCCCGTCTCCACAATCCCGCCATCAGCGAAGGGACGACCTCGTTTTCGGGGTTCAGTGGTCTCCGCGACCGAGCTTCCTTCGCCGTGATCGTCGTTAGCGGCGCACTGTCGGTCTCCGGGACGTCATCGGCCGAGCCAACAAAGGTTTGGGAAGAACCCTACGTCCACGAGAGCGATGCGACGGCGAGCGGACCCGGGTGGGAGCTGAAGGAGCGCCCGGCCGAGCGAGAGCCGGTAGCGACCCGGACTGCTGTCGCCGAGCTTCGCCGGATCTCCGGACTGACGTGGGAGCAGCTCGGGCAGCTCTTCGAGGTGTCCCGCCGGAGCGTTCACTTCTGGGCCAGCGGCAAGCCGCTGAACTCCACGAACGAGGCGCGGCTCATGCGTGTGCTCGACGTCATCCGCGATGCGGACCGTGGCAGCGCCCGAGCCACCCGGGCGGGCTTGCTCGACGCCAGCGACGGCACGACCCCGTTCGACATGCTCGTGGCGCAGCGGTTCGACGAGGCACGCACAGCGCTAGGACAAGGCGCTGGACGCGCCGCTCCGGCCTTGGCCGAGCTCAGCGCTGCCGCAAAGGCGGAGCGCAAGCCTCTCCCGCCAGACGAACTCTTCGATGCGAACAGCGAACGTGTGCACAGCGAGCCTGGTCGCGCACGGGCCGCTCGAACTGTGAGGAACAAGCGGCGTGGAAGTTCTTGACGATGATGGCCGGCAACAGGTCGACCAACAGCTCGAGGATTGGCGCCAAGGCGACTGTGTCGTCGGCGAGCAGTGGTTCCTGTTCCGAACTGACGTGGCGCGCCCACTGACCGACGGCGGCGCGGCGAGCGAACCTCGACCGCGTGATGACGGTCGAGAAGTCCGTCGTCGCCGGCTGGGAGCGGGT
>CAYLMO010000038.1:0-2056 GCA_964384605.1 uncultured Bradymonadales bacterium | reverse complement strand
ACCTCGACCGCGTGATGACGGTCGAGAAGTCCGTCGTCGCCGGCTGGGAGCGGGTGCCGGGGTGCCTCGACGATGACGACACCCGCCGACTCTCCCTCGCGCTCGCACGAAAGCGGGCGCGCACGGCGTTCCCCGATGACTTCGTCGCCTTCGCTTCGCCGCTGATGAAGCGGATGTCGTCGAAGCACGACACGGAGAGCAATGAAGGGCGAGCGCTGCGAGCCCTCCGAGAGATCCGCGTGCGAGCAGCACCCTTTTGGGACGCCGATGAGGTGGGGCTAATGTTCTGGTTCATCCGCAACGAGGACGAGCCCACCTTCGAGAACCAGGGCTGGGAGTACTACCTCGCCGCCTGGCTCAAGCGGGTGCCCGAGAAGGCCCGGTTCATCGACGTGGCGGGGGTCGTGACGACGCTCGATGACATGACGGCTCGCGAGTACGTCGAGAGCGGACCGCTGGACCTGGAACACCTCTCGTTACGGCAGGAGTAGCGATGGATCGCCAGTTCGAACGCCTTCGGGATGCGCTGGTCGAAATGCTCAGCGTGGGCACCTGGGACGAGATTCAACAGGACCATGAGCGCGTCGGACTATCCTGGCGGGAGGATCTAGAGCCCGGTTGGGGTAAGCCGAAGTACGTTGGTCGCGTTCTCCGCGACCTCGCCGATAGCGACGTACTTGCAATTGCCCGCCGGGCCCTGGATGTGCTCGGCGACCGTTCCTTGATTCGTCTCCAAGACGCGGTTTGGTGGGTCGAAGCAGAGGGGAGGAGTTCGCTGTCCACCGTCACTCGGCGCAAGGTCGCCACCATCCTGGATGGCCACCGGTTTGATCCTCGGTTGGACGCGGAGGCGTTCCTCTCCGGGTTCGCCCATCGCGACCCCCAGTGCTCATCGACGTTCACTTACGGAAGCGGAAACCAGCTGATGGCCGCGTACTCGGGGGGCCTCGCGCTATTTACGGGCCAACCATCTCAGTTCCGAACAGCGTCGCACGTGGAGCTGCTCGAGGGTTACGGACTCGTTGGCTGGCCAGACAAGCGGATGACCACCCTCTTGGAGCGCCTGGTTCATCCGGAAGTCCGCGTTGGAGACGAGCAGGAGACCCTGGTCGATGCGTTCAATGAGCTGCTACGCGTGGATGGATGGTGCCTCGAGGAGACTGAACGCTTGTCGGGCCACCCGGTGTTCAGCGGGCGTCCGCTTCGGAGAGGCGTTGATGGACGGCCCAAGAACCTGATCTTCGCTTCGACGGGTCCGAAACCAGAACTCGGCTTCTCTGATGCCGTTAACAACGACATCGTCATCCTGCGTAACGAGGAGCATTGCCTGGTATACGACCAGCCGATCACCGAAGATGGTCTCTTGTGGGGGGAGCTCGTTAGATGGTGGGCCAACTCGTCCAGCGCCGAGATCACCGAAAGCGATGCTCGACGCCAACTTGGCGAGCGATTGCTAGCGGCTGCAGGTTCTCCCGCAGAGAGTTGGTTCTTTGAGGCGTACTTCCGATGCTTCAAACCGAAGCTAGAGAAGCACCTGCCAGCCCTGATCCCTCAGGTCTACCTCCACTTTGACCCAGCGACATTGCGTCAGCTGCGAGCGAGGGGTGAGGGCAAGCGGTTCCCCGTTCAGCGCATGGACTTCCTGATGCTCCTCCCTGATCGCGTTCGAGTTGTGCTCGAAGTGGATGGGCAGCAGCACTACGCGGACGGTATGCACCAGAAGGCCTATGCGAGCCCGAGGGTCTATGCGGACACTATGGGTGCCGACCGGAGGCTCCGCCTGGCAGGGTACGAGGTGTACCGCTTTGGAGGATTCGAGCTCCGCAATCGAACCGTCGCCGCGCAGACCGTGGAGACCTTCTTCAACGACCTCTTCGGACGGCACGGGGTTAAGAAGGGGTGATTTTGCTCGCCCGGCTGTCCCACTCTCGCCGGGCTAAACATTGGTTCTCTAGTGTGAACCCCGACCACAGAGCACCGGCGCTCACCAGCGACCTGCCGGCAAACCCCCGCCAGCAGGGCAGATACGACAAGACCCCCGCCGGCGATGCCGACG
>CAYLMO010000037.1:0-49803 GCA_964384605.1 uncultured Bradymonadales bacterium | reverse complement strand
CCTCTCCGTGTTGTAGTCAGAGAGGTTTTCGGCCGTTGGCCGAAATCGTTGCGTACTTTTTTTGGGGAGGGGCGGATGGGCTAGTGAAATAGCGGGGAGGAGGTCTTCCGGACATGATTGGGGAATGGGCAAGAAAAGCGAAAGCCGCGGTGGTCTGGTTGGTCAGACTACCGCGGCTTTCGTTGAGTGGGCGCGGCTGGGATTGAACCAGCGACCCCATCCGTGTGAGGGATGTGCTCTCCCACTGAGCTACGCGCCCGAAGGGCCGGTTTTCTAGCACCGGACTTTTGCCGTTGCAAGTCGCAACCTTTGAACCGTGAGTCGACGCGGAATTGATTCTCCGAGTACAACGTCCGTAGTGTAGGCAGGAGTTGGTTGATGCTTAGTTTTCGAATTTGGATGGGCCTGGCGATCGTGGTGGTTGCCTCAACAGGTTGCGACGCACCGGCTCCAGTCGCTTCCCGGGCAGAACGACCGGTTTCGACGGCCGCGAAGTCTGTCGGCTACGAAGCCGAGTTTCCGCCCCGAAAGGGTGAGCGACCGATGACGAGCGATGCGCCCGAGGGAACGCGAATCGCCCACGAACAGCAAGACCAGATCCCGCCCAAGCGACTGCAAGAGGCGCTCCTCGACCGCGTCCGAACGCTTCCAGGTGTCCGAATCGATCGAAGCTACGTATCCGTTCCTGGCGCGCGTGCTTTTCACCTCGAGCCTGAACTCGCGAACGGGCCGCGAGAAGCCTTCGCAGCGCGGCAGGAATTCGGTCATCTCCACCCGCCGCACGACGGCAGCATGCATCTCAACCCCGACCCCGAACTACGAAAGAGGCTCGTCGAGCTGGGGTGGGCAGAGCCTCACCCTCGGTCGCGGAACACCGTGATGGTCTACGGACCGCGTGATGAGGATGAGCTCGAGATCGTTTGGAAGGTTGTGCAGAAGTGCTACGAGCGAGCGGCAGGCCTCGAAATCGAGAACTAGGTGGCCACTCGCTGAGGGCTACTTGGTCGCGATCGACGTGAACGTCGGCGGGAACGACCAGCCTCGACCCAGGGCAAGCGGTTGCGTGAGGTCCGCCGAGAACTTCACCGTGCCGTCGGTGTTGGTCGTCACTGACTGCAGGGCGACGCGCACAATCATGTCGTTGCCCTGTTTGAAGCCGAGCGACGTGCCGCCTTCACCGGCATCCAGAACCGTCATTCCGGTCGAAGTGCAGTTGTCGCCTCCGGTCGAACCGACCAGCTTGGGAGTGGACGCGTCGAGGCCGTTGGTGCCGTCGAAACGGTAAACGACCACATTGTCGCCCGCGCGTCCGGTGTCGAGGATGTTCAGCGAGTCACCAGGATTCAGGACCTCCACGTGCGAGTTGAGCAGCACTGGTGACGGGCTCTTGTCGAAGGTCTGGACCTTCACAGACTTCGTGTAGAGCGATTCGTTGACCAGCTCGAGCTCGTTCATACAGACCGACCCCGAGTAGAACTGGCCTTCAGGGTGCTTGTTGTCGGTGACCACGCCCTTTCCGGGGCGCGCGTCGAAGATGCTCAGCGTCGTCAGGCCGAGTGCATCGGCAAACTGTCCGACAGGCTCAATGTTCACGACCCTCGCGCTCGCCGTTGATGCGATGAGTCCGAGGGCCGCCGTTGCGAGGAGGATGGTGTTGCGTTTCATGTGCTCTCCTGTGTTCCAAACTACATTAAATTGTTCGATGAGCACATGGTTCGCAATCGCTGTGCCAACTAGCGACCGCCATTTCCGTGACCGGAATCAGGGTCGCGCGTTCGACAACTGGCAACCGCACTTTCGAGTGGCTGCTCGGCCTGCCACCCACTGACGTGCACCGAACGTATACGCAAACTTGCTGCTCGGTTTCCGCACGAGACGCGTTGGATGTACTCTGGAAATCGAACCGACTCCCACAACGAGGTATCCATGCAACGGCTCGCCTTCTGGCTGTGCGTTTTTGCGATCGGCACGTTCCAGGCATGTTCCTGCGACGACGACAGCTCCAATAATGGAAATGTCGACCCGAATAATGTGACCAATGCCGATGTCGGCCCGACGGATTCGGGCGGCGAATCCGACATGGGCGGCGAGTCCGACATGGGAGGTGAGTCCGACATGGGAGGCGAGTCGGACATGGGCGGCGAAACCGATATGGGCGGCGAAACCGACATGGGTGGCGACATGTCTTCGGCTTGCGCTCAGAACGGCGCCGCCTGCACCGACGGAGCCGACTGCTGCGGCGGAATCTGTAACGCGAACGGTATCTGTTCTGTCACACTCGGAATCTGTGATCCGGCCGGCGAAGCCTGCATCAGCGGGTCTACGTGTTGCTCCGGCAAATGCGTCGACGGAGCCTGCGGAGCCGGAGCGGGCGGGTGCGCCCTGGAAGGCGATGGTTGCACCACCGCAGCCGACTGCTGCTCGCTCTCCTGCTCCAACGGAACGTGCGACCAAAGTTCCGTTTGCGCGTCGGCCGGCGACCAGTGCGCGGCCGACGGCGACTGCTGCTCGTTCGACTGCGGGGCGAACGGTACATGCAACGCCGGACCAAGCTGTCTGAACGCGGGCGAGCGCTGTACCGGAGACGCAGGCTGCTGCTCCAAAGCCTGCGAGATGTTCGCCGGCGAGATGCGCTGCATTACCGGTGGCCTGTGCCGAACCTCCGGAGAGATTTGTGCTGCCGACGGCGATTGCTGCAACAATCAGTGTGTCGACGGTTACTGCGATACCATCGAAGGCACCGGGATCGTGTCGTGTCGCCTCGTGGGCGAAGCCTGTGAGGGCGCCAACGATTGCTGCTCGTACTCCTGCTTCGACGACGGCACCGGTTTCAAATCCTGCCAGTTCCTCGGCGGTTGCCGGCCCTACGGCGAGCTTTGCACCGACAGCTCGCAGTGCTGTTCCAACACGCCTGACCCGACGTGCAACAACCCCGGCGGGGCTGCGGAATGCGTGCTTTTCCCGGGCCGCCAGGTCGGCCGCTGTGATCTCGTCCAAGGACCAAAGCCAGCAGGCGAAGTTTGCGACCCCGACTTTAGCGGAACGCACGACTGCTGCGGCGGCCCAGGCGGCTGCGTAGAAACCGCGCTCGGCATCGACCGCTGCATTGGCGGCGACTTCACCATGTGCTTCCCCGACGGCCAGGCTTGCGCCTTCTCCGACCAGTGCTGCACTGGTCTCTGCGCTCCCGACTCGATGGGCAACCTCGTCTGTAACCCGTCGGTCTGCACCGACGACGGACTTGCCTGCACCGCTGATGGTGACTGCTGCTCGGGCAACTGCAACTCCGATGGAGTGTGCGGTCCGGAGATGTGCACGATGGACGGAATGGCGTGTCAGATGAACGGAGACTGCTGCTCCAACTTCTGCGACCCGACCACCATGTTGTGCGGCCAGTGCAAGGCCGACGGCGTGATGTGTGGTGCCGACGGCGAATGCTGCGGCGGATTCTGTGACCCGGCCACCAACACGTGTGGCGCGAGCGCCTGTCTCGACGTTGGCCAGACCTGCTTCTTCAACGGCCAGTGCTGTTCACAGCGGTGTGTACTCGGAGTCTGCCAGAACGCGTGTCTGCAGAACGGAAACGCCTGCACGGCCGATGGAGACTGCTGCTCCAACTACTGCAACCCACAGACGCTCCAGTGCGACGATCGACCGCAAGCCTGCGGCGGTATCGGCTCGACGTGCTCCGCGGCGGGTGACTGCTGTACCGGGCTCATCTGCCAGGGCGGACAGTGCAAGATCCTCAACTGAGGTGAGTTGCCGAGTTCGCGTCGCGCTGCTCGCGACCCTGATTTCGATCGGGGTCGCGTGCGGCGACGATGCAGTTCCTGAATCTGCCGATACGGGAAACGACCGAAGTCCGCCTGACGTAGGTATACAGCCGGATGGAGGTCTCCCGGACATGTTTTCGCCGGACGTCCGAGTGGAGCCGGACGTCGGGACGGACGCCGAGGTTCCGTTCGATTTCGGAGCCGACCTTCCGGGAACCTGCAATGGGGGCGCGCACCTTTGCGACCGACGTCTTGATGAGGTCGCGTATCTCACCACGCACAACGCCTATTCAACCCAGGAAGAAGGCTACATCGCGCCGAATCAGACGCACTCGATGAAGCGTCAGCTCGTCGACGGTGTCCGAGCGATGATGCTCGACATCTATGACAACGGCGAGTTCGAGACGTCGCTCTGCCACTCGTCCTGCGCGTTTGGTGAACGCCCACTCGAAGCTGGACTGCGCGATATCGCCGACTTTCTCGCCGCCCGGCCGGCCAACGTCATCACTTTGATTCTGGAGAGCTACAGCTCCGGCGACCAGTTCTACGCTGCGCTAGAGGCTGCGGGACTCTCAGACCGTGTCTGGGAGCCGAGTGGCGATACGCTTCCGACACTCGCGGAACTGATCGCCTCGAACACCCAGCTCATCGTGTTCACCAATCGCGACGCAGACGCGTTCCCGGGCTATCTCGACGTGTGGTCCTGGGCGTGGGACACCGACTGGAACAATCAGAAGCTCGAGGACTTCGACTGCGCGCGGCGCCGTGGCTCCACCGAGAATCCGCTCTTCATCCTGAATCACTTTCTGACCGATCCGGTCGCCAATACCTTCCTGGCGACGAAAGCAAACACCGACCCCGTGCTTCGAGACAGAGTCGCTCAGTGCCAACGAGAGTCGGGCAAGATGCCCAACTACATTGCCGTCGACTTCTATGAGATCGGCAACACCATCGACGTGGTGGACGAGTTGAATGCCCCGTAAAACCTACTGAATCGGCCAGACGTGCTCGCCGTTCTCGAGCAGCAGAAACTGCTCCGGAGTCAGGCTCGTGATGTCGTAGATTCGCTCCATCTCTAGCTGCGGATCGAGCTGCCCGTCGTCGGCGAGCGGAAACGTGCCGTAGTGGCAACCAATCGTGACTTCCGACTCCATCACGATATGGGCTCTAGCAGCCTCCATCGGCGAAATGTGAGCCGCGCGCATGAACCAACGAGGCTGGTAGGCCCCGATCGGAATCACCGACGCCTTCATCGGCCCAAACTTCTCTCGAATCTCGGCGAAATGCGGTCCCCAGCCCGTATCTCCCGCGAAGTAAATCGGCCCATGCGGCGAGTCGATGACGAAGCCGAGCCAAAGCGTCTCGTCTCGATCGTCTACGCCACGCCCCGAGAAATGTTGGCCAGGGACCGCCCAGAGCAGCGTGTCCTTCGAGAGTGAAACCGGCTGCCACCAGTCGAGGTCCCGCGTGTACGGGATCTGCTCGCGCTGAAAGAGTAGTCCGTTGCCGAGTCCCGCGTAGATCTTGGGGTTGTGGGCTTCGACCAGACGCCGGAGCGTCGCCAGATCGAGGTGGTCGTAGTGGTTGTGGCTGATGATGACGACGTCGATTGGGGGCAAGTCCTCGAACCGGATCCCAGGAGGTCGGTGCCGCCGCGGCCCAGCCCACGAGATCGGTGACACACGCTCGCTGTAGACCGGGTCCGTCAGAATGTTCAGTCCGGCAACCTGGATCAGGACGGTCGAATGGTTGATGAACGTCATCCGAAGTCCGTCCACCCGTTCCGGTGGCGCTTCCGCTGGGGCTGCGTTCGCCCACTCGTCGGTCCACTCACCTGGCTGGCTCGTGAGTTGCCAGCGCCAGAAACTACCGCGGTAGTACGGCGTCTGGTTCACGAACTTCTCGCCGTCGAAGTGATCGCTGACCGGTCCACGGTAGCTCGGGGCCGAGAAAACGGTGCAACCCGCCAGAGTGAACGAGAGGACTAGTAGGGCGTATCTCATGGAGAGTAGATGCCGGTTCTCCGCCGGCGGGTTCCTAGAGCGGGGTCACGCCCGCGTATCGCACGCCCGTGAGCATGGCGATGTCACGGTCCCAGGCCGTCAGGTCGGTCGCGTTGAACCCCGCAAGAGCATCGTGGCCGCAAGCCCGCGCCAAGACCTTCATCAGCTCTGTGGTAGCTTCGAGGTAGTTCTTCAGTCGCTGCGCCGAAGCCGCGATCTGTAGTCGGTTGCGCAGGTGTTCTTTCTGCGTGGCGATACCGACTGGGCAGTTGTTGGTGTGGCACGCGCGCATTCCGAGGCAACCGATGGCCTGCATGGCCGAGTTCGCGATCGCGACGCCGTCCGCTCCGAGGGCGAGTGCCTTCACGAAATCGGACTCGGTCCGCAAACCGCCGGTGATGATGAGCGTGATGTCGTTGCGGCCGAGGTTGTCGAGATGGTGTCGCGCCCGGGCGAGGGCAACCATCGTGGGCACCGAGATGTTGTTCTTGAAGATCTCGGGGGCCGCTCCTGTGCCTCCGCCCCGACCGTCCAAGATGATGTAGTCCGCGCTGGCTTCGAGCGCGAAGTCGATGTCTCGCTCGATATGTTGGGCCGACATCTTGAAGCCAATCGGGATTCCTCCAGTCGCCTCACGGACTTCGTCGGCCATCGTCCGGAAGTCCTCGGCGGTCACTAAATCTGCGAACCTCCCGGGACTCACCGCAGGTGTTCCCGGCTCCAGATTTCGAACTTCAGCGATCTTCCCGACGACCTTCTCGCCCGGCAAGTGACCACCCGTACCCGTTTTTGCACCCTGGCCGGCTTTGAAGTGGAACGCCTGACACTTCTTCGCCTTCTCGATGTCCCAGCCGAATTTGCCTGAGGCGAACTCGTAGAAGTAGCGCGAGTTCGAGCTCTGCTCTTCGGGCAGCATGCCGCCTTCGCCGCTGCAGATGCCGGTCCCCGCCATCTCGGCCCCGCGCGAAAGTGCGGTCTTCGCCTCTTCCGAGAGGGCGCCAAACGACATGTCGCTCACGAAGATCGGAATCTCGAGCCGCAACGGCTTGTCGGCGTTGGGTCCGATGACGAGCGATGTCTCGACCTCCGCGTCGTCGTCGAGTGGACGTGTGGCGAGTTGGCCGGTCAAGAGCTGCAGGCCGATCCAGTTGGGCAGCTCGGGCACCGGAACACCCATCGACGAAACGACCCCGTGATGCCCGAGCTTGCTCAATCCTTCGCGTGCGAGCCGTTGGATGTAGGCGTTGTGCGGCTCGTCCTCGGTACCGTGCACATCGGCGTACGCGCCGAGGTAGGCGTCGCGGTCGTACGGCTGCGGGTGTTCCGCGGCGAACTCCTGAATCTCGCGACGGTCCACGACGACCGTGTCGGCTTCGTCATCCACTCGCGCCCAGAACTTCTCGAGCACTTCGCCGTTGTTGTACTCGCTCACCCCCGAGTCCCAGCGGTAGTCCCACCCGTGCACGCCGCACATGAGGTTCTGGCCGTCGAGATATCCGTCGGCCATCAACGCCCCTCGATGAAGGCACCGGCCGTAGAGTACCGACACTTCGTCGTCCATCCTGATCACGACCAAGTCCACACCTTCGACGAGTGCATGAGCCAGGCTGCGGTCGTCCATGGTGCTCCATTGAGCGACCACGACTTCGTCGAGCGATTCTCGGGACATGTTTGCTACCTATTCGGGGTGGGAGTCATCTCGTAGGGTACTGCCGAACCTGCGAGGGGCAAATGGCCGACCTCAGTGTGATCATACCGGCGCTCAACGAGGAACGCGCACTCCCGGCACTGCTGGATGACTTGCATCAGCAGGTGGGAATCGAGCTCGACATCGTGGTCGCAGATGGCGGCTCTGATGATGCGACTTGTGCGCTCACGCGCCGACGCGGCGCTCGCCTCGTAAACGGTGTTTCGGGCCGAGCGAGGCAGATGAATCTGGGGGCTGAACATGCTCTCGCGCCCGCGCTCCTCTTTTTGCACGCCGATACCCGAATCGAAGATGCCCAGCTGCTGAAGCGCTCACTCGAAGCGTTTCGCCTCGAGTCGAGCCGATCTGAAACTCCGGTTGCCGGCCACTTCGCACTCCAATTTGATGCCCCCGACCGCGGATCGTTTCGCTACCGGTACCTCGAGCGAAAGACCGAACTCAATCGCCCCGGAACCACCAACGGCGACCAAGGCATCATGGTCTTGACCAGCACGTTCGACATGCTCGGCGGTTTCGATCCGGAACTCCCGTTTCTCGAGGACCAGCGATTCGCGTGTGAAGTAAGAGAAAGAGCGCGGTGGTTCACGCTTCCCGGCCGACTGACTGCCTCATCGCGACGCTTCGAAGCGGAGGGCTTTGGTCGACGTTATCTGCTCATGGCGGTGATCATGGGGGCGTTCTCAGCAGGTGTCGACGAGTTCTTTCTGGACGCCCCCGAGCTCTATGTACGCCACGACCACACCGCCCGCCTCGACCTAGCGCCTTATTTCGAGCACATCAGGCAAGTAACCCGCGAGATGGGTCCGAAGCGGGGTCTCGAAGCGTGGTTTCTCGTGGGCCGCTTCATTCGTCAAAACGCCTGGCAGATCCCATTCGCGCTCGACGTGTTGTTCGAAGGGGAGGTCGAAGGTGCTCCAGTTACCGACTGGTTCGACGAACACATCGCCCCAAAGATCGAAGGCCCCGGCTGGGACGCACTGTTGATGGTGCTGTCCGCCGAGGCCTTCATGTTCGTGATCCCCGCAATCCACGGGGTCAAACGGGTGCTGAGCCGTTAGCGTCGTCGGTGGAGCGGGTTGCTCTCGACGCGCTTGAGGAGCCATTCGAGCTTCGCAAGTTCCGCCCCGCCAGCTGCGTCGCGCATTGCCGTGACGACCTCGACCGTCTGTGGCGCGTCCGCGAGCAGAATGCCCTTCACCGCTTCTTTCGCGGTACGACCGTCGGTCTGCATGTAGACGCGAAGCAGTGCATCTCGTGCAATCGTGCGAGTCTCAACAGACTCGCCACTGGCCGCGACGACGTCGGTCTCCCATGCCCACGAGTTGGCGACGTCGCCAACCGCTTCGAGGTATGCCGCGTGCGCCTCTGCAGACGTTGCGGTCGCGAGCTGTGTCGAGAGGAACTGCGCGACTCGCGCGCGTCGACACATGCTCAATCCGCCAGCGATGGCGAGCGAAACGGGATCTTCGCCCTGAATCTGGCGCATGAGGAAGTCGGCCGCTTCGTCGTCGAGCAGCATCGCGAGCGCTTCAGCTGTCGCTCGCGCGATGACAGGATCCTTCTCGCCGTTCGAAAGCATGACCTCGAGTGCAGGGCGCGCGACTGGGTCGCGCCAATCGCGCAGCGCATTGAGCATCCCCACTCGCCACGCCTGACGCGCGGTTGGGGGCGCCTGGAGCGGCGCATCCTCGAGGAGCGCGTCGACCACAGCGAGGGTCGCATCAGGACCTAGGGCGCTGAATGCCGGGCCCATCACGGCGAGGCGGCCCCGCTTGTGCTGGTCGAACCAGACCGCCTGAAGGCGAACCGTTTCGACGGCAGCGTAGATTTCCGGCCGCGCTTCGCGGTCGAGCTCGATCTGTTGTTCGACGTGCTCGAGCGACTGAGCGGAAGCGTTTGTAGTCCAGCATCCCAAGACGATGAGGACGGCGAACATTCGTACGTAGTTTGCAATGTTCATTGTGCTGCCTCCCACCATTTGGCGTCGTCAGGAACTGCGCGGCGAACGTTGCTGCCGCAGTGAACTTCGCCCGAAAGTCGGTGGAACATGTCCCAATCCTCGTTCCACAAGACGTTGATGCCGAGCTTTCCAAGTTCGTCTTCGGTGGCCTTCTTGAGTAGGTCCTCGCCGTTGACGATCGGACCGTGCGGGTCGGGCGCGACGAACGTCGTGTCGTCGAGGACCACTCCGTTGACGATGCCTGGTTGGTACGCGATCGAAGCGCCGTCGATCTCCATGTGGAGGAACGGAATCGGTACGACAAACTCCTCGGGAAGACCGGTCTCGGCGAGGATGAGGTCGACTTGCTCTTCGACCTCGAGGATGGCTTCCGCGGAGCTACCCATCACGATCGGGTCGTTGAGGACTTCGTTTGCCGATGCGCGGGCCGAGTAGAGTCGGTTGCTGTTGTAGTCGATCCAGTATTTGTCGCCGAACATGGTCGTGTCGCCGCTGCCAGCATCTTGAAGGTCGCGCAGCATCTGCACCGCCCAGGCGGCGTCGTTTGCGAGAAGGCTCCAGCCGAGCGGGCTTTCGTCGTTGCGTACGAAGCTGACGGTCTCGTCGACGTGGCTCACGAGTAGCCAGCCCGTCTCGATGTAGAACGGCGACTGAACGCCCTGTTCGAACACCGAAATCATTGGGCCATCGCCCTTGTAGCCATTGCCCGTCCCGCGAAGGATTCGGCCGACGGGCCAGCCTTCGTACGGCGGGATCGTCTCGGTATTGCCGAACGAATTGAGCGTGTCCCAGCGTGAATTGTGGTTGAAATCAGCTGCCGCGAAGCCGGCCTGGTCGGGGCCGCGGAACGCGGTGAAGACGAAGCGGCCTGCCGGCCGGAGCATCAGCTCACCGGTGAAGTAGTCCTGCTCGACGTTGGCGCTTCGGATGTAGACGTCGATGACGTGGAGCCCGTCCTCTGCGGGCATCGCCATGTAGGCTGCCTCGAAGTAGTCCTGGGTCCACTGGTCCTCGGCGGGGATTTCGAAGTGGCCATTGCGCACACCGGCGATTTCGCCGTTTCGCTTGAGGTCGGTCGTGAACGCGCCGTCGCCGCCGATGGCGAGCTCCGACGAGTAGAGGGAGATCGCCGGGTCGAGGTGATGGCGAAGGATGAGGGGTGCAATGCGAAGGGTGACCGCGTCTTCCACGACGGCATCTTCTTCGAACGATCCTTCGACTGTTGCCGAGACGCGAACATCGCCGTTCCATCGGTCGTCCCGAGGGATATCCGTGCCTTCAATCTTGAAGGTCATGCCCGATTCGAGCTGGCTCGCGTTCAGGGTCTCTTCATCGTGGTTCCAAACTCGCCACTCGTTGCCCGTGTCGAGCACGAAGAGGCGTGAACGATCGCTTCCCGGAAGCTCAATGACGACTTGGGCCACAGCGTCGTCGGGAACGTTCTCGGCCGGCATTAGCTTGATCGTCGCCATGTCGGCGAGGTCGCCGGCGCCGTCGAGTCCTTCTTCAGCGGCGTCGTTGCAGCGGGCGAGTTCCGAGTCGGAGCCGCGTGTGGGGCACGAATTGTCGTCGTCGTCGATGTTGGCGAGCATGATGGCGCCGTGTTCGGCGTTCCAATCGTCTTCGCCTGTTTCGTCGCTGTCGCCTTCGACATCGACCGTTCCATCGCGGTTCGCGTCGGCGCGCAGGTCCAGCACGAACTTCTTCGTGCCGCCGTCCGGGCCTTCGGTACCACCCGTCGCGCCATTTGGCGTCGTCGCGTTGTTCGTGGTGCTGTTCGGGTCGCCCTCGACGATGTCGATCGGCCCGTCAGTTTGTTTGGAATCGCCGTCGCCACAGGCCGTTAAGCCAGAAAGCGACAGGCACGCGACGAGGCAAACAGCCCCATACAACCGTACTCGTTTCATTCATGCTCCGCGCAGTACTCGATCCATTGAGCGGCCGAAGTGTACCAAGTTCGAGTGGGAGAGTGTAGGTATACGTGTCATGAATGCCTACTTGCTCGCGATCGACCTCGGATTACGTAGCGGACTCGCTGCCCTCGACGCTCGAGGAGCCCTCGTGGCGCACCGCTCAACCAACTTCGGCTCACGTTCGCGCCTGAAGAAGGCCGTCTGGGGTGTGGTTCGAGAGTTCGACGGATTGCATGAGATGGTCGTCGAAGGTGATCGAGATCTTGGAAAAGTGTGGCAGAACGTCGCCGACAAGCAGTCGGTTGAGTTCACGGTCGTCGCTCCCGAGACATGGCGAAAAGAGCTGTTGGTGGCGCGCCTGCGCCGCACCGGGACCGACGCGAAAGAGGCCGCAGGCGACCTCGCGCGCGAGTTCATCGAGTTTTCCGAAATGCCCGGCCCGACGTCGCTTCGCCACGACGCGGCCGAAGCCATCTGCATCGCGCTCTGGCGAGGGCTCGAGCTAGACCTCGAGAAATGCGGGCAGTTCGTCGACGAAATGTGAAGTCGACCTCGCAAGTTGATACTCTGCGCCTGACTCGAACGAAGACCATTGGGATGGAACACCTTCGCGCCATTGTCTGCATCACGATCGCGACCGCACTCCTGTGCGGCTGCTCGCGGAGCTATGACAGCTCGACCGCCGACGGCGAAGAGGGCGAAGCGGAGGTGAATGCCAAGGTCGATGTTGGTGTACCTTTCCCACCGTACATCGGCTCCCTCGGCGAAGGGACTGCCCTTCACGTGCCGTACCAGTCGCGGCTCGAGGCCGTGGATCTTGGGGCAAGCAAGCACCTCGTGTGGTCGTTTCCTTACTCATACGTTTGGGACTCCGACGAGAATCGCATCGACGCACGCATACGCACGGTCGAGCCCGCAGATTTCGAGATCCTCTGGAATCCAAACAACGGCACCGGCGTATTGGTTCAGGTCGGCGATTCCGCGTTTTGGATGGGGCCGAGAGTTTCAAATCGCGAGTTCGTCGGCTTCAATCCTCAGCAATCGGAATTCTACGATTTTGGCGACGTCCTCCTCGTCAAATCGAACGCCAGGGCGGGTCTGGCTTTGTTTGAGTTCCGGTCGCGCGGCGGAGTCTTGGAGCGCACGGATATCTTCCTCGCCGACTCCCCGATTGAGCGCGAGGTCAAACGGTACGGGGCTCTCTACACCTACCGCGACGCCGAACAGCGCCTCTGGGTGCGGTCTCCCGGTCAGTCAGAGCCAGTTGCCGAGATCGGCGCGGCGTGGCGCGAATTCTCGTTCGGCGCGGACGCCTACCTCTACCTCGAGACCGACCAGCGCTATCTGTTCGACACGCGCG
Organism: uncultured Bradymonadales bacterium; assembly: GCA_964384605.1. Classification (GTDB taxonomy): domain Bacteria; phylum Myxococcota_A; class Bradymonadia; order Bradymonadales; family Bradymonadaceae; genus CAYLMO01. Next base: position 37,086 of record CAYLMO010000037.1, on the reverse strand, counting down.
ACGGAAGTCAGATCGAGTTCCCACAGGGGTGGTTCCTCGGGCAGGTCACGAACCCCGAGAGCGATTGGGTCTTTCTGCAGCGCAGTACCGACGTGGGGTTTTGGAGGCCGGGGGCAGCCGAGGTTGCTGAAGTGTCCAAACCGTCTGGCTTTGGCGGGTTTGACGCAGTCTATGTCGACGAGCACTTCGGGTTTGCCTACGCCACGACGACTGGCGGAGCGGTCATCATGAAGCTCTACGCGTTCGAAGGCGGCGAATGGTACGAAATTGAGGGCATCGAGAACTTCCTTGGTCGACAGCGCCCGACCACCAATCGGCTGGACGACGGCACTCCGGTGGTGGTTTTTCCGAGCCGTCTCCTCGATTCCGATCATTCGGTGCACTACTGGACGCTCGAATCGGGGATACAACCGCTGCCGGGAGCGCCTCGGGCGTGGGGGCATTTTCGGCCGACCGCTGATCCGCTTCGATTCTTCCTCCTCGAAGAACAGCAGCCGCTCATCCTCGCGGACATCAGCAAAGGGCGTACGATCCAGATTGGCGTTCCGCTCAATTGCGCGAACCGTGGCTTGTCGCACGATGGCCGACGAGCGCTCACGTTCGTCGACAAGACGGTCTCGATCTTCGATGCCGACACGCTCAACTCTCAAGTCATTGCCCGCAGCCCGCTCTTTTTCGGAAAAGGCTGCGTGGAGTCTTGGAATCGCGCTCTCAACCGCGGGCTCTTCCTCAATGCGTTCGACGGTGAGATCGGGGACCTGACCTATTGGGATGGAGAGGCGACGGTCAAGGTGCTCGAGGGCATTCCACCAGCCGGTGCAAAGCTGGACCCCATCACGGGTTCCTGGACGATCGCGGCGCCGGTCAACAAGTCGGTCTTTTTGGGCGTTTTCGACTCTGAATCGGAGGTGCTCGATCGCGTCGGTCGAGCTTCTGCGAAGAACCTGGAACAAGCCTATGACGTTCGCGAGCGGGTCTTCGCCTATCTCGATACGACGGACGAAGAACAGCCCCGGTCGACCATCTATCGACGGCGATTGATCTCCGAACCGGACGCCGTTCCGCTGGCCTCAGGTGGCTTCACCGCGATCAAGATCATCGGTGACGACCTGGTACTGAGAAACGATGAAACGGGGGTCGAATCGATGGTCTTCTTTACGTTGGACGGCCAGATCGACGCAGGACCACTCACGGACCAGCTGTGGGACCCCGAGGACTTCGAAGAAGAGCCACAGCGCCCGCCCGGCTTCCGTTAGTCGAAGTTTCGCGGCTTCGGATTCTTGCGCATACGCTTCTTTTCGCTGCGCTGCCGCTTGTTCTCGAGCCGGCGCTTTTTGGCGCGCCAGCTGGGCTTCGTCTGGATACGACGCTTCTTCTGCGAGAGTCCCTTGCGGATGGCGGCGGCCAGATGCTCGCGTGCAATCTTGCGATTCTGGTGCTGACTCCGCGTCTCGGCGCAGGAGACGATTAGCACGCCATCCGAGTTGATCTCGTTCGCGAGCCGCTTCGAGATTCGCTTCTTTTCGCGAGCATCGAGCACAGAGGAATCCTCTACCATCCAGTGCAGCTGCACTTTGGTCGACGCCTTGTTGGCGTGCTGACCACCAGGGCCTCCGGAGCGACTGGCGGTAAACCAGAGCTCCCACCCAGGGATCGTGATTCGTTTGTTGATGACGAGGTCTTCCATCGTCGGCTCCTTGCTCTCCGACCCGCAAACCCAAGTGCTGCCGGAATCATTCCGTAGATCCTTTTCGTGAAGGCTGCGTTTGGAGTGTTATGATGCAGACCTCCACCACCGGTATCGCTATGAAACGCTACGTTGCACTCGTCATCGTTGTCGCAGCCTCACTCTGGGCCTGCGACGGTCCTGAAGACAAGAAGACCACCGAAGAAGCGGCCGAGAAAGGGTGGGCCGCTCAGGTCGCCTTCGTCGAGTCCACAGGTGATGCCGGGATTCAGGTGAAAGCACCTGGAGACGAAGCGTTTGTCGCCTTTGTGGGCGGCAGCGAAATCGCGACCGGCTCTATGGTGCGAACCTCGGGAAACACTCGTGCGCGGCTTGCAGTCGAGGGAGCCGAGGTCGTCGTCAACCATAGCACGACGCTCGAACTCGTCGCGGAAGCAGAACGGACGATTCGAGTCATCGACGGGCAGGTGGTGATTTCCACGACGCAAGAGAAGGCCGGCACGACCACGGTCCATCTACCCACGGGGAGCGTCGTTCTGCACGGAACGCAGGTTTCGGCCGTGGCGGGCGAGAAGTTCTCGACCGTGTCGGTTTCGAGCGGTTCGGTAGAGGTCAGCGGTTCGGCCCAGGCGCTCGAGGCACGAGCAGGCGACGAGATCGTCCTTCCCCGCGAGGGCCAACCAACGGTCCATTCTGCGCCCGGTCTGGGTCATCAATTCGGCTGGTCGGAGCTCTCGGACCCCGAAGCGCGTGAGAAGATCGAAGTGCCCCGCGGCCTTGGAAAACTCGTCGGCAAAGCGCCGGGCGGCGAGCGCGAACGCGCGCTCGAGCTGGTCGAACACAACGTCGAATCGACCGTCCACAAAAACATCGCGTACACCGAAGTCGAAGAGAAGTTCCGCAACCCGACGAGCGAAGTTCTCGAAGGTGTCTATCGCTTCCCGCTGCCTGCCGACGCGCAGATCACGCGGCTCGCGCTCGACGTGAATGGCAAGTTGATGGAGGGGCAGTTCCTCGAGACGGAGCGAGCCGAGTGGATTTGGCGAGACATCATCAATCAGAGCCGCGACCCAGCGATGTTGAAGTGGAAGCAAGGCAATCAGTTCGAACTGCGCATCTTCCCGATCGAGGCGAAGTCGGTTCGGCGAGTGATCATCGGATACACGCAACGGCTCGAACCGAGCGCGGGCGGCTATCGATACGTCTACCCCATGCCGGTCGACCACGCGGGCACGATTCCGGCAGAGAAGTTCAACTTCTCGGCGACCATTGCGGGGCACGACCCGACCGGCGTTTTCCAGGTGTCGGGCTACGACGCCAAGGTGGCTCATGAAGCGACCGAAGACGACAAATCGCTGACGAAAGTGAACTGGTCGCAGGAAAAGTTCGTCGCGTCCGGCGACCTCGCGATCCGCTACGCCGCTCCGCACGACGAGAACGGCTTCGAAGCGTACCGATACGACAACGAAACCGAGGACCGCGGATTCTTCTCGGTCTCGATCCGCCCAACCTTCCCTCGTTCCGAAGAGGTCGCGTCGCGCGATCTGCTCCTCGTAGTCGACCGCAGCTATCACCAAACCGGTCAGGCTCTTGAGCTGCAGAAGCGCGTGATCGGCAAGGTGCTCGACGAAGTAGACCCGCTCGACCGAGTCTCGGTGATGGCCTGTGCGACAGTCTGCGAGCCGGTCGGTCCGTCAGCGTTCGAACGACTGAATCCAGCTCGGGCGGATGCGATTCGTGAGGCGCTGAAAGGCATTACCGCCGAGGGAACGAGTAACCCCGTTGAAGTCGTCCGCGTCGCCTCAAATCTGTTCGGGTCTCGCAACAATACCGATGCAGGCGCGCGAATGGTTTGGTTTGCAGACGGCATGGCGAGCGCCGGCGAATTGCGACCGGGTAAACTGCGCGACGCGATGAGCCAGATCGCGAGCGCTCAATCGATGCGAGTCACCCTCGTGGGCGTGGGCGGAGACACCGACGTGGCCAATCTCGACGCGATGACGTCTGGCCTCGGTGCCGTCCACGTCTCGCTCGATCCGGCGATGACGACTACCGGCCACGCCCTCTCGGTCCTCGGCACCCTCTACGGCGACCTCCTCACCGACGTCGCAGTCGAACTGCCGCCCACAGCCGAAGCGGTCTACCCGCGCGGCTACAAAACCGTTGCGCCAGGCGACGAAGTCGTGCTGATGGGGCGAGTCAAAGGACCGCTCGCAGGCGAAGTGAAACTGACCGGCAAACTGCGCGGCGAACTGTGGAGCGCGACCTACCCGATCGAACTCGCCAAGGGTTCGAGCGCCAATTCGTTCCTGCCGAAGATGTGGGCCGCCGAGCGCATCCGCGACCTCGAGCTGGCCGACGCGACCGACCAAGACGCCATCGTCGACTTGTCGAAGAAGTACGGCGTGCTCTCACGCTTCACCACGCTACTTGCCCTCGAGAGTCGAGAGATGATGGAGGAGTACGGCGTCCGCGACCGTAAGTACGAGAAGTGGGACGGAAGCGAGGGCGTCGATAGTGGAGATGTCGCGACCGCGGAGGCGCAGACCCGAGGAAAGATGGGCCCGACTGAATCCGAAGCGCCTGCGGCAGACTTCGAAGATAGCGCCGAGCCGATGGCCAAGCCGGAGGAGCAAAAGGCGCAGAAGCCGGCGAGGAAGAGCGCTCCTCGATCGAAGAAGATGAGCAGCTCGATGTCCGATGACATCTTCGGTGGCGGCGGCCGCGGTGGGTTCGAACCGATGCCTCGCCCGCGCCGCCGACATCGGCCGCGCATGCGTCGTCCGAGCGTCACGCTCATGGGCAGCCATTCGGAAGCGACCGAGTGGGAACTCTCGAATGTTCAGCGGAAGATCGAGCGCCTCGAGCGCGAGCCCGGTAACCGAACTCGTACCATGCAGGTCATTCGCGCCATGCAGCGAGCCCAGCAGCTCGACGAGGCGAAAGCCCGAATCGACAAGTGGATTGCCACGAATCACATGGATCCCGAGGCGCTCGTGCAGCTCGCCCAATGGCACTCGCTGCGTGGAGAGATGGACGACGCGCTGGTGCAGCTTTCGAACGGAGTCGATGCGGCTCCACGAGGTGAGTGGGTTCAGGAACGAGCGCATCGCGCCTACCTCGCGATCGGCCAGGAAGCGCTCGCATGCGCTCATGGCGTTGCGCTGCGGGGCATTCAGAAGAAGCCCGAGTACGACGTCGACGACGTGATGAAGTGCGGAATCGCCACAGACATGAGCGCGTTTGGTGCAGGCGATCCCGAGGCCGAATCCGACGGCGACGAAGCCAGCGATGCGGCCGCACGAAAGGCGCAAATCGAGGCCGAGATGAAGGCACTGAACCTTGGAAAAGAAGCGCCCAAGCCCGCTCGCGTTTCGGGCGACCTCCAGGTGGAAGCCATCTGGGCGGGTCAGCACGACCTCGACATCCTGGTTCTCGAGTCCACCGGTCGCCCGCTCTCGTGGCTGAGCCAGCGTCAGCGGGTCCAGGTCGACAATGTTCGTACGAACGGTAGTGAGTCGCTTGGACTGCCGTCGATGCGAGAGCGAGGAACCTACCGCGTACTGCTCGTGCGTGCCGATGGTGAAGGGCCCGTCTCGGGTAACGTGACCGTGACCGCGCGCGGACGAAAGCAGACCTTCCCGTTCACCATGGCCGCTGGCGAGACGACTGCGCGCATCGCCGACGCGGAATGGTCCTACAAGTGGCGATGATCCACAGATGAACAAATGCGCTCGAGGCGCGTCCAACAGGCAACACTGATTGACTGATTGGATGGCCTCGATGCGCAAGCTCACGTTTCTTACCGCGGTAATCGCCGCTTCGCTCTCATCTTCTACGGCATGGGCCGACAGGCCCGAATTCGCCCCATATGTCGAATGGAACGCGTCGGCCGGAGTGCTCGCCGACGTCGACCAGGATGCGGTCTCGCCCGACGGCAGGGCGGGTCTCCTGCTCGACGCCAGTGGGCATGCCGCTGGCGGAACGTTTCTTCCGAAGTTGACCCTGGGCGACGACGAGATTGCGTTCTTTGGCTTCACCAAGTTCGGCGCGGCGGTCGATGCATCATTTGACGCCGAGTGGGAAGCCTGTGAGGCGTGCGACAGCATTGGAGAGGTAATCAGCGATGTCGAGCTGGCGGCGACGCTCGGCTGGGTCGACGTGCTCTACGGTGAGACCTTTCAGCGGCCCGTCACCTTCGACAACGGCTATTGGCGGGCCGAGACAGGGCTCGCCGGGCGCTCGGTGGGTTTGCGCTGGCCCGGGTTCTTCAATCTGAAGGCCGACCCCGAGATGTACGACGGACAGATCGTGCAGGCCCACCTACTCGGCGGCCAGGTTCGGCGCCGAGAGCTTTTCGAAGTCCAGGGCCCGTCATGGAGTGCATCGGATGGCCGGGTCGAGGACGAGTACACGTGGACGGCATACGGCGGCTACATATTGTTCGATGGGCCGGAGTACTTCTTCGAGCTCGACTTCGTGAAGTACTCGTATCAGCAGTGGACCACGCCAACTCCGGTCGACGAGGGGACCTTCTTTCCGTACGTGCGCCGGTACGCGCCGGGGGCTCAGTTCGCCGGACGCTTCGAGCTGGATCTGTTCGATCTCGAGATCGATGTTCGCGATGGCGCTCGCGTCCAGCTGGACTTCGGTTTGTCGTCGATGACGCCGCTCGGGCTAGAAGACATTTCGGTGGCCGAGAGTGACATGCGCTACAAGTGGGGGCTGCAGGTAGGCCAATCGCTCGAGCGAAATCCGATCGCGGGCCGCGTGGGCTGGAATGCGGGGATCGTGAGCTTCCACCGACTGGATCCGAGCGGCTTGGCGGTCGACGCGGGTCCGCGATTCCTCCTCGAAGGTTCCGTCCGCGCGACCGACCGTTTGCGCTTCGACACTGCGGGCACCTTGATCTGGGCGAAACGCCGAATGGTCAGTCCGTTCGCCGAACCGGGAGACCTCGCCATCGGAGTGGACGGGCGCATCGTGATGGCTCGCGCGGAGGTTGAGGGCGCGTGGGAAGTCACCGATTGGCTCGATGCTACCGCTCAGGTTTGGGGTGAGCGTTCCGACCGAACCGACCCGCTCACGTTTGCGCAAGGAACGGGTGTGACGCCGTTGCGTGGCGGGTGGGGCGCCTGGCTCGGCGTGCGTGCTTCGTTTGGGAAGTGATGCGCAGGCCAGGCTCAGCGAGCGGGGCACGCGACGCTGACAATTCCGGTCGCGCCGGCGAGCGAGGTTCCGAGCTGTCCGAACTCGTTCGTTCCCCAGCATTTCAGGCCTTCTTCGCCTACACCACACGCGTGGCGAGCCCCCGTGGATACATCCAGAACGACCGGAGCCTCTTGAGCCGAGAACTCGTCGAGAAGGGCGGGGGTGACCGGCATCTCCGACGCGGCTCGACCCGTCTGGCCGGCGTCGTTCAATCCCCAGCACGAGATGCCGACTCCACTCTCGAATGCACAACTGAACTCCAGCCCGGCTCGCACCGGGCCTACCGCGCTCGGCATGGGGAAGACATACGTCGCGTCGTCGAGTGAACCGAGTTGGCCGGAAAGGTTCGAGCCAACACAGACAACTCCGGTCTGTACGTCCATCGTCGTGGTGTCGGTGGCGTCGACGAATGCACAGGTGTGGTCGGCACCGGCGTTTACGTCGCGAAATGCGAGCGAGAAGTTTGGTGGTGCCGCGACGGGCAGCGGTGCGTTGTTCGAGTCTGCGGTGGTGCGGCCGAGTCGACCGTCGGCGTCTTCGCCCCAGCAGTATGCGCGGCCGCCGTCGGCCCATGCACACGCGTGTTCGCCACCGGCGGTCACTGCATCGAGCGATGCTTGGATCGGCACGAGGGTAGGCGTCGTGATGGGCTCACTCGGAGGTTGGCCGCACTGGCCAACGTTGTTGACGCCCCAACAGAACACCGATGCTGTCCCTTCGACTCCGGCCGCGATCCCGCAGGTGAAGAGGCCGCCGGCGGACACGCTGATCCATTGCGCCGAATCAGGCGGGTCGATACGTACGGGACGAGGCTCGCTCGCTTCGCCCGAGGACGACACCTGTGCGGCGTCGTTTCTACCCCAGCAGTAGATCGCGCCGTTCTGACCGATTCCGCATGAGTGAGAGGCCCCGGCGCTGATCGCGACAAAGGGTTCCGTCACGGCGACTTTGCGGGGCAGAACGGAGTCTTCGAAATCACCGGTGCCGAGCTGGCCGTCGACATTTCGACCCCAGCAGTACGCCGCACCCTCTTCGTCGAGCGCGCAGGTGTGGTCTTGTCCGGCGGCAACCTTGGTCGCTGTGAACGGTTGTCCTTCGTCGATTTCACCGTCGCAATCGTTGTCCAGCGTGTCGCAGGTCAGCTCGTCGAACTCGTAGTTGGCGGGTTCGACGCATCGTCCTCCGCAGTCGATCGTAGCCGTCGCGCAGACACCTTGGCTCGAGCCACTAAAGTCGCAGGGGCAACCCTCGTCGACGACCTCGTCGCCGTCGTTGTCGGCCCCATCGCATGCGGTCTCGAGCGTGCATGCTCCTGCATCGGTGCCAGCATCGGCCGAGGAATTATTGCTGTTGTTCGTCGACGCGTCGGCCGAACCGAGTGGCGCGCAGTAGGAGCCGCCAAAAAAGACTCCGCCGCTGCCGAGGCAAACTTCGCCGGTCGAGCAATCGTCGTTCGTGGCGCACTCCGGACCTTCGGGAGGCGTGCAAGCCGCAACCACGATGAATGCTGCAAACAGGAGATACTTCACCATCGCCACCTCGCCTGAACCGTCGCGCCGTCGGGACCAATGCCCGGCCTGATGGCGACAGGCTCCTCGTCTTGAGCGAGATGGAGCACCAAGAGGACGGCCCCGCCCGTCAAGAGCGCGGCGCCCGCCGAGTAGAGCACGATCGTTTGGGTGAGCGCCGCATTGGAGTCTTCCTGGAGCACTTGAAGTCGCTCTCGGTCACCGTCTGCGGCGGCGTCCACGATGAGCTCGCTTCGTTGATTCGCGGTGGTATCCGAGACGACTCCGACGGCGAGGAGCCCCACGCCGACGGCCGCCATTCCAATGCCGGTGAAGGCCATCCAGCTCGAGGAGTCGGCCGTCGCTGCCGGCGTCAGGCCGATGACGAGGGTGACCGATTCGCCCTCCACCATGTTCAGTTTTCCTTGCGCAGGCATGAAGCCCGGCGCAGTCGCGCTCCAGGTGCGTTCGGCGGTCTCCTTTCGCACGGTCGAACCGCATTCGACCGGTGCTCCATCGAAGTTCACGGTAACGTTGGCCGTTTCGCAGACGATGGCGACCTCGCCGCGAGACGTGCACTCGAGCCCGTCGTCGACCTTGGCTTTGGAGCGTTCGCGCACGACCTTCTCGGTCTCTTTGTTTTCGACTAGCGATTCATAGCGTTTCATCGCGCGCTGACAGAGGCCGGCTTCTTCGAGGGCGCGCGCGAGATTGTATTGCACGCGTGTGTTCTCGGAAATCTTCTCGGCGCGCTCGAACGCATCGACGGCGTCGAGGAAACGACCGTCGTTGTAGGCCTCGGAGCCTTCAGTGACGGCGGCTTTCAGTGCCTCTTTCTCTTCGTCGGTAAGAGCGAACGAAGGGGCACCGGCGACCATGACCAACAGAAGCGCAAGGCCGGCCAAAATGTGGCGTAGGTAGATCTGCATGGCATTCAAAGTGCCATGATTGGCATCGCACGTGAAGTTTCTCGGCTGGGCAGCCGATTCACTTGCCTGGGGTGAGGGTCGAGACGACGTCCGAAATGCCGGTCTCGGATTTCAATTCGACCGGCACCTTTGGGTCGACATTGCTCGGATCGGTCGAAACGTAGATCGCGAGCAGGTCGGTTCGTTTTGCGGTGTCCGGCTCGGCCAAAGCGCGTTCCAGCAGGGCCGTTCGCCACGATCGGAAGCTCGCGAGCGCCCCGGAACCGACAGCGCCTGTGCCGCGAGAGATGAGCTGAGCCTCGAGGGTCGAGGTCGACGGCAGGTCGAGCGGATCGGAACGGATGTCTGCCTCAGGATAGGCTCCGTGGGTCTCGTCGCTCACCTGAATCTGCACGGGGATGCTACTCGCGATGGGCTTGCGCTTGTCGGTGTGCTCGACGTCGATCTGGACCACGCTGCTCGTGGTCTTGGTGTGAGTCTCGATGAGGTACTCGAGCGTCGAATAGACGGGCACGGTTTTGGTCGGTTGCTCGTTGGCGAGTCGTTCTCGCGCGCGCTGAACGGCGTCGCGTTGGCGCATGAGCTTGTCGCGTTCGTACCGCAGCGACGACTCGGCACGGCTCAGGTTCTGCTCGGCACCGGTGGAGGTGTTTGGGGAAGGACCTTCGCGAGAAACGTCGTTGCGATAGCGGTCGACGTCGCTCTCGAGCTTCGTCACGTTGTTCTGCACCCGCGTGAGTTCGCGCTCCTCCCGACTCAGCTCGTCTTGCCGCGATTTGTAGAACGGGTTCGGCTCTTCCTTCGTGCCGCTTTGATAGCGCACCGATTCGGTCCGCGAATCGCGGTCGGTCGACGTACGGGGTCGATCCATTCGAACTTCGATTCGTGCGTCGACTTCGCCCTTTTCGAATGCCTTTGAGTTTCCGATCCGAAGTGCGGTGCCCTCAATTCGATCCTTGAGCATGCCGATTGCCGACTTGGCTCGATCGTCTTTGCCGGTGACGACGACGCGGTACGCCCACGCTTCGAGGAGCTCGCGGCGGAGAGTATCTCGGGTCCCACCGAGCGTTGGGTCCGATGACAAGCGGGCGGCTTTGGCGAAGTAGAGCAGGGCGGAGCCGTACTGTCCGGCCTCTTTCGCGGCGGTTCCTTTGCCGGTGAGCTGCTCCACCCATCGATCCGTGAGCGCGTCGGCGCGAGGGCCGTATTCGGACGTCGCGGGCGGAAGCGAATCCGCGACCATACGAAGGAGCATCAGAGAGTTCGCGAAATCACCGCTAGCCTCGAGCGCGGCGGACTTCGCGGCCACCGCCTTGGCGACTTCGTCGACCAACTCGCGCACCCCCTGATTCTCCGGCAGCTCGCGGTGAGCTTTGGCTGCGGTGGCGACCGCGCCGATCCAATCCTCGTTTTTGAGCGCGGTCTGAGCTTCGGCAGAGTACTCGCCCGCCAACGCTTTGCGCGCGCGGCTAAGCTTGTCCTGAGCCTCGACACTGTCGGGCTTCTCGTCGAGTGCCAGTTCGTACGAACGCGCTGCAGCCGTGTAGTCGCCCTCGGCGTAGCGCTGGTCGCCTTCGCTCATGTGGCGACCAAAGGCGCAGCCGGCCAACATCAACAACAGCGCGACCAACACCACGAACAAATTCGATTTTGACCCGAGCATGATAAACTCCGAGAGTCTTCGTGAGCCCAGACATTATCGAGCTGGCCCCCATTTCGTCGAGCGGTTGATGCGGTACGCGTTGTTTGCGCTGGTCCTTTTGGTAGCTTCACCCGCTTTTGCGCGGGAGTTTCGCGTGAACCAGGTGCCGAACGGCCCCGAGTTTTCGTGTGACCTATGTCACGACAATGGGAACTTCGGGTACGTGAACCCGTTCGGCGTGAACGTGCTCGACGCGCTCTCGGGGGGCAACGTGCAGTGGGCCGAGCTCGCCGCACGTGACGCCGACAACGACGGCTACACGAACGGCGAGGAGCTCGGCGATCCGAACGGCTTGTGGCGTTCGGGCCAGCCGCACCCTGGGGGCCGACCGTCGCACCCCGGCTACTACGAGTCGAATCTGTGCGGCGACGGCATCCTCCAAGACAACGAACAGTGTGAGAACGATGACGTCGGCGAAGTGACCTGCCAATCGGAGGGCTACTTCGCGGGGATCGTGGTCTGCAACAGCATCTGCCAGATCGATTCGAGCTTCTGCATCAACTGCGGCAACGGCCAGGTCGACAGCGACGAAGAGTGCGAAGGCGCCGACCTGGACAACAGGACGTGCGCGGCGCTCGGCTACGACGGAGGAACCCTCGCGTGTCGCAACAACTGCACGCTCGACGTCTCCATGTGCGAAGGGGATCCCACGCCGGTGTGTGGCGACGGGATCATCGTCGGCTCGGAGCAGTGCGAAGGTCAGAATCTGGGCGGCGCCTCATGCGTCACGGCCGGATTCGCGGATGGCGGCATCCTCGCGTGCAACAGCGACTGCACCTTCGACACCGACCGGTGCCTCGGACTGAACTCCAACGAAGAGGAAGAACGCACGCCCACCCCCGGGAATGGCGGTCCGGAACTTCCACCCGGCGCGTTCGCAAACGACGACGATGGCGGCTGTTCTGTCGGCGGCGCCGGCGGCCTCTCGGCCTGGCTCTTCATGCTGCTGGCGTTTGGTAGGAGGCGCCGACGGTGAAGTATCTATTGGTCGCGGCTGCGTTGCTCGCGGTGAGCTGTGCAAGCGCTCCCCCGGAAAAGTCCGCCCCGAAAGAAGAACCCGCCGACACGAAGCTGAAGCCTGACGCCTCGATGGCGCTCGCAACCTGTCGGCAGAAGCTCGATACGTACAAGCAGGTGCACCCCGACGACCGCGTTCGCTACGCCGTTGATGCGTGTCGCGGCATTTGGCTCGAACCGGCTTGTTCCGATTCGTTCGAGTCTGCACTCGAAATGCCTTCGTTTCGACGTGCGAGCCACATCCTCGAGGCTTGTCGCGACGCCTACTGCCCCTCCATCGAGGAGGACCTGGCGCTGTGCACCGCCACCCTCGGCGAGTCGGTCTCTTTGCTCGAACCGCTCGACGAATCCGGCACCGATCCGCTCGAGGCCTGGACCGAATTCAACGCCGTCATCTTTCGACGAGACTACGCGGCCGACCCCCGCGAACAGTACTTCAGTAGCTTCCCGTCGACTCTGCTTCAGATCGTGGTGGTGGCCGAATGACGACGCCCGACCCGAGCATCTGGGAGCCGCTGGGCGAGGAGATCTTCGGCAGTGGACGGGACGTCGCGATGGTCGAGGTGTTTCGGCATCGCGAGTTCGCCGACCTGCTCGAGATCGACAGCCGTGACAGTCGCGTCGAGTTCGTGTTGGTGCCCGAATCGACCTATCTGCAGGGCGCGAGCGAGCGCGAAGTCGAGGCTTTGAAGCACCTTGCCCCGGAGCACGATTCACCGCTCGGGCGATACGAATCGCCGCAGCGCGAGGTGACGGTGGGGCCCTTCCTCATCGGTCGCACCCTCCTCTCGCAGCAGATCTGGGAAGCGATCGACTCGCGCGATGGGCTCGAGCTGTTCCAGCAGTTCAATCTGCAGGGGCCGTTCATTCCGGTGCACGGAGTCAATCCGGCTGCGGCTGACTCGTTTTGTGCTGCCGTCGGGGCGCGCCTACCAACAGAGGCCGAGTGGGAATGGGCCGCTCGTGGCGACACGGAGTCGGTCTTCTTCCACGGCAACGACACTGGGGAGCTGCGCAACTTCGCGTGGTTTGGGCACGTGGGCGAGGCTGGCCCGATGGCCGTCGCGCAACGGCAGCCGAACAACTTCGGCCTATTCGATATCGTCGGCAACGTCTGGGAACTCTGTGCTGACGACTGGACCGACTCGCTCGCCGATGCTCCCGCCGACGGCAGTGCTTATCGCGAAGCCGGGTCGATGCAGCGCTCGATCCGAGGAGGGTCGTTTCGAGTCGATTCACCCTCTTACCTGGCGCCCGCCTATCGGTCGTACACCGGTATCTACTCGACGCCTCTCGACGTCGGGTTTCGGCTCGTCTTCGACCTCTGATACCTAGCCAAAACGCTCTTTCCACCAATCGCGCACTTCGCGTGCGTTCCAGACGACCGGTGCCGGCGGCAGCGACTCGAGGAAGTAGCGACCGTAGCGCTTCGAGGCGATTCGGCTGTCGAGTATCGCGACCACGCCACGGTCGTTTCGCGACCGGATGAGGCGGCCGAACCCCTGTTTCAGAGTGAGCGCAGCCGACGGCACGCTGAACTGCATGAAAGCATTGCCACCCGACGAATCGATCAGGTCGATACGAGCGCGCGTCAGCGGGTCAGATGGGTTCGCGAACGGAAGCTTGTCGATGATCACCAGGCTCAGCGACTCGCCCTCCACATCGACGCCTTCCCAAAAACTGCTCGTGGCGAAGAGCACCGAGTGCGTGTCCTGGCGGAACTTCTCCAAGAGCTCCTGTTTGGGCGCGTCGCCTTGTTTCAATAGCGGGAACTCCAGTTCGTCTTCGAGGAGTTCGTAGACCGCGTTCATGTTGCTGTAGCTCGTAAAGAGCACGAACGCTCGGCCCTCGCTGATTCCGAGCAGGTACTCGACGATCACGGCGACCTTCTCGACGTACCCTTCGACCCTCGGCTCGGGCAGTCGTCGCGGCACATAGAGCAAGCTCTGCTCGCCGTAGTCGAACACCGCGGGCAGGATGAGCTCATCGAGGTCGTACGCCGTGAGCGCGCTCTCGGACTCGCCCGACGCCGCCGCCATCCCCATTCGCTGCTTGAAGAAGTCGAAGTTGCCGCCCGTTGCGAGCGTCGCCGACGTGAAGACGAGGGTGTCGTGTCGGTCCAACAGCTTGCGCCGCAGCACGTCGGCGAGGTCGATCGGGGCGGCCTGGAGGAACATCCCGCGGTCTCGCACCGTCACGAAGTAGACGAACTTCGGATTCTCGCACTTGAGCACGAGCTCCAGTTCGTAGCGCAGCTCCGCGCAGCGCTCCGACAGCCGCTCCGCGATCTCACCGAGCTTCGAACATGCGCCGACTTCGCGCGACAACACGCTTAGAGCCTCCACGAGCACCCGCTTCTCGGGCTCGGCCAACTCGCCAACTTTGCTGTCGAGGATCGGCTTCAGCTCGTATGTGCCGTCGTAGAGGCCGTACGTGAGGACGGGGAAGAACGACTTGTACGCTTTGTCGAGCTCGTGAAGAGCGTCGACGAGGTCGTCATCGTCGACCTTTTCGGTCTCGAGCGTCCGTTCGATGTCGCCGACGAGCTCACGAAACCGATAGTTCGAAACCTGCAGACCGAAGTGGTTGGTCGCGACGTCTTCGACATGGTGCGCCTCGTCGAAAATCACGGCGTCGTACTCCGGCAGAATCTCGGCGAATCCGTGGTCTCGCAGCGCAAGGTCGGCGAAGTAGAGATGGTGATTCACCACGATCACGTCCGCGTCTTGTGCGGCCTTACGCATGTTCGTGATGTGGCACTCTTCGTAGAACTTACACTTGGTGCCCAGGCATGCCTCGGCTCCGACGCTCAGGTCGGCCCAGGTGGCGTAGTCGTCGGGCAATCCCTCGATCTCGGCCCGATCGCCGGTCTGGGTATGCTTCGCCCAGACCTTGATTTTGGGCCACATCGACGCTTCGCGCCGGTCGCGGAATCTGGGCGTGTCGCCCATCTCCTCGAACCGCAGCTTGCAGAGATAGTTGGTGCGCCCCTTGAGCTGGACCGCCTTGAACTCGAGCGGGAAGTGCTTCTGCAGGAATGGGATGTCTTTGTGGAACAGCTGGTCCTGGAGCGCTTTGGTCCCGGTCGAGACTACGACCCGCTTGCCACTCAAGATCGCCGGCACGAGGTAGGCGAGGGTCTTGCCCGTTCCCGTCGCGGCTTCGACGACCAGCGGGCGCCGCTTCTGAAGCGAGCGCTTCACCGCGTTGGCCATCTGGATCTGCTGTTCTCGGAACTCGTAGCGTTCCAGAGCTTCTTCGAGGAGTCCGCCGGGCCCCAGAATCTTGTCGACCGACAGCTCCATCAGGTGGCCTTGATCGCAGCGAGGATCGTGTTGAGGTCGTCGTCGTTCAGGCGCACGAGGATGTCGATCTCACCGCGTTCCATCTCGTCGCCGGAGGCCTCGGCCGAAGACTTCAGCCAGATCGACTCGGACTTCTTTCGCGACGTTGGGAGCACGCCAACGATACGACTGCCGTCGAGCGAACGCTCCTCGATGATGTGCTTACGCTTGTTCGTGAGAACACGTCGCAGATTCTTGTCTTCGTTCCGAATGAGGAGTCGGCGGCCGTCGAAGACGAGCTCCGCCGACGACTCTTCGGAGCGCGTCAGGTTCTTTCGCCGCGTTCGGCTCGAGGCGATCCACGATCGCCGGGTATCTGCCGGGACAGGCAGGATCAGCGCCGACAGCGCGACCAGACAGCCCGGCACGATCCACCAACCGCCGACGAAGCCCGCCACAATCACGCCCAAGATGAGCAGTCCGGCCTTCACCTGTTTGGCGTTCGCGCGGCCCTTCTTGGTGTTCTTGTGGGTGGGGAGCAGGCCGAGGATGCGCTCGTAGCGCACAGCGATGCCCGCCCACCACGGTCGGTAGGCAACATCACGCACCAGCGTGACCGAAACGGTCACGTCATCGTTGGATTCGTCCGCCATGATTGTTGGTCAATCTCGAGCTTCGGGAACGCTCATGTAGAGCGCGCGCAGCGGGTCAGCTTCGTCGCCGTAGATGTACGCCGGTCCGAGCCCGATGGGCTGCTCGCCAAGCGCCGCGCCGCCGCTCGAATCGAAGCCTCGCCAGCCCGACATCTCCTGAGCCTGTGCGGCTTCCCACTGCGACTGCAGCACGAGGAGTTGGTCGAGCTCCGCCGGGAGTCGATCTTCAAACGCATAGAGTACTTTGCCCGCGACTTCGGCATCGTGGACCGCTCGGTGTGCTTCTTCGAGCGGGATCCCGAGAAGCTTCGAGATGGTCGAGAGGTTCTTGCGCGGCGAGTTCTTGAAGAACTGTCTCGCGAAGATGAGCGGGTCGAGGGTGGGCGCGTCGTCGGGCCATCCGAGACCGACTCGTTCGAGCTCGGACGCCACGAATCCCCGGTCGAAGCTCAGGTTGTAAGCGACGAGACCCACGTCGACGAGTCGTTCATGAATCTCGTCGGCGAGCTCCTCAAACTTGGGCTTTCCTTCGAGGTCCTCGGGCTTGATCCCGGTGATGCGCGTGACCTCGTCGGGAAGATCGCGGCCCGGATCGATCAGCTCACCGTATCGTTCGATCACCTCGCCGTTTTCGAAGCGGATGATGCCGATCTCGATGATGCGGTCTTGTGTGTGATCGAGCCCCGTCGTCTCGACGTCGATGACGGCGAGGGGGAGGTCTTTCCAGAGTGTGGGCCACTGCGACACGTGCATTCCTTCGCGCGTTGGTACGGGCGGCGATTGTGCCAAACTTTTGCGGATTTGTCGCGGCGTTCAGAGACAGATTTCGACGTCGAAGGAGCCGAAAATGTCGCTATCGTCGTTGCTGGCGTCGATCGAGCCGACGATCGACCCGAAGCCGATGTCGTCGATCGACACGGTGCCGGCGGTCGCTGCGTCGCCAGCGGAGACGCCGCCTTCGAACGAGTTGAAGAAGACGTTGCCTGCCGCGTCGTAGGTCGAAGGAGCCGTTTCGACTCCGGATACCGAGATCGACACGTAATCGAGCGGCGGTGCGTCAACGGAGTTGCAGGAGAACTCCGGCGTATTGGTGAGCAAGATGACGTAGCCCGTGCCCACCGCATCTGCACCACCCGACACGAATGCGAACGGCTCGCCATCGACGGAGCCCGAGAGGCTCGTTCCGCCGCCGAATCCATCGTCGAGCGGCACGCAGCCCGCACAAGCGCACAGCGCCATGCAGATCAGCATCTTGTGGAACGATGAGCGCATTACTGAGCGAGCTCGCGAATAACTTCCGTCACAAACGTTGTGACGCGTTTCATCCCGTCCGGATTCAATCGATCGGGCGTGTCGGTCGGACGATGATAGTCCGGATGTCGCCCTGTGGTCACGTGGATCGCGCGGAATCCGGCCTCGAAGAACGCGATGTGGTCGCTCGAAGACTCATGAATGTCGCCATCTACGATGGTCACGCCGGCCGTCCGCGCCGCTCCTGCGATCGCGCCGCGATGGCCCGGAATGCGGTCGAGACCGAGTACGCGTAGGCCTGGCTCACGAAGTCGACCGACCATGTCGAGGTTGATGTAGGTCGCGCCAGAGGACTCCATCGAGCGGGCCACCCGCCGAGCTCCTCGCAGCCCGAGCTCCTCGCCTGTGGTTGCGACAAAGTAGATTGGCCGACGGTTCCCACCGTTCTTCAGACGCCGAGCAGATTCCAGAATCACCGCGATTCCTGAGGCGTTGTCGTCGGCTCCGGGGTGCACGGCCGGTTCGCCATCCCAGAGAGACCCCGCGATTCCGTGTCCCAGGTGGTCATAGTGCGCGCCGAGGACCACGGCCGGCCCGGTGCCGGGGAGCATGCCGACAACGTTGTCGGCGCTGGCGCGCTCACGCTCCACCGCCAGCGTCATTGAGACTGAAGTCTCGAGCGCGAACGGCTCAGGTCCGTCTTGATCGAGCGACTCTTGAAGGTCTTCGAGGTCGTATCCGAGTTCTTCGAACCACGCTGATCCACTTCTGCGAGTGAGTTTGCCGGCCGACATGCCGCTGAGCGGTTCGGAAGGGCGGATCTCGCCGAGTTCGTCCGGGCGTTGCTCGGGTCGGTCGCCATGTGTTCGCGGGTCGTTCACGAAGAGGATACCGGCAGCGCCTTTGGCGAGCGCCGTGGCTGCCTTGGAGTCGTCGCTCGAGCGCTCGGTGTCTTGGCCAGCGGGGCCTCCCGTGAGCACGACGACCACGGCTCCAGTTACATCGACGCCAGCGTAGTCATCCCATCCCGCGCGCGGGTCGCTCAGGCCGTAGCCCGCGAAGAAGGCGGGGGCTTCGACCGTGACGTCGTCGCTGAAGCCGAGTGGTCGATAGTCGACACCCCGCGCCAGTAGCTTTCCGGCGCGCAGTTCGGTGCTTCGTGCGGTCTTGGCGCTCCAGACCACGGTGGTCGACGTGAACCACTCCGATTCCCCGGCTGGTTCGAGGCCAATCTGCTGCATTTGAGAGACGATGTAGTCGCGAGCTTTGTCGTGGCCTTCGGTGCCGACGCGTCGGCCCTCGAGCTCGGGCTGCGTGAGCTTGGCAACGTGTGCTTCGAGGCGGCGTTCGGTGTCGTCCGACGCCAGAGCGCCTGCGGCTGCGGCGAATGCCATCGCCACGAAAAGGACCCCGGAGACCGTACTACTTCGCGTCACAAACGATCCCTATCGGAGTGGTCCGAGACCCACCGCGTCGCGGCAGCGCTCCATGACGACCTCGACGGTCGGCCGGACCCGTTGCGCGCCTTGTCGCAAGACGTCTTCGAGATAGTCGGTGTCGTCTTTGATGGCTTCGAAGCGCTCGCGGTAAGGCTCGAAGTAGGCGTCCATCTTTTCGAAGAGCGCTTGTTTGGCGTGTCCGTATCCGTAGCCGCCGGCCTCATAGTTCGCGCGCATCTCGCCGAGCTCGTCGGCGTTGGCGAAGAGCTTGTAGAGGGCGAAAACGTTGTCGGTATCGGGGTCCTTCGGGTCCTCGAGTGACTTCGAATCGGTCTGAATCTTCATGCACTGCTTGCGCAGCTTCTTCGAGGTCGTCAGGGGCTCGATGATGTTGTCGTACGACTTCGACATCTTTCGACCGTCGATTCCCGGAACGACGGCGACGTCTTCGCGTACCAGCGCCTCGGGAAGCTTGAGCAGGTCTTCGCCGAACGCGTGGTTGAAGCGATTCGCCATGTCGCGCGTCATCTCCAGGTGCTGGACCTGGTCTTGGCCAACCGGGACCACGTCGGAGTCGTAGATGAGAATGTCTGCGGCCATCAGCACCGGGTACGAGAAAACGCCGTGGTTGATCTCGTTCTCGTCGCCACGGTCCTGGGCGGCTTTGTAGGCGTGCGCGCGCTGGAGGAATCCCATGTTCGACACGCACGAGAGCAGCCACGTGAGTTCGGTCACCTCGGGAACGTCCGATTGCCGGAAGAACGCGGCTTTCTCGGGATCGAGTCCGAAGGCTAGGAAGTATGCGGTGATCTCCTGGGTCGAGGCGCGCATCGCAGCGGCGTCTCGAACCGACGTCAGGGCGTGGTACTCGGCGACGAAATAGAACGCTTCGTACTCGTCCTGCAGGTCGATGGCAGGGCGAATCATGCCGAGGTAGTTCCCGAGATGCGGGGTTCCGGTCGACTTGATTCCAGACAGGCTTCGTTTGGTCATCGCTCGTGCTCGTAATCGATGTGTGCGGGGCGCCGATCGTGGCTTATCACACGCGCCAAGAAACCAAAACGCCGCGGCGTAGGCCGCGGCGCAAAATCAGGCGTTGAGGCTGGCTTAGACTGCGAAGCTCGTGCCGCAGCCACACGACCGTTTGGCGTTGGGGTTCGTGAACTTGAAGCCGCCGCCCGTCATGGAGCTTTCGTAGTCTACCGATGTTCCATTCAGGTAGAGGTAGCTCTTGGGATCGCAGAACAGGCGCACGCCGTGTGCGTTGAACACGCGGTCGTTGGACTCCGGTTCTTCGACGATGTCGAGCACGTAGTTCAGCCCCGAACATCCTCCCGACTTCACACCAAGGCGAACGCCGGCCGTGTTTGCGGGGATTTCATTCTCTTGCATGATCTGCAGCGCCTGCTGCGCTGCACGTTCGGTCATCGACAACATATCTACTCCGTAGCCTTCGGGACTCGCCCACCAAGAATCGGCACCGTGACGCACAACGTCAAGCGACGACGAGTCATTCCCGCACTCAATGCCAGAAACCGAAGCCAAAGCCAATGTTCTTGTAGTCGCGTGCGAAGTCCGCGGCGATTTGGATCTTGAAGTCCCAGTAGATGGGGACCTTCACGTCGAACCCTGCAGTGCCGTGAATTCGGCCGTCGATGGAGTCGATGCGGCTGGGCTCCCAGTACGAGCCTCCGCGCAAGCGCATCCAGTTGGGAAAGAACTCCCACTCGGCGCCGGCATGCGCTCCGATGCTCGCCTGTTCGCCCGATGGCAGTGGCGTTCCGGCGGCGAACGATTGCACGCCGACCGCGTCGTCTGTGGACCCGGTGACCACGAGGTCTGCCGAAACGAGGACGTAGCTTCGCTCCACGGTGTCGGGCCCGCCGTCGCCAAAATGCTCGGGATACCCGTAGTGCCGCGGCGGGTTGTAGGTGCGTTTTCCAAACATGTAGCTGCCGCCAAGACGCAGTTCAGCCGGCACCTGGAGCGACTCCGGCGGTTGCCGGCCGAGGGTGCCTGCCGGGGCGCGGTCCACGTCGAATCCGGCGATCGCCGTTCGATAGCTCGCCCCGACGCGCCACTCTCGATTGGTTGGAGCCCACAAGGCGCCGAAGTGTCCGCCAGCCCCTGAAATCTGGGCCAGCGTCTGCGCAGAAGCGTCGTTGATTGAGAACACCCCCACGATCGGAGCCACTCCGACGGTGGTATCGATCCATGGGAGAGCCCAGCTGAACCCGAAGATCCCGAGGTCGGTCGAGATGTTGTACGCGATCGGGACTTCTTCCCCGGTGTCATTCTCAGCGGTCGTGCGCACGACGTAGTCACGTCCGTAGACATGAAACCCGGTCCCGAAGATCCCGATCTTCATGTCGAGGCCGAAGCCGATGACGGAGGCGTCTTCGACCCCGCCGGCCGGTCCGCTCAGATCGAAACTACCGTCTTCACCCGGGATTGCATGGCTGTAGAACGCAAAGTCCCAGTCGAAGAAGTCGTTTCGCGAAAACGTGTAGCGGGTTCCGAACGAAGCAGGGTTGATCCGTTGGCCGTCGGCGCCCTCCGAGATGCCTACGAAGGCGCCGCCCATCCCGACCACTCGGTTGGAGTTCGCGACGGGACCGTCGGTGAACTCGACCGACTCTTGGGCCGCGACCGAATTGGAAGCGAGCAGTACGAGCAGGCTCGCGACCGCCGCGCGGCAAGATCTCATTTTGAGGTTCCGAATGACATTCCGACCGCCTTGGCGGCTGCCACGAGTGGATCGTTTGCGGGGACGTTCTTCGTTTGATTCGCAACTTCCGACAAAGGAACGCTCGTCAGTTCACCGTCTTGCAGCGCGACCATGTGTCCCCATCGACCTTGTCCCACGAGCTCTGCGGCATGCATGCCGTACTGAGTCGCCAGGATTCGGTCGGCGTGCGTGGGCGATCCGCCGCGCTGCACGTGCCCGAGCACGGTCGCGCGGATCTCGGAGTCGAGGTGTTGCTCGAGCTCGTGTCGCAAGACGTTCGCCACACCACCCAGGCGAATGGGATCCGGCGAGTCACCGATGGTCTCGCGAACCGTCATCGAGCCGCCGGCCGGTTTGGCTCCCTCGGCGACGACGATCACTGTGAAGCGCTGGCGATCTTCTCGCTCGCGGCACACCCGAACGACTTCGTCGAGCTCGTACGGAAACTCCGGAATCAGCACGATGTCCGCACCGCCGGCCAGGGCGCCTTCGAGCGCGATCCAGCCCGCGTAGCGACCCATCGTCTCGAGGATCATGATGCGGCCGTGGCTCTGCCCGGTCGTCTGCAGCCGGTCGACTGCATCGGTCACCACACTTACGGCGGTATCGAATCCGAACGTTCGGTCTGTCGACTTGAGATCGTTGTCGATCGTCTTGGGAACCCCGACGAAAGGCAGACCCTTCTCGGCGAGGGCGTGGGCGATCGACATCGTGCCATCGCCTCCAAGGACCACCACGCCGTCGAGCCCCAGCTCCTCGGCATAGGCGACGACGTCGTCCGAAACGTCGGCTCCGTCTGCACCATAGAACGACAGCGGGTTCGCCTTGTTGTGCGTCCCGAGGATCGTCCCACCGAGGGTCAGGATTCCCGAAACATCCCGATACGAAAGTGGCCGACTGCGCCGCTCGATCATGCCTAGGAATCCATCCTCGAAACCGACGAGTTCGGCATCGAAGTGGAGAATCAAATGCTTGGCGACAGCACGGATCACAGCGTTCAGACCCGGGCAATCCCCGCCACCCGTCAAGATGCCAACTTTCATCGTATTTCCCTCGCAGTAACAACCGATGCGCGCATGACAGCACGTCGTCCACAAATAAGCGACCCGCACCCACCGCGCCAGCGATCTCGATACGATTCTGTGAATCGAATCTGGGAGTAGTCGCATCTATATGGTGTTCGGAGGCCGTTAGACCGCAACCAGCAGGATTCGCTTCGTTTTCTGCTAAATCGGGATGGCCGCCGTGACGATGATGTAATTGAAGCAAACACTTCTTCTCGAATTGTTCGATTCGTTTTCTACGACGGGTCAAGCTTCAGAGCATCGAAGCACGGGACAATAACAAACGTCGACGCTGCGACCGTCCCATTTCTCACCACTGACCTACCTCAGTTCCTCCCCCAATCCCTCCATATACCCTACCAAACGGTCGCAGCGACGACGGTCCTTACTTCCCCCTCCTATGTGCACCGTAATTCTCGCGTTCAAGCACTTCGCAGGGCAGCCCATCCGGCTCGTCGCCAATCGTGATGAGCAGCTGGATCGGCCTGCTGAAACGTTCCGATTGCGGCAGACCGACCCCAAGACGTTGTCCCCGCGCGACCTCGTCGCTGGCGGCACGTGGATCGGCGTCAATGAACACGGAATCGCGGTCGCGATCACGAACCGGTTCGGCGCGGCGCCGGACCCCGACCGAAGAAGCCGGGGCGAGCTCGTCTCGATGGCGCTGCAGCATACCAGCGTCGTGGCAGCAGCCGATGCGATCCACAATCTAGACGCGGCTCACTACAACGGCTTTCACCTGACCATCGCGTCGGTCGATGCCGCCGAGATCGTCTGGAGCGACGCACGACAATTCACGCGCGTGTCGCTCGAACCCGGACTCCACGTCGTCACGGAACGATCCTTCGAAGCCGCCGATTCGCCTCGCGAACATTGGCTTCGGTCACAACTCGAGCATGTTTCGACGCCCGCCGACCTGAATGAATTGGTGCTGCAACGAAGCGACGACGGATTCAACGGCACGATCGTTTCGGTGCCAGACCTGAACTACGGTACGCGGTCATCGACCCGAATTGCGCTCGGCGATGAAGTTCTGTTGGAGCATGCGGATGGCGCGCCCGACGAGGTTCCATACGACGACCGCAGCGCCGAATTGGCGGCGCTCCTACGCTCGTGAACGTTCAGTCGGTTCGAAGCTCTTCGAAGTTCTGAAACTTCTGCACGCCGATCACGACTGGGAACTTGGGAGAGAACGAATTTCGGGTGTCCAGCGCCGAGCCGGTGCCGAGCTGCTTCGCTCTTGGCTCCAACAGGTTGCGACGATGGCCAGGAGAGTTCAGCCAGCTTTCGACGAACGATCGTCCGAGCGAAGAGTACGTGTGAAATGGCAATGGTTCGCCGCGCGGCTCGCGCGAAAACAGCCCCTTGGATGCGTCCACCTCGTACACCGGCTCCCCCGATTTCATCTGGATGAGCACGTCGGTCGCGAGGTTTTCGCTCGCGAACGGGTTCGTGATTCCGGCCGCTTCGAATCTGGCCTTCGGGTCGGTGCCCGTTTCGGGATCGACGTGTGCGATCGTGCCGGTCGCATCGACGCGTTTCGCATAGCTGGTGGCGAGCTCTTCGAGCAGCGCACTGTGCTCGACGGGCTCGAGCCCTTCGGCAATTCGAGCCTCGTTCGACGCATAGAAGATCGCGGCGTTCAGCTTCGAAGCGTCGAAGCTCGACAAAACGATCGTCGCGTCCAAATCCTCGGAGGCGAGTCGCTCCGCGGAGTCTCCAGGCCCGATGTTGGGGTTCTGCGGCGCGGAGCAACCAGCGACGAGCGCTGTGGCGAACAGAAAAATCACGATTCGAATCATTCAGGACTCTTTGCTTCGGAATTGCTCAACGACCGTTTCAGAATGTTTCATTGGGTCGGTACAAGATCGAACTCGCCGGCGTCCATGCCGCCGGCTATAGCTCTCGAATCAAGATACACCAGCGCAGCGCGCCATGGCACGAGAGTTGCGCTCTACCTATACAGACGAGCGTTGCTCGCCTTCACTTCACACGGAGAACAACAATGGCAAATCTAGATCTTCCAAACTTCTCGGAACCAATCGAAGGCGTCTACTGCGCGGGTCAACCGTCCGCGGAGCAGTTTCAAGCAGCCGCTGAAGCGGGCGTGACGACCGTGGTGAATCTACGGCCGGCAGGGGAGACCGCCCCGCGTGATATCGAGGCCGAAGTCACTGGCGCCGGTATGACCTACGTGAACATCCCAATCGGTGGTCCGGGAGACCTCGACAAGGGCGCGGCGAATGCGCTCGCGGAGGCACTGGATGCGGCTGAGGGTGGGGTGTTGATCCACTGCGGCTCGTCGAACCGAGTGGGAGGCCTGCTCGCGCTCAAGGCGCATTGGGTCGACGGCGTTCCGGCTGCCGAGGCACTCGCTCTTGGTCGCGCCGCAGGGCTTACCGGCCTCGAACCCATGGTCGCTTCGCTCCTCGGCTGATCGCGGCCCCACAAGCGCCCGGCGCAGCCCAGAATCGTTGGTGCTCAAGCTTGCCTACATTTGAATACAGCCGACGACATTGTTACTTTCCGCCCGCGTGCGGCATCTATGGTCGCACGAGCTGGTATTTCGATGTGAGGAAGATATGACCCGTTACACGAGCTGGATTGCGCTGTTGGCGTGCGTGGCTTTGCTCGCCGCCTGCGGCGATGAAGACGAGACGCAGCCGCTGGACATTGAAGAGGGCGGCAACGTCGAGAATGCCTCGACGCCAAACGCGTCGACGCCGAACGGCGAACCGAACGTGGAGCCAAACAACGTGAACGTCGGCGAGAATCCGGCCGTCGAGACGATCCTCGAGACGACCGCGACGACCGGCGCGAGCGGGTTCTCCACGGAAATCACCTTCGACGTGCCGGAGAACACGCAGTCCCTCGCCGTCACGGTCAACGGTGAGCGTGGAACGACCTACACGCTGGCGTTCTGGCGGAACGGGCCGATGGGCGAGTTCGTCGTACCGCAGAACTGGTACACGCAGTCGCAGGTCGGACCAACGTTGTGCCTGACTTGCCCGAATCGCGTGGTCTCGGCCGATAGCGCGTTTGCTGCGATGCTGCCGGTGAATCCAGCACTCGAAGTGACCCCGGGGCAGCATTCGATCGGAGTCTTCTCGTACCAGATCGAGGGCTTCAATCTTGCGCCTGCGGCGAGCAATTTCGAGGTGAAGGTCGTGGCGAAGGTGTTGCCTGCGCGCCCTGAAGTGGGCGTCGTGGACGTGAACTTCTTCTTCACTGGCGCTGGCGGTTGGACTGCCGCTTCGGCAGCAGACGACCCCGAATTCCAGCAGGTCCTCGACACCGTGAACGAGGTGTGGGGCCAGGTGGACGTGACCCTCGGCGAATTGACGTACAACGATGTCGACTCGTCCTACGCGGTGATCGAAGAGGCAACGGTGCCGGGCGGAGACCTCACCGAACTCTTCGCGCTTTCGTCCAACGCCCCGCGTGACGCCGTGAACGTGTTTTTTGTCGAAGAGCTCATGGCGGGCGGTGGACTCGGCGGATTCGGCGTGATCCTCGGCATCTCGGGTGGAATCCCCGGGCCGATTGGCTACTCGAGCAGCGACAAGAACGGCGTCGCCCTCATCGTGGATCCGCCGCCTGAGATTCCGACTCCGATCGGACTCGTGTTCGCGCACGAAGTTGGTCACTACCTCGGACTCTCGCACACCTCCGAGAACCCTCTGGCCGGGAGCACGCACGATCAGCTCACCGACACGCCCGAGAACGACGCCAGCTACCTGATGCACAACATGGGCAGCGGCAACAAGATGTCTGAACAACAGGGCGTAGTGATGCGTCTGAACCCATGGACCCGCAACGAAGGAGGGGCCCAATGAAACGCTTCATCTGCTTCGCCACTACTTTGCTCGTGCTCGCCATCGTTCAGCCCGCAGCTGCCGAGGAATCGAAGGATCGTTCCGAGATGCACCAGGTCCTCAGCAGTATCGACACCATCCCGACTCGTGATGCGCTTCAGGAGCGTTTCCCTGCGGGTGAAGGTTTGTTGGTCGAGATTGCGCTCGACCAACAGGAGAACTTCTACCTGCGGAAGCGCGCGACGACGTTGCTGAGCTTCTACAAGTCGGTCGAAGCCGCGCGCGGACTTCAGAAGATCGCCACGAACGACGAGAAACTGCGTCCGTTCGCGGTCTACACGTTGGCCCGAACGTTTGGCGACACCGCAGATGCGGCTCTCGTCGGTCGCGTGTCGGCGTTCCTCGACGACTCGAACCCCGAGGTTCGCGAATGGACGCTGCGCGGCCTGCGCTGGATGCGCCACGCGGATGCCAAGACTGCACTCGAAAAATTTCTCCAGGGCGACCACCCGGAGAAGCTCCACAAAGTGGCAGAGCGCAGCTTGGCACGCTGGGTTCCGGCGAACTCCGACCAGCTGAAGTAGCGCCATTGCGCTCGGTTCGTCCGTGAGTGACAATTCCTCCCGCAAGCGGGCGAGAGCCGGGGAGCGGGATGGGGCATCGAGCGAACTACGCGATAAGAAGAAACGGCCAGGTGGAGTTGTACTACTCGCACTGGGGCGCGTTGACGGTACCGAACGACTTCTTCTGGGGTCCTTCCTACGCCGAGTCGTTCATCCGCGGGCATCGGCCGAGCGATCCCGAAGCGGAGTGGCTCGACGACGTCTGGGGCGAGGGCGGAGTCGCGCTCGACTTCGACGAGCGTGTTGTCACCTGGTTTGGTGGTGAGGCGCTCGGACACCCGCCGTTGCGCGACACCTTCATCGCCCTGATGAGCGCCCTCTGGGGCCGCGAAGATTGGACCGTCGAGTGGGCCGAGAGCGGCATGCCCGGCATCGCGGCGGCCGTGGGTTGCGACCCGGCTTTGGCCACTTCCGAACCGATCCCGCCGTTTCCCGCAGATCTCGACACCATCGGCGACTCGTTTGCGATGGAAGACCCGGTCGCCGGTTGCCTCATCACGGTCGTACGCGACGGTGCCATCGAGCACCGAATCTCGGACTCTGGCGTCGCGAACACACTCTATGCGGGGCCTGACTTGCTCGGCGCAATCGCCAAGATGCCGACGGTCGACGACGCGGTAAAAGCGTGGGAACCGCCGGAGTGGCGAGGCGAAGTGTGGACCCTCGGCGATGAGCTCTCACACAGCGGCATCATCGATTGCGATACCAAGACGGTGGCATTTCGCGACGCCTTTGCGGACCGAGCCACCGCATCATTCTTGAGTGAGAAGTGGGAAGGA
Source organism: uncultured Bradymonadales bacterium (assembly GCA_964384605.1). Lineage (GTDB taxonomy): Bacteria > Myxococcota_A > Bradymonadia > Bradymonadales > Bradymonadaceae > CAYLMO01. The sequence continues at coordinate 9,396 of CAYLMO010000037.1, read as the reverse complement.
TGGACCGTAGAGTCCTTCGACGGACCGATCGACGCCCATTTCGAGAAGCTTGGGATTCCGATTCCGCTGCACTTGATGCCTCGCGTTCCCGAGCTGTCCGACCCTTCGGAGGTGGAACTCACGGAGGAAGCGGCGCTGGCTGAAGTTGCGCACTACCTGATCGCCGCGGAACGAAACGACCCGTCGGAGTTCGTTCGAAAACTCGAAGAAGAAGCGCAATCCCGCGGCGAGCAGGTCTGGACCAATCCAGACGCCGCGACTTCGCCCGGCGAGGTGGAGTTGACTCCGCGTCAGCGTCAGGAGCTTTTCGGCAAAGCAATCGCCCTCATGAAGTATCTGCCCAAGTAGGCTCTCGAGTCGCTTGTGCTTGCCTCGTCACGTGGCCACGCGGTAACCCTCGCGGGCCTTCAAGATGAGGACCATCATGATTCGATTCATCGCGCTCCTGTTGGCGGTTGCTGTGTCGACCGCATGCGGAGGTTCCGCCGGAACGGTCGATCCCGACACGCCTGAACCCGCAGATTTCACGTACACTCCGCATCGCGATTTTCGTGCGGAAAATCTCGTCCCGACCAAGTCTGAACCGTCGAATGTCGTGCTCCGTGGGGCAACGATTCTCACCGCGACCGGCGAGACGATCGAGGGTGGAGACATCTGGCTGAAGGACGGCAAGATCGCTGCCCTCGGAGAGTCGGGATTGGCCGCCGAAGGAGCGGTCGAGATCGACGCGCAAGGCAAGTACATCACGCCGGGAATCATCGACACGCATTCGCACCTCGGCGTCTACCCATCGCCAGGCGTCGAAGCGCATGCGGATGGGAACGAGGCGACGTCGCCGACGACGGCTGGGGTCGAGGCGCTTCACAGCGTTTGGCCGCAAGATCCGGGCTTTCAGAAGGCCCTCGCCGGTGGAATCACGGTGCTGCAGATCCTTCCAGGTTCAGCCAACATCGTAGGTGGTGGCGCCGCGACGCTTCAGCTGCACCCCGGTATTTCCTCGCGTGCCATGCTCCTCGAGGAGGCGCCCCGTGGAATCAAGATGGCATGCGGTGAGAATCCAAAGCGTGTCTACGGGAGTCGAGGCGGAATGCCGTCGACTCGAATGGGCAGCAATCATGTCTTTCGGCAGACCTTGCAAAAGGCAGTCGAGTATCGCCGCCAGCGCGACGACTACATCGTGGCATGGAAGAAGTGGCGCGAATCGGACGGCCCGAAAGACAAGATGCCGAAGGAGCCGCCACGCGACTTCATGATGGAGCCGCTGGTTTCGGTGCTGGATGGCGAAACGCTGGTCCACGTGCACTGCTACCGCGCCGACGAGATGGTGCAGATTCTACAGCTCGCCGAAGAGTTCGGGTTCAAGATTCGCTCGTTCCATCACGCAGTCGAGGCTTACAAGATTCGAGACGTGCTCGCGGCGCGAGACGTGAGCGTGTCGACGTGGGCCGATTGGTGGGGCTTCAAGATCGAGGCACACGACGCGATCGTTCAGAACGCGGCATTGGTGAGCGAGGCGGGCGCTCGCGCCGTCATCCACTCCGACTCGGCGATCGGCATTCAGCGGCTGAACCAGGAAGCGGCAAAAGCGTACTTCCGCGCGATCGAAGGCGGCGTGAAGGTCACCGAGAACGACGCTTTGCGCTGGATTACGGCAAATGCCGCATGGGCGTTGGGGATTGAGGACATCACGGGAACGCTCGAGGTCGGCAAACGAGCCGACGTCGTCGTTTGGTCGGCCCACCCACTCAGTGTGTACGCGACCGCCGAGCACACGTTCGTCGAGGGTGTGCACGAATGGGACATCACCCGCGATGACCCAGCGTGGAGTGACTTCGAAGTTGGGCAGTTGCCCGAGCAGAAGGAGGAAGGCCAATGAGCTACGCCACCAAGATTCGTATTCTCGCGTCGTTCCTTGCGGCTGCGACGCTGTTTTTGGCCTCGAATGCCGGCGCTCAGACGGTGATTGAAGGTGGAACCGTTCACACCGTGACCGGCGAGGTGATCGAAGGAGGCACGGTCGTGATCGCGGCCGATGGAACGATCGCGGCGGTCGGCAAGGGCCTCGAAAAGCCGGATGGTGCGACGGTAGTCGACGCGACGGGCAAAGTTGTCACTCCTGGACTGGTGGAAGCGAGTTCGGCGCTGGGTCTCGTTGAGATCTCTGCGGTCGAGGGCGCAAACGACGTCTACGCCGACGATCTCGAACAAGATCGTATCCTCGCCGGGTTGCGCGCCACGGACGCGTTCAACGCGAACTCTGCGGTGATCCCCGTGCAACGAACCGGTGGTGTCACGTCGGTCGTGTCGGTGCCTCGAAGCGGCATTATCTCGGGGCAGGCACTCTGGGCAGACCTCGGTGGCGACGGAACGAACGCAACGGTCATCGAACCGATCGTCGCGCTCTTCGGTTCGACGACACGATGGACCGTTCGAACGGCAGGAAACTCGCGAGCGTCGCTCTGGCTGGACATTCGAGAGCTCATTGACGACGCGCGTTACTACGCGGCGAACACTGCATCGTTCGACCAGAACAACAGCCGAAAGCTGCACGCGAGCCGGCTTGATCTGGCGGCATTCGGGCCGGTGCTGGACGGGTCTCGCCCGCTGGTGCTCGCCGTGAACCGAGCGGCCGACATTCGGACGGCGTTGGAGCTCGCAAAAGCGAACAACATTCGACTCATTGTCCTCGGCGGCACCGAAGCATGGATGGTCGCAAAGGAGCTTGCCGAGGCGAACGTGACGGTGATGGTCGACCCGCTGGAGAATCTGCCGGGGAGCTTCGGCCGATTGGGAGCGCGGGCCGACAATGCGGCGTTGCTTCATGCGGCGGGCGTGCCGGTCGTGATCACCACCGACGACACGCACAACGTGCGCAATCTGCGCCAGCTCGCCGGGAACGCGGTGCGAGCGGGTCTTCCGCACGAAGCCGCGCTCGCCGCGGTGACCATTGCGCCTGCGCAGGCGATGGGCCTTGGCGACCGTTATGGTTCGCTCGAGCCTGGAAAGGTCGCGAATGTCGTGGTCTGGTCGGGCGATCCCTTCGAGTTGGGCTCGCGCGTGGAACGAATGTACGTGGGCGGCAAAGAGACGTCGCTCGACAATCGTCAGCAGAAACTGTTCGAGCGCTACCGCGAACTTCAACGGCGCGGCGAAGCGCTTGGCTACCCCGAGGAGAATTGATGTCGACCGCAACCCCTATGAAAGAAGAAGTTCGCGCCTACATGCTGGAGCATGGTGTGCGTGAGACTGCGGAGCAGCGAGAGCTGCGCGAAAAGACCGCGGGTCTGGAGTACGGAAACATGCAGATCTCGCCCGAGCAGGGCCAGTTCATGCAGTTCCTGCTCTCGTCGACGAAGGCGCAGAAGGTCATCGAAGTCGGAACGTTCACGGGCTACAGCGCGCTGACCATGGCGCTCGCCTTGCCCAAGGACTCCCTCCTGATCGCATGTGATGTGAGCGAGGAATGGACGTCGATCGGCAAGCCCTACTGGGAGCGCGCCGGCGTCGACGACATCATCGACCTGCGCATTGGGCCAGCAGCCGAGACGCTCGCCGGGCTCGAGGTCGAGTGGCAGAAGGGGACGTTCGACTTCATCTTCATCGACGCCGACAAGACGAGCTACGACACGTACTACGAGGCGGCGCTGCGCCTGTTGCGTCCCGGCGGAATCGTTGCCATCGACAACGTGTTGTGGGGCGGGGACGTCGCAGACGACTCGGTGCAAGACGCCGATACGGTCGCCATCCGTGCAATCAACGCAAAGATCGCCAAGGATGAGCGAGTGTTCGTCTCGATGATCCCCATCGGCGACGGACTCACACTGGCTCAGAAGAGGTAGGCGTGGACATTCGGGAGGTCTCAGCTGAAGACTCGGAGCGGTGGATTCGTGCGCCGTTTCGGTTCTATGACGACCTCGACGCACACCGTCCACACCACGGAAGGTGGCTCAAGGAGTTCCTGTCGGGCGAGCCAGCTTCGATCCTTCCAAAGCGCGCGTTCTTTGTGGCCGTCGACGACGACGAAGTTGTCGGTCGTATTGGCGTTTTTGGCTCCGAGACTGAAGCCCGGTTCGGTTTTTTCGACGTGGCTCCGACCCACCTGGACGCGGCTGGGGAGCTCGTGTCGCGGGCGAAGTCCGTTGCGAGAGAGTGGGGCGCACCCGGGCTCGTCGGGCCGGTCTCGGCTGATGCTCTCTACTCGATCGGCACGATGGTCTCGCGATTCGACCGCACGGCCCCGGTATTCGTGGACCACGCCCGCCCCGAGTTCGGCGAGACCTTGCGCGCCCTGCGGCCACAAGAGGTCGAGCGGTTTCGCACCTGGCGTTGGAGCACGAAACGTCCACTGCCGGCGCCGGTCCGCCAAATCGCGGCCGCCACGCGGGCACACCCTGGCTTGAAGCTCCGCGCGCTCTCGTCCGAGAACTTTCTCGACGGCGACGCTGCGGTATTGGCCGATCTCTACGACGACGCCTACCGGCGTTCGAGGCTCTTCCAGCCGCTCGATGCGGCCGCGTTCGACTGGCTCTTGCGGGGCGGTGAGGCGTTCGACAAACGGTGCAGCACGATCGCGGAGATCGACGGTGAGCCCGCCGGCGCGGTCGTCGCGCTTCCGAACATCAACGAGGTGGGACTGACCGCGGCTGAGCACGATTGGCCCTGGGCCAGTCTGCGAGAGCGGATCGTCCAGACCATCAAGACGCCGTCGACCGTTCGAGTCTTCATGTTCTGCGTAAGGCAGGCCTATCGAGGGGCGGCCGTTGGCGGTCTTTCCACGCTCCTCTGGCATGAGCTCGTGAAGCGCGCGAACGAAGCAGAGTATGTCGGCGGAGAAAGTCCGATCATCCCGGTGGCCGACGACCATCGCGCCAATGCACTCGCTTCGATCGGGCTAAAGCCCTTCCGTGAATTCGAACTATATACCTTCGGGGTCGACGAATGAGTCGGAGCTTTCAGGAACATGTCGGTCGCGGAGCCTCAGGCGAGGACCGCGCGGCTGAGTATCGCGCACAGCTGGAGTCACTCGAACTGATACTGGAAGACGAATTCAATCCGGTCGCGGTGTATGCGACGGTCGCCTGCGAGCTGCACGCGGCGTTCGGGTACTTCGACTGGACCGGATTCTATCTCAACGTCGGCGGAGAGCTGGTAGTGGGTCCGTATCAGGGAACGCATGGCTGTTTGCGAATCTCGTTCGACCGCGGCGTTTGTGGGGCCGCGGCTCGTACGCAGCAGACCCAGTTTGTGCCCGACGTCGAAGAGTTCCCCGGTCACATTGCGTGCTCGTCGTCGACCCGTTCCGAAGTCGTCGCTCCGATCCTCACTCCGTCGGGTGAGCTGCTCGGCGTCCTCGACATCGACTCGAACGACCTCGACGCCTTCACTCGAGAAGACGTCGACGGACTCGAAGCGATCTGCGCTTGGATCGGCCAGAAGCTGGCGTCGCGATAGTCCCCCGTCTTTTCGCACGAGCGTAAATCCGATGAAGTTTTTGAAAAGACTGTTCCAGGGCGACCCGACGTTGCGTTCGGCGCACTACGCCGGGCGCGTGTACCCATCAGATGCTGTCGAGCTCGAAACGCTGATTCGAGCCGCGTTCGACAAGGTTGGCGAGGCACAGACCGAAGCGCGGGCTGTAGTCGTGCCGCATTCTGACCCGAGGCTCTGCGCCGATCTGGTGGCCAGTGCCCTGGCGTGTTTGGCCGACGACGTCGCTCGCGTCGTCATGCTCGGGCCGTCGCGCCGCGTGCCGTTTCGAGGCGTCGCGGCGACCTCGGCCGAAGGTTGGGACTCTCCGTTGGGATGGCTCCGAGTCGATCGCGAAGCGTATGCACCGATCGCCGAACTTCCGGTCGCCCGACAGCTCGAAGACGCTCACGCCGCGGAATCCTGCCTCGAATTGCTGGTGCCGTATCTCAGGCTGAAATCCGAAGATGTTTCGATCCTCCCGGTGCTCGTCGGCGACGCCAGCATCGGCGACCTCGCGACCGTCATCGACCGTCTCTGGACTGAAGACACGGCCGTCGTCGTCGCTTGTGAACTGAGCGAGGGGATGTCTGCCGCGGATGCGATTCCGTTCGACGAAGAGACCGCGAGACACGTCGTGAGCGGAAAGGTCGAAGCTCTCGACGACCGCCAAATGTCTGGCCGTCGCATCGTTCAGGCCCTACTCGAAATTGCAGACGAACGTGGCCTCTCGGTGACCCAAACCGGGTTGAAGAACTCATCGCAGCTCGGCGGCCCCGCGGACCACACGGTCGGCTACGGGGCGTTCGTCGTGTCGTAGGATGGCCCGGCGACACGTGCCTCTTCGCCTTCCTCCCACTCCAGAAAGTTCTCCCGCAATCCGTCGAAAGCCTCGATGAGGTTGGCGCGCTCTTTTTGGAGCGTTTCCAGCAGCTTGCGCTCAGTTTGAAACAACGTTCGCAGCAGGATTCGTGATCGGTAGCGGCCGAGTTGCCTTCGATACCGGAAGAAAAAGAAGCCACAAATTGGCAGCGAGACGAGGTAGGCGGCGATGAACCACTCGTTCGCTCCCCCATACCACCACGCTGCGCCAATCGCGCCGTACCAGAGCGGGAACGCAAAAAAGCTCACCATCAGCGCGGTGAACGCGCGCTTGGCTTCGTGATCGGGCTTGCGCGCCGCGACTTTGGCGAGGTTGTAGGGGGCAAAGTTGTGCAGAAACCCCCACGCCGCCGGAACGAAGAAAGCCAGCGCGTAGGCCGAGAACTTGATGCCTTCCTTGCGCACCGAGAGCGTCTCCGGCGGTCGGTCCATGAACTCGGTCTTGATGCGCACCTGCCGCAAGTGGTCCTTGTAGCGCCAGACGCGCGTCTGCATCTCTTCGACCAAATCGGGATGGTTGGCTTCGTAGTAGGCGAGCGCCTTGGCGATGCGCTGTTTGAGCCAGAATTGCTCGTCGAGGTCGTGCTTGGGGCCTGGCGTTGCGCGCACCTGGTCGAAGAGTCGCTCTCGCCACGTTCTCTCGTCGCCTTCGAGGAGGTCTTCGACGAGCGCATCGTCGTCGAACGTTCCTTCGCGCAGGTCGTCGAAGACGAAGCTCGCTTCGCGTCGCTCGGACTCACGGTCGGCGAGGATTCGCTGCATCAGGGTGTTGCCGTAGATTTCGTGCACGTCCCGGACGAGGTCGAGCACGCGCCGGCCCTCGATGTGCGAAGCGGCGTCGCGCAGGCGCACGCCAATCATGTCGGTCAGGGCACGTACCGCTGCGCGCTCGTCGGTCTGATGCTGTTTGGCAAAGTCGAGCACGTTGATCGGCTCGCCGAAACGAACGAGCACCGACGAGAGGAACCGGTCCCGGTTCAGATAGGAAAGACCCGTGGGGACCAGCTTCACCGGCAGCTCGTAGTCGTACTGCTTGGCGGCGTTGAGGGCGATTCGGGCGGTACCGGTCTTGATCTCGAGGACCTCCCGCTCTTCGGAGTTGCGGCCTTCGGGAAAGATTCCGATGGAGCCGCCTTCGGCGAGAACTTCGTAGGCTCTTCGAAACGAGTCTTCGTTTGAGGATCCAGGTTCTGGATTGCGATAGACCGGGATGACGCCTGTGCGGTCGAAGATGAACTTCACGACCGGGTTTCGGAACAGTCCGCTGCGCGCCATGTACGAGATCTGGCGGTCGGTTCGGGTACCGAGGATCAGCGTGTCCATGATCGAGTTCGGATGATTTGCCGCGAAGATGACTGGGCCTTCGGGCGGAATGTTGGAGCGCCCGCGAACCTGTATGTCGACGAAGTAGAAGTCGAGGGACAGGTCGATGAGACGTCGCAAGTTGCGGTAGAGCAACGACATTCGTTCGCGATCTCCAAGGGCGTGTACGCGCATCGTAGCGCGTTTGAACCGGTCCTCGCCACCAGCTCCCGACAAATCCCAGAATCGGGATTGCGCCCCTGCGCATCCAAAAGTTCGTGAGGGACCCTACGACGTGATGGAGGTTGGACGTTGGAGCTTCGGATGATCTTGTTTGGATTGGTGGCGAGCTCGATCTGGGTGCTTGCACACGTCTACGTAGGGCGGCGGCTCATCACCGAATCAGAACCTTCGCGTGGCGTCGGTCTGGGGTTGTGGGGGCTGGTGGCGCTGCACGGGTCGATCGCGCCAATCGCCTCTCTGTGGCGCCGTGCGCAGCCCGAGGGTGCGTGGTTCGAGACATTGCAGTTCGTGGCGTACGTCGGGATGGGCTTCTTCGTGTTGCTCTTTCTGATGGTGCTGGCGCGAGATGCTGTTCGGTTGGTCCGCTGGGGATTCGTGAAGGTCTACTCGGTTGCCTCGAGCGACGAGCCGGCCGACATGTCTCGGCGCGGTTTTCTCACGTCAGTTGTGAACGCCGGGTTCGTGGGCTCAGCCGCGGCGTCGACCGCCTACGGCTATCACGAGGCGCGACGGGATCCCGACGTGACCGAGGTCGAACTTCCTGTTCCTGGTCTGCCAAAAGAACTCGACGGATTTCGGATTGCTCAAGTCTCGGACCTGCACATCGGTCCAACGATTCGGGGCGATTTTCTGAAGCGAGTCGTCACTCGGGTCAACACGTTGAATGCGGACATGGTGGCCGTGACTGGAGACTTCATCGACGGTTTCGTCGAAGATCTGCGCGAGGAGACTGCGCACCTGGGCGACCTCGAGTCGCGCTACGGCACGTACTATTGCCTTGGCAACCATGAGTACTATTGGGATGCCCCGGGCTGGTGCGCCGAGGTGGAGCGGTTGGGGGCAACCGTACTGGTCGATGACCATGCGATGATCGTCCACAAGGGGCGCAAAGTGCTTGTCGGAGGCGTTGCGGACTATTCGGCTGGTCGACGCTTCAATATCCCCGGGCACGATTCGAGCCCCCTCAAAGCCATGCAGGGCGCGCCGGAACACGACTTCAGCCTACTGCTCGCGCATCAACCCAAGAGCATCTGGGAGGCGGCCGAAGCCGGCTTTGATCTGCAGATGTCCGGGCACACACACGGCGGACAGTTCTGGCCGTGGAACTACCTGGTCGGCCTCGCTCACCCGTTCTCTGCCGGACTGGACGAGTACGAAGGCACAGCGATTTACGTCAATCGAGGGACCGGGTATTGGGGACCGCCGCTTAGATTGGGCGTGCCGAGCGAAATCACGCTCCTCACGCTGCGGTCCGCGCCTTCAGCCGTCGAATGACTTCGCGGGGATTGCTTCGCGTCTCCGAGATCTCCGACTTCTGATTTCCGGTTCAAAATCAGAAATCGGAGCTCGGAAATCGCAGGAAGCAACACCGGGGCGAAGCCCCACTTTCCGTGGCGTCAGCCAACACAATCCGCGGCGTAAGCCGGCACACACCGGCGGAGCCACTCTCCCGTTCGGCGCCGAATGGGTATGTGGCCTTTGGCCGTCGATTGACTTCGCGTC
>CAYLMO010000036.1:5625-49838 GCA_964384605.1 uncultured Bradymonadales bacterium | reverse complement strand
AATCGGAACGATTCGAAGCGCGTGCGAGTAGGAGTTCCGCTATCCGTTTTCCGCTATCCGCTATCCGCTTTCCGTCGCGAAGCCCATACCCGCGAAGCCCATACCCGCGAAGCCCATAGCCGCGAAGCCCATAGCCGCGCAGCCCTATCGACGTGATGCCGAGGGCTTGATGTGTTCCCATCGCTCCCGGAGGTCGTCCGGGAGTGGATCTGCTCCGCCGAGGAATCGGTCGAGATGGTCTAGCGAGTCGTATCCCCAGAACAATTCTTCGCCGACCAACATGGTCGGAACACCAAACGCACCGCAGGTGATCGCGGCTTCGGTGGTATCGCGAAGGCGTGCTTTGAGGTCGGGGTCTGCGATGCGTTCGGGGGCGTTGTCGACACCCAGCTCGGCGGCGACCTTTGCGAGGGCGTTGGCATCGGAGACGCCGCCGCCGCCGGCCCAAGTCATGTCGAAGAGGCGGCCGATGAGCTTCCAACGCGTCTCACTGGGCATCTCGAGCGAGCAGATTCGAAGCGCGGTGAGCGGATTGAACGGATGTGTCGGGGGCGGCTCGATGGGCCAGCCTCGAGCGGATGCCGAGCGATAGACGTCTTTGAAGACGTACTCGCGTTTCGCCGGGATTTCGGCGGGCCCGAGCTGTCCATGGTGGTTCAGCATCGCGGCGAACAGCACCGGATGCGGCACGATTTCCGCTTCGTGGCTCGCGGCGATCTCAGGGAGCGCCTTGTACGCGAGGTAGGCGTACGGCGAGATGAAATCGAAGTAGAAGTCGATGGTTTGCATTCACTGCTCCACGACGAAGGAGTCGACGCCGGTACCGCTCCCGAGGAACGTGTCGCACGAGCCGCCGATGCAAGCGTAGAGATTGAACGCATCATCGGTCGTTCCAGTGCTGCAGGTTCCGCCGTATTCGTACACGAAGATTTCGTCTCCCACCTGCACCTGGATTGGCTCTCCAGCGGCGTCGACGAACTCGAAGATGAACGAACCTCGACAGCCGAGGGAGAACACGTTGCCACTGAAAATGTCTGGGCAACCGTCGAAATCTAGCGCTGGCTCTTCACCGTTGATGATGCCGGGGTTGTACTCACCGTTGCCGGCTGTCTGAGCCATCTCCGAAACGAGGTCGGCCCAGCCGCGGGAGTTGCCATTGGCGTCGACGAGTTGGACCCCTGATATGTCGGCCCCTGGATCAGACGAATCGCAAGCTTCGACGACGACGGTGTTGTCTTCGAGCTTGAAGCGCTGGATGCCCGCGTCGGGTCGTTCGGCGGGTGCCCTGCAGAAGCCGTCGTCAGCGCAGAGCGCGCCGTTTCCGTAGAATTCGATGCACGGGGCGTCGTCGATGCATTCGGTCGGCTGGCAGACTGAGCCGTCGCCATCGAGCCGGGGAAGGCAGAGTTCACTGCGTTCACAGTCTGCGCGACTGGTGCAGAGCGGCAAACATTCGGTCGAGAAGCACACCTCGTCGCCGGTGCAGTCTTCGTCGACCATGCACGAGTTGTCGGGTGTGGTGTTGTTGAGCGTGGTGTTGTTGACGGTCGTGGAGTTGTTGAGCGCCTTGCCTTTCGGCTCGAGATCATCACCGCATGAAGCGGCGATCACGGCGAGAGCGAGCAGTAGCGTACGAGTTTTCATGTTTCCCCCTTGTAGTGCTTAGAGGCGTCGGGTGACGCGACGACGAGCGCGCCAGGCGGCTTTTCGCAGCATTTCGTCGTGGTCTTCGTTTGCGCCGAAGTTCGCGAGCAAGTCGGGAACTTCAGGCAGGATGATGGTGCCGAGCGCGTCGATCGCGCCCTGTCGGACGGCGTCGTCGAGCTTCTCATTGGTCATCGCGGCGACGAGGCCGTCGGTGTCTTGAATCGCGGCTAGCCGCGGGAGCGCGACGGCGGCGGTTGCCGGGTCTTGGATGGCGGCGCGGAGTGGTCCGCGTGCCTGGTCTGACGTGAGCGAGTGCGAGAGGCGACCGACGCGAACATCGTCGTCGAACGCGGACGGCAAGAGCTTCGCGGCCTGTTCTGGCGCGGCCCGGTCGAGCTCGGCGGAGGCCATGGCGCGGACCTGCGCGTCGCCGGTTTTCGCGAGTTCGGTGAGCGTTTCGATGCCGACTTTACCCACCCAGGATTCGCCCAATGTGGCGATCGCGGGCTCGCGAATTGGCCATGACATGGCGTGCGAGGGCAGCTTTGCTGCGGTCGCGATGGCCTGGGCTGCGGCCTCGAGTTGGCCACAGGCCCAGACGAGCCAGCGGTAGCTGAGCGAGACGTTGTCGAGGCGTTCGCGTGCTCCGGACCGGTTGGCGAGGAAGTCGTCGTAGGCGGATTGCCACTGTTCGTGGGCGCTGGTGACGGCTGCCTCGACGGCCTTCTTGTGTTTGCTGGCGTCGGCACCGGCGCGACCGAGGATTCGGGCGGCGACGGAGGCAGTGCGGCCGTCGTCGGAGTCGACCAAACCGGCGGCTTCGGCGATGGGGAGGGGCTCCTTCGAGAGGAGCGCTTGGACGAGCGGCTCGTAGTACTCGGAGCGGTTGTCCTCGTGAATCTTGGGGAGGACTTCGAGGATGCGGGTGACGTCGCCCTGTTCGCGAAGGCGATCGAGCGTGTCTTCCGAGGCGTCGAAGCCCGATTGTTCCGCGGTGACGATGATGTAGTCGGGCTCGAGCGAGTCGGGTCCATATTGGTGACGGAGTCCTTCGGCGGCCGAGTTGGCGATGTCCCAGTCGTCGGTGGTTCGCAGAATTTCGGCGAGGATTTCGCTTGAGCCGTCGTCGTAGCGAAGGAGCTGGACGGCTTGTTCGGCGATCCACCAGTAGTCGGCTTTGGCCTGGGAGCGGAGGACGTCCCACGCGGCGGGGGTGTCGAACCAGCGCAGGCCTTTGAATGCGGAGGTTTGGGCGCCTCCGCTACCGATGGCGATTCGCTTGAGGATGGCGAAGATCTCGGAAGCGCGGTCGCTCTCGGACATGTGGCCGATGGCTTCTGCGGCCGACGATTGGAGGTACTCCATGTCGTTGTCGGCGAGCTCGAGGAGGTAGTCGAGCACAGATGGGTCGGCGAGTTTGCCCATGGCGAGGATCGCGCGTTCGCGCAGGCTCCAGTCGCTCATGGCGTCGGCGGCGGTGCGCAAGACGGCGAGGCCTTCGCCGCGGCCGCCGAGGGCGAGACCTTCGGAGGCGTAGAATTGGTCGAGCGGGTCGCCGCTGGAGACGAGTTCGACGAGGCCTTCGGGGGGGCCTTGGCGGTGGGCAAATCGGTACCCGGCCATCTCGACGGCGCGGTGTCGGATGTTCTCGTCGGCCTTGAAGTTGAGGAGTGCCGAGAGGGTCTTGTCGACCGATGGGTTGGGTGCCACCCACTTCGACATCCCTATGATTTCATTCAGGATTCCGACATCCGAGAGGCGGTAGGCGAGGTCGAGGAGGTCGGCGTAGACGTCGGGGTGGAGGGGGTCGAGTTTGGCTTCCCATTCGGCGGTGACGTCTTCGTCGTCCATCCATTCGTACTGGGTGTAGCCGGAGAGCTGCTTGACCGCGTTGGCGGCGTCGGAGCGCATGATGTCGCGGTCGACCCAGTCGAGGAGTCGTGCGGCTGTATCGGCGTTGCCCAGGTCGATGACGGCGTCGAGGTAGGCGTCGGCGGCTTCGAGTTCGGGGTCGGCCTCGAGACGATCGAGCAAGACGTCGGCCGCGCGAGGGTCGGCGAGGGCTTGGAATGCGGTCGCGACGGACCATTGGTCGTCGTAGTCGTCGGTGGCACTGATCTCGACGAGTGGCTCGAAGGCGGCAGGGTCTTTGCGTTCGGCGAGCTGGAAGGCCGCGAGTTTTCGGACATCTTCGAAGGAGGACGAGGTGGCGGCGCGCAGGGCGTCGGCGGCGGACTTGTCGCTGTAGTGCTTGGCGAGGCCGTATACGGAGCGGGTGCGGAAGTGTTCGCTGGCGGCTTCGACTCCGATGATGTTCACGGCGACTTCGCCGACACGGTCGACGAGAAGGCGCGATGCTTCGTTCTCGAGGCCGTTGGTGGATTCGAGGAGGGTCTGTTCGAGGAGTTCGTTGCCGCCGCCGCTGCCGGCGAGAAGTTCGAGGCCGCGGAAGCCCATGTCGGAGAGGCCCGTGCTGAGGGCTTCGGTCGAGATGGTGTCGTGGTCGACGCCGAGGGTGAGGAGGCCTTCGAAGGCGCGGGTTCGGACGTTTTGCGCGGGGTCGCCGAGGCCGAGGAGGAGAACGTTTCGAACGTCGAATCGGTATGAGTCGTGGGCCTCGACGAGCCGGAGGAGGCCGCCGATTGCGGCGGAGCGGACGGTGTGAGGGTCGCTGCCACCGGTCTCGCGGGCGAGCCCGATGTAGGCGCCGAAGGCGAGGTTGGCGAGGGCTTCTTCGAAGGTGTCGGCGTTGGTGACGAGGTCGGCGAGTTTGGCGCCGATCGTGCGCCAGGCGGCGGCGAGACGGCCTTCCTTGGGGCGTTCGGACTTGGGCTTGTTCGCCATCTTTTCGAGGCGTGCGAGCTCGTCGGCGAGGCGGCGAGAGAATACGTTCCAGCCGGTTTCGAACCCGAAGGAGTCGTCGGCCTGCATCTGCCCGACCAGTTGTGCGGCGCGGACGGCGACGAGGGGAGGTCCGAAGGCGAGGGCTCGCGAGAGGGCGAGGAGGGTCTTGGCCGGGACGTCGTAGTTGCCGGCGGGGTTGGCCAGCTCGTTCACGGCTTCGTAGACCCAGGCGTAGAACTTGGGCTGTTCTGCGTAGTGCTCGATGGCCTGACCTGCGCGCAGTCGAACGCGGGCGTTTTGGGCCGAAAGGAGTGACACGCAGCGCTCGGGGACGCCGTCGTGTTCCGAGAGTTCGAGCAATAGGACGATGGCGAGCGCTTGGCGTGCGATGGGGCCGTCGCCATCGACGTAGGCGAGGAAGCGGTCGCGCGACGTGTCGCGGAGGGCGAATGCGGCGACGAGCTCACGGGCGGCGCCGAGCTTGCCGAAGATGTGGGCGTCGACTGTTGGGTCGCCGTGATAGGCCAGCGCGAGGGCGGCTTGTTGGGACACGGCTGCGAAGTCGGAGCGGACGAGGGGACGTACGGTGTCGAGTGTTTTGGGCCGCGTGAGCCATGGGAGTGAGGAGGCGGCGGCTTCGACGATGGGGTCGGATTTGGCGACCTCGAGGAGGGCGACGATCGGGTCGAGGGCTTCGGCGTGGCCGAGGTCTCGAATGCCTCCAATGGCAGATACGACGCGGTCTTCGCGGGATTCGACCGCGTGTGCTGGCGCGTTGTCGACGAGGAGTTTGCGATAGTCGTCGACGATGGAGAGGAGTCCTTTGAGGGCGCGTTCGTCGCCGAGTGAGGCAAGGGCGGAAGCGGATTCGACGCGGACGTCTTCGAACTGGGACGACATCGCCGAGGTGAGGTGGTCGCGCAGATCGGCGGTGACGAGGCCTTGCACGGCGGCGAGACGGACGGCGGAGTGTTGGTCCTGGAGGGCGTTGGCGAGAATCGGGCGGAGGTCTTTGTTGCGTTCGGTGGCGAGCTTTTGAAGGCCAGCGATGCGAGCGCCGGGGCCGGCCGCGGCGATCATTCGCTCGTAGACTTTGCCGTGTTCGGATGAGGGCCAGCGGTCGAGCGCGAAGTTGAAGGCGTCGGTGAAAATGCCGGTGTTGGCGTCGTCGAATAGTTCGAGGAGAAAGGCTTTGTACGCGTCGTCCTTGGGGTGGGCCTGTGCTTCTTCGAGGCATTGGCGTCGCACGTCGGCGTGGTGCGACTGGAGGATGAACCGCAGGGTGTCGGGTCCGCCGCCTTCGACCTCGAGGTTGAGGGCGTTCTTGAAGGCTTCGAGGCGGAGTGAGGTGTCGGCGTCGTTGAGTGCTCGGAGGAGCAGGTCGCGGCCGGCGAAGTCGCCTTTGGGTTTGCCTTTGGCGGATTTGAGGGTCTTCGCGAGGAGCGCGAGGGCGCGGCTCCGGGTGTCGGTGTTGGGGGAGGCCAGTCCGGCGGAGACGGTGGCGAATGGGTCGTCGTTTTGGAGTGCTTCGAGGGCGGTGAAGGCGGCGTCGCGAACGGACTGCTCGGAGTCGTGGAGCATCATCCGAATGCGGTTGATGGCGCGAGGGTCCGAGAGTGCCTGGAGGGCGATGGCGGCGTTGGCTCGGGCGTGCGGCGGTGTGGCGCGGGTGTGCTGGAGGAGGGTGCCGAGGGCGCGTTCGTCGTCGGCGACGGCGAGGGCTCGTGCGCCGAGGAGCGAGACTTCGAGGTCGCGGCTGGCGGCGGCTTCGAGGATTGGGTGGAGGTCCTCTTCGACGAGCGCTTTCTTGGAGGGTTTCGCGTTGGGGACTTCTTTCGGGCGGTCCTTCTCGGGCTTGTCGAAGTGCTCGAGTTCGAAGATTTGGCGGTGGTACTGGGCGTCGAGCGGGCGCAGGGCCGCGACGAGGTTGGGGCGGCGCAGAGTGGCTACGTGAAAGGCGGTGTGGCGGACGCGGTATTCGGCGTCGTCGTAGGTGCGACGGATTCGGGCGGCGACTCGGGGGTCGTCGAGAAGCTTGCGCTGGTAGAGGCGGACGAGGGCGCGGCGGCGCATCGATTCGTGGGATGATTCGAGGCCGATGAGGGTGCCCTGGGGGTTGTCTTTAAAGAGGGCCTCGAGTGCGGATAGTGCGGCGATGCGGACATTCTCGTTGTCGTTGTCGAGGGCGTTTCGGAGAAGGTCTTTGGCGGCGGCGGAGCCGGATGATTGGGCGGCTGCGACGGCGGCGAGACCGAGGTCTTCCCAGCCGGTGTCGATTGCCTTTTCGAGGGTCTGGCGGTGGTCGGAGCCCCGGATGGCGACGAGGCCGTCGAATGCGACGGCGCGCACGTCGGCTGCGTCGGCGTGGAAGAAGTTTTCGAGCGCTGCGGGGACGTCCTTGTGGGTGCAGCCGGCGAGGAGCTGGACAGCTTTGACCTTGAGCTTGTGGTCCGATTCGTAGTCGGCGACCGACGCTAGAATCTCGATGCCGTAGGCGTCGTTGAACGCGGCGAGGGCCTCGTAGCCCTTTTGTCGGGCCTTTGCGGTGGAGGCGTCGAGCTGCTCTTCGGCGTGCGTGTAAGCGTCGTGGACCGTCGCGACGTGTTCGGTGGCTTTGCCTTCTTCGTCGAACGAGTAGAGGCGGATCGTGGCGTCGCCACCGGCGACGGCGAGGTGGGGGGTGTCGTCAAGGACGACAATTGTGGCTTTGGAACTTTGGACGACGCCGTCCGTGAGCGTGCTGGGGCGTTTGGAGCCGGAGCGGCCGAGGGGCCAAGACTTGATCGAGGAGTCGTCGGAGACGGTGTAGAACCGGCGCTTGAGTCCGTCTTCGGTAGAGAATTCGGGGCCAACGATGAGATCGCGAATGGGGCGTTCGTGCGAGTTGTTGCCGCCGCGGTCTTCGGTGTCGAAGGCGCCGCGGACGAACGAGACGAGGACGCGGGCGTCGGTGCCCGTGGAGTAGACCCGGAGCTCGTCGGGGGCGAACTGGAGCGCGGTGATTTCGCCGTCGTGGAGGCGGTCGCGCTGTTGTTCGGTCCATTCGTCATCGAGGTTGAAGACAGCGACGTGGCCGCGGCGTGTCCCGGCGGTTAGCCAGGAGCCATCGGGGGACGCGGCGAGGGCTGAGACTGGTTCGCCGAGGTCGAATTCAGCGGCTTTCGCGCCCTTCGAGTCGATGAGAAGTAGCGCGTTGCCGGAGGCGATCGCGACGCCACCTTTGACGGGGTGAATCGCGGAAACGTCAGAGGCTTCGTGGAACTTCGCGGGCTTTTTTCCAGGGAGCGCGGTGTAGACCGCGCCGTCGGTGCAGGCGACGTAGACGGTCTTTTCGATGAGTGCGAGTGCAGTTGCGCCGGCGGGGAGTGCCGACTGCGAGGCCTTTTGTTTGTCGAAGTCGAAAACGCACAGTGCGGTTGGTTGGTCTTCGTCGTGGCGGGTGACGTAGAGAACACTGGGGCCCGAGGCTGCGAGGCCGGTGATCGTACCGCGGTGATTGGCGAAGTGGTTTTCGGCCATTTTGGCGTCCGTCGCATAGCTGTTTTTTCGGTGGCCTTGTTGTCCGATGTTGGGGGGGTATCGTCAAGGGAGGAGGATTGGGGATTCGCGGACGCCGCCAAGTCGTGGTGCCTTTAAGGTTCGCACTTTTGGGTGTTTGTACCGCGCATGTACGTTTCTGTCGGCGCATTTTGGGCCTTTTGAAGTCTACCTTGACGGTCTGAAACGGTGAGAGTTTAGTCCAGAGGACCAGCGGGCGGGACTCAAGACAGAGGGATGCAACCACGTCGCCGCGCGCGAAAGTCAGAGCCCTCGACGGCGATTTCGGTGAAGCTATTCGCGCTGAATCAAACGCTGGTGGTCATTTTGGATCTGACGTTCGTAGAGGCGCCCAAGCTCACATTCATCTCTGCGACGAATCGGGGCAACGAACCTATTGGGCTCGGCGACCCGGGCGCCATATCTCGCGGCTTTGTAGGTGCCAGGCGGAAACACGACGTTCTCTTCGCCGTCGCGCTGGCGTTGCAAAGCGTCTGCATGCCAACGAACGAACGCTCGAATGTTGTGGAACTCCCTCGCTTTCTCGAGCTTGTCTTCCCCCACCATCTGCGCACGACTGTGGTCCGCCGAAGAGTGTTCTGGTTGGCTAAAATCGGGCGTGATTCTTTCCAGTTCGAACAGGGTCTTGCTTTGCAGACCCGCCTTTCTCCGTTCCTTGCGAACCCGCCGCAACCGTTGTTCGAGAAGATCCATCGACCACTTCTCGAATTCCGTTGGCGAGTACTGATGCGACAACAACTTCGGAACACAAAGTTGGAGCGACTCGGTCTCATTCCAAGTCCGCTTCTGAAACCAAAACTCCGGACGTTCGATCTCTCGCGCCTTCGTCAGCCACTTGCGTTGGCTGATGGCCCCATCGAGCTCTTCCGGCCGACGCCCCAAGCCTGCGCTCACGCCATTCAACTCCACGTACAGGAGTTGGTCGAGTTCGGATGCTTCGTCGAGGATCTTGATGCTGTCGCCGACCGAGTCACGACAGAATCGAGCGCCCTTCAGATCCCAGTAGCTATTGACGAACAATGCCATGTTCGAACGAACAAACTTCCTGAACTCGACGAGGTCATAGGGCTTCGTGGGGTCCAGTTGGGGACGGACGACGATGTGAATGTGAGTGGGCATCATCGCGTACGCGACAATTCCGATGTTGTAGCGCCTCGCCGCGGTCGCGAGGATGAACATGAAAGCCGCCCGGATCAGTGGATGCGGCTGGAAAACGGCAAGTTTTCCGTGCGTGTTTCGAATTTCGTGACGGCACCGATCAGGCAGGATCGGGACAGGAACGGACATTGTGCCTCCGAGGCAAATTGAAAACCCAAGGTCGCCATAGGACCACTTAAGTTTTCGGCCGTTCGTCCAAATCGTTGCGTACTTTTTTTGGGGCTGTCGTATTCTGTCCCCCTGCGCGCGTGCGGTTTGGGGGAAGAAGGGCCGGCTTGAGGGGGCGAGGGGGGTGTGAGGCTTAAAGGGGTTAGGGGGTTGCGCGTTCGAAGTGCCAGGATTGGCGGACGATGTTTTGGAGGTCTTGGATTCGGGCGCGTTGGTTTTCGAGTTCGAGGGCTCGGTTGGGACCTTGGAACTCGGACTGCATGTAGTAGCTGTAGAAGCTGGTGTTGGTGTCGCGTGGCAAGCGGCCCTCGATGGGGTGCTCATTGAAACGCCACAGCTGACCGGTGAAGAACATCCCGTCGCCCGCGCCCGCGGTCAACTCGGCCGGGATGGAACCATCGCCGCTTTCGAGGAACAGATTCGAATAGAGTACGGACTGAACCTGCCAAAGATCTTCGTCGACTTCGATGAAGGTCCAGCCGGCATCTTCGATTTGGTCTGGCTGCGTCACGAAGATGTCGTTTGGCGATTCAGCGAGCAGAAGCTCGAACTGGCTGCGCGACTCGTTGCGAATCCAATAGATTGCGTCGGGGTCGAACATCTTCGTGACGAATCGCGTTTCGACCTGATCGAGGACCCGTCCGTCGGCCGATTCGATGTTCGTCACAATGAACCTGTGCGTGGTCCGAAACTCTCGCCAGCGCCCGGCCGGACTGGTCACCCGAATCGTGTCGCCACGGACCTCAAACGTAGGATTGAAGGCCATTCCGGGGATGGGATTGGGTTCCAACTCGAGCGTTACCGAAATCGCGTCGGAAGCAGTCGCTGCGAGTTCCGTCGAGAATTTGAACTCGACGGTCGTCGCGACATCGACGTCTTCAGCGGCCGTCGGGGTCACGGACACCAACTCGAACGCTGGCACCGTCGAGAACGACGTTTCGAAAGGCTCGCCGAGGGTCAATCCATCAAGCGAGGCTACGGTTCCGGGGAGCTCCACCGTGTAGGTCATGCCCGTCTCGAGCGGCGTGAAGTCGACCACGACGTTGGCACCGTCCGCGACCAACGACACCACCTCGACCGGACCCGAGTCGTTCGACACGACCACGTCGTTGCGGGTGATCGTGTTCAAGTCCAGCTGCTCACTGAAGATGAACGTGACCGTCGAGCCGAGGTTCACATCGCCTTCGCCGTCTTCGGGGGTCACGGTTACGACCTCGAGAACCTCGTTTGGCGTCGTCGAGTTCGGCGTCGTGGCGTTGTTCGCTCCGCCGTCTCCGTTTCCTGAATTCCCCGCGTCTTCTTCGATATCGATCGAGTTGTTCGCGCCTACGCTGAGGTCTGCTTCGGGATCGCTCAGGTTGCAGGCAGCGAGCGTGAGGGCAAGGAAAACGAGCCAGTATCGGTTCACAGGAACTCCGGACAGGTAAAAATGTGCGTAATTCAGGGAAGATATGCGTTTGAGCGAGTCAACGCAAATTGACTCCCAGACCGCCAAGCCCCCGAATTAGATTCATCTACACCGCAAGCGCTGACGTCTCGGGCCACTTCTCCTCAATTCGAGCGAGTGCCACCAGCGAGGCCCCACGCTCGGACTTTCCGAGGGTGCGGACGAACTCCTGCAGCAGCGGAGTCACCACGCCGGCGAACGCTTCGTCTTCGAGGGCTAGATCGCGCATCGTTTCGAGCAAAAACAGCTTCTCGCGCCCTGCCGGAAGCGGCCTTGGCGCGTCCTCGGAACGCTTCGTCCCCTTCGGCAGACGCCCCGGCGGAATGCCGAAGAGCACGCGCCGCAGGAAGTCTCGAAGAGCCTGTGCCGTCGCCGGCATCTCCTGAGGTCGCGGTGTCACGCCCGGGCCGCGTTCGAATCGTCCGTCCGCGCGCTCCAGGTACTTGTCGGTCAGCTCGCGAGGCTCCCACCCGTCGGTCGTTCCCCGATCGCGGTAGAGCCGCCAGATCATCTTCACCACAAACGCCCGCACCTCTCGGTCGGGGCTGTCTGTGAGGCCGAACAACGACTCCGGATGCGCAAACTGCGGATACGCCTCCAACACCGCCATTCCGAGCTCGCGCGTGCCGCGGTCGAGCGACTCGCAGAACGGGTATAGCTCCGCTGGGTCAAGCGATTCCGGCGCAATCCGAAGGCGTCGGTTCTCTTTCGAATCCTCCGCCAAGAGTGCGTCGGCGAACAGCTGTCGCACCTCCGGCCGTCGAGCTTCGCTGTAGTTCTGGATCGTGGCCAGCGACGGCGACCATCGCGCCAACTCATGTCGCGCGATTCGAAGCGCGAAGTTCCGGACCTGGTACCGACCGTCGAGCATCATCTCGCCAAGCCGTTCCAGGGTGAGGAACGCCGCCGGCAGCGCGCGAGCCTCTTCGACCGTCTTGTCCGTCAGCTCCTTTCCGATCACATCGTGGTGCCGCAGCAGGTACGTCCTCGCGAACGTCTCGACCGGTCCATCACTCGCGTCCGGTCCCGTTGCCAGGTCCCACAGTCGCTCGCAACCGGCTACCGTTTCGGCCTCACCGTAGGACTTTCGCCCGCCCGCGAGCATCTGCAGAAACGCGGTCTCGGAGATGATGTTGATCGGATGTCCTTCATCTACCAACGAATCCGCCTTTCGATGCTTCGACGACCGGTCTCCGAGCCCGAAGAGGGGGGAGCCATCGTCACCGATCACGAGATAGTCGAGCGCCTTGGTCACCGACTTCGCGTTCTTCCCGCCGGCGTTCGTGACCTTGTCCTGTGCCTCGTTGCGCGTCATCGACGCGAGCTTTCCGGTGAACAGGAACGTCTTCTCGCCGAGGTCAGCATCGCCTGCCGCCTCGCCACCCGCATCCGCCGCGAATTCAGCGGGAGCGAACGCCTCGAACATGTATTCGCGGGCCCAGTCACGGGCTTCTTCGTCGTTGTGGGCAACGACGCTCAACAGCCAATCCACACCGATGTCCGTCGGCATGAAGTTCCGCACATCTCGGAGGTACTCACGCGCCTGATCGGCCACGTCCGTCCCATTCCAGCTATAGTTCCCGTAGTACTTCGGTCCCTCGGTGATGAGCTTTTGCGCCCACTCGAACGAGTCCCAGGTCGGCTGGAACGCCAACGCCTGCCAGTAGTCCGCGCCAAGCGCAGCCGGCTCGATCCGGTCTTCGTCGATCCACGAGATCACCGTCTCCGAAGCTTCGTCGTGCAGCACCAACCGACGCAGAATCTCGCGATCGAGCGCCCCAACATCGAGCGTACCGAGCGCTTCGGCGGCGAAGCTCGCCGTCTCGTAGGTCACTCCCACCGTCTCGATGAGATCGACGAGATAGTTGGGCCCGACCGACTCGACCTTGTGTACGTCGCCGAACCGGTCGATCGCGAACTGCACGACGTCCCAGTCGTCCGATAGGAACCGCTCGCGGAACCACTCCAACGTCAGTTCCGACGCGCCGAAGTGGTCGGTCAGGTTTTTCACGGCGAGGTCGTGCGCGTGTTCGGTTCCGAGCAGAAGTCCCCAGGCTTCGAGGCCAACATCCTTGCGCGGATCCCGGTCAGCCAACAGCTCGGTCGCAAGCTTCCGAACCTCGGCGCCCATATGGTTTGCCAGGCGAATGACCTCGTCGAGCGGCAGGTCACGAGCATGAGCCCGCACGTACTTCACCGCGTATTTCCGGGCGCTAGGCGCTTCGGAGTCGAGCAGCGACAGCACGTCGTTGTGAATGCCGAGGTCCTTGAACGCTGTTTGTTCGAATCGCGGCGCGTTCTCGAGCAGCCAGACCGCGAAATTCTGAACCGTCCCAGAGTCGACTCGAATGAGTCGCTGGATTGTGGGAATTCCGAGTTCGCGAAGCTCCGCCCGGAAATCCGCCTTCAGACCTTCGATCGCGAAGCTCCGGACGTGCTCGTTTCGTGCTCGCTCCAGCAGCGCAAACAGCGGCTCCGGCCGCTCTCGCCACAGTTCGTTGTATGCGCGGTGCTCCGTGAACGAGTCAGGTGCGCGCCAGAACTTGAACCCGCCGGTGCCGTACGCCCTCCCGCCATAGTAGTCGGCGTGGTGGTACATGATGTGATTGCCCACCCACGTGCGGTTGAAGTTCGCGCCGTCAGGATACTCCCGAAGCACGGCACAGGCCGCGCCCACGTACGCCGCGGGGAACTGCTGCCCGCGTCGTCGAAGCCAGCGCCAGCCGCGGCGCGACAGGTACGAAAGCGTGCGCGACGTGACCTCGCCCCAGTTGCCGTAGGTGCGGGTCATCTCGGTGTCGAAGCGCGCGATCAGCGCGCCCAACAGCTCGAGGTCCCCATTCGTTTCACAAGTCTTGTAGAGGCGCTTCAGCCCTCTCCAGACGCCCCATTTCATCGGCGCCTTTCGCACCACCTCGAGCAGAACTTCGCGCGCGTACGCGCCCTCGCCCTGATGGAGCTCGTCGATGATCTGCCAGAGCTTCAGGCGGTCGGGCAGCGGCACCGGCGCGTCGTCGGCCTCGAGCTTCGCCCACGACTCGATTCGAATTCGCTTCTTCTCGTCGGGGTCTTTCCACTGGAAGTCCCAGGCGCCCAACGTCGACTTGAGCTTGTGGATCGTGAATGCGTCGTCAGGCGTGTCGTCGCCGGGATACGGATCCGGCTCGTTGGCGAGCGAGACGATCATGTCGACGAGTGACGGGTCGCGCGCTTCAAGCGCATTCCGTACGTCTTCGAGACGCATTGGTAGCTCCGGGTTCGCGAGCGTGTTGAGGAAATACCCGTCAGGTATCGGCGCGCGCGGTGTGGTTCGTCAAGCGGTCGTTGGAAACTGGCTTGCGCGTTCGCAAAACGGAACGTATCACCGAGGGGTCTTTTACGAGACCGAGCAGGTTTAGCTTGGTGCTTTGCACCGAGGGTGGCGTTGCGCCATCCGAGCATTAAGGCCTAGCACGCAGCACAAGGAAGGCTGTTCCAGAACGTCGCTTTCGGGGGAGTACCCCTCCTAGGGGGCACGTGCTGGTACAACCTCGCCGATCGAGGTTACGTGCCCCCTAGGAGGGGTACTCCCCCGGCGAGTTCAGTGAGCCTTCCGTGTCCCAGGTGGAGAAAGTAGACCAGCTCGTAGGCCGTGCCACCGCAAGGTGGCGCGGCTTTTTTGTGAACCCATTGGAGGATTGCGCCATGAAGAAAGCTCTCATGATTGTCGGTGGTATCTTCGGACTCCTCGTCGTCGCGTTCATCGGCGGGGCCTACCTGCAGCCGGCCGAGGTCACGATCGAACGAGACATCGTCATCGATGCCCCAGCCGAGAAGGTTTACCCGCACGTAAGCTCGTTCAAGAACTTCAACGCGTGGTCACCGTGGGCGAAGATCGATCCGAACACGAAGTACGTTTTCGAGGGTCCCGAGGCTGGCGAGGGAGCGAAGATGTCGTGGACCAGCGACCACCCCAACGTCGGCAACGGATCGCAGGAGATCACTGCCGCGACCGCGAACAAGAGGGTCGAGTCGGCGCTGTCGTTCGACGGTCAGCCGCCGGCCAAGGCGGTCTTCGTGCTCGAGCCCGCGGGCGAGGGGAAGACCAAGGTAACATGGGAGTTCCACGGCGACATGGGCATGAATCCGATCGGTCGTTGGATGGGCCTCATGATCGAGAAATACCTCGGCCCAGACTACGAGAAGGGACTCGCCAATCTCAAAGAAGTCGTCGAGTCGACTTGAATTGCCGGTTCGCGTGAGGACTCTCGGCCAAATTAACTGCCGAGGTAGTCATGCCCGAATCGCAAATCGTATCGGCGTGGTCGGTGATCACCGAGTACGCCAACGCCCTTTTGAAACACCTGCCGGTGATCGCGGTCGCCGTGGTCATGTTGGTGGGTTCGTGGATCGTCGCGAAGGTCGCCAAACGGTTGGTCCGCAAGTTCGCGCACCAGTTCATCGATGACCCGAGCCTGCTGTCGTTGTTCGGCACGCTCGCGTACGTGGTGACGCTGGGCTTCGGTATCTTCGCCGCGGCCGCAACGGTCTTCCCCGGCCTGAAAGCCGGTGACCTCATCGCGGTGCTGGGTCTCTCCTCGGTCGCCGTCGGTTTCGCATTCAAAGACATCTTCGAGAACTTTCTCGCGGGCGTTCTCATCTTGTCGCGCCGTCCGTTCAAGATCGGTGACGAGATCGAGCTCGATGGCACATCCGGCGTGGTCGAGACGATCTCGTTTCGGTCGACGGAGATTCGAACCTACGACGGAACGATCGTCGTGATGCCCAACGCGGCGCTGTTCAAGAACGCCGTGACGGTACGGACCGCACGCGAGTTCCGGCGCTCCTCTTTTGCCGCTGGAATCGGCTACGACGAAGATATCGACAAGGCACGCGAAGTGATCCTCGACGCCGTGGAGAACTGCGAAGAAGTGGTGAGCGACCCGGCGCCCCAGGTGCTGTG
This sequence comes from uncultured Bradymonadales bacterium, assembly GCA_964384605.1. Taxonomy (GTDB): domain Bacteria; phylum Myxococcota_A; class Bradymonadia; order Bradymonadales; family Bradymonadaceae; genus CAYLMO01. The sequence continues at coordinate 34,074 of CAYLMO010000036.1, read as the reverse complement.
CTGGTCGCATGATTCATCGGCCGTCGCCTTCGAAGTGCGCTACTGGTCGAAGTCGCAGATGAAGCACGTCGTCGCGGCCCGCGACCAAGTAGCCACGTCTGTGAAGTACGCGCTGGACGAGGCCGAGATCGAGATTCCATACCCACATCTCACCCTCGATTACCCCGGTCCCCAAGAGTTTGCGGAACGTTTGGCGAGCTAGCGTTCGGCGCGAAACGCGGCCGCCAGCTGGGTGATTTCGTCACTCAGCGGTCGGTCCGCGCGCAGCGTTGGAACATGGCTCCGAACCGTCTCTGCGAGCGCTTTAGCGTGCGGGCTGTAGTCCCCGCCTGAGAGCTCCATCGCCTGCACCACGACCATCGCTTCGATCGCGAGCACCTCGAAGACACGCTGCATCGACTGCCATGTGCGCAAGGCGCCGATGGTCCCCATGCTCACGATGTCCTGATTGTCAGCGTTCGTCGCGATCGATTGGATCGACGCTGGCGTGGCGTGAGTTCGAAGGTGCGCGACCAGTGCTGTCGCGGTCACCTGTGCCCCCATGAAGCCCGAGTGAAGTCCGGTCTCTTGCCCCTGTAGAAACGGAGGCAGGTCGCCATTTCGTCGCGTATCTACGAGGCGAGCGACGACTCGTTCGGAGTGAACGGCGAGCTGCACGAGTGCATTGTGGAGCGCATCGGATGCGAACGCCACGTGCTGCCCCATGAAGTTTCCGCCGTGGATGATTCGTTCGTTCGCGGCATCGAAGAGCGGGTTGTCGGTCACCGACCGGAGCTCCGTTTCGACCGTCGCGTTGTGGTTCGAGATCACGTCGTGAATCGCCCCGAAAACCTGGGGAACGCATCGAATCGTGTAGGGGTCCTGCGCCAGCATGTGCCCGTTGGTCGGGCCGCTGGAGGCTTTCTCCATGTCGATGGAGCTCGCCTTTGTGACGAGTCGTTGCGCGCCTCGGAGGCGCGCATCTAGCCCCTCGAGCGTGGCGACCTGGCCGAGATGCGGGCGCACATCCCCCAACAACGAATCAAACGCCTCGGCCCGAGCTTCGAACACTTCGGCGTTTGCCGCGGCCAGCGAGAGCGCGAGTTCCCACGCCTGCATTGCGTCGGCGCCGTTCAGGGCGGCAAGGCCGGTCATCGCGGCAGTTCCGTTGACGAGGCCCAGACACTCGCGACCAGCCGGTTCCAAGGGGTCCAGACCGTGCGCCGCGAGGTCGCTTTCCCAGAACGCTGCCTCCCCCATAAGCGCCAGCGCGATGTGGGCGAGCGGGGTGAGGTCGCCGGAGGCCCCGACCGTACCAAGGCTAGGAACCACGGGCTCGAGACCGATGTTCAGGCATTCTGCAACGAGCCGCACGGCCTTCGGATCGACCGCCGAATATCCGCGCGCGAGTGCCGCGAGGCGGGTCGCCATGATGGCCCGAGTGACGTCGCGGGCGAACGGTTCACCGACTCCCGTGGCCAGGTGATACACGAGATTGCGCTGCAGCTCGCCAGCATCCTGTGGATGCAAGTGATGGTCGGCGAGAGGCCCGAATCCCGTGGTGATACCGTAGATTCGGCGGCCGGAATCGGCCTCGCGGCGCATGAACTCTTGCGACGCTTCGACCGCACTCCATGCTTCGGCCGCAAGACCAACTTTGGCGCCCCTGCGGGCCACTTCGACGATGTCGTCGAGCGTGGTTTGAGCGCCGGGGCCAAATTCGATCAATGGGATCTCGATGCGGAACGTGTACTTCCGCCGAAGCGGGTTTTGAGCGCCTGGCGGTCGACTTTGCCGGTCGGCGCGATGGGGAGTTCGTCGACGATCTCGAGGCGCCGTGGAATCTTGAAGCGCGCGACGATACCGACGAGGGCTGCGACCAAGGTGGCTTCGGCGACGGTGTGACCGTCGGCGGGGACCACCACGGCGGTGACCTCTTCGCCCCAATCGTCGCTTGGAATGCCGACGACAGCAACATTTGCGATGGCCTCCACTTCCGAGAGGATCGCTTCGATCTCCGACGGGAACACGTTCTCTCCACCGGTGATGATCATGTCGTCGAGGCGGCCTAGAACGTCGAGTCGGCCGTCGACGAGAACGCCCTGGTCGCCGGTGTAGTACCACCCCTCGCCGTCGAGGACGGCCGAAGTTTCGTTCGGTCGCTTCCAATAGCGTGACATGAGGTTCGGCCCACGGAGCGCGATTTCGCCGGCCTCGCCGTCGGGGAGCGGCTGTCGATCGGGGCCGACGATGCGGAGTTCGACCTCGGGGCCCGCAACGCCGCAGTCGCTTTCGCCGTAGTTCGGTTCGGCGAGACGCTGGAGCGTGGCCATGGGGCCGGCCTCGGTCATTCCGTAGCCGCGAACGAGTCGGACACCGCGGTCGGCGTAGGTGTGGATGAGAGCGTTCGTTGTGGGCGCGCCGCCGGAAACGCCGATTCGCAGTGCGAGGTCGGCCTCGTCGAAGTGGATGTTGGTGCTCAGACGCTTCCACATCTGCGGGACCATGCACGCGCAGGTGGCACCGTAGGCGTCGAGCTCGGCCATGGCTCGCGACGGGTCGAAAGTACGCGCACAAACGGTGCTTCCGCCGGTAATGAGCATGGGGATCGTGAAGACCGCGAGGCCAGCGACGTGGAAGAACGGTGCCGCGCCGTAGTTGATGTCGTTCGACGAGAGCTCGAGCGCCTCGATGAACTGTCGTGCGTTGGCCTCGATCGAAGCGTGGGTGTGCACCGCGCCTTTGGGCTGCCCGCTCGAGCCGCTGGTGTAGTAGATCGCGGCCACGGACGACTTTTCGACGGTCGGTAGATTGACCGGGCCTGGTTCAGGCCGAAGGGTGCCGGGACGAACGACGATGTTCGCCGCGGAATCTCGAATTGCCGCGGCTTTCTCGCGCTCTGACCAGCGGAGGTTGAGCGGCACGATGATGGCCTCGAGGAGCCAGGTTGCGACCATCGTCGAGAGGAATTCGCGTCCGTTCGGCAGTTCGAGCGCGACTCGGCTTCCGCGTTTGATTCCGCGGAGCGCAAGGGCGCGAGCGCGAGCGTGGACATCGCGATTGAACTCTTCCCAGGTCATTCGCAGGCCGGCCTCGATCACGGCGTCGTCGTGTGGTCGTTCGAGGGCGTGTCGTTGGACGTAGTCGGCGATTCTCATGCGGTGCCCCGCTCAGATTGTGGCACGGGTCGGTCGCTCAATGCGGCTTCGGCCGCGGCTCGCCCTGACAGCAAGCACATGGGAACTCCCCCGCCCGGGTGTGCCGATCCGGACGCAAGGTAAAGATGATGGATGTGTCGAAGTTGGTTCGGTGCTCTCTGAAAAGCGGCAAATTGAGAGTTCGATGCGGCGCCGTAGATCGCGCCTCGCGAGCCGCGGAAACGGTTGGCGAGTCCGGCCGGTGTTCGTTCCCAGACGATCGTGTCCTCGGGTTCGAGCAGCTGGGCGCCTCGAAGTCGGGCTTCGACCGTCTCGCGGAGCACGGCCCAGGTGTCATCCGAAGTGGAACCGTCGCTCGGCTCGGCCGGCGCATTCGCCATGATGAAGAGCGGCTCGTGTTCCTCCCAGCCGTCGCGCTGATGTGCTTTCTCTTGGGCGCACAGATAGACCGTCGGAGTCTGCGGCGGTCGGTTTCGGTCGAAGATATCGCGGAATTCTTCGGCGTAGTTTTCGGGGAACAGGACCGCGTGCGAAGGGCGTACGTCATGCGGCTTTCGGGCGGCTTTGACGACCGCGGTCCAGCCCGACATCGATGGTGGGTCAGGCACCTGAAGGCCAGCGTCTATGCGGGGGAGCAGGCTATCGAGCGTCGCGACATCGCCGTTGAAGACGACCTGTTTCGCGACGACGTCGAAGCCGTCACCGACGACCCGGGTGACCGTTCGGTTGTCGGTCTCGATCGCCGCGACTCGGTGGTCGAATCGGAACTCGGCGCCAGCCCGTTCGGCGACCGTTCGTAGGGTCGCGGCCAGCTGGAACATGCCGCCGCGAATGCCGTAACAGCCGAGGCCCAACTCGACGTGGGCGATGCAGTTGAGCGTCGCGGGAGCGCGGCGAGGGTCGGAGCCGTTGTAGGTCGCGTACCGCGCGAAGAGGTCGCGAAGGTGAGGTTCGGAGACGTGCCGCTCGATGGCGCGTTCCATCGACCGCATCGGGTCGATTTTCCGGACGAGGCCGAGCGACTTGAAGCCGAGCTTGGCGATGTTTGGGACCGAGGGTGCCGGGCCGTACACGAAATTCGGCGCGGCCGCTTCCCAGATGGTTCGCGCGTACTCGAGGAAACCGGCGAGGTCCTCGGCCGCCTTCGGACCGAAGGTGTCGCGAGCGTTCGCGACCGTCTGCTCGGCGTCGAACGCGACGTCGAACGTGGTGCCATCAGGCCAGTGATAGCGGAAGTTTGGCGACTCGATCAGATCGAGCTCGTCGGCGACTGTGGTTCCAGCGGCGCGGAGCAGGTCTTCGACAACGTCGACCATGGTCAGCACAGACGGACCGGTGTCGAAGTGGACGCCATCGTGATCGGCCCGGCCAATCTTTCCGCCCTCTTCCGGGCCTGCCTCCAAGACCAAGACGGAGCGACCAGCGTGGGCCAATCGCAGTGCGGCGGCGAGCCCGCCGGCGCCGGCTCCAATGACAACTACGTCGTACGATTCAGCCACCGACAACCTCCTCGGCCTCGGCGTCGGTTCGGTTGTTCTTGGCCGCGTAAACCCGACCAGCCCACACGATCTTGCCGAGCTGGTTCCATCGGTACGAATTCAGGGCGATGGCGAAGAATCCGAAGATGGCGACGGGATGCAGGAGAATTCCTTCGGGCGGCTGGCGATGACGGATGGCCAGCACGACGCGAGTTGCGATGTTGGCGGCCACCCCGACCGCCGCCGGAAGCAACAACGCAGGCACGAAGAGCGCGGCGATGAGAGCGAAGTACGGCAAGACGAACGTCACGCCGTACAAGGCGAGCACGAAGAGGAGCCCAATGAGGCGTCCACCGATGCCTTCGAACAAGTTCTTCGAGAAGCCCTCCCAGACCTCTTGGGCCGAGTGGTACATGCGGCAGGCGGCCATGTGATGCCCGTCCGCGAAGACCACGCGGCCTCCGGAAGTCTTCACGAGCCGGCACAACGCCATGTCGTCGACCACTTCTGCACGGACCGTCGAATAGCCACCGGTCGACTCGTAGGTCTGGCGCCGAATCGCCAGAAGTTGGCCGTTCGCGGCGAGGAATCGAGGGTCGCGTGTGAGCCAAACGAGCGGCATTGGCAACCACGCGACGTACGTCAGGTGCAAGAGCGGGAGGATGAGACGCTCGACGAAGGACTCGGTGACCTGCCGCGGCACGGCAGTGACGACATCGGCCGACTTGTCGGCGAGCAACGAGACGGCGCGGGCGATTCCGTCGGGTTCGAGGGTGACGTCGGCGTCGACGAAGAAGAAAAGGTCGCCTTCGGCATGTTCCGAAAGCCGGTGACATGCGTGCGGTTTCCCCACCCAGCCCGCCGGCAGCCCGATCCCTTGAATCACCCGCAGCTTCGGAAACTCGGCCTGGAGGCGCTCGAGAATTTCGGGGGTCGAGTCGGTGGATCCATCGTCGCAGACGACCACTTCATGGATTGGATGCTCGTTGGCTAAGACGGAGCGAATGCAATCTTCGATGCCGGCTTCCTCGTTTCGCGCCGGGATGAGCACGGAAACGGAGCCTACGAACGCCGCGTCGCGACGGCCTCGGGGCCACGTGATTGCGTTGAAGCAGGTCAGCCCCAGGACACCGAGCGCCGGGGCCGCCAGAACTGCCCAAGGGGCGATTTGTGCAAGCTCAGGGTTCACGGAGACCCCCATAGATTCTTGACGAGCCGCGATACGCGGCCTCGCTTGGGACCGGTAAAGAGCGGGAGCCACATCGAGTTGCGGCCGTCGACCTGATGCACGCGCATTCGCACCAACGGCCGGTGTAAGTCGCGGTCGACGAGGTCGGGATAGCACAGTTCGGCGAAGCCGAGGGCGCTGGCTTCGGAGGTCGAGGCCCGGACGTGATAGCGCATGTAGAAGGGACCGTCGTCCACAACTGACTCGTGAGTCACTTCTAGCCAGGGTTCGCCGGCTCGGGTGAGCTTCAGGCGACGCCAGTAGGTCAATCCGGCCATCCCGCGACGGGGCTCGAGGCGCTCCACTTCGAGGTCGTGGACGGTCTCGGTGGTGCCATCCTCGAAGATGTCGACGCCGTAGGTGACGACGTCGTCGCCGCCCTCGGGCCACAGCAGATAGTAGATGCGCTCGCGGTCTGGGAGTGGAATTCGCCCCCACAGCCAATACTCCATCCCGAGCTCGTGTTGCGCGGACTTCCCGCCGTTTCGATCGTAGTACGCACGACCCCGAATCGCGTAGATCTCCTGTCCGCAGCGCAGGTCGGCTTCGCCCTTCGCCGGACCGCAGAGAGGGGACCAGTCGTGAACCGGCAGCTCGCCATCGGCCGCGGTCGGCGCCTCGTCGTTTGGCTGACGGGCAACGCCTTCGACGCGAATCTCTCCGACGAGCCGTTCCGACGTGCCGGGGACGGGCGCGTCGAGGTGGATCTCCAGCTTTCGGACGCCACCCTCGACGCGAGTGGCCATCTCGTTGGAACCCATTCGCCAATGATCGCCGTCGTGGGCCCAATGTGCCGCATCAGCCCGGTATTCCTGCAGGAGATAGCAGTCCAGTTCTCCGTTGCGGTAGAGCGCGACGTTGAGGCTCGGTCGGTCTCGGGGCGCAGGGGCGTTCCCGTCGCGGGCGGCTTGTGCGTAGCCCGGCAGGAACGGCAGTCCGTACGACCAGATCAAGACGAGGCCGTTGCCGCCTTCGTCGAGAAGGTCCAGGTACCACCACACAAACCCGCCATTGGCATCGAGGAGACCACGAGCGAGGCGGTGGTCAGGCGCTGCCATGTGGATTAGTGCGGACATTCGGGGTGTCGGAAGAGTCTGAAAATTGTATCAATTTTGTGAAGGGTCGCGAGCCGCCCCTACATCGTAGGATGCGGCTGATTCGGAGGAGGTACAAGTTCTCCTCTGGCGAGTTTCGCCAGCGATCGCCAAGTACGTATCGATCTGCGCGTTGCCCGCATCTGCTCTGTGTGTCCGTCATCCGTGGGAAACGATGAGCCACCATCACGACATCGCCGTAATCGGTTCGGGTCCAGCCGGTACGGCGCTGGTTTCAGCGCTATGTGATGCGGGGTTTGACGTAGCCTGGTGTTCGAGCACCGTGAACGATTCTTGGCCAAACAACTTCGGTCTTTGGGTCGACGAGATGCCATCGTCTCATCGAGACCGAGTCTTCGAGGCCGTGTGGGAACGACCGTTTGTACAGACGAACGGTGGTCCACGGACGATCGACCGCGCGTACGGGCGTGTCGACGGCGATGCATTGCAAGCGGCGCTGCTCAACGGCCGAGAGCTCACGAAGTACGCAGCAGATGTGGCCGAGGTGAATGGCGAGCCGGGCGCGTTCGAGGTGCTGGTTGGCGACACGGTGGTGTTGTGCGGGCTGGTGTTTGACGCGACCGGCGTGGGGAAGTTCCTCGAAGAGCATCGACCGAGTTCGGTAGCGGCGCAAACGGCCTACGGGGTGCTCGCGCGGGCTGAGGGGGACCCGACCGGCGGGCATGCGATGTCGCTGATGGATTTCGACGACTCGTTCCGGGACGACGATGGACCCGCTACGTTCCTCTACGCGATGCAGCTTGGCGACCTCTGGTTTCTCGAGGAGACCGTGCTCGTGGGCCGGCCGCCTTACCCGATCGGCGATCTCGAGCGCCTTTTGCACCAGCGTCTGGAATCGCGTGGGGCTCGGGTCGTGGAGGTGCTCGAAGAGGAGCGTTGCTTCATCCCGATGGGAACTGCCTTGCCGTCGTTCGACCAGGACGTCGTGGGGTTTGGCGCCGCCGCGGGGTTCGTGCATCCCGCGTCGGGCTATTCTTTGGCGCGTTCATTGTCGGCGGCGGGAGATGCCGCTGAGGCCGCGCATACCGGTGATCCTTTCCAGATTTGGCGGGCGTTGTGGCCGGAGGACAGGGTGCAGGCGAGGTATCTCTACGCATTCGGAATGGAGTCGCTTCTGGGGATGGATCGAGGCTCGACGTCGTCGTTTTTCGATGCCTTTTTCGAACTGCCCGAGACGGCGTGGCGCCCCTATCTCGCCGGGACGCAGTCTCCAGGTGAGGTGCAGCGCGTGATGTTGAAGCTGTTTGCGAGGGCCCCAATGTCGATTCGCCTGCAGCTGGCGAAAGCCGCGCTTGGGCCGAACACTCCGCAGCTGCTTCGGGGAATTTTCGGCTAAGTGGTTGTCCTGGCAGTGCTTGCCGACTCGTCTGCTTCCGACTAATGTCCGGCGTTCAACCTACCCCCACCGGGGGGAACCAAAGAGGAACGCATGCGACATTGCTCTGTCGTGCGCGCCGCCTTCGTGTCGTTCTGTGTGTCTTGCTTGATGCCGTCGTTGGCATTTGCGGAGACAACGGAGACGGCACCGATGGGCTATGGCGCGCTCTTGTTTCAGCTCGTGCTCGTGGTCATCGGTGTATGCGCGCTCGCCTACGTCATCCTGCGGTTTGGCTTGAAGCGCCTGATTGCGCCGGAGGGGAAGGGCGGTCCGATGGAGGTCGTGTCGCGGCTTCCGCTGGAGCCGCGGCGTTCCATCTTGCTGGTGCGTGTTGGAGAGCGTCATCTAATCGTCGGTAGCAGCGAGGCGGGATTGTCGACGCTTGGCGAACTAGACGAGTGGGAGCCGGAGGCAGCGGAATCGAGCCCGTCGAAGTTTGCGACGTTGCTCCGCCGGACAACGGCAGACGGGGAAACGCTCGAGAGTGAAACAAAGGAGGCGTCATGACCATTGTTTCACGTGAAACATTCGCGGGTTTGGTCGCTTTTGCGGTCATGATGTTCGCGAGTCCGGCGTGGGCGGCGGAACAGTTTTCCCAGCCGGCGGGCAGCCCGCTCGGCTGGGTCATCATTCTCGCTGGGCTAGGACTGCTGCCGTTCTTCCTCATCATGGTGACGTCGTTCGTAAAGATCGCCGTCGTTCTGTCGCTGCTCCGCCAGGCCATCGGCGTACAACAAGTTCCACCCAACCAGGTCATCACCGGACTCGCCATCATCCTCAGCGCCTACATCATGGCGCCGGTGGGCATCGAGATGTATCAGGAGCTCGAGCCCACACTCATCGAAGTGGAGGACGGCACCTTCGAGGCCTCGCTCGACAACTACACTTCGGTCGGCGAGAGAGCCCTCGAACCGCTGCAAGGGTTCCTCATTCGGCACGCAGACGAGGTCGACCGGGCCCTTCTTTGGGAACTCGCTGTCGAAATGCGGCCGCCAGAGCAGCGCGAAGACGTTCAGACCGACGACCTCCTGGTGGTGATTCCAGCGTTCGTCCTCACGGAGCTGAAGGAGGCGTTCATGATTGGGTTCCTCCTCTTCCTCCCCTTCATCATCGTCGACCTCGTCATCGCCAACATTCTGTTATCGCTCGGCATGCATATGCTGAGTCCGACGACCGTCAGTCTGCCGTTCAAGCTACTTCTCTTTGTGCTCGTCGACGGGTGGTACCTCGTCATCAAGGGCCTCATCCTCGGCTACGTCTAGGAGACGTCATGGAAGATTACCTTCTCCAAGTCGCGCGCGAGGGCCTCTACCTGGTCCTCATCGCCTCGGCGCCCCCAGTCTTGGCGAGCATGGCGGTCGGCCTGTTTGTGAGCCTGATACAGGCGACGACTCAGATTCAGGAACAGACACTCACGTTCGTTCCGAAGCTCGTCGCGGTGTTCGCCAGCCTCGCTATAGCCGGCCCATGGATCGGCGAGCAGCTCATCCGCTTCACTCGCCTGCTCTTCGAAGGATTTCCGGCCTACGTCTGATGGAAACCCTCGCCGACCCAGAGAGCGCTCGAATCATTGAGCAGTCGATCGCACTGCTCGTGCTCGTCGCTGCCCGTATCGTGCCCTTCGTGCAGCTCGCGCCATTCCTAGGCGGAAGCGCAATGCCGCAAACCGTGAAGGTCGGGTTGTCGCTCGCCCTCTGCATGGTCATCTACCCCGCCATTTGGTCGTCGGGCGTCGTGGGCCTGATGCCATCGTCGAACGTCATCCTCGGAACCCTCATCGCGAAGGAAGTGCTCATCGGCGTCACGTTAGGTTTCGTTACGTCGCTCATCTTCGAGTCGATGCGAGTGGCGGGACAGGTCATCGACAACGCTCGAGGCCAAACCATGGCGACCTCCATGGTTCCTCAGCTACCGGAGCGGGCTAGCGTCTCGGGCTCGTTCCTCTACCAAATCTCGGTGGTCTTCTTTCTGCTCTTCAGCGGCCACCGTGTAGTCGTCGCGGCACTGTCGCGCAGCTTCGTCGAGGTTCCACCCCTCGAGTTCCCCAACCTCGGCGAGGCGGAGATTCCCCTGTTGATCATCCGCTACTGGGCCGATTCCGTGGCCTTTGGCGTACTCATCGCGTTTCCCGTGATGGGCTCAATCCTGCTCGCCGACCTGTTCCTGGGACTGGTGAACAAGGCCGCCCCGCAGATCAATGTCTTCTTCCTCGGCATGCCACTGAAGGCTGTCCTCGGCGTGTTCGTCATGCTCGCCGGTCTGGAGCTTTCCCTCGAACTTTTCCTCGACCACTCCGTTCTGGGCTTCGGAGTCTTCGAGTCGATCGTGGAGGTCTGGTCGAGATGAGTGAAGAGAAGAGCCAGGACGCCACACCGAAGAAGCTACGGAAGGCGAGAAAAGAAGGGCAGGTCGCGAAGTCGGCCGAGTTCACTTCGACCGCGACGGCCGTGGTGGCTCTTGCCGCCGCGGTTCTGAGTGCCGATGTGATGGCCGCAGAACTTGTTGGCCTCGTCCGCGAAGCGATCGAAGCCGCGACCGCGCCTGAGATCTCAACGGCCCAGATTGCGCCTCTGATGCTCGAGGCGTGGGTGACCGCGGCCCGAGTTCTCGTCTTCGTAATCGTCCCGGCCTTCGTCGTCGCCGCATTGGTCGCCTACCTTCAGGTCGGACCAGTCTTCTCCTTGAAACCTGTCATCCCCGACGGTTCGAGACTGAACCCGTCAAACGGGTTCAAACAGCTCTTCGCGCCAGCAAAGCTCGTCGACCTCGCCAAGAACGTCGGCAAGATCGTCGTCATGGGGAGCATGGGCGCGGTGCTGTATCTCGACCTACTTCCGGAGCTCGTCCGATCATCGCGTCTCGACCTCCAAGGCGCCTTCAGCGTACTCGCCTCGGACGCATGGAGACTTGCGAGGTACCTGGTGGGAGGCCTAATCGTGTTCGCAATCTTCGACCTCATCTGGCAGCGATATCAGTTCGCGAAGAAGATGCGGATGTCGAAACAGGACATCAAAGACGAGTACAAAGAGGCTGAAGGGTCGCCCGAAGTGAAAGGTCGGCGACGACAACTTCATCGAGAGCTGCTGGCCGAAGGGTCTGTTTCACGTGTGAAGGATGCAGACGCCGTCGTCGTGAACCCGACGGAGATTGCGGTCGCCATCGTCTATCGCGAACCAGAGATGGAAGCGCCCCAGGTGTTGGCCCGCGGACGAGGTCCCATCGCCGCGGAGATGCGCCGCCTCGCTCGAAAACACGACATTCCGATCGTTCGTGATGTTCCGCTCGCGCGCGCACTGGTCCTGCTCGAAGACGACGAAGAGATTCCAGAAGATTTGTTCGAGGCAGTCGCCGAAGTGCTTCGATACGTCTACTCGCTCCAGGCTGAAACATGAACGAACTCGAGATCACCAGCGCCAGCCAGATCGGCTTCCAGTTGTTGAAACAAGGCCGAACGGACGAAGCTCTCGCAGTGTTTCGCGGACTTGTTCGCCTCGCTCCCTCCGCGGCCTACCCGCACTATGGAATGGCAATGGTTCTGCGTGAAACCGCACAACCGGAGCGTGCAATCGAACATGCCCGTGAGGCGGCCAACCTCGAACCGCGTCCGGAGTTCGTCCTCCTGATGGCCGAGCTCGAACTCGGCGCTGGGAATGGCGAAGCCGCGCGAACCGCTCTATCCCACGTGAAACAAAAGGGCGACTCAGCACAATCGAGACGGGCGAGCGTGTTGATTCAACAGTGGTTTTCTTAGGGGGGCCACGACACGCGTTGCGACACGCATAGCTGCGTCGTACACTTCGCCTCCAACGTCTGGAAATCCAATGAGTGAACGACACGAAGACGATCTCGAAGCGCTCGCGAACCGCTTGTGGACGCTTGCGGCGAGTGGAGACGAGGCAGCGGGGCTGACTCAGCTCGCGGTGGGGTGGGGCGCATTCGTCGAGGAGCTCGAACCCGAATGGCGCGAGCGCCACGGCGCTCGGCTTGAATCGCTACTCTCCGAGTTGATTGAGATCGTAGCGAACACCGGCCTGAGTAGCGCGCAGATTCCTGCCCGGCAGCGTCGCGAGACCACTCCCGGCGGGCTCGAAGCGTTTCTCGAACGGTTCCGCGCCGAAGCCAAGAAGCGCCTCGCGGGCCTCAGTATCTCACTCGTCGGCGTGTTCAACGAAGAGGCGGCCGAACAGTCGATCGACCAGAGCACCACACACCTCCATGCCATTCGTGGAGGCGCGGCGATGCTTGGCCTCAAGTCGATCGCTGACCTTTCGGGCGTCATGGAAGACGCAATCCTCGCGCAACGAAAAACTCCAGTCGACTCTCGAGTGTGGCCCGTGAAACCGCTGTTGCGTGGCTTCGCCGTGCTGCGAACCGCGATTGAAGACCCGGAAGAGCCGCACCTCGATGCGGCGCTCGAAGACGCGACCCAGGACCTTCGCGACATCCTCGGGCAACCTTCTCCCGACGCCGTGGCAAACGCCCGGAAGCTCCAGCCCAAGCGTGAGCTCGTAGAAACACCCACGGTTCAGGTTCCGATGGAGACCGGCTTCGAGCGCGAGCGCTCGATGACCGATGTGAATACCCGAAAGCTCGAGCAGCGAATCTTGATCGTCGACGATGTCGAGACGATCGCGGCGAGCGTTGGCCTGATCCTGTCGGAGCTCGACGTTCCGGTCGATGTGGCACTCAACGCCGAAGAGGCGCTCGACCAACTTCGCGAGGTTCCGTACTCGTTGGTCATCAGCGACATCCAGATGCCACGGATGAGCGGCCTCGAGCTCACACGCATCCTTCGCGCCGACGAAGCCACGGGTGACATCCCGATCATCCTTTTGACCGGCCTCGACAAGGATTCCGAGCGCGAAGCCGGGCTCGAAGCAGGGGCCGACGAATATATCGTGAAGGGCTCCATCGGAGGCGGAGAGCTGGTCAAACGAGTTACCGCACTCCTCGCCGATGCGCCCTACGTCCCCGCTCTTCCCGAGGGCGAGCAACCCCGCCACAACCGGATTTTGGTGGTGGAAGACACGGAGACCGTCGCGGCCTCCATCGCGTTCGTCCTCTCCGAAGGTACGTTCGACATCGTCCTGGCACACGATGGACAAGACGCGTTGCATCGCCTCGAAAAGGAAGACTTCGACCTCATCTTGAGCGATGTCGAGATGCCCACGCTCGACGGCCTCGAACTCACGCGCCGCATTCGCGCCCACGAAGAGTGGCGCGACCTCCCGGTCATCTTGCTCACCGCACGCGATTCGGGCAGTACCCAGGCGCAGGCCGAAGAAGCCGACGCCGACATGTACCTCATCAAGGGCGAGGTAGGCGGTGGTCGCCTACTCGAGATCGTTGAAGAGTACCTGGCTCGAGGTTCACGCGATGGCTAGCGTTCTCGTCGTCGACGATTCCGAGCTCGTCTTGGACATGCTCTCGATGGCCCTGATGGGCCATGACATCTCCAAAGCGGGAGATGCCGCGCAAGCGCTCGAGCTTGTGTCACGTGAAACGTTCGATGCGGTCGTGACCGACCTCAACTTGCCCGACCTGAATGGAGACAAGCTCATCACGGCGTTGCGCGACGCCGGCGTGGACTGCCCCATCTATCTCATGTCTGGAATGTCGGCGGACGAACTCGAGGCCAAGGCTCAAGAACTGGGCGCCGCGGGAAGCCTGTCGAAGGACCTCGGGCTTCCCGGGATGGCAGCGAAACTCTCCGAATTCCTCGGCTAGCTTCGACGAACGAACTCAGCGATTCGTCCCGTACCAATCAGGTCTACGGCACACTCGATGTCGGGGTACAACACGCGGTCTTCTTCGAGGAAGTCGACGTGCTGGCGCAATTCCGAAAGCGCACCACGAGTGCCTTCGCCACCCTTCAGTCCGACTCGAAGGTCGAGAGCCTGACCGGCGATGAGCAACTCGATCCCCAAGATTCGACTCACGTTCTGGACGATGTCCTTCGCATGCAGCCCTGCATGCATCCCCATCGAGACGTGATCCTCCATGTTTGCGCTGGTCGGGATCGAGTCGATTGAAGCCGGCGTCGCTCGATTCTTGTTCTCGCTGACGAGCGCGGCCGCAACGTACTGGGGAATCATCATGCCGGAGTTCAGCCCGGGCTCACTCACGAGGAACGGGGGCAGGCCTTCGGAGAAGTACTTGTCCGTCAGCTTCGCCGACCGCCGCTCAGAGATGGAACCGAGCTCCGCCAGCGCGATCTTGAGGTAGTCGAGCGCCATCGCTACCGGCTCCCCATGAAAGTTCCCGCCAGACAGAATCGCGCCCGGTTCATCATCGGTAGGCACAAACACCAGCGGATTGTCGGTCACCGCGTTCGCCTCGACCGTGAGCACTTGTTCCACGTGGGACACGACGTCGCGGCAAGCGCCATGAACCTGCGGCATGCACCGAAGGCAGTAGGAGTCCTGTACGTACTCGACTTTGCCCGGCACAGCGCCCGGGCGGGCTTCGGCGAGCTCGCTGCCTCGGAGGACGTATCGGATGTTGGCGGCGCTATCGATCTGGCCTTTCCGACCCCGAACCTGGTGGACACGGTCGTCCATCGCCGACATGCGGCCGGCGACAGCGTCCAGGCTCATCGCCCCAATGACGTCCGCCGAGTCGAGAAGCCGTCGGGCTTCCCATACAACGACCACACCGAGCGCCGTCATCGCCTGCGTTCCGTTTAGAAGCGCGAGGCCTTCTTTGTAGGTCAGGCTCGTTGGCTCGAGACCTGCGGCCCGAAGCGCGTCAGCCCCCGGCATCACTTTGCCTTCGAACTCCGCCTCGCCGAGGCCGATGATCGGCAGACACATGTGCGCGAGTGGGCAGAGGTCCCCGCTCGCCCCCACACTTCCGAGCTCCGGGATGACCGGATGAACCCGACGGTTCAGCATCTCGACGAGGATGTTGAGGGTCTCTGGACGAATCCCGGAGCGGCCCTGCGAGAGCGCCGTGATGCGAAGCAGCATCATCGCGCGAACAACCCGATCGGGCAGCGGGTCACCCACGCCGCACGCGTGAGACATCAAGAGTCGCTCCTGCAGCGTCTCCGCGTCTTCGGGGCGAATCACCTTGTCGCGATTGGCTCCGAAGCCCGTGGTGACGCCGTAGACGGCCTCTCCGGACTGTGCCATCTCGCGTACGAACGCTGCCGACTCCGCAATGGCGGAGTGCGCTGATGCCGCGATCTCGACTTTCTCTTCGTCGAAGACGACGCGGTAGATTTCTTCAAGTGTGACGGGTGCGGTCCCGATTTCCATCGCTCACTCCGGGCGGAAAGGGACATATCCCTACCGCAGATTGGCGAGGCAATCATCACCCGTTCGTCGGAAAAGCGGTCGCTGCGTAGGCGAGGGCGCCCCAGCCGATGAGAAAGGCGAGTCCGCCAATCGGAGTAACTGCTCCGAGCACTTTCACGCCCGAAAGGGCGAGCGCATAGAGCGACCCCGAGAAGATCACGACTCCAGCGATGAACGCGATGCCCGCGACATTCACGGCGGTGTGCTGCACATGCTGCCCGAGCCACGCGACCGCGAAGAGCGCCAGTGCGTGATACATCTGGTATCGCGCCGCGGTCTCCCACACCTCGATCGCGCGGGCATCCACGCGACCTTCCAATCCGTGCGCCCCAAACGCGCCAGTCGCTACGGCGATGCCGGCCAGCACCGCTCCCATGACCGCGAAAAGCTTCACCATCTCGAACCTCGCTACTTCACGTGGAACACATCGTTCCACTCGGCGGAGTCGAACCCATACACGATTTTGCCGCCGGTCCACATCATCGGAAACTTGGCGGGATGCCCCGACACCTGCGCGAAAAACGAGCGAAGAGCCGGGGCTTCCGGGTCCTCATCACCAACGTGTCGCACGCCGTTTTCTTCCGCCCATGTTTTCGCGGCCGGGCATTTTTCGCAGTCGGATGTGAGCACGAGCCCTCGATCGAGGGACCGCTTCTGGTCGAGCGCGAAATCGGCGAGCACAGGGCGCTGCGCACGCAGGAACCGGAGCTTTCGGTCCATCTCCATCTGTGGAATCTCGAACTCTTCCCCGGTGCTCGGCGAGACGGCATCGAGCACGTCTTTGACCTCTTCCGCGCGACCCTCGAGCCCCTCGGCTACTTCACTCGTCTCGGCTTGTTCGGCAAACACTCGGCTCTGAACGGCCACCATGTCGGCCGCCCAGTTTGCGGCGTGAGGGACGTAGGCTTCGTGCCGAAGCTGCAGCTCAGTAACGAGCCGCGCCGTGGGTTCATCGTCGAGCGCCGAAGTCACGCGCCAGGTCAGCCCCTCGGGCGGTACCGGCGTACGATCGGCATCCGTCAGATGCACCCGAACCGCGTGGTACGCGTTCGCCGGAATATCTCCCCGGTCGCGCAACACCACCTTCTGGCCATTCGGGCGGAAGGTCCCCAACTGCATGGGTTCGGACCACTCGAACGACACCGGCTCCAGGTCGACCGTAGTCAACGCTTCGGGGCACTCGGGCCGCGAACAGCCCGTCGCCGCAGCGACCACGACGAGCCCGGTAAGTAGCTTACGATGCAAGCTCATCCCAGAGGTACGCGCTGGTGCGGATACCCTTGTAGTAGTTCTCCAGGTCGAACTTCTCGTCCGGGCTGTGCAGTCGATCGTCGTTCAGACCGAGGCCGATGAGCACCGAAGGTACCTCCAGCACCTGCGCGAATGTCGCGACGACCGGAATACTGCCGCCTCCGCGGATGAAGACCGGGTCAGCGTTCCACGACCGCTTCAGCGCCGCCATTGCAGCCGTCACCGCGGGATGGTCACGCTCGGTAATCACGGGATGTCCGCCGTGGTGAAGCTTGATGCTGAGCTCTACGCTGTCTGGCGCGAGCTCTTTCAAGTACGCCATCACCAACTTCTCAATCTCGTCTGGATGCTGGTCTGGCACCAATCGACACGAGAACTTCGCGCTGGCGACCGACGGAAGCACCGTCTTGGCCCCCTTCCCCGTGAAACCTCCGATGATGCCGTTGCAATCGAGCGTTGGCCGAGCCCACACGCGCTCCAGCGTTGTGTAACCCGCCTCGCCCTGCACGCCATTGGCACCCGTTTCGGCGAGGAATTCCGACTCGTCGAACGGCAATTCCGCAAACGCTTCGCGCTCTTCAGGGTCCAAAGCACGGACCGAATCGTAGAATCCGGGTACCGTAATTCTGCCCTCGTCATCGTGAAGCTGCCCGATGATCTTCGACAAAACGTTGATGGGGTTTGGGACGCCGCCGCCGTACAAGCCCGAGTGCAGGTCGTGGCTCGGCCCGCGAACCGTGACCTCCATGTAGATCATGCCGCGCAGCGAATACATGATCGAAGGCATACCCGGCGCGTACATGGACGAGTCCGATATGATGACCGCTTCGCAAGCGAGCTTGTCTTTGTTCGCTTCGACCCAGGGGTCGAGGTGGTCCGAACCGACCTCTTCTTCACCCTCGATGAGCAGCTTCACATTCACCGGCAGCGTGCCAGTCGCCAGGTGCGCCTCGAGCGCTTTCACGTGGGCGAAAGACTGGCCTTTGTCGTCGGTCGCACCGCGCGCGAAGATCTTGCCATCCCGCACTTCCGGCTCGAACGGCGGGCTCGTCCACAGCTCCAGCGGGTCCGGCGGTTGCACGTCGTAGTGCCCGTAGATCAGGTACGTGGGCAACTCCGGGTCGACAATGTGTTCCGCGTAGATGATCGGGTGCCCACCCGTCTCATGAAGCTCCACGGTGTCGATCCCGATCGATTCCAGATGATTCACCAGCCAGTCGGCGCAGCGCCGCACTTCGCCGGCGTGGTCGGGGTCGGTCGAGATGCTCGGAATCCGCAGGTATTCTTTCAGCTCCTCGAGGAACCGATCGCTGTTGGATTCGATGTAGTTGATGACTGCGTCGTTCACGCTTCGTCCTTACTTCGTAGTGGTTACTGCTTGGCGTACTGCAGCGTGTATTTCATCGGTCCGCCGAGCTTCGGGCTCTTGAGCTCGATCGAGACCGACATCTTGGAGAGGTCTTTCGAGAACACGTAGGTGAGCGTTTTGATACCGTCTTCGGCCTTGAACGACTGCGTGAAAGAGTGTTCCCCATCTTTGGAATGGGTCACCGTGAAGACCTCACCGTCGTCGCGGGTCCACTTGGTCGGCTTGCCTTCTTGCATCGTAATCATTGGGCGATCGCCCTGCTTGATGCCGATCTTGTCTCCGTTCACGTCGAAGGTCATCGTCTTGAAGACCTTGTTCGAGTCCTTCAGCCGGCTTCGCGCAATCGGTCGCGTGATGAAGCTCATGTCTTCGACCGCGGCTTCGATGCCTTTGTTGATCTTCTTCTCGAGCTGTTTGACCGACTCGGCGGCCTTGTAGACCACTTTGCCCTCGGGCACCTGCGCGAACGCGAGCGACGGAAGAAGGACGAGTACGGCGAATAGAAGGGACGTCGAAAGATGTCTCATGAAGGCTCCGGTGTGCGTGGTCGAGTGGAGGCATTGAACCAGACTGCTCCACGCGCGACAAGGTTGGCTCACCGCTCTCCGCGGCGAAAGATCCGTCGTACCCGTGGCGAGATGCCGGTCAGGATTTCATAGGTGATGGTGTTGCCGCGACGGGCGAGTTCGTCGACCTCGATGCGGGCCCCATTCTGCGCGCCGAACAGGACGACCTCATCACCTTCGACCACGCCTTCGACTTCCGTCACGTCGACCATCGTGGCGTCCATGCAGACATTCCCGACCACCGGACAACGATGTCCGCGGATGAGCACTTCACCGCCGTTCGACATGAAGCGGGGAAACCCGTCGTTGTAGCCGATCGCGACCGTCGCGATTCGGCTCGGTCGGTCCGCGCGCCAGGTGCGTCCGTATCCGACCGACTCCCCGGCCTCGACGTCGCGAACCTGAAGTACCCGCGACGTGAAACGAAGCGCCAGCCTGAACGTGCCCGCGGCGCCTACGGCCGTGCTCGGGGCAACCCCGTAGAGGCCGAGGCCCACTCGGACCACATCGTAACGCGCTTCAGGGAACCGCCACGCGGCCGCCGTGTTGGCGGCGTGGACGACCTCGAGGTCGTGTCCTGCCGCTCGAATCGCGGCTACCGTCGCGTCGAACCGCGCAATCTGTCCGCGCGTAAAATCGTCCTCCGCTGGGTCGTCGGCAGCGGCGAAGTGTGTCATCGCCCCTCGCAATTCCACTCCCCCTTTCGAGGCGACGTAGGCCGCGAGCTCAACCGCTTCGTCGGGCCGCGCGCCCATCCGCGACATCCCAGTATCCACCTCGAGATGAACATCCACAACCTCGCCTCGCCCAGATGCGGCGCGGTCGAGAGCGTCGATCATGGTTCGTGTCGAGACCAGCGCCGTGAGCTGATACTTGGCGAACTTGTCCGCCTCGGAGGCAAGCACGTTCGTCACCAAAATCGGCACGTCGATACCTTTCCGACGAAGCGGAATCGCCTCGTCGGGATACGCCACGGCGAGCCAGCGAACGCCTTCACGGACGAGAGTCTGCGACACGCGCGTCGCGTCGTTTCCGTAGGCGAAGCTCTTCACGACGGCCATGATCTCCGCGGAGCCGAGCTGCTCTCGAAGCCCACGAACGTTGTCGCAAATAGCATCGAGATCGACCTCGAGCCGCTCAGGCGCAACGGACTCGACGAGCCCAGCCGCGACCGACTCGAGCCCAATCGCGCGACTCCCTTTGAAGAGCACGAAATCGCCGGCGACCAGCCACTCTTCGAGGTCGAGCGCGAGCCCATCGAGCGCCTCGCGCGCTTCTGCATCAGCGGCGGCCATTCCCTTTGCGACCGCTCCTTCGACCATCGCCGTCGCCCACTTGCCCACGGCGACCAGCCGATCGACGCCGCTCTCGGCGACGAACTCACCCAGCGCCCGGTGCGCATCCGCGGCGAGAACGCCGAGCTCGCGCATGTCACCGAGAATTGCGACCGTGCGATGGCCGGCGCCGTAGAACACCAGCTCCTCCACCGCACTTCGGGCGCTCGTCGGGTCCGAAACGTACGCGTCGTTCAGGATGGTGATGCCCGACTGTGTCGTGTGCATCTCCATTCGCATCGGCGTCGGTTCGAAGGACTCGAGCCCGGCGACCACCTGGCTCATCGGCGTCCCAAGCTCGAGCGCCATCGTCGCCGCTGCCATCGCGTTGCTCACGTTGTAGCGCCCAGGGGCGTGCAGCCTGAACGCTCCACGGGCTCCATCCGCACTCACAAACGACACTTCGAAGCCCTTACCTTCCCTGGCCACCTCTTCGACCCGGTATCCCGATTCGCTGTGTTCCACGTGAAACAAACGCGGTTTCGCGAGCGACGACGCATCCACCATCTTCGCTGATGCGGGCAGAATCACTGGACCTTCGACCCGTCGAAACAGCTCCATCTTCTCGGCCGCAGTCGACCGAAGGTCCCGCCCCAAGCCGTCGAAGTGCGCCTCACCGATCGACGTGAGCACGCCGCAGGTCGGCCGAATCATCTGCTCCAACCGTCCCATCTCGCCCAGTTCGCTGACGCCCGCCTCGATGATTGCGACCTCGTGGGCCTCTTCAATCTCGAGCAGCGCGAGCGCAACCCCGACCTGGGAGTTGTAGCTGCCCGGACTACGGACCACCCGCACAGTGGAACTCAAGATGGCGGCGAGCATCTCTTTGACGATGGTCTTGCCATGGGAGCCGGTGATTCCGACCACCTCACCCTCGAACTGCGCGCGCCAGGCGGCCGCGAGCGACTGAAGAGCGGCGAGCGTGTCTTCGACCTCAATCCGCGTACCTTCCGAGACCCGGCCAGGCTCGACCAGCAAGACCGCTCCACGCTCGAGGGCGGCAGACACGAAATCGTGCCCGTCGAACCGTGGACCTCGCAGAGCGACAAACAAGCTGGATTGGGAGAAGTGACGACGGGTGTCGGTCACGACGTTCTCGATCAGGCGCTCGGGATCACCGAAGAGTCGACCGTCGACCCATTCTGCGATGCGACCGAGTGTTGCCTTCATTCGCGATTCCAAACGTCGAAGAGCGGATTGACGGGTGCGATTCCCGCACCGATTTGCGGGGCCTTCTCGATGGCCGACGAAATGAACTCCCGAGCATACGCGATGGCGTCTGGAAGCGTGTCGCCGTGGCCCAATCGAGAGGTAATCGCCGCGCCAAATGTACAGCCCGAACCGTGAACTCGCTTCGAATCCACGCGGTCGGCACCGAACTCTAGGAACCCGGAACCATCGTACAAATAGTCCCGCACGATGCCGTCGAGGTGGCTCCCTTTGATGAGCGTCGCGGTGCCCGCGATGTCGTAGATCGCCTTGGCGGCATCCTTCATGCTCGTCGGACCTTCGACGTTGCGGCCGGCGAGGCGCTCGGCCTCGAATCGGTTCGGGGTGACCACCATGGCGTGCGGAAGCAAGGTGGTCTGGAACACCTTCATCGCCCCTTCGGACATCAGCGCGTCCCCATGCTTCGAGACCATGACCGGATCGACCACGAGCTTCTGGATGGGCCGCTCGAGCAGCAAATCCGCCACCAACCGGAGCATCTCCTCGCTGCCCATCGCACCCGTCTTCGCCGCGACGGGCTTCAGGTCGGTCACGACCGCTTCGTACTGCTTTCGCACCGATTGCGCGGGCAGGACAAAGATGTCGGTCACCCCAACTGTGTTCTGTGCGGTGATAAGTGTGATCACGGACGTGCCAAAGGAGCCGGTCGCCCCAAAGGTCTTGAGGTCGGCCTGGATCCCCGCACCGCCGCCGGAATCGCTGCCCGCAATCGTGAGGACCACGGGCGGCTGATACGTCTTGGGCTTCGAGATGCCCAGCAGATCCGCGACGTCCACGACTACCTCGTCGTTAGCTGTTAGGGGTGCGCGTCTGCTCGCCGGTCAGGCCGAATCGTCGCTCACGGTCGCCGAAGCTTTGAAACGCTTCGAGCAGGTGTGGCTCCGCAAAGTCGGGCCAGAGGACGTCGGTGACGAAGAGCTCGCTGTACGCAATCTGCCAGAGCAGGAAGTTGCTCACGCGAAGCTCGCCGCTCGTGCGCAGGACGAGGTCGGGATCAGGAATCCCGCTCGTGTAGAGGTTCGATTCGATGTGGTCGGCCGTGATCTCGGCCGGCTCGAGCTGTCCGGCTGCGACTTGCTCAGCGATGCGCTGCACCGACTGCACGATCTCTTCGCGGCCGCCGTAGCTGACTGCCACCTGCAGGACCATACCGGTGTTGTGGGCGCTCTCTTCCTCGAGCTTCTCGACCGCCGCGCGCAACTTGTCGGAGAGCTTCGAGCGGTCGCCAATCACGCGAAGCGCGATACCGTTGTTGAGCAGGCGCTTGCGCTCTTTCTTGATGTAGAGGTCGAACAAGGTCATCAGGCCCGTGACTTCGTCGATGGGGCGCGACCAGTTCTGCGACGAGAACGCGTAGAGGGTGAGAGCTTCGACACCGAGGTATCGGCAGCTCTCGACGGTGCGACGAACTGCGTTTGCACCTTCGTGGTGGCCACGAATCCGGCGCATTCCGCGCTGGTTCGCCCAGCGACCGTTGCCGTCCATGATGACCGCAACATGCCGGGGTACGGGACCGTCGTAAGCAGCGAGGATCGACTCGTCTACCGTCAGGTCCAGGTTGCTGCGTTCCGCGGCCGTTTTCTGCGGGTCAGCGCTCATTGCTCCTCATACGTTTCAAAAATTGTCCAAGAGCGCGTGAACAATAGGGGTCTGTGCCGCGAAAGACAAGCGGTTTGGCCCGCATGGACGATCTTCGCACCCTCCATGACATCGATGTCAGAACCACGACCGGATGATCACGGAAATCTGAGTGCCCGGGTGCCACCCACCCACATAAACCATTGATATACAACGCTTCTATACCACACCGGCCGTACTGGCACGGAATCCGCATATAGATTGGGCACGGAACGCGACGACCAATTCCCCAACCAGTCCAACGCGCTCCCAGGGAACAGAGGACGCCGCCACAAGCGGCGTCCTTGTTCATTTCTTGGCCCCGATTTCTAGACTGAAGTGCGTGCTCAGTCGGCTTCGAGTTGCCGAAGCTTCTCGGCCTGCTCGTGCAGCTGGAGCGGCTCCACCACCGAACCCAGATCACCGTCAATGATGCTATCAAGTTGATAGAGCGTCAGGTTGATGCGGTGATCGCTGAGGCGATTCTGCGGGAAGTTGTACGTCCGAATGCGCTCGGAACGGTCACCGGAGCCGACCTGTGCCAGGCGCTCGTCGGCGATCTCGGCGTGCTGTGCGGCGCGCTCCATCTCGTAGAGACGAGATTTCAACACCTTGAGCGCCTTCGCCTTGTTCTTGTGCTGCGACTTCTCGTCCTGACACGAAACGACGAGCCCAGTCGGAACGTGGGTGATGCGGATGGCCGACTCCGTCTTGTTGACGTGCTGACCGCCCGCACCGCTTGCGCGAAATGTGTCGATGCGCAGGTCCTGCGGGTCGACGTGTACGTCGACGTCTTCCACCTCGGGCAACACCGCGACGGTGACCGCCGACGTGTGAATACGCCCCTGCGTCTCGGTATCCGGCACCCGCTGCACTCGGTGCGTTCCCGCCTCGTACTTCAGCGCCGAATAGACGTCGTCGCCCTCGATGAGCGCGATGACCTCGCGGAATCCGCCAAGGTCCGTCTCGTTCGAAGAAACGATGTCGAGCTTCCAGCCCCGTGTCTCGGCGTATCGTGCATACATGCGGAACAGGTCGGCCGCGAAAAGTGCCGCCTCCTCTCCACCTGTACCCGCGCGAACCTCGAGGACGATGTTCTTCTCGTCCATCGGGTCCTTCGGAATCAGCAGCTGCTTCAGCTTCTCCGACAGGGCCTCAATCTCGCCTTCGAGGCGCGAAATCTCTTCCTTCGCCATCTCTTGGATCGCGTCGTCGTCGTCGCCCAGGAGAACCTTGTTCTCCTCGAGCTCCTCTTCGGCGGCGCGAAACTGGTCGTACGTCTGCACGACCTCGGTGAGGTGGGCGTGTTCCTTCGCAATCTTGCGGAACTCGTCCGGATTGGACGTGATGGACGGGTCGGCGAGCTGCGAATTGAGCTCGTCGAACCGGCCTTTGACCTCGTCGAGCTTGTCAAACACGTTAGCCGCTCATCGACGCGAGGAATTCGTCGTTCGACTCGGTTCGACCGAGCTTGTCGATCATGAACTCCATCGAGTCGACGACGTTCAGGGGATGGAGCAGCTGGCGAAGAATCCAAACCCGGTTGAGCTGCGAATCGGGCATGAGGAGCTCTTCTTTTCGCGTTCCCGACTTGTTGATGTCGAGGCATGGGAAGATACGCTTCTCCATGAGCTTGCGGTCGAGGTGCAGCTCGGAGTTACCGGTACCTTTGAACTCCTCGAAGATCACTTCGTCCATTCGCGAGCCCGTGTCGATGAGGGCCGTCGCGATGATCGTCAGCGAGCCGCCCTCCTCGATGTTACGAGCCGCACCGAAGAAGCGCTTCGGCTTGTGGAGCGCGTTCGAGTCGACACCACCGGAGAGAATCTTGCCCGACGGCGGCACGACCGTGTTGTATGCACGTGCCAGACGGGTGATGGAGTCGAGCAGGATCACGACGTCGCGGCCGTGCTCGACCAGGCGCTTGGCCTTCTCGATGACCATTTCGGCGACCTGCACGTGACGCGTCGCCGGCTCGTCGAACGTCGACGAGATGACTTCGCCGCGCACGGAACGCTCCATGTCGGTGACCTCCTCGGGACGCTCGTCGATGAGGAGCACGATGAGAGCCGCATCTGGCTCGTTCTCGGCCACCGAGTTGGCGATGTCCTGAAGCAGGACCGTCTTACCGGTTCGCGGCGGAGCGACGATCAGTGCGCGCTGGCCCTTACCGACTGGAACCAGCAGGTCGAGGATACGCGTGGAGTAGTTGTCCGACGCGGTCTCCATGCGGATTCGCTCTTCCGGGTAGAGGGGCGTCAGGTTGTCGAACAGAACCTTGTCGCGAAGCTTCGCGGGCTCGTCGTCGTTGACCTTCTCGACCTTCAAAAGCGCGAAGTAGCGCTCGGAATCTTTCGGCGGACGAATCTGGCCCGAGACGGTGTCGCCGGTGCGCAGATTGAATCGTCGGATCTGCGACGGCGAGACGTAGATGTCGTCGGGGCCGGGCAGGTAGTTGTAGTCGGGTGCACGGAGGAAACCGAAGCCGTCGGGCAGCGTCTCGAGAACGCCCTCGCCGTAAATGGCTTCGTCGTTCTCGGATTGCGCTTGGAGCAGCGCGAAGATGAGCTCCTGCTTTCGCATGTTCGAGGCGCCTTCTACTTCGGCCTCGGAAGCCATCTTGACCAGTTCGGTCATCTTTTTGTTTTTGAGATCTTTGAGATGCATGAGTGTCTCCTTGGCGCGCTCAGTAGAGCGGCGATGACGTGCGGGAACACGTCTGGCGAGGTGCGTTAGGTTTCCTCGTGAGGTTTCACGGGTAGTTTCGTGAAGGTGAAGCGGCGTGGGTTGGACCGATACGGTCGAACCAGCTGGCTATCGGGGTCTTAGAGGCGTCGGCTCGCCGTGGGTCAGGCGGTATACGCGCGAATTTCGAGGCTGAGCCGGTGCATAAAAGAGATAGGCGCGGATCATCGGAATGTCAAGGTAGCTCGCAACACGACCTCGTTGAACTCGCACCCAACACTATGGTCTGGGCGGCTGTTACTTCCTGAGAAACCCCGAGTGCAGCATCGATATTCGATACCGAACCAGCGCGTCTTCGCCGAACGCGTCGAAAAAGCCCGTGCGCACCTGGGCCTGCTGCTCCGCCGACAACGGCGCAAAGTTGTACATCAGTGAAAGCCCCAACCAGACCTCCTCCGGACTCCCATCCAGATTCAGCTCCACCGATTCGGTCCGGGAGACCTCGAAGTCCGCATGAAACAAGCCCCGGAGACCTTCCACCGTCCGCGCCTCTCGAGTCCCAAGCCGCGGAATCTCCACCTTGTGTGCTCGCACCAGGTCGACGAACACGCGCCGCGCTCCTTCCGGCGAGGACCCGTCGCTCACCAGCATGAACACTGCGCCGCCGGGCCGGACCACTCGCGCTAGCTCCCTCACGACCGAGCTGGGTTCGTCGAACAGCATGAACGACATATGACACACCACGTGATCGACGGAGGCGTCTTCGAAAGGGAGTGCATTGGCGCGGGCACGCTCGAACCGAGCTCCCTCGATTCCGCGCTCTTTGGCCGCCGCGATCTCGGCCGCATTCAGGTCAACGCCGACTAGCTCGAGGTCCGACCGGAGGTCCGAGATGACCTCCAGCAACACGCCATCGCCGCAGGCGAGGTCGAGCACGCGCGAGCCTGATGGCAGCGCGGAAACACTGCGCGCCAGCAAGTCGTAAGAGTTGCCGGAGGCTCCAACGCGCCCGCGGCCGAAAGACTCAATCGTTCGTCCGGCGTGCGCGTCATGAAAGCGCTGTACGAATCGCTCACCGGCGCCGAAGTCCATCCTACCTCCATGGGTCACTCCTGGATCCACCGGTATCCGACAGCGTACGATGCGGGAAACAGATGTTGCCCAATTCTGAGGAAAATCCGAGAAACGAGAAACGAGAAACCAGAAACCAGACCACGAGACCAACCATGCGCATCGAAGTCGCCAGCATCTTTGTCGAAGACCAGCAAAAAGCCCTCGAATTCTACACCGACGTTGTCGGCTTCCAGGTCAAAACCGACGTCCCGATGGGCGAAGACCGCTGGCTCACCGTCGGCTCGCCCGACGGCATCGAAGGCGTTCAGCTGCTCCTCGAGCCCAACCGCAACCCCATCGCCAAGACCTACCAGTCGGCGCTGTACGAGTCCGGAATTCCGGCCACGACGTTCGGAACCGACGATATCGACGCCGAAGTTGAGAAGCTCAAGGCCGCCGGCGTGGAGTTCCGGGTGGAGCCGACTTCAGCCGATTGGGGCAGCTTCGCGGTGTTCGACGACACCTGCGGGAATCTGATCAGCATCCACCAGGCCGCCTAGCCGGAGGCCGTCAGCTAGAAGTAGTACGTCACATCCAGCCGGCCCATCCCATTGATCGCGAACACCGACGCGTCCTGCGTGTCGGGATCATCGACCTCCGGGAACAAGAACACGAACTGCGGCCCCGCCCGCAGCCCCATGTACAGATTCCCGGCCACCGCAACCTCGCCACCGAGCACCGGAGTGACCGAAAAACCGGTTGTCGTCGTGTCGGACTCCGTCGTGTTCGTGGTCCCGTTGTTCTCGACCTCCACCGACTCCGTCTCCTCGTTCCAGACGAACGAGAGGTCCGCGCCGACAAACGCCCGCGCCGACCCGGCCTGCGCGAAGAAACTGTGAATCCCCGCCCGCAGGCCGAGCGTGGTGTTCGACTGTGTAAAGGTGCCAGTCGACCCGAAGACACCGTTGGTCTGCTCCCCCTTCACCCGCTGATACGCGAAGAACAGGCCCGGCTCGATGCGGAGGGCATCTCCGGCCATAATCGGGATCGCCACGCCGAGACTCGGCTGGTCGGTGGTCGTGTTCACTCCGATCCCCACGCCCGAGGACTGCGCCGCTGCTACCGCTGGGATCATCATCGTCGCCGCAAATACGCCTGCTACCGCTCGCTTTTTCATCGTCTGTCCCCTGAAACTGTGAAACCAATCAGCCTCGAAGATCGACCGACGAAGCGCGCGTGTCAAAATCCGTCTCACGGATGCGCACACCTTCTCGCTAAGATGGTGCGGTCAAGATTCGCTCCAAACCACTAGCTCCACGACCAACATGTCCACTCACCACCGCATCGACTACATCGAATTCCAGGTCTACGACCTTGCCGCCTCCAAAGCGTTCTATGCCGACGTCTTCGGCTGGACGTTCAACGACTACGGCCCGTCCTACGCCGGA
This sequence comes from uncultured Bradymonadales bacterium, assembly GCA_964384605.1. GTDB lineage: Bacteria > Myxococcota_A > Bradymonadia > Bradymonadales > Bradymonadaceae > CAYLMO01. Next base: position 5,887 of record CAYLMO010000036.1, on the reverse strand, counting down.
ATCGTCGACGGCGAAGGCGAGATTGGCGGGTTCTCCGAGACGGACGAAGTGACGACCGGTGGCCCGCTGATCGTCCTCTTCTCGGAAGACCTCGACGCCACGCTCAGTGCAGTGAAGGCTGCCGGCGCCGAGATCCATCGGGAGCCCTTCGACTTTCCGGGAGGCCAACGCTTCCACTTCATCGACCCGTCCGGCCACGAGCTGGCTGTCTGGGCCGAACCGGAGGTTTGAAAATGCAATCCGCGAAGTCACGCCTTGTGCA
>CAYLMO010000036.1:0-5525 GCA_964384605.1 uncultured Bradymonadales bacterium | reverse complement strand
GCTTAGACCCTGATAAGCAACGGAGAAAGCCATGAACCGAATCATCATCATCGCCGCACTGCTCGCCGCGGCCTGCGGCGGAACGACACCCGACCCAGCCGAGGGCAACTCGGTCGACACGCAAAACACGTCGACCAGCGAATCGAACAACGCAGGCACCGAGCAACCGAACGACACGAACAACAGCTCGTCCAACAATACTGCGCCGAACAACACCGCCACCAACAACGCCTCGACGACGACGAACCCCACGACCGCCGACGGCGTCCGCCTGACCGACTTCCACGAAGAGGTGTTCGTCGCCGAAGGCTGCACCGCCGGATACTGCCACGGGAGCTTCGGCCTCGGGTCACCCCAGGCCGTCATCGATTCGTTCGTGAATGTCGAAGCGACCGAACCGCTCTGCGGCCGTACGCACTTTGTGGTTCCGGGAGACCCCGAAGCCAGCATCCTCTGGGTGCGCGTGCGCCCAATGACTGCCGAAGACGAGGAGTGCGGGGTCGTGAAGATGCCGGCCAATTCCGGCACCGGCCTCGACGAACAAACTGCACAAATGATCTACGAATGGATCCAAGATGGCGCTCAACTCTAGATATCTCGCGGTGCTCCTGTGCCCCGCGTTCACCATTGGGCTCGGTTGCGGCGATGCAGCCGCGCCGAAAACCGACCTGCCCGACACCGAACCAGAAGCCATCCACCAATGGCTCGTCGCCGGCGAATACCGGAATTGGGCCGCGGAGCCGACCAGGCTGCCTGGGCTGAACGGCACCCAGCGTCGCGTCTTTCTCAACGAATCCGCCGACCGCCATCAATCGCCCGTCGGGTCGGCCGGCGTGCGCGAACTCTATCGCGAGGACTCCGGTGAGCTCATCGGCTGGTCGATGCTCATCAAGATCGATGATGGCCCGGTCCCAGCCGACAACTGGTACTTCTACGAAACGTTCGACCTGGAAGACCCCTCGACCTTCGCCACTGCCTCGGTCGCTGCACCTGGCTGCACGGCCTGCCACGGCGAGCCTCCCGACGTCATTCAGACCTCTCGACTGGACCTCGGTTCCTCGAGCTGATTCACACGCGACCGCTAGGCCTGGCCGGACGCGAGCACGAGCGCATGCCAGATTCGTCGAAACGCCGTCAGGGCGTCGTCGCGTGAGTCGAACTCCGGCCAATCTTCGGGAGCGTTCTCGTAGTGGTTCGCCGCTTCGCCGATGACCCGCGCGTCGACTCGGCCGTCAAGTGCAATGCGGCGGGCAAGGGCGCCGGTCGACCACCCGCGAAAGGTCTCCGGGACGTCGGCGACATCCATTGAAAATCCACGATGCCACTGGAGCTCGAGGTTCCACTGCGTGCACAGCCGTTCGATGCCCCGCTCCACGGAGGTCCCCCGAAACGCCGGATCGGCGACCACTCCGACGACGTCTTCACGCAGTCGAATGGGACCGTGAATCTGCACTTCGACAAAGCTGTCGAGTGCGCCTCCAACGGGAGCATCTGGCGACACGTTCCACTCGGCCCCCAAAACTTCGAGGGCCCTCGACACGAGTGTTTCTGCGTCCAACCCGGCAATCCCCAGCCCGCTGCCATCACGTTCGAGCGCCTCGAATAGCGGACCCAGCACCGGGGCAAGCATGTCGGCCGTCGCGGTCTGGTCGACCGCTTCGGGTTCCTGACTCCCCGGATACGTGAACGTCGAACGCCCGAGAAGGTCGGTGGCGAGGATGAAGTAGCATGAGCCGAAGCGCGGGGCGGGGCCGTCGGGATGCCCCCAGAGCCGCAAGGCCCCATACCGCGGCCGAAGGTGCGGCGGCGCGTGTTCATAGGCCCTGTCGAACAGGCGCTCCTCCCAGACGTGTCGCGCTCCGCCGACAAACGCGCTCGGACTACCGGTCGAGATTCCGGTCTCCCACTGTGTTTTGAAGACCCCCGAATCGAGCAGCCCCTCGACGACCGACCGATTATCGGCGGCCAGCCGCTCGGGGTGAAAATGGATGGCGATTCGACCACGTTCTTCGAGCGCTTCAATCAAAGCCAAGGCGCCCGGAACCCGCGCTATCTGCGGTTCCCAGCGTAGTGCGCTCGACCGTGCCCGCGCTCGAACGCACTCGATTGCCCGGTTCATCTCTGGTGTGACAACGTTCATGGATGGCGCATACTACCCGCGAATCGACCACAATTGCGACGGAACTCCACGTGTCTGAACTCGACCTGAAGCCCGAAATCCTCGCCCACAAACGAACCACCTGGGTACCGACCGTCGAAGAACGCGACGGTGACCTGTCGGCCAGCAAATTCGGGGGCCAACCTTGGCTCGCCGCGGATGAAGATTGGCCGGTGTGCCCGAATTGTGAGCTTCCGATGCAGCACTTCGTGCAGCTCGACCTGGCAACCTTGCCGGCTGCCGAACAAGCCCGACTGGGCGACTCCGGCATGATCCAGCTCTTCTACTGCACCTCCGATGACCCTCTCTGTGAGGTCGACTGCGAAGCGTACTTTCCCTTTGCCGACAGTGTGGTGGCGCGATTTCTCCCGGACACTTCCGGGCCTTCTCGCAGCGACGCGCAAGGACCGGCCGAACGCCACCCACCGATCCTGATCACAGGCTGGGAGCCAAAGGTCGACCTGCCGAATTGGGAGGAGCTCGAGTATAGCCTCGGCGTCGAGATGGATGACGAAGAGGGCGATGAGTACGTCGAGCTAGAAGTGCCGGTGTATGGGGATAAACTCGGCGGCTGGCCGGCGTGGGTGCAGGGTGTGGAGTACCCGAACTGTCCGGAATGCGAGGCCGAGATGGAGCTCGTGTTCCAGATCGATTCTGAAGACAACGTGCCCCACATGTTCGGCGACGTCGGCACCGGGCATCTCACCCGGTGCCCAAACCACCCTCATGTGCTCGCCTTCGCGTGGGCGTGCCACTAGCGGTCAGCTCGCCATCTTCGCATCTAGCGAGAGGCGGTCATCGAGCCACGTCGGGATGTTCCAGTCGCAGTGATAGACCGAGGTAGGCCCTTTGGCGTCGAGCCAGATCCCCGCGCCCAAGAGCTCGCGAATGAAGTCGTCGACGTCGTCAAAAGCGTGGTCCGCGGGCAGCCTAGAGATCAGCTCATGCGCCACGCGGGGATAGTCGTCGGGCCCGTACACCATCGTCGGCGGCAAGCCTCGAAGTTTAGGGGCGGCGGGTTCGTCCTTCACGCGGAAGAAGGCCCGTCGGACGGGCATCTGCGTGTGTGGCCGGCCGAGCGCCCGTTCGAGGTACGAAAGCCCAGCTTCTGACCACTTGCGTTCTTTCTTTCCGTCCCCCCAAAGCGTCTCGAAGAGCCAAACGCCCGTGCCGGGGATGATCATCAGGTCCAACGACACTTCGCCGTACATCTTCCGGTCGCCGTAGATGTGAAGTGGGAAGTGCGAGGCCTCCTTTTCGGCGTCGGTCATTTCGAAGCTGACGCAAAGCGAGCCGACCGCGACCTCTTGGCCGAGGGTCGCGAGGGCGAGGTAGAAGGGGAGGTGGTACTCGCAAGTGTGGACTACCTCGTCGACCTGATAGTCGAACGACGTGCCACGATCGAATGCGCCGTCAAAGAACTTGTTGTCTGTCATTGTGTCTCTCCAAGAGTCGCGCGGAATTGCGCTCATGGAGGTTTTCGGCCGCTCATCGCGATCGTTGCGAAAATAGTGCAGAATTTTGAGCATTGCGGAGATGTAGCCAGAGTCGGAGGGGAGAAATGGAAGAATCGATCGAGCTCACATTCGTGATGCTTGCGTTCTTGCCGGCCGTGATTGGTCCCGCGCTTGCGACGGTGGCCTGGTGGCTGCGGACGAATCAGAGCGCCAGTCCGATGGTCGTCGCGACGTTGTGTGGAGTCGCGGGACTGCTGTTCTGCGGCAGCCCGCAGGTGGCGAACGGTTCCCCGGCGAAGGGGGCATTCCTGCTGCTTCTGAGTCTCGTGCTCTGGTTCGTATTGATGGGTTGGGTGGTGTTGCTCTACAGCGCGTACGACGGCGCCGTTACGGCATATCGTTTGACTGAGGCGTCTACGCCAGCAGCCTAGCGGAAAAGTTGAATCCGCATACAAGACAGCCACTTACAGCTATTTTCGCAACGAAGTTGGTGAGCGGTCGATAACCACTGTCGACCGCAACCGTGACCTGTCTGCAGACGGGCATGGACTGCACCACGCCTCGCCACCGGCCGGAGGAGGGGTTTGCGACCGCCTGGGAGCGCTCGAAAGAGCCTCGAGGTTGGGTTGGCGAGGTGTGTCCGGATGGAAGTGGCGGGGGGTCTCCGGGAGACCCGCCGAAGGCGGAGAGGGCTGGGTTCCCACAGTTGCGCGCAACTTCCTTCCGCGCACAAAAAAGCCCGGCCAATCGGCCGGGCAACGAGACTCGAGAACACGAGAAACGCCTACAGTACGCCGCGACGCTTCTGGTCTCGCTCGATCGACCGGAACAGCGCGCCGAAGTTTCCTTCGCCAAACGCGTTGTGCCCCTTGCGCTGAATCAGCTCGATGAAGATCGGACCCACGAGATTCCGCGTGAAGATCTGCAGCAGGTAACCCTGCTCGTCACCGTCGACCAGCACCATATGCTTCTGAATGCGCTCATGATCTTCCGTCACGTTCGGCACTCGATCGAACACGCGCTCGTAGTACTCGTCGTCGATGTCGAGGAACTCGATGTCGGTGTCGCCCATCGCGTCCAACGAATCGAGCAGGTCGCCCGAGCTCAGCGCGATGTGCTGAATCCCCGGTCCCTTGTACTCCCGAAGATACTCTTCGATCTGCGACTTCTCTTCGGTTCCTTCGTTGATCGGAATCGAGAACGAACCGTCGGGCGAACGCAGAGCGTACGAAAGCAACCCAGTCTCTTCGCCGCGAATGTCGAAGTGCCGCACCTCTTCGAACCCGAAGATGTGCTTGTAGAAGTTCGACCACTCTTCCATCGTCCCTTTGTAGACGTTGTTCGTGAGGTGATCGATGGCTTGGAAACCTTTCGACGGAACGTCGAGCGGGCTGTCGTGGTCGACGAACTCCGACTCGAAGAAGCCTTGATTCTCGTCGATGAAGTAGATCAGCGAATCGCCGATTCCGAACACCGCGGGGAGGTCGAAAGCAGCCGCGCCGCCTTCACCTTTGAACGGCTTCGCACCGCGCTCCACAGCGGTCTCGTAGGCTGCCTTCGCGTCTTCCACGAAGAACCCCATCCCGCAGATCGAAGGGCCGTGCTCTTTGCGGAAGTTCTCCGCGAATCCACCGTCCTGGTTGTGCAGGAACACAATCGCGTTGTCCTTCCAGAGGTCGAGGTCGAGCGACTTGTGCTTCTTCAGCTTGCTCAGTCCAAATGCCTCGAAGTTCGGAGCAAGCTCCATCAGGTCGTCAGTCGACGACCACTCCAAAAAGGCGATTCCTCGAAGTCCGCAGTAGTTCTCAGCCATTGTCTTCTCCACTGGTTACGTAACGTTGATCCACGTCCAATAGAATAGCGACGTTTCCATCGAATTAAATTGTTATTTTCGGGCACTCTTCATCAAA
>CAYLMO010000035.1:13797-50403 GCA_964384605.1 uncultured Bradymonadales bacterium | reverse complement strand
AGCCCGCGAGCGATTTCTACGGCCTCGGCGCAACAGCCGTCGCGATGCTCGCCGGTCGCGATGCGAGCGAACTCATCGATCCGCACGAACCCGGCGCCTGGCGCAAGAAACTGGACGTCAGCGATGGTCTTGCGGGCGTTCTCGACCAGCTGCTCGAACCCAAGGCGTCGAAACGAATCGACTCCGCGAAAGCCCGAGCCACAGCCCTGAAAAGAACATGCTCAGTACGTCCGCCCACCCTAGTGATGCGACGAAAACCGCGACCGCGGCGGGAAACAGCGCGATGGATATCGCCGCGCCGATCCCGAAAAACACGAACCAGGCGACCACGTCGAGTACATCGAGGATCGCCTCGTCTTCGTCCCCGGAACGATCGGCTCTCTTGGCTTTCCGGTCGGCTGCAGCTCGGGCCATCGCTTTCGCTTTTGCGCGTTCGTCTCGCCACGTTGCGAGGCGTTCCATGAGACCCGGTTCCTCGACCAGCGACTGTTCTAGCGCACGGCGAAACCATCGTCGGGTTCTTCCCGGTGATGCTCCTCTACTCGCTCGGCTTGCCCTTCGTCGCTCGGCGACCCTTCATGGTCGGAGGGTTTGTCCACGTCGCGGTGCTCCTCGTCGTCGCCTACCTCAACTTCGCTCCGAGCGAAGTCCGCCCGAACGAGCATGCCGTGGCCATGAAGGGGGCCGAGGTTCGGCAAGCGCTCTTTCTCGAGGTCGGCCCGGGCGATACATGCGTTCTCGCAGTGATCAGCGCGAAGACGGGCGGGGTCCTCGAAGCACGAAAAGTCGACCGGGATTCTTCCGGATGCCCCAAGATCGAACTCACCTCCACCGCCTCCGCCTGGGTGATCGAGACTGGATCGGAACCTCGCGCACGCCTGTTCTCAGTGTGGGACGGTAGCGTGCTCTACGACACCGACGACGTTCTCGAAGGCGCCGTGCGCTTCGGAAAATTCGAGGGCGAAACCGTGGAAGTTCGTTTCCCCGACGGATCATCCCGAGCAATCGGACCCAATCGAGCATCTGCCGACGGCGTCGTCGAGATGAAGCGAATCGAACCAGGAGGTTGGGTGTACTCCGCAGATCTGCAGTCACCGGAAGGATTCCGGAAGTCCACCTTCACCAGAGACAGCGGCTGCGGCGCACTCACCCACTACAACACGACAGATTTCGGGCCGGGCGACTGGCGCGTGGCTCAGGTCGACCCGAGTCTCCCAAGTTGGGACCGCTCGGTGTACGAACTCGCCCACGCCGACGAGCTGCTCGAGTTGTTCGTTGGCCCTGATGTCTGCTGGCTCGTGTCGAATGCTGGATACTTTTCGCTCGATCCGAGGACCGGCGAGTCGACTCGCCTCGACTTCACCATCATCTCCGGTCGATGAACCGCGAATCACCGGCGGTGGCAACAACTCTTGCCACTCGTTGGGCAACGATCGGGGACACGCGACCCCACTGCAGGCTCGGTCCCCTCATCAGCACCCTCAGACCTACATGTAGGTGTTGGCACCACGCTTGCACTATTTCCGGACGTTACCGCTGTTCGTTTTAACGTCATGTGCGAGTCCACGATGTCTTCCACCGCCAAGAACCTCCTCTTCATTGCGGCCGTTGCGTTTGCCGCAGCCGCCTGTACCGACGATTCGACCTTGATGGTCAGCAACAACTGCGCAGATGGCGAGGAACTCTCGCTCAGCGGTACGTGCGTTCCGGAAGGTTCGTCGCCGACCAACAACGGTACGAACAATGGTGATGGGCCGAGCGACGATTGGGCCGATGACGATCAGGACGGAGTGGTCGACCGATTCGACAACTGCCCTGACGCTTTCAACCCGACGCAAGAAGATACCGACCGCGATGGTCACGGTGATGCCTGCGACAACTGCTACGCGACCGCCAACGTCGACCAGACCGACAGCGACGGCAACGGCATCGGTGACATCTGCCAGGAAGGCTATGACGGAACGCAGGACCGGGACGGCGACGGAGTGGTGGACCTTCGAGACAACTGCCCCGATGACGCGAACCCCGATCAAGACGACTTCGATCGCGACGGTGTGGGCGATACTTGCGACAACTGCCCATTCGTCGCGAATCCGGGCCAGCAAGACTCCGACAACGACACCGAAGGAAACGCGTGTGAAGACGGCCCAGCCGGCAATATCTGCTACAGCCAGACCTTCCGTCCCGACGTCACGACCATCGAACCTAGCCTCTATCTGATGCTCGACGCATCGGGTTCCATGGCCAATGAACTCGACCCGAATCGCCCTGCGCCGTGGCCGATTGATCAGGCGAAGGACGCAATCGGCATCATCGCCGACAATCTCGCCGGCGACGCGTACCTCGGCCTCGCCCAGTTCCCGTTCCAGAACATGAGTGGCTCGACCTGCACCGTGCGTGAGTGGTTGCCAGCGGGCATGAATTCGGCGAACGAGCTCAAGAACGCCGCACTCAACATCGACGCGATCGGCAACACTCCGACGGGCTACGCGCTCAACTCGGTGCTCGACATGGGGATGCTCGACGACCCGAACGACCCGTTCGATTCGAGACGCCCGAAAGCGGTTGTGCTGATCACCGATGGAGACCCGACGGTGGCCTGCGCTTCGGGCACGCCCGACAACCGCCGCGTCGTCGCCCAGCCCGAGGCTGAGGCCGCTGCCGCACGTCTGAACGCCGCTGGAATCCCGGTGTACGTCGTTGGATTCATCTCGGGCGCACAGCCCGCGAACCTCGACGCAATCGCAGCCGCCGGTGGCACGGACGCACCGGGCGCGAACCGATTCTACACCGCAAACGACGCCCAACAGCTCGCAACGGCACTCGATGCGATCACCACCAGCGCCGTTTCGTGCACCTACCAACTCGACATGGTTCCACAAGACATGGACCGAGTGTTCGTCGAGGTGAATGGTCAATCCGTGTCCGAGAACATGTTCAACGGCTTCTCGTTCGACCCGTTTGCTCGTCTCATCACGCTCAACGGCGACGCGTGTGACCAAGTTCGAAGCGCGGCCGACCCGTCGCAGGTGAGCATCGAAGTCTCGATCACCTGCACCGAGCCAGTCACCTGCCAGCCGCAAGAAGAAGTCTGCGACTACAAAGACAACGACTGCGACGGCGAGATCGACGAGACGTGCGGAATGTGCCGACCGGAGATTTGTGACGGAGTCGACAACGATTGCGACGACGACATCGACGAAGGCTGCCCGACCTGCCAGCTCGCTGGTGACAGCTGCACGACCGACAACGATTGCTGCATGGGCAGCTGCACGGATGGAACCTGCCAGAACGAGTGCCGACCGCTCGAGGTGGCCTGCACGTCTTCGGCGGACTGCTGCTCCGGCGCCTGCAGCGGTTCCGTGAATTCGCCCGGTATCTGCATCCTGCAGTAGGAATCGCAGCGACTAGGAAGTTCGCGGCCGTCCCAGTTGGGGCGGCCGCTTTTCGTTTGTGGCTGAATAGCGCACGATGATTGGGCTCGAACGACACTCCGGAGCAGTCATGAGACGCTGGACACTCCTTCTTTGCTTTCTCGCCGCTTGTTCATCAGACAGCGGCAACACCGGCGCTCCATCGAACGCCACGACCAATGACCAGGACGCTTCACAGACCGACGTTCGCGTCGACTCTGGCCCGCCAACGCTCGGCGAACGGCCCGGTGGGGCGTGGTTTGGCGGCGACCTGCATGTGCACGCGACGGGGGCGTCGAACGATACGGGCGGAGATTCGTTTCCAGCTCGCATCAAAGAGGTGGCGCTCGAACGCGGCCTCTCGTGGGTCGTTCTGACCGACCATAGCAACTCGACCGGAAGTGATCCGACGACGCGCGACGAGGATCCCGCGCTGTTCAATATGGGACCCGAGTTTCCCTACTGGGACGAAGTCGCGCAGCTTTCCGAGTCGTCGTTTCTCTTCGTCGACGGCAACGAGATATCGCCGGTCGATGAGGGAGAGATCGCTCCGACCGGCCATGTGGGCTGCGCCCCTCGTGACCTTCAGACGTTCGATACGGAGTACGTTTTCACGGACCGGCCTCGCGGTTCGGTGACCGGAGGCGATGTGCTCGAGCAGGCCAAAGAAGCCGGCTGTTTCGCAACGGTGAACCACCCCTACGCGCTTGCCGCGTGGACCGCGTGGGACTGGACGTCGACCGACTACGACGCCCTCGAGGTCTACAACGGAACGGCGGCTTGGGATCAGGGTGACTTCGACGGATTGAAGGCGTGGGCGTGTGATGTTTCGCTCGGTCGCACGGTGACCGCCGTCGGCGGTAGCGACAATCACCGCATCGAAATTGCCCCACCGGGTGACCTCACCAACCCGCCGCTCGCCTATCCGGTTACGTGGGTCTACATCGACGAGTTGACCTGGCCGAACGTGATGGACGCGCTCACTCGAGGACGTGTCAGCGTGACGGACGATGGCGTCCCACTCGAGTTCGATGTGTTTGGTGGTGACGGCGAGTGGCTTGCGATGCCCGGTGATTCGGTAGCGGCAGAAAGTGCGCGCTGGGCGCGGATTCGCGGCGCTGTGCAGGGCGCAGACGGCCCACGCGTGGTCCGCCTCTACAAGATTGTCGCCAACGCCTGTGACGACCCGCGCGAACCCGGTGCCAGAACTCCACCGACTCCAAACTGGGAAGTGGTCTGGGAGGCTCAGTTCGAAGACGGCGAAACGATCGACGAGCAGTTCGAATTCACAGCAACTGCGGGCGACGCGTTCTTCGTTTACAAGGGACCGGAGAGCGACCGCGGCGTCGCCAAAGCCGGCGTCGGATTCACCAACGCCATTCGATTCACTCCGTAAAGCATTCACCGCAATGCCCGAACAAGAGAACATTCGAGAGCGCCGATTCGAAGTCGATCACAACTTCATCGGATGGCGACTCGACCAGTTTCTTTGCAACCGCATACCCCGCTTGTCCCGCGCCCGTGCGAGCGAAATCTGCAAGCATGGCGACATTCAGATCGAACCCGAACGACGGGTGAAAGCTAGTGTTCGCATGCGGTTGGGCGACGTAGTGGTCCTACGAGAGCACCTGGGCGCCGAAACCGTGCAGTATGACGAGGTGGAGGTGGTCTGGGAGGACGACGACCTACTCGTCGTCAACAAGCCAGCAGGGATGCTCGTGCACGAGTCGCCCACCGTGCGCCTGAACACGATTCAACACTGGCTACTGAGCGAAGGAATGGACGAGGCGGAGGCTGTCCATCGCCTCGACCGCGACACGAGCGGGTGTCTCGTCTGCACCAAGCGTCGCAAGTGGGTGCCACCGTTGCGAGAGCTCTTCGCCACCGACCACCCCGAGAAAGTCTACCGCGCGCTCGTGCTCGACGAAGAACGGCGTTGGGAGGTTGGTGAGCGAGCAACATTGACGACGCCGCTCGGGCTGCTCCCCACGCAGATCCGCGTGCGCATGGGGCGCGGCAACTTGTCGGCAACGACTCACGTCGATGTGCTCGGCGAGATGGAGCTCGGCGAGTTTGGTCGGGCCGCCGACGTTCGCGTGAGAATCGAGACCGGTCGCCAACACCAGATTCGAGTACACCTCGCCCTGGAAGGCACCCCAATCGCGGGCGACAAGCTCTACACGTGGGATGACCAGTTCTTCATGGACATCACCGATCGGCCCAACGATCCAGACCTGCTCGCCCGATTGCCTTTCAATCGGCATGCGCTTCATGCCTGGCAGATTTCGATTCCGCACCCGAGTTCGGGGCGACAAATCACCGCAGAATCACCACTTCCGCCCAACCTTTGGAGCGCGGGGTGAAACAGAAATCCCGACTCAGAGGGGTATTTTGCAGGTGTCGGCTTGATTGTGTGTATTTATTACACTAAGCTCCGGCGCGGAGGTGATCATGAAAAACGAAATCTTGTTTTATTCGACCCGCGGCGAGTACGGAGCGCTTTCCAATTTCAGTCGTCACGGATTTACCCTCGATGACGTCTATTGGAAGACGTCCGAACACTATTTTCAGGCAAAGAAGTTCGAAGGTACGGAGCACGAACAGATTGTTCGGGAAGCTTCGAGCCCCAAGGAGGCGGCCAGACTCGGGCGTCAGCGAAGTCGTCCGTTGCGAGACGATTGGGAGGACGTGAAAGAAGACGTCATGTTCCGGGCGTGCATGGCGAAGTTCAGCCAGCACGACGAACTGCGTGATCTGCTCGTCGGCACGGACGACGCCATGCTCATCGAGAACGCCCCAGGGGACTACTACTGGGGGATTGGCAAAGATGGTTCAGGGAAGAATCGACTCGGCCATATCCTAATGCTGGTTCGCGACGAACTGGCTTGAGGGCAGTACGTCAGAGGGCTCGAGCCACGAGTTCTTGGACGACGAAACTCGCGACGTCGGCGGCGGTTGTTCCGGGGCCGAATCCAGCGTCGAATCCGAGTTCGAGGGCGAGCTCGTGCGAGATGCGCGGGCCGCCAGCGACGATGATGAGCCGGTCGCGGATGCCCTGAGCTTCGAGCATGTCCACGAGTTCGGAGAGGTTTTTGATGTGGACGTCTTTCTGAGTCACGACCTGGCTCACCAGGAGGGCGTCGGCGTTCTTGTCGACCGCCTCTGCGACGAGCACTTCGTTCGGGACCTGCATGCCCATGTTGTAGGCGTTCACCATCGGGTATCGCTCGAGGCCGTACTCTCCGTTGTACCCCTTCATGTTCATGATGGCGTCGATTCCGACGGAGTGCGCGTCGGTCCCGGTGCAGGCGCCGAGGATCGTGACTTTGCGGCCGAGTTGGTCGCGGATGAAATCGTTGATTTCGTAGTAGTCCATCCGAGGCGACTCGACCTTCGCAACCTTGATGGCGGTGAAGTCGATCGACTTGGTGAACGTCGCGTACACGACGAAGAACGAGTAGCCGTCGCCGAGGTCTTTGCTGTGGTAGACCTGCGGGTCGACGAGTCCCATGTCGCGCGCGACCTGGCGAGCAGCTTCGACTGCTTCGGGCCCGTGTGGAACGGGGAGGGTGAACGAGATCTGCAGTCGTCCGTCGTCGAGCGTGTCGCCGTACGGGCGGACGCGCTTGAGGTCGGGAGGGGTTGCGCCTGTTCTTCCTGTGACCGACATGGAGTACTCCGCCAGCTCGTGCCAAGATAGCGGGGGTTGCCCGCATTACTTCAACGCCTACGCCAATACGTCACATGCACAAGCTCGACAACACCCCGTTCGCCATCGTCATTACTCGAGAGGGGGCTTCTGGCCCAGAGCCGGTCGGGATGTATCGCGGAGTGTCGCAGGTCGAAGGGGATGCGCTTCGGTTCGCATCGCTCGACGGAAAGCTCGACCTAGAGCTGCCGGAGCGTTGGCTGCGGACAATTCGGAGCGTGCCCGAAGATATCGCCGAAGATCTTGGCTATGCCGACTACTTCGTGACGATCGATGCCGAAGACTTCGCGGAAGAGGCTTGAGTCATGGCGCAAGAGATCGAACGTAAATTCTTGGTGGTCGGTGATTCGTGGCGAGCCGAAGCGGTGTCTTCGCACCGCCTGGATCAGGGCTATGTGCGTAGCCCTGACGCAACGGTCCGGATTCGAACCGTGGATGAATCGGGGTTCGTCACGCTCAAGGGCAAGACGGTCGGTGTGAGCCGATCGGAGTTCGAGTACGAGGTTCCGTTCGAGGACGCCGTCGCGATGCTCGAGGAGTACTGCGGCGCGCGACGCCTGACGAAGGTGCGCCACGTCGTGATGGTGGGGGCCCACGAATGGGTCGTCGACGAATTCGACGGAAAACATGCTGGATTAGTGCTCGCCGAGATCGAACTGACGCATGAAGACGAGTCGTTCGAACTGCCAGATTGGGCAGGCGCCGAGGTTTCTGACGACCCCCAGTACTACAACAGCTCACTCGCGCGGGCCGGGGTGGTTGACGAGCCGTAGCGTCAGGCCCGACACTGCGTTCAAACAAGATCTTGGAGTCAACATGAACGCAACGAGAAGCGCGACCTTCGCGCTGGTAACGCTGTGCGTGCTGCTGTGGAGTACATCAGCATTCGCGCAGCGTCTGGGCGGGCACCGATTCGTGCCTGCCGGATCGGAAGACGGGGTGCTCGAGACGGAGGGTGCCGATGCGCGGGTACCGTTCCGGCCATACGTCAGTGCCTGGCTGCACTACGCCAACGATCCGGTGGTGGTTGTCGACGGGAACGATGAGTCGTTGGGAGCAGTGGTCGCTGACCAGTTTTCGCTCGACGTCGCGGCTTCGATGACCGTGTGGAAAGGGTTGGAGCTCGGTTTCGGCTTGCCCGTATTCATCGTGGCGAGTGGGGATGACGCCGCCCTCGCGGCGACAGGACTGAACGAGCCGGGGTTCAGCCTCGGTGATCTGACCCTGCGCCTGGGCTACCGGTTCCGTATCGCGGACCACACCGCGTTCGCGCTGCACGTGCCGGTGTTGCTGCCGACGAGTGCCGACGACAACGTTCTGGGGCTCGGGTTCGGCGTAAAGCCGACCGCTGCGTTCATGCAGCGATTCGGGAGTCTGGAGATGTTCCTGAACCTCTCCTTCCTGATTCGTGCGGCAGAACAGGCGCTCGACTTCGACGGCGGGAGCGAGCTCGGGTTTCGACTCGGCCTTCGCTACGCGCTCGACCGAGCCTGGAAGACGAACGCCATATTCGACGTGGGGATTACCACTTCGACGAACGACTTCTTTGGAGCTCCGACAACGCCGATCGAACCACGTGCGGGTCTGGAGTGGTGGTTTGCAGAGAGTTGGCGGCTGACCGGTTTCGGTGGCATTGGCGTCACCGGAGGTGTTGGAGCGCCGGACTTCCGAGTGGGCATGGGCATCTCGTACGGCGACAACCCGACCTACCGTCCTCGCCCCGCACCGACCGACGATGACCGCGATGGCGATGGCGTGCCCAACGACGAAGACCAGTGTCCGGATGAGGTAGAAGACCGCGACGAGTTCGAAGACGACGACGGTTGTCCGGACCCGGACAACGACGGCGACGGCGTCGACGATATCGACGACCAATGCCCAACGGCGCCCGAGACCGCGAACGGGATCAGCGATGAAGACGGCTGCCCAGACAAGATTCGCCTCGACGATACGAGAATCACGACCTTCGAACGGGTATACTTCAAGACTGGAAGCGACGAGATCGATCCCCGCAGCCACGAGATGCTCGACGAGGTTGGAGCGATCTTGAAGGTGAATCCGGATCTCGAGATTCGGGTGGAAGGGCATACCGACTCTCGCGGCAACGCCGAGACCAACATGAGACTGTCGCAAGAGCGCGCGGATAGCGTTCGCGACTACCTGACGTCGAGAGGCGCGCGCGGAGGCCAGGTCGAAGCGAAAGGCTACGGCCAGACGCGTCCCATCGCCTCGAACGAAACCGAAGAAGGGCGCGCCCAGAATCGTCGGGTCGAGTTCCATATCGTGCAGGAGGAAGAATGAGACGGTCGACCAAGACAACAGCAGCATCGATTTCGATCGCGACGTTCCTCATCGCGGCGCCAGCAGCGGCACAGCAGTTTCCGGCTGATGCAGATTGGTGGGCGTTGGAGTGTGGTGACGTGCCGTCGTTCGACCCGGTCGCCGACGAAGCTGGGGCGTCCAACGAACGCGACATTGTTGGCGATGCCGACGCCCCCGCCATGTGGGCGTATGCAGACGCCGACCACTTCTTCTTTCGCATGCGGGTCGATGCTGACCCGACACAAGGGATGGCGTTCAAGCCGTTTGGATGGGGCTTGGTCCTCGACACTGACGACGACCTGCAGACGTACGAAGTGCTCATCCAGGTCGATGGGAATGGCGACCAGGTCGTTCTCCGGCGCAATACCGAGCAGGCCACCGTCGACAGTCCCAACGACCCGGCGGAGACGCTCGTAACGTCTTGGCCGACCGAGACCCACGCTCAGGTGGCGCTCGCTCAGGCTGGATTCGCGTCGAACTTCGGGGGTAACGAAGACTGGTTCGTCGACTTCGCGGTCGATCGGACCGCGCTCGAGAACGAGGGAATCGACGACGCGACGACGCTGGTCGTATTGATGGGGACGAGCTCCAACGCGCAGTCCCTCGATGCAGATCTCGCGTGCAACCGAGGCGGGTCCGATCCGCGTTCGTTCAGCGACAGTGCGAGCGATCCGGTGCTCAGCGATGGGTCGGATCCCGAACCTGGCCCTGACCCCGATCCAAACAATCCCGATCCAGACATGCCTCCGGCCGATTCTGACGGCGATGGCTACGCGGACTACATCGAGGTTGCGAACGGCACCGACCCGAACGACCCCAACGACTTCCCGGAGATCGGAATTCGAGGCGGTCCCGGGGCATGCAGCGCTGCGGGCTCAGGAACGGCCGGATCGGCGCTACTATTCTTGGTCGCCCTGTTTGGACTTCGACTGCGGCGCCGCGAGAGCTAGACAAGACACTTTCGAAGCAGTGACGAGCGGATATGCGTCTTTCGAATTGGTTGTTCTTCGCACTTGGATGTCTCATTTTTGGGGCTTTCGGCTGCTCCGATGCGTCCAGTGCATCCAACATCGGTACTGCCACGTCGGCGGAATCGAGCTGCGAGGAGTCCGCGGCCGAGGGAGCCGCAATACTCGCGGAGTGTACCTCTTGCCATAGCGCCGACCTGACCGGCGGCGACCGCCAGGGGGCGACGCGCGGGATCGACTTCGACACAGAAGTAGGCGCCGCGATGTGGGCCGAACGGATTCGGGTGCGCGCGATCGAACAACGCACCATGCCGCCGGGGGCTCCGCTCTCCGACTGTGAGGCCACGGCTCTCGGGCTCTATCTCGACGAACTCGCGGACGTATGCGTGCCGAATTGCGACGGACTCTCGTGCGGTGACGACGGTTGCGGAGGTGTCTGTGGCGAGTGTGCCGAGGGCGAGATTTGCAGCGCCGGAACCTGCGAGCCAGATGTCTGCGAGCCCGATTGCAGCGCGGCCGTCTGCGGAGACGACGGCTGCGGTGGTTCGTGCGGATCGTGCAATGCAGACGAAGTCTGCGAAGGGGGCGCTTGCGCTTGCGTGCCGAATTGCGACGGGAAGATGTGCGGACCCGACGGCTGCGGCGGGTCGTGCGGCGAGTGCGCAGGGATGCTCGTTTGCAACACGGTCGAGAACCGTTGCGTTGCCAATTGCACCCCGAACTGCCTCGACAGGATCTGTGGCGACGATGGCTGCGGTGGAAGCTGCGGCCCTTGCGGTGCCGACGAAGCGTGCAATGGCGATGGAACCATGTGTGTCTGTGTTCCCCAGTGCCAGGGCAAGACATGCGGGCCCGATGGATGCGGGGGCAGCTGCGGCATGTGCACCGGCGCCAATGAGATCTGCACCGACGCCGGCGTTTGCGAATGCACGCCGGAGTGCAACGGCGCGGTCTGCGGTCCTGATGGATGTGGCGGTACCTGTGGGAATTGCGCGCCCGGCGAGGCCTGCGATGCGGGCTCTTGCGCGTATCCCGAGGTGACCTGGTCGGGTGATGTCTTCCCCATCTTCCAACAGATCGGATGCGGTTCGCTCCGTTGTCATGGAGGAGTCGCTCCTGCCGCCGGGCTCGATCTCAGCGATTCGGCGACGGCTTATTCTGAGATGGTCGGTGTCGCTTCGTCCCAATGCACCCCGGGCCGCTCGCTGGTCGAGCCTTCGGTGCCATCGACGAGTTATCTCGTCGACAAGCTCGTCGGAACGAACCTCTGCTTTGGCTCGAAGATGCCGAAAGTCGGCACCGTGACGCCGGCCGAGATCGACCAGGTACGTGCTTGGATCGGGCGCGGCGCGCTCAACGACTAGGACACCGCGCTGGAGCCGCTCAGTCGGCCTCGAACACCCGCCAAGCCCCAAACCCCGCAAGAGTCAGTATCTATGCGGTGATCCGATGACGCAGGGCGTCATAAGACCCCCTTGCAAACGGCATTTTCGGTTACTATAAGTGCCCCCGTTCGAGAGGCGATGAAGCGCCTGAATAGCTACTCGTAGGAGCACTTAAGTGGATCTCTTCAATTTTGCCGACGATCTCCGCTACGGCGAAGTACATCTCAAGACGGATCAGGAGGTCGGGCTTCGCGCGATCGTCGCCGTTCACAACTTGAAATTCGGTCCCGCGATTGGCGGCTGCCGCTTCATCGAATACGAGTCGACGAATGCGGCGCTGTTCGATGCGATGCGTCTGGCCCGGGGGATGACCTACAAGGCCGCGATCAGTGGATTGCCGCATGGAGGTGGAAAGGCCGTGATTGTGCGTCCTCCCGGGATGACCGAGGAGCAGCGCACCAAGATCTTCGAGCGCTACGGCGCGTTCGTCGATAGCCTGGGCGGTCGCTACATCACGTGCGAAGACAGCGGCACCAAAGTGTCGGACATGAACACGGTGAAGTCGCAGACGGACCACGTGCTCGGCTACGACCCGAACTCCGGAAGCTCCGGTGACCCGTCGCCACTCACGGCCTTCGGTGTTCGACGAGGACTCCAGGCCGCCGTGAAACACAAGTACGGCCGAGACGATGTCGAAGGCTTGAAAGTGTCCGTTCAGGGCGTTGGTAGCGTCGGCTACTACCTGGCCAAAGAACTTCACGAGCTTGGGGCAGAACTGATCGTCACCGACATCAATCAGGCTTCGATCGATCGATGCGTGAGTGAGTTTGGCGCGACCGCTGTGGCTCCGGACGACATCTACGGTGTCGAGTGCGATATCTTCGCGCCATGCGCGCTGGGAGCCATTCTCAACGACGATACGATTCCGCAGCTCAAGTGCGACATCATCGCGGGAGCATCGAACAACCAGCTTCTCGAGGACCGACATGGCGTGATGCTGCTCGAGCGCGACATCCTCTACTCACCGGACTACGCGATCAACGCTGGCGGGCTGATCAATGTGGCGGTCGAGTTCGAGGGGTACGATTCGGACAAGGTTCGCACGAAGTGCTCGGCCATCTACGACACGATGATGGAGATCTTCGAGCGTGCGACGTCGGAGAAGCTTCCGCCGGGCGTCGTTGCCGACCGAATCGTCGAAGAGCGCATCTTCGGCTGAGCATCGTCCTGCGAAGGAATCTAGAGGCGTCCGAGAGATCGGGAGCCTCTTTTTTTTGTTTCTAGAAGAGCGACCAGGCGCAGCGGAAACCGTGGTTCGCGCGGCGGGCGTCGGGTGCGTATCGTCCGCGGGTGGTGCAACGAACGGCGAGCTCGTCGTGTACGAACGAGCCTCCGCGGAGCACGCGTTTGCTGCCGTACTCAGGGCCGCGCGGGTTTTCGTTCACGTCGTTTTCGTACGCCGCTTTGCTGTACCAGTCGGCGACCCATTCGAAGACGTTTCCCGACATGTCCAGCACGCCGTGGGGACTTGCGCCTGCCGGATGTGCAGTGACCGGACGACGGCCCTCGAGTTTGCCAAATGCGGCGCGTGTTTCGTCGGGCAGTGTGTCGCCCCAGGGATAGGTGCGGCCGTCTTCGCCTCGCGCGGCGCGTTCCCACTCAGCTTCAGTGGGCAGCCGTTTGCCGGCCCAGCTGGCGAAGTCGCGGGCGTCTTGCCACGTCACGAAGACCACCGGGTGATCCTTGAGCGTGCGTGGGTTGTACTGTTCGAAACCTTCTGGCGCCGGAGTTCCCGTGGATTCGAGATATCTCCAGAACTGACCGACGGTGACTGGAAGTCTGTCGATGGAGTAGGCGTCGAGATAGACCTGGCGCTGCGGCTTCTCTTCGGGGCGCGCGTCTTCGTCGTCCTCTTTTGCACCCATCGCAAATTCGCCCGCCGGAATCCGAATCATCGTCGGCCCGGCGGCACGCAAGATGTCGGTGCGGCATTCCGAAATGTCGATATAGCGACGGTCTGGAATCTTCTCGAGCATGCGCATGAGGACGCCCTCGAGCTCGGCGCTCGATTCGGGGCGCAGCAGACGCAACATCGTCGGAGCTTCTTCGTGTACGCACTTGAGAAGCGCGTCGGGGTCCTCAACGCCTGCACCAATGGGCGTTCTGCCTGCGATGAGTTCGAAGAGGATCACGCCGAGCGAGTAGATGTCGGAGCGCGAGTCGGAGTCTTCGCGCAAGATCTCGGGCGCCATGTAGGGGGAGGCGACGACGTGGCTCGAGGAGTCGGCGACCTTCATGCCCATCAAGGTGCCTGAGGACACACCATCGCCGGAGGGAGCCGCGACGACAGTCTGAGCGACACCGAAATCGGTCACTGTGACGTGCGGAAGTCCGGTATCGGGATGTGGGCCAACGTAGATGTTGTCCGAGCGCAGGTTGCGGTGGAACACGCCCTGGTCGTGCATGAAATCGAGCACACCCAGGATCTGAAGAGCGAGCGAGATCGCGGCGGCCTCAGGAAATCGGCCGAGTCGATGCAGCGCCTGAGACAAGGTCTCGCCCGCAGGGCGTTCCATGATGAACGCGGGCTGCGAGTCGTCGGCGATGACGTCGATGATGCGGACCAGATTGGGGTGGTCCAGATCGCGCAGAATTTCGGTTTCTTTGAGGAAGCGACTGCGAATTGTTCGGTCGCGGGCGGCGCCTTCGCTCAGGCGCTTGATGAGGACTTGTCGGCCGTCGACGATGTTTACGCCGCGGTACACGTCGCCCTTGAGCGAGACGCGCGCCTCGATCTTCCAAACGTCGGCGATGATCTCCGAGCCAGACGAGTCGTCGGTCGCTGGTCCGCCTTTGACGGTCGCGGCGCGCGCACGCGGCTTCGGAAGCGGCGCTTTGCAGCGCCGGCAATCATCCATCTCGGCGGCGTTCCGGGTGCCGCATCTCGTGCAAAGGACGGTTGCCATCAAAGTCTTCTGTTCGAGGAGAGAACGCGGATGAATCTAGCAGCGGCGAGGTGTGGGCGGCAACCGCACGTTCACGGGTTCAAACGGCGAACTCGCCATTCATCGCCATCTCGCCGAAACTCCCACCGGTTGTGAAGGCGGAAGTCGCCGTTCTCCCAGAACTCGATGCGCTCGGGGAGGATCCGGGTGCCGGACCAATGCGGTGGCCGAGGAACCTCTTTGCCTTCGAATTTCGCTTCGAGTTCGTCGTTTCGGTCGAGCAGTGCCTGGCGAGAATCGAGTGGTTCGGACTGGTGCGAGGCCCAGGCACCGATGCGAGAGCCCCGCGGCCGCGACTGGAAGTAGGCATCGGCCTGTTCGTCGCTCACGCGCTCGGTGGGGCCTTCGATCCGAATCTGGCGGCCCATGTCCCGCCAGAAGAAGTCGATGCCGACCCGTGGATTCTCGGCGATCGCGGTTCCCTTCATCGATTCGAGGTTGGTGTAGAACACGAAACCGCGCTCATCCCACTCCTTGAGCAAGACGATTCGGACAGTTGGTTGTCGGTCTGCGCCGCAGGTGGCGAGGGCCATCGCGTTGGGGTCGCGCATCCCGCTGGCTTCCGCTTGAGCAAACCAGGAATCGAACCACTCGAATGGATCATCGAAGAGAGGCGCATGGTTGATGTCTCGACTCGAATCTTTTGTATCGGGCATAGCTCGTCATCCTCGTGCGTTGTCGGTCTCCCTGCGAGGGGGGCGGCGCTTTTGTTTGCGTTCGGCCCTTGGGAGTCGGCGAATTGCGATTACAATGAGGTCGACTGCAAGTCGATCCTTTTCGCTAAGAAGCAATGAGTCCCGTCAGGGATACATCCGTAAAGAGAGGCGATCCGGTTTGAGCGATCAAAACGATGGCGGCGTCGTCGTAAAGAAAGCCCCGCCAAAGGTAAAGAAACCGAGGCGATGGAAGGTCATCTTCTTGAACGATGACTACACCACGATGGAGTTCGTGGTGTTGGTGTTGGAGTCCATCTTCAACAAGTCACCTGCTGAGGCCACGGCGGTGATGCTGAATATCCACAACAAAGGCCAGGGAATCGCCGGTTTGTACACGCGAGAGGTTGCCGAGACCAAGGTCCACAAGACCCTCTCGCTCGCACGACAAGAGGGCCATCCGCTGATGGTGACGATGGAGCCCGAATAGGTCGCGATCGTGGGATGTCCTACGATGAGAAGCTTGCTCTAGCCCCAGTGAAGGGGACTCAAAGATGATCCAAAAAGACCTCGAATACTCAATTTACTCGGCCTTCCGCGAAGCGAAGGATCGCCGGCACGAATACGTCACGCTGGAGCACCTGCTCTACGCACTGTGTTTCGACAATACGACCCGCAAGATCCTCAAGAAGGTCGGCGCGAACGTCGACAGCCTGAAGCAGAAGCTCGACGAGTTTCTGGAAGGCAGCCTCGAGAAGTTGCCGCGCGGCGAGCAGCGTGAGCCGCAGCAGACGCAAGCGTTTCAACGCGTGATCCAGCGCGCTGTGCTGCACGTGCAATCGTCGGGGCAGGCCGAGGTTGACGGAGGCAACGTCCTCGTCGCCATCTTCAGCGAGCAAGACTCGTACGCCGTCTACTTCTTGCAGCAAGAGGGCGTCTCACGGCTCGATGTCGTGAGCTACATCTCGCACGGAATCGGCGACGACGACGATGAAGAAGATTTCATCTCGGGCGGTGGCGGCGGCTGGGACGACGACGACATGGCGATGACCGAGGACGAGGGCGACGTCAAAGGCGATCCGCTCGAAGCTTTCTGTTCGAACCTCGTCGAGCGAGCCACCCAGGGCCACATCGACCCGCTCATCGGCCGAGACGCCGAGGTCGAGCGGACGATCCAGATCTTGGGCCGACGCCGAAAGAACAACCCGATCTTCGTCGGAGTGCCCGGTGTGGGTAAGACCGCGATCGCCGAGGGGCTCGCGCGCAAGATCTCCGAAGGCGACGTGCCGGAGCCGCTGCGTGACGCCGTCATCTACTCGTTGGACCTCGGCGGGATGATCGCCGGCACGAAGTTCCGCGGCCAGTTCGAAGAGCGGCTCAAGGCCGTCATCAAGGCGCTCGAGAACGAAGAAAACGCCATCCTCTTCATCGACGAGATTCATACGATCGTGGGTGCCGGTGCGACATCCGGCGGCACGATGGACGCGTCGAACATCCTCAAGCCGGCGCTCGCAGCGGGAACGCTTCGCTGCATCGGCTCTACGACGCACGAGGAGTACCGTAAGAGCTTCGAGCGCGATCGTGCGCTCGCCCGCCGCTTCCAGAAGATCGACGTCCTAGAGCCGTCGCTCGAAGAGACTCACCAGATCTTGCAGGGACTCAAGAAGCACTACGAGGAGTTCCACGGCGTCGAGTACACCGATGACGCACTCAAGATCGCCGCGGAGCTCGCGTTCAAGCACATCCGTGAGCGCGCGAACCCGGACAAGGCGATCGACGTGATCGACGAGGCTGGCTCGCGCCACAAGATCAAGCGCGAGGAGTTCGATAGCGACATCATCGACCAGGCCGAGATTGAAGGCGTGGTGTCGAAGATCGCGCGCATCCCCGAGATCAACGTTTCGGGAAGCGACAAAGACCGTCTGCGGTCGCTCGAGGCTACGTTGAAAGCAGCCGTCTACGACCAGGACGACGCGATACATGCCGTCGTGAAGTCGGTGAAGATGAGCCGAGCAGGGCTCACGCGACCCGAGAAGCCGGTCGGGAACTTCGTCTTCGCCGGGCCCACGGGCGTCGGTAAGACCGAGGTGGCCAAACAGCTCGCGCTCGCGTTGGGCGTGGAGTTCATCCGGTTCGACATGTCGGAGTACATGGAGCGCCACTCGGTCAGCCGGCTTATTGGTGCGCCTCCTGGCTACGTTGGATTCGACAGTGGTGGTCAGCTGACGGAGGCGGTTCGCCAGAATCCGCACTCCGTGTTGCTCCTCGACGAGATCGAGAAGGCACACCCCGATATCTTCAACATCCTCCTCCAGATCATGGATTCGGCACGTCTGACGGACAACAACGGGCGCGAGGCGGACTTCCGCAACGTCATCCTGATCATGACTTCGAACGCAGGTGCCTTCGAGATGGAGAAGAACTCCGTCGGATTCGGCCGAACCACCGACCTGTCGGCTGGCAAGTCCGCGCTCGACAAGCTCTTCCCGCCGGAGTTCCGCAACCGTCTCGACGGCGTGGTGATGTTCCAGCCGCTGCAGCAGTCGGTCATGGAGAAGATTGTCGACAAGTTCATCGGCGAGGTGGAGGTGCAGCTTGCCGACCGGGGCATCACATTCGATTTGACCGAGGCGGCCCGCGAGTATCTGGCGACCGAGGGCTACGACGAGAAGCTTGGCGCTCGACCGCTTGGCCGCGTGATTCAGCGCGACATCAAGGAGTCACTGGCCGACGAGATTCTCTTCGGCGCCCTTGAAAACGGCGGGACGGTCGGGGTCGACCACGATGGAGAGAAGCTGGTCTTCACGTTCGAAGGACGCGAGCTCGACGTTGAGGTTCCCGCAGAAGACCCCGTGGTGGAAGAGCCGACCGAGGAGCAGAATGAAGGGGACGATGAGCCGGAAGCGTCTCCGGAGCCTGCTGCGGCCCCGTCGCCTGAAGAGGACTGACAGCTAGAAGGAGGCTGGAACCGCGGGTTCTTCTTCCTTCTTTTCGACTTTCGGCTTCGGTTTCGAAGCTGGCTTAGAGTCGGCCTTTGCGGCCGGCTCTTTCTTTTCCTCGACCTTCTTTGGCGCTGCGACGGGGGCAAAAGTCTTTGGTTCGAACGGCTGAGGTTCTTCCACGGTTGGGGCCGGCTCCTCGATCGCAGGTTCTTCTTCGATTTCGGGTTCGACCTTCGGTTTGGGCGCGGGGGCCTTTGGCTTTTCAGCTCGAGGCGCGGCGGCCTTCTCGGCCTCGGTCTGTGCTTCCTCCCTGATCTCGTCGGCGACGGATGAGCCAGCCTGGCTCGCGACGACGCTCGACCTGATGGTCCCTTGGGCCAGCTCCAACGCCGTGTCGACCTGCGGCGCCTCGTCTACGACGCCTTCCGTGTTCGACGGCTCGGAGGGCACCGAAGCGCTGTCGATTGGAACTTGTGCCACATCCTCGGTCGGCTGTTCCGGCGCAAACGCACCACTACCGTACGCTGCCGCCAATCCACCTCCGACCAGCAGCAACACAATCATGGCTACGATCGGAACTCTGGATGGCTTTGATGGAGCGGGCGTTTCGAAGTCGGAGGCGCTGGGCTGGGTTCCCAAGTCGTCCGGAACTTCCGGCATAAGCGCTTCCGTCTGGCGCTCGCGTTTGGCGAGGTCGGCCTCGACGATGTGCGCCGTGGCGGCCGTTCCAAGGTTGGGGTCGGTCGCGATTCGATAGTAGATCGATTCGAGGCGAGCACGGAGGGCGGCGGTGGACTGAGGGCGTTGTTCGGGGTCTTTCTGCAGGCACGTCCAGAGGATGTCGTCGAGCTCTGGGTCCATCGTCGCATCGACGTCGCGCAAGTGCGGGACTTTGGTGTGCACGTGCGCGTACAGCTGCTCGCCAGAGTAGGGCAGTTCGCCCGTGAGAAGCTCCCATAGCGAAACAGCCATCTGGTAGATGTCGGTCGAACCCGACATCTGTTCACCGCGGATCTGCTCGGGCGCCATGTACGCTGGCGTTCCCCGAACCCGGGTGCCCTTGTCGTAGAGGTCCTCCAGCGAACGGGCGAGGCCGAAGTCGATGACCTTCACGGTTCCCGCTTCATTGATCATGAAGTTTCCGGGCTTCAGATCGCGGTGAATCACGTTCTGAGAGTGGAGGTACTCGAGGGCTTTCAAGACCTGAATCGTGATGCTCAGGGATTCAGCGATCGTCAGGACCTTGCGTTCCTTGAGTAGCGTCTCGACGTTTTGACCGTCGACAAACTCCAGCACCATCAGAACTTGTCCGTCGACCTTGGTGACGTCGTGAACGGTCACGAGGTTCGGGTGCGAGAGCGTCGCGAGGGCTCGGCCCTCGGTCATGAAGAGGCCTTGCGCCTCGTCGTTCTCCCGGAACTCGTCGCTGAGCATCTTGATGGCAACCGGGCGCTTCAGGACATTGTCCGTCGCACGGACCACGACGCCCATCCCGCCGCGGCCGAGCACACGCACGAACGAGTATCGATCCGAGAGATTCCAGCGCCGGCCCTTCTCGGATTTTTGCGAGACATCGACGACGACCATGCTGTGCGTGTTCGTACGTCGCACCTTCTTCACGATCCAGTCGTTGGTGTCGTGTACTGCCACGCTGAAGGTCTCAGTAGCGACGGGCACTTCCACCATGCCGTCGTCGTCAGATGTGAAGTCGCCTTCGACACCCTTGATCTTGACTCGCACCCCGGCCAGGGGAGCGGAGTCGCGTATGAGCATGAGGCGGGTCGTCATCTAGGTCTCGCGGAATACTGCTTGTGGCCACACACGTAGGTTGCTCTGAGAGCGTCTAGGGCTTCAAAAAAGATGATTTAAGAAAATCGAAACCAACCGCGTTCGAATCCGCTCCTACGGTAGAGCAGCGATCCAATCTGAGTCGAAGAGGAGCGTACGATGTTGAAGTTCGCATGGTCTGCATGTGCCGTAGTCGCGGTCGTTCTGTTGTCAGCTCCGGTGATGGCGTCGCCGTGGACCTTGCCGTCAGGCGACGCGACGCTGCAGGTGAGCTTCGACTATTCGTCCGCGACCGAAGAGTGGGTCGACGGACGTAAGCAGAGCTTTCCACTGGATGGTCGCTTCACCTCCTCCACCATACGCTTTGATGCGCGTTACGGGTTTGCGGAACGATTTGAGGTCGCAGCCGAGCTGAATCTCAAAGATGTCGCGTACAAATCGGACCCGGTGGTCCTCGTCCCGCCCGAGGCAGGTCCGGACGGCACGGTCACGCGGCAGGCCGCTCAGGACGCCGTTTTCGACTTCAGTGCTTCAGATCGCGGCCTGGCCGATATCTATCTCATCGGCCGGTACAAACTTGTCGATGGACCGGTGAAGATCACGTCGGAGACCAGCGTGAAACTTCCGTCGGGTTATCAACAGCCGAGCGGAACGTTCGTTACCGACGACGAGGGTAACCCGCGCGTTGGGAGCGACTTCGTTTCGGACGACGTCGCGCTCGGCGACGGCCAGACCGACGTCTCACAGGCGTTTTTGCTCGGGACCTACGTGCCGCAGACGAGGTCCTTCGTTCGCATGGACCTCGGATATCGGCTCCGGCTGAACGAGCCGGGCGACCAGGTGTTCGGAGCCTTCAAGGCGGGCCAGTTCATCGGCGAATGGTTCGTGCTCTTTGCCGGCGTTGGCGGAGACCTGACCGTGATCGAGGGCGAGCCGATCGGCGTGAGTTTCGTGGCCAAAGGCGACAACGTCACCGCCGACAACATCGACCCGGCTACAGACATTCAGCAGGTGAAACAACTCCTCGACAAGGACCAGCTGAAGGTCGAGGGCGGCGTGACGTTCCTCATCGACCCAGTGGAGCTGCAGTTCGCCTACACTCGAGCATTGATCGGCTCAAACCTTCCGGTGCTGAACACAGTCACCGTCGGCACCACGTTCAAGTTCTTCTAGCTCACTTGCGGCTATACTTTTTGATCTCGCGAGCGCGCTGCGCCTTGCTCATCGCCCAAGAGCAGATTGGGCACTCGTCGAATTCGTGAAGCCGAGCCGGGCAATACTCGCGGCCAAAGTAGATGATTTGCAGGTGGCGGCGGTTCCAGGTGTCGCGCGGAAAGACCTTCTTCAGGTCGCGTTCGGTCTGGTTGACGTTGTTGGCTCGGCTGAGCGCCCAGCGTCCGGCGAGGCGATGGATGTGCGTATCGACGGGGAATGCAGGCACGTCGAACCATTGGGTCATGACGACGGATGCGGTCTTGTGACCCACACCTGGAAGCTCCTCGAGGCCTTCGAGAGTCTCCGGAATCTCGCCGTTGTTACCTTCGACGAGCATCTCCGAGAGCTTCTTGATGTTCTTCGCTTTGGTCGGTGCGAGACCAACACTGCGAATCGCGGCGAGAATCTGGTCGACATCGAGGCGCGCCATGTCGTGTGCATTGTCGGCGAGCGCGAAGAGATCGGGGGTGACCATGTTCACTCGTTCATCGGTTGTCTGAGCAGACAACAGAACGGCGATGAGGAGCGTGTAGCCGTCGGTGTGGTCGAGTGGAATGGGAGGTTTCGGATAGAGCTCGTCGAGCATCTCGCCGATTCGATCAGCCTTTTCCTGACGTTTCATCGTTGGGTTTGACCTGCGCTTTGAAGATGCGCTCGCCGAGCGCACCGAGTGCCCAGGACGAGGCGGGATTTCCGTTCGCGGCATCGACGATGCCGACGAGGGCAGGGATATAGCACAAAAAGATGAGAGGTACCGAGAGGCCGCAGGTGGCGAACGCGAGTGCGAAGAGCGCCAAGAAGATCAGATAGTTCGCTCCGGCAGCTTTGGCGTGATGCAACGAAAAGGCGTTGTCGCGCTGCAGGAGCGGAACGAGGAAGACCGGGAGGCCCAGTACAAACGAACAGTGCGCCAGGATCGCCATCGCTTTGCCGGAGTCGATGTCGGACAAAGGCTCCGGTTTTCGCTTCGGCACAGGAGCCCCTGGCGCGACCGGAAGTGACAACCCGGAGGCCGACTTTGGCGCGTCGTTCTTGGTCGTCCACAGCTCGTCGTCTGCACGCGGCACGGGCGCATCTGCTCGGGTAGGGACGAGGGGAGCGTCTGGAGCTTCGCGCACCAGTTCCTCATGGTCCGCATCTTCGACCCATCCGTCGGTAGGGGCCGCCTTCGCGGGGTCGTCAGCATTCCAGTCGTTCGCCATGGCTCATCCAGGGAGATTCGCACTGCCCTTAGGATGCGGGGCGGGGCAGTTCGTTACCAGTTTGGGCCTCGTAACCTTTACCGCTTTCGTCGAATGATCTATTCGTCCGACCAGCTAATTTGCACCAACGAATGAACGGGAGAGTCAGGATGTCTACGCGTACGGAACACGACAGCATGGGCGCACTTGAAGTGCCGAGCGACCGCTACTGGGGCGCTCAGACCCAGCGATCGCTTCAGAATTTCAAGATCGGCGGCCACACGATGCAGCGCCCAATGATCAAGGCGCTCGGGCTGGTGAAGTACGCCTGTGCCGAAGCCAACAACTCGCTGGGACTTTTGCCCGACGAGAAGAAGGACGCCATCCAGAAAGCGGCGACCGAAGTGATCGAAGGCAAGCTCGATGATCACTTCCCGCTCGTCGTCTGGCAGACCGGTTCGGGCACCCAGACGAACATGAATACCAACGAGGTCATCGCGAATCGTGCGATCGAAATCCTCGGCGGCGAGTTGGGTTCTCGAAAGCCGATTCACCCCAACGACGACGTGAACAAGTCGCAGTCGACGAACGACTCGTTCCCGACCGCAATCCACGTTGCAGCCGTCGACCAGATTCAGGGCGTGCTGGTCCCTGCGGTCGAAAAGCTGCGCGATGCGCTGCAGGCCAAGGCTGAAGAGTTCGACGACATCGTGAAGATTGGTCGGACGCACCTGATGGACGCGACGCCCCTCACGCTTGGCCAGGAGTTCTCCGGGTATGCGGCCCAGCTCGACTACAGCCTCATGGCAATCCGCGATTCGCTCGTACTTCTGTACGACCTCGCGATTGGCGGAACCGCAGTGGGTACGGGCCTGAACACGAAAGTGGGCTATCCCGAAAAGGTCGCCGAGACGCTCGCCGCGAAGACCGGCTTCCCATTCAAGGCGGCGCCCAACAAGTTTGCGCTCCTCGCAGGGAAAGAGGCGATCATCGAGGCGCATGGCGCGCTCAACACCCTCGCCACCTCGCTGAACAAGATTGCGAACGACGTTCGATGGTTGGCGAGTGGCCCGCGCTGCGGCATCGGCGAGCTGATCATCCCGGCGAACGAGCCGGGTAGCTCGATCATGCCGGGCAAGGTGAACCCGACGCAGGCTGAGGCGATGACCATGGTCTGCGCGCAGATCTTCGGCAACAACGCGGCCGTCACGTTCGCGGCCGCCTCGGGCAATTTCGAGCTCAACGTCTACAAGCCGATGCTCGCCCACAACATCCTCGAGTCGACGAAGCTACTTGCGACCGCATGTGACTCGTTCACCGACAATTGCGTGGTCGGCATCGAGCCGAATCGCAAGAAGATCGAGGAGAACCTGAACAAGTCGCTCATGCTGGTGACCGCGCTCAACACCCACATCGGCTACGACAAGGCGGCCAAAGTGGCGAAGAAAGCGTACGAGGAAGAGTCGACCCTGCGCGAAGCAATTCAGGAGCTGGGCTTCATGACGGGCGAGGAGTTCGACGCGGCTGTGAAGCCGGCCGAGATGACCCACCCAGACTAGTTGAACTTTCGGAAGTGGCGCACCGCCTGCGCGACGAGTTTTTCGTACTCGTCGCGCGGGATTTCTTTTGCGCCGAATCGGGCCAGATGGTCGGTCCGGAACTGCACGTCGAAGAGTGTGAAGCGGCGTTCTTTCATGCGCTCCACGGTCGCCCAGAGTGCGACTTTGGAGGCATCGGTGACCCGGTGAAACATCGACTCGCCGGCGAACAGCCCGCCGAGTGCCAATCCATACAGTCCGCCTGCGAGTTCGCCGTCTTTCCACGTCTCGATGGAGTGAGCGAATCCGAGCTCGTGGAGCTCCATGAAGACGTCCATGATTCCAGGCGACATCCAGGTGCCGTGACCGTCGCCACGCGGTTCGGCGCAGGCCGCCATGACGTCGGCGAACGCCGTGTCGAAGCGGACTTCGAAAACCTCTTTGCGGATGGTGCGCTTCAGTGAGCGCGAGACGTGGAATTCGTCGAGCGGAATGATGCAGCGGGGATCGGGAGCGTACCAGTAGACGGACCAGTCCTCGTCGGAATGGGCCATCGGAAAGATCCCCTGCGCATAGGCGTTGAGGACGAGCTCGGCGCTCGGTCGCTTCATCGGTGCTTTCTCGGGTCTCCGTCACGCGTGAGCGTATGAATGATCCAGCAGCGGTGGATTCCCTCGCGGAAATCTTCGGGGATCGTCTTGTACGTGATCTCCTCGATTCGGTCGGCCTCGATCGGTCCGCGCTTCATGTCGAAGTTGCGGAAGTTCGTCGAGAAGTAGAGGTGTCGGCCGGGGAGGAGAAGCTGCGTGGTTTCGTTGATCAGGTCCACATGGTCGCGCTGGATGTCCATGTCGCGCTCCATCTTCTTGGAGCGTGAGAACGTGGGCGGGTCCAGAATCGCGATGTCCCAACGTTCCTGAGAACGTCGGAATTCTTGGCTGAGCCACCGAGTGACATCGGTGCGTTCGAAGCGGTGCTCGGCGGGGTCGATACCGTTGATTCGGAAGTTTTCCTCGGCCCAGTCGATGTAGGTGTTCGACAGGTCGCAGGTAGTGACTTCGGCCCCGGCGTGGGCGGCCCAGACGCTGAAAGCCCCGGTGTACGCGAACAGGTTGAGCACCCGTGGCTTGCGGTCGAGCCGCTTGGCGAGCTGTCGAACTTCTCGGGCAACGAGTCGACGCGTTTCACGATGGTCTAGGAACAGGCCGGTATCGAGGTACTGGTCGAGGTCGACGATGAACTTCAGGTCGCCCTCGAACACTTCGAATCGCGTGCCGTCGTCGTCTTGTTTCTCGTATTGCGCGTCGCCCTTTTGGCGAACCCGCTGCTTGATGCGCACTCGATCGGGGTCGATTTCGATGACCCGCGAGACGACGTCGATGACGTGAGCACGTTGTTCTTCGCGCTCTTCGTCGGTCATGTTTCGCCGGACGAACTCCTGAACGTGCGCTGCGTCGCCGTAGACATCGATGAGCCAGGGCCACTCGGGGATGTCCCAATCGTATACGCGAAAGGCGTTGGTCGGCCATCGATCGGCCCACTTCCGCACATGGCGGTACCGCTTGGCGACGCGATTTTCGAACATACTCATGATGGATACTGCACGAGAGGGACGGTTAAGGGATGTCGACCGAGAAAGCGGTCCATCCCTCGGCTCGCCATGCTTCGACGATCGTGTCCGCGTTGTCGGGGGCGAGTGCGAAGACGCATCCGCCGCCTCCGGCGCCGGTGAGCTTTGCGCCAAGCGCGCCCGCTTCTCGGGCCACGAAGCATGCGGCTTCGATCGGCCCAGTCGAGCAGCCGAGCGAGTAGAGCAATCCTTGGTTGAAATTCATCAGCTCGCCGACCGCATCCCAATCGCCTTCGAGCAGGGACTTCGCGGCGTCTCGGCTGATGTCGCCGATGACGTGGTCGATCTGTTTCGTGCGCTTGGGGTGGCGCTCGTGCAGTTCAGCGACGCGTCCGACTTCGCCGGCGGTCGACGCGGGTTTGTCGGCCTGACAGACCGCGACGCGTACCGGCATGACCTCGAGCTGCCGGATGGCCTTGCCGTCGCCACGGTTCTGATAAAGGAACACGCCTCCACCGAGTGCTGCTGCCTGGTCGATGCCCGAGGCTTTCCCATGGAACACGTTCTCGCTGAGCGCGACTGCGCGCTCGATTCGAGCGGTGTCAGACTGAGTGCCGACGAACTCGGCCAGCGCGCGCGAGACTGCTGCGGCGAGTGCCGCGGAGCTGCCGAGGCCGGCGCCAATTGGAATGTTCATGTTGGCCACGACCCGAGCGGGGGCGTTGACCTCGAAGACCTGGAGCATCGAGTGAAACGCGCGCTGTAGGCCGTCTCCCTCGGCGTCGGGGGTGGTCTCGGCGAAGACTTCGCCCGACATACCATCGACGATCTTGATCGACTGTTTGGTGTCGAGGCTCACCCATGCGTTCGCGCCACGCGAGAGCGAGGCGACGATTGCAGGTTGTTCGTAGACGACCGCGTGTTCGCCGAACAGGATCAGCTTTCCGCGGCCGCTACCGACAAGTCGTTGGGTAGTTTCCATGCCGGGTCACCATCGATTCTAGAGGGTGGTCCACATCGACCCCTCGGCGATCTCCAGCTGGATCGATTCGGGAATGCTGTCGGCGTTCTTTTCGGCGAGTTCTCGAGCGACGTTGAACTCGTTCTCATCGTAGAGGCACAGAATCACGTGTTCGAGTGATTCCGAGCGGGGGAGTTCTTCGAGCGTGATTTGCCAGAAGAGCTCCAGGAAGTCTTCGAGCGGGAACTTCGCGACACCGACGCCGAGCGCAGGGAACGCGATGACCGGCATCTCGAGCTGTTCGGCGAGATCGTAGACGTTCAGAATGGCGTCGGTGATCAGCGCTCGGTCGGCTTTCTTGCGGCCGACGATCGAGACGTGAATGAGCCGCTTCGCGTTGAGCTGGCCTGCCTCGGTGTCGAATGCGCGGCCAAGGTCGAGCTTGTTTTGGTAGAGCGCGCTTCGTGCGGTGTGCAGTTTTTGCTGGAACATCGGTCCAGCTCGTCGAGCGATTTGCTCGCTGACGCCGCTGCCGAGGATCAGCCCGGTGTTCGACGGATTCACAATCGCGCCGTCGTTGAGCTGAAGGAGCGTGATGTCGCCGTGCGTGATCGTGAAGTGGCGAATCGGCTGCTCTTCTGGTTCCAATCCTGCTTCTTCTTCCACCATCTCAAACTCGTAAAAACAGTAATAGTTTGCTGGACGCGGGAGCATAGGCCCGCGTGAACACAAAGCGCAAGCACGGGTTCAATGCAAAAGGGCGCTCGACGCGGCCCAGAGAGGCGTTGCGGGCGCGAGTTCAGGCGTGATCTTCGTCGATGAGTCGACGCGTGATCAGTCGAAGGCGCGTGCCTTCGATGCCGAACGCAGCGGTCAGATGGTGCAGGAACGTCGTCTCTTCAGCCACGATCTGTTTGTCGGCGCCGGCCATGCGGGCGGCGAGGTAGTAGACCTCGTCTTGCATCCAATCCTCGGTGATGGCCGAGGCGGCGCGCTGCAGGAAGTCGGGCGGGTTCGAAGAGTCCTTGAGGCGGCGTTCCGCGTCGGCGACGTACCCTTCGACC
Source organism: uncultured Bradymonadales bacterium (assembly GCA_964384605.1). Taxonomy (GTDB): domain Bacteria; phylum Myxococcota_A; class Bradymonadia; order Bradymonadales; family Bradymonadaceae; genus CAYLMO01. Next base: position 22,689 of record CAYLMO010000035.1, on the reverse strand, counting down.
GTGCCCGTGCCTTCCCAGCGCACGCCGCTGATTGCGCGTTCGAGTTCTTCCCGCTCTTCGGTGGCCGTTACGCCGTCGGAGACCATGACGAACGTGATGACGTCGAGCATCCCCTCGAGCTGTTCCTGATTGAACTTTCGCTTGGTGAGGTTCTCGAAGAATCGTGGAATGACGTCGAAGATCATGTGTGGTTCCTATCTCGAAGGAAGGGGTTATCCGGCCGCGGATGCGTAGTCGATCTCGCCTCGGGCGGCCTGTTCGCGCTCGTCGGCGTTGCCAAAGAGTACGGCGGCCAATCGTTCGGGTGCCTCTTGCGTGACCTGGTGTCCGACGTCCGACAGCGCGACGATTTCGACTTCGTCCCAGAGGGATGCCCAGATGTCGACGGACTTGATGACGTCGGCGAACGTGTCGTTGCCGTGCACGAGCAGGACTTCGGTGTCGATGATTTTGAACACGTCGGTGCCGCGCTCCTCACATTCTCGGTAGAACTCGAGGTAGCGGTAGGCGTTATGGGCGGCCTCTTTGGAGTATGCGCCCATGACGTCGTAGTCGTTGGCGATGCCCTGACGCTGGAGTCCCATCTGCGTGACCTTCTGCCCGAACTTGCTCGCGAAGACGAGGTTGTAGAGCGGGCGGCCGAACATCGGATTCATGAAGGCGTTGAAGAACCAGGGGAAGTAGGCGAATGGCTCGACAATCGCGATACGGCCGGCAAGTTCGGGCCGTCGCATGGCCATCTCGAGCGCGTGATAGCTGCCGCTGCAGCTACCTACCAACGTGACGGGCTCGCCCTCGCTGACGCGGTCGACTTCGCGTGCGAGCAGGTCACTCACGTGCTCGTACGACCACGTCACCGGCTCTCCAGATCCGCCGAGCCCCGGTAGGTCTACGCCGTAGAAACTAACGTCGTCCGGCATGTACTCGAACAGCCGAGAAAACGACTTCTTATGCTCGCCTCCAAAACCGTGGAAGCCCATGTAGATACGGGGACCTTCGCCGTATCGCTCGACGTTGACGTGTGACATCCCAATCTCGTTCGCGGGTCGGTGATTCGGTTGTACCGCAAAACAGAAAAGTTGGCACCGTATTTCCGGATTCCGGCGACTCTGCAGGGGATTTTGGAACTCGTGCGCGTGGATCGGCGTCTTTCAAGGTATCGGCCCATTGGGTCGATGGGCGATCGGGTGGTTTGCCGAATTGGGGATGATTCGACGAGACCTATCAAGTTGTTCTGAATGGGAGATTTTGGCCGTGAAGGCCAAACGAGGGTACGGTATTGTCTTACAGGGTCTACGAAAAGCTCGGTGAGGAGATGAAGACCGTCGTCGGAAGCTCTGAGTACCGTCTCGAGACGGCGCTTGGACGGGGGGGCATGGGAGAGGTGTGGAAGGCGGTGGACACTCGGTCCGGCCGCAAGCTTGCCGTCAAGATTCTCTCTGCGCCGCACCTCGCCGACGAGCAGTTCGAGGCCGCGGTCCGTCGGGAAGTTCAGGCGATGGCCACCCTCGAGCACCCCAACGTTGCGCTCGTGCACGACTACGGTCGAATCGACGAGGGCTCTTTCATCGTGATGGAGCTCGCGCAGGAGTCGCTCGGCCACATCCTCAGCCGGCGGCCGCTGAAGTGGTCCGAGCTCTTCGACGTCCTCAGCTCCGTGCTCGAAGCCCTGGCCCACGCGCACAGCCGCGGGCTCATCCACCGCGACATCAAACCCGACAACGTTCTGGCCTTCCACGAAGGGCCCAAAACGACCTGGAAGCTCACCGATTTCGGAATCTCGCATACGATCGATGCCGAGAACTCGGGCGTCCATGAATTCGCAGTCGGAACGCCGGAGTTCATGCCGCCCGAGCAGTTTGGTGGGGCGTGGCGAGAGTACGGTCCGTCGACCGACTTGTATGCGGTGGGGTGCTTGGGGTGGACGCTCGCGACCGGGCAGCCGCCGTTTCCGGGCAAGGCACTGCTTCAGCTCGCCCAGCAGCACATGTACGAGGACCCGGGCTCATTCAACCCAGTCTCGCCGATGCCGCCGAGCCTGGAGAAGCTCTTGCGGAGGCTGCTCGAAAAGTCGCCTCGCGATCGATTCCCAATGGCGGCCGATGCGCTCCACGCGTTGAATCAGTGCAACGACGAGTCGCTCTACGGGCTCGAGCGGACGTCGAGCGAAATGGGGCAGTTCCGCCGCTCCACCGGCGTCGGAAGAACATCGTCGGCCAAGATTGCCGACACGATGAACGTGGCTCTGAAGGGCAGGCAGCCGCCACCGATTCGGCCGAGCCGAACGATGAAGGAACGGCGTGGGGACGTGCCGCCGATGCCGCTTGCATGGGAGCGTCCGTTCAAACGTTCTGTGCTGCCGACTTCGCCATCGCTCTTCGGGCTTCGGACGATTCCGTTCATCGGTCGCGAGCGGGCAATCGACCTCCTCTGGGCGCGGCTGCACGACCTGTTTCACGGAGGAAAGCCGCGCGGATTCTTGGTCGAAGGGCCGACGGGCACCGGCAAGAGCCGCCTGATCGAGGCGCTCTGCGAGCGTGCTGTCGAGGTCGGATGTGCTCGTGTGTTCCGAGTGGAACACACCGAGCGAAATCAGTACGACCAGGCGCTCGTGCACGCACTGATGCTGGAGCTGCGTTGCAACGGACTGCCGCAGGACAAAACAAAGCAGCGGCTCCAAGAGCTGTTCTGTGACCGCGAGGAATTGCCGGAGTGGGCTGTCGACACACTCACCGCGGCATTCTTGGCTGATGGCAGCGAACAGGAGGGCGCGAGCGCTGCGGAGAATCTCGAAGAAGCGGTCGCCGAGGTGTTCCAACGCTGGTCCGACGAGCGTCCGCTCATCGTCTGGATGGACGACTGGCAGTGGGCCGACGGGTCGAGCGGGATGGTGAAGTCGATCGCCGCGCACGGTCTGCCCGTGATGTGGATCGCGACGGTCCAGACCGACGCACTCATCGAGCGCGGTGGTACCCCGCTTGCCCTCGCCTGGTTCTGGAAAGACGCGGAGCGCATCGAGCTCGGACCGCTGACGAACCGCGAGATCGAGCGGCTCCTCGGGCGAATCTTGAATCTGGATTCGTCCCTGATTCGCAAGCTCGCGCAGAGCGTGCAGGGCAATCCGCTCTTCGCGGTTCAGATGGTCGGAAACTGGGTAGAGCGCGGGCTGCTCGTTGACGACAACGGCAAGTTCGGTCTGGCTCGCGGGGCTACGTTGGAGCCGCCCGATGACCTGCATTCGGTGTGGTCGAACCGATTGAATCGCCTGTTGGCCGGCAAAAATGAGCCGGACGGCGAGGCACTCGAGGTCGCGGCGCTGATGGGCGGCGAGATCGATGAAGTGACCTGGCTGCGCGCCTGCTTCCACTACGGCATTCGCCCCAGCGAAGAGCTGATGGACGACATGATCGAGCAGCGGCTCGCCAACCGGAACGAGGCGGGATGGTCGTTCGTACACGGCATGCTCCGCGCCTCGCTCGAACGTCGGGCTCGCGAGGCGGGGAGGATTCAGGCGGCGCATTCGGGAATCGCCAACGCTCTGCAAGAACTCGAGCAGCAGCCATCGCCAGCGATGCTCGCACGAATCGGGCGCCACCTGGCCGAGGCCGAGAGATATGAAGAGGCGCTCGGGCCATTGTTCGGTGGCGCGCGACGCCTCGTGATGCGCGGTGAAATCGCGGCCGCCGAAGCCGCGATTTCGCTCTATCTGAAGGTCGCGACCAAAGCGAACGTTCACCCTCGCCACGTGGTGCTCGGCGAGATCGAGTACGCTGACGTGCTGGGCCGACGCGGCGACCCAAAGGCCGCTTCGTTGCTGGAGAAGGCGAGAACGGCGGCGTCGGAATTTGCGGAGTGGGCGCTACTGGTTCGCGCACACTACGTCGGCTCGCAGATGGCCTACCGGGCCAACAAATTCCATGAGGCTCGCGAACAGATGGAAGTGGGGTTCGACCTCGCGCACAGCCATCGCTTGCAGGTGAGCGCCGAGATGCATCTGCATCATGCGCAGACGCTCGCGTTCATGGGTCATATCGACGACGCCGAGCACTACTATCAACTGGCCGAACGCGTCTTCCGGTCGAGAAACGACCAGGAGGGGATCGCGGGATGTGAGTACGGCCTCGGATGGGTTGCGCTTTCGCGACGCGATCTGACGCGAGCCGAGCCGATGTTGCGGGCGTCGATGCGACGATTCGCAGCCGCAGGCAATCGTCGAAAGGAACGTGAAGTTTCGTCGTCTCTCGCCGACACGTTGCGACTTGCCGGCCGACTCGAAGATGCGCGCCGCATCTATCTCGAGATTTACGGCGAAGAGAAGAGTTCCCGTGGCGATGGCCGGGGCCCGGGGCGTGCGCTTGCAAACCTCGCGCTGGTCGAGATTGCGAGGGGGGATATCCCTCAGGCTCGCCAGTGGCTCGACAGGTTCGACCGAACAAGCCCCTCGGACGCGCGATACAAGTTCTTCCGGCGAGTGACGCGTTTGTACCTGGCGGCCAACGCGGGGCGATGGGTGGAGTTCGACACGTTCTGGGACGGCATGGTCGACGAGTTTCTCGAACTCAACTCCGTCGAGTTCGATATCGTCGACTTGCTCGAGCAGACCGGCTACAAAGCCGCGTCCAACGGCAAGCCCGACCGCGCGTTGCGGCTGCTCGAGGTGCTCGAACCCTCCTGGGAGCGGATCGGGCAGAAGAACCGACACCGAAATTTCTTGGTCAAGGTGAGCGCATCGGCGCCGGCCTGACCGACTGACACAAAGGGAAGTAGATGCGCTGGTGGATCTTGATGTTGAGCCTCCTCGTGGTGGCTTGTGGTTCTGATGAGGCAGGTGAAGACGCCGACGCAGGCGGATCGGACTCGGGTGTGATCGACGTGCAGGATTCGGGAGAACCCGACACTGGCTCGGCGAACAACAATGACCTGGACGCTAGCGGCGAGGAAGACACTGGCGCCGAGGCTGATATGAGCGGCCAGGAAGATGCTGGCGGCGAAGATGCGGGCTCGGGCGACAGCGGTATGCAGGATGCCGGAACGTCGGAAGGGTGTGCGTCTGGCTTCACCCGCACGGTCGGCGTAGACGGCGCAATCGTCGCCTGTACTGGGCCTGCCGATGCAGTGAACCAGTGCGATGCGCAGGCATTGTGCGGGGCTGGCTGGCACATGTGCACCGCTACCGAATATCGAGCTCAGTATGCGGCGATGGAACCGCCCGCGGTCGACATGTCCAACCTGTGGCTGGCGTCGTGCGTGCGCGATGGTGCCGACCCACAAGCGCCGAGCGATGGAGTCTGCAGCGAGTGCACGTCGACGGCGACGGGCGGCGACGTAAATCTCGCGTTCAGCTGCGTGAATGCCGTGCGAATCTCGTCGGAGTCGCTCTACGTGGGCGTCCGGGCGGGCGCGGCATGCACGTTCGTGGGAACCGAAGAAGCCGGAAACGACGCCTACTGGAGCGTTGAACTCGCTTCGACCCAGCTCGGAGGAGCCTTCTGCTGTGCGGACTAAGCTGCTCACGACACTCATGGCGTTTCTGGTCAGCCTCGCCCTGACCGATGATGCCACGGCTGAAGAAGCGAGCGCTGCTCTGCGCTTCCCACTCGAGCTCAGCGACCTCACGGACTCCGAACCGGGCCCGACGTTTGGACGACTGCTCTATCTCGAAGTCGGTGTAGCGTTCGAGCACGACTGGTTTTGGATCGATGGGTCGACGCCGATGCCGATCGTGCTCGTCGACGGGATAGCTTCGGCGATCAAGTATCTCGCTGGCGGGAGCGAGGACTTCTTTCTGTTCGATGGGTTGAATCCCGAGGAAGAACAGCCTGGGTGGGTTCGAGCGTTTGAGGGGTCGTTTGGCCCACGCATCGCGAAAGCAGGTTCGTTTCGCTTTGGTGCCGGGGCGTACCTCGCTATCTCGTTCACATTCCCTCGATTTGGTGGCGAACGCGTGAATCATGGGCCGTTCGACACCGGCGTGGCGCTGCGGGCGTGGCGCACCGCGAAAGACTGGAATGCTCGATTGGAGTTACGCGGAGGGAACGGCTGGCATGACTACGGCAACGTCAATCCGTTCGTGGAGCTGGCTCCGTCGGCGGAGTTCCGAGTGTTTGGGATGCTCGGTGGCTATATTGGGGGCCGAATTGGCTACCGCGGTGTCGACTACACCCAGTTCGACGAAACACGCCTGTACGATGGGCCGCTGGAGACAATCCGAGTTCGCTCGGACCATTTGACCTGGGCCATCGAACTCGGTCCGACGATCATGTTCTAGGTTAGTCGGCTTCGACCAGGATGCCGGTCGAGTCGAACGAACGGCTCTCGCCGTTGATCGCCCATCCTTCGATGGCGCTGTTCACATCGCCAGTTTCGGGGTCGAACTGCACGTCACCACTTGCGCCGACGTAGTCGATTCCGGTGCCCGCGGCGATTGCCTCGGCGGCCGGTCCGAACGGGTCGGTCGCCACGTAGGGTTCGCCAGCCGAGACGAGCTTCATGCCGGCTGCGAACTCTTCAGGCGTCGGAGCGACTGGGTCCGCTGATGCACCGACCACCAATGCCGCAATGAATGCCGCGTCGAACGCGTTGTCCGCGAATGGTGCGAACTCGAGCTCGGTGTTGGATTCCGCCTCGAAGAACGTCTCGAACGTCGTGGTTGCCGGGGTGTCGACCTCCTGAGGCGAAGTGCCGATGATGCGGGGCCAGATGTCGCGGAACGTAGTGTCGAAGAGGCCAGCGTCACGGCCCCCATCGGTGAGAATCCAGATTGGTCGGTCGGCTTCATCGAGCGCGCCGAAGTAGGTTTCATCGAGCGAGCGGATGATGTTCTGAGATTCAGCGGACCCGAGAATGAAGATGGCGTCGGGCTGATAGCCCTCGGTCTCGAACAGGCGCTGTGCGCGCTCGAGAAGTGCGTCGGCTTCGAGCGCGCCCTGGGTGACCTCGTAGGAGATCGTCTGGAAGCGCGTGTCGTCGAGCAGCTCGGGGTTGGAGGCCGAGAGTTCGGTCTGCATCACGTTGAAGAGGCCGTTGCCATAGTTGTTGTTGCTGAACATGACGGCCACTTGACCGTACTCGCCGCTGGCGACGATTTGGGCCAGAGCTTTGCCCTGTCGGATGTCGGAGGGGACGGTGCGCCAGACGAGGTCGTTGTCGTCGAGGTCGGTGATGATTGGGCTTGTGGATGCGGGCGAGATGAGGAGGGCGCCGGCGTCGATTGTGACTCCGCGGGCGACATCGATCGTGGCGTCGGAGAGTAGAGCCCCGAGTACGACCCGGATGCCCAGATCGTTGACGAGATGGTCAGCGGCGGCGGTCGCTTGGGCTGGGTCACTCAGCGTGTCGCAGGAGATGAGCGACACGTCGCGCTGGGCGACGCCGCCGTGCACCTGATTGACTCGGTTGAGTCCGACCATGGCGCCGTCGCGAGTGACGGCACCTTTGGGTCCGTTTCGACCGGTCAGCGGCATGAGCATGCCGAAGTGCAGGAGCGGTGCGTCCGAAGTTTCGAGTCGCTCGTCAGCCTGGCAAAGCGATTCGTCGAGTGTGCGGCACGCGTTGGCGATGCAGAGCGCGGTCGGATTGGACTCCGTACGACAATCGTCGTGAACCGTGCATCCCGCAGGGCCTTCGCACAGGCCGTCGACGCAAGCGCCGCTCGAGCAGTCTGCGTCGCTCGAACACTCGTCGAAATCGGTCACGAGCGTACAGCTCGAAAACATCACGACGCTCAACAGCAAGGCTGCGAGTGCGATTCGGTTCATGAGTGAGTCTCCTATCTATGCCTTCTAACGTGATACGGGACGCCGGCATGCCCGGCAACAGTCGTTGTGCGTGAGCGGTGCGCAATGGCCGTGTATGCTGGGTGCTCAAACACCATCTGAGAACGCGATGTCGAGACGAATACTAGCGGTCGTGTTGGTCTTCATTGGGCTGGGGTGCAAGACGCCCGAGACCGTGGAGCCCAAGATTGATACGACCTCGAACGAAGTCGTGGATGCGGGAACTCCAGACACTGCGACGGCGGAAGCCGACGCCGCACCGGAGCTGGCGTCAGAGATCGTCGAGATTGGCTTTGAGGAGGAGACTACCTACGCGGGTGGACTCACCGTGAAATGGACCCAACGCCGGCACAAGCACGGCAAGAATACTGCGGTCGCGATGTGGTCGTTTCTGCTCTCGAGCGCAGGGGAGTCCGAGGAGATCGAGATACGCGCCGACAGCGACGAGCGATTGGTAGGGGAGGGCAGCTTTGGCGACACCACCTACCGAATCGAGCGAATCGACTACGACCGCGTTTCGGTGAAGTTCATTCCTGGAGCCTCCGACCCGCTCACCGACGAAGAGGCCGACCAGCTGATCGAAGGGGCGGTCGAGGAAGCCGGGTTGGATTCCAGTGGGGGAACGGCGAGCAGCGAGCACTACGGAATGATGTGGCTTTCGACGAGGAATCGGGCGGCCGAGACCACCGGTCGCATCTATCTCGGCCTGTATACGCGTACGCTCGAGGTCGTTCCTGCTGCCAGCGACTGAGACTTTTCAGGGGTTTTCAGTCGATCCACGATGGCGTATCCGCGATGGTAGCGTCGTTAGAAGGCACTCCCCGTGTTGTGAGAAGAAAAAATGAAGTTCGCACCATACTTTGTGTTCGTAGCGTTGGTCGTGGCGGCGTGCGGCGATGATTCGCCGAAGTCGAGCGGCTCGTTCTGTCCGGTGGGCCAGACCTATGACCAGGCGACGAAACGTTGCATCGACATCACGACGAACAATGCGACGACCGCCAACAACGGTACGACCGCCAACGCGATGACCGGGAACAACGCGACGACCGGAAACAACGCGATGACCGGAAACAACGCGATGACCGGAAACAACGCGATGACCGGGAACAACGCGATG
>CAYLMO010000035.1:0-13697 GCA_964384605.1 uncultured Bradymonadales bacterium | reverse complement strand
GACCGGAAACAACGCGATGACCGGAAACAACGCGATGACCGGGAACAACGCGATGACCGGAAACAACTCCACGGGCAACAACACGACGACCGGAAACAACACCACCGGCAATAACTCGACGACCGGAAACAACACGACCGGAAACAACATGTCGCCCTGCAACACCGATCCGAACTTCTTCGGCCAGATCGGCGGCATTGGTGCGCATGACGGTGGCATCCCGACGACCAGCAATACCTTCGTCGGCAACGATCTCGGCCAAGTCCTCGCCGCCGTACCGACCGCGACCGTGGACGACCCACTCACGCCTGAAGATGATACGATTGCTGCGTTGCCGAACGGAATCTCCGTGACGAACGCCCTGGTCATCGCGACGAGCGGCGACTTGAACGACAACCGTTGGTTCTGGCTCGCTGACGCGAGTGGCGAGATCATCGTGTTCTTGTTCAACGACGTGCCGACGACGGTCAAGGTTGGCCAGCGTGTGTCGTTCACGGTGACCGAAGTCGCGAACTTCGAGGGTCACGCCGAGATCACCGAACTCACCGGTTGGACGGTGAACAGCTCGAACAACCGAGTGCCCTACACCGACGTGTCGTCGCGGGGTGTTCGTGTGGCCGACTACGGAAAGCTGGTAAAATTCGGTGGCCGCGTGCTTCCGGGCGGATTCGCCTGTGGCGGCGAGAAGATTTGCCATCAAGTCGAGAATCCGTCGGGCGCGGTATCGGTGTTGCGGACTGCGAACACGAACGTTCGCCCGGGCATCTGCGTGACCTACCTTGGGCCAGCTCGGACTTTCCCCGGCCCAGATGACCCCGGCGCATCACCTCAGATGGATGCGTTCAATGACCGATGGATCGGCTTCTGAGCCTGGTTTATCGAGCACCGTCGAACGGGGTGGTCGGGAGATGTTCAGACTCCTTCAGACCCTTTCAGTGGTGCTAGACGCGTGGTGTCGAGAGAGTGCATTCGTCCACGAATGCTCTCGACGAGAACACAATGCGCACGCTCCTTGCCATCACGCTCGCCTTCCTCGCAACAGGCTGTCTTGGATTCGATGCCGACGATGAGTCGGACCCGAAGTCGGAGTGTGTGACGTGCGACGGGCGGGCCGACCGATTCGGATTTAGCGAAGACCCGTACCTCGCAGCCGGCATGCTGGAGGTGGTGAACACGGTCTCGGTGGAGACGCTCGACGACGACATTCGACTCTACTCGACTGCGGCGAAGAACATCGTTGCTGCGCGTCCATTCGAGACGCTCGAGGAGCTCGACGCGGTGCCCTACGTCGGCCTCGTTTCGTTTGGTCGAATCGCCGAGTACGCCGAGGCACGAGGGTTCGTGGGCTTCTGTGGGGATGGGGTCGTGCAGGCAGTAGAAGAGTGCGACGCCGTCGAGGCCTGCAGCGCCCAGTGCGAGGCGGTGGAGCGGCTCGACATCACGTTCGGTTCGATCGAGGTCGACGGGCGTTTGGCTGGCGGTGAGCGCCGTGCGTACACGATCCCGGCCGAATCGGGAGACACGGTCGTCGTTCGGTTGCGTTCGCTGGGCGACGCCGCTTGGGAACCGCGACTGGAGCTGTTTCGAGACGGTCGGCGGTTGGTCTACTCGCATCCCGAGACTGGCGATGCACACATTCCGTGGCGGCCGGAAGAAGTCGATCGTGGATTCGAACTGTTCGACACGGCCGACTACACGCTCGTCGTCGAAAACGGAGCGGAGCACACGGGCGAGTTTTCGCTCTCGATTCGGTGTGTGGCAGGAGGCTGCGCCGACATGGCCGCAGAACCGCAGCAAGACACCGACGCAGATGGCGTTTTCGATGCTGACGACAACTGCCCATTCACGCCCAATACCGACCAACTCGACGCCGATGGCAACACGACCGGCGACGCGTGTCAGAACGTGGGCGGGCTGGATCGATTCCCCGGACTTTCGGGCTCCGAACTCGCGGACGCGATTCAAGCTGAGAACGGCTGGGTCACCACAGCGGGCTACAGCGCGGCGCGCGAGCACATGTTCACCGAAGTCGACCAAGTCGACGGTGAGGTGACGTGTGTCTACACGGGCTGGATGATGCGCACCTGGGGCGTGCCAGACCACACCGTCATGAACACCGAACACCTCTGGCCGCGCAGCAAAGGCGGGCCCGAGAGCGACCTGCACCACCTCCGACCGACGCGTTCCGACGCGAACTCCCTACGCTCGAGCTTCCCGTTTGGGGAAGTGAGCGTCGAAGAGTGGGCTGAGGGTGGTTCGGCACTCGGCACCAACGGTGCGGGGGAGGTCGTGTTTGAACCGCAGCACTCGATCAAGGGCGACATCGCTCGAGCGCTCTTCTACGTCGCGATCCAGTACGACCGAGACATCGAGCCTGGTGAAGAGCGGGTGCTTCGAGCGTGGCACGAGCTCGACCCGCCGGATTCTGCTGAACGCCGACGCCATCAGCGCATCGTCAACTTCCAGGACTCTCGCAACCTGTTCGTCGACCAGCCCGACCTTGTACAGCGAATCGACGACTTCTGAACGTCGCAACCAGCGTAAGGCGTAGGCATATAATACCGTACAAACCTTTTTGCTGATCCATCGAAACGCGCTCCCGTTCGTACTCCGTGAACCTCACACTAAGGAGTGAACGATGAAGACAGCGACTACGATGATGATTGCAACTCTGGTGTTCCTGCTGACCGGACACGCGATGGCGGCCGACCTCGACTTGCGGGAGCATGTTGAAGTCGTAGGCAACGCCGAGGTGAAGGTCGTTCCGAACGAGTTTGTCATCCGGACCACGATTCAGAAGTTCGACGATGACCTCGACGATGCTGCGGAGGACAACGAAAAGACCGTACGGAAGGCGTTTCAGAAAATGCGGAAGCTCGGCGTCGACCGGCGCTATATCGTGGCCGACGAAGTGCGAGTGAATAAGGTCACCGAAGGGTACCGACCTCGCGGAGACTACCGAGTGCTCGGCTACAACGTGACGAGGGAAGTGACCGTGATCTTGCACGACTCGAGCAAGCTGGAGCGCGCGATGAAGGGTCTCTTCTCGGTTGGAGTCGACCAGCTCACGCTCTCGACCGGCAACACCGAGATGGAGAAGTACCTGCAGGCTGCTCAGGTCGAAGCTGCGAAGAACGCGCGAAAGAAGGGGGGGACGATGGTGGCGGCGCTCGGTCGAACCGTCGGGAAGGCTGTCGCGATCGAGGAACTCGCCGCTCCGCAGCAAAACGCGGCGAGCAACTTCGTGTACCAGGCGTCGACCCCGGACCTCGGTGATGCGCTCTCGCTCGGCAAGATCAAAGTGCGAGCGAGCATCAAAGTGAAGTTTTTGCTTGGGGAGTAGCGGCTACTCGACGGCGACGTAGGCGTCGTAGCTGGGGTCGCTCGGTTCGGTGGCGAAAGCACCCGCGGAATTGTCGAGTCGCAAACTGATGTCGCGCGATTCGACCGCGGGCGAAACCACCGGCCGGGTGACCACACACGCGAGCGCCACTTCGTCGTCGCCAAGTTTGCACTCGAGCCAGTCACCGAAGTTGAACGCCTCGTCTTCGACTTCCCAGTGGGTGTCGATTCGCCGCCGAGTATCCACGTCGAATTCCGACGTTGGGTTGAACCCGTGCCCGAGGATTCCTTCCTCGTAGAACAAAGTTGCGGTGCCATCTTCCTGCGCAAAGACGATGTATCGAAAGCCGTTGCCGAAGTCGCAATCGCACTGCGAGTAGCCGGCGGCGGGTTCTTCGGCGATTTCGAAGATGAACACGGAGAACGCGCCGGGGTCGGGGAGTTCATCTTGGTCGGAAGGTTCGTTGTTGTTCCGAGCGGGCGAGTCGTCGATTTCGAGTGGTGCCGTGCAGACGGCCGAAAGACAAACTCGATTGAAGCGACATTCGGAGTCGCTAACACAGCCAGCGTCGGGGAACTCGGCGCATCCCGCGAGCAATAGGATTGGTAGCAAGACAGCGATGTACTTCATGTTCCCCTCGTCTACGCCTGGTGCGGGCTTGGCATTCGAGGAGCGAGCGTATCAGAGTCTCGATCGCATACCCAGATGACATGGGGTGTTCGGAGATTTAGAGGTCGAACGTCGTTCCGATCGCTTCCTCACTCTTGGTCCAGAGGAGGTCTCGGGTCTCGGCGTTGTCATAGAACGGTTCGAGGTCGAATGGTTCGGCGCGACCTTTCATCGCGGTCGGCCCTGAACCAGGGCCGTAGAAGGTGCCAGATTCGGCATCCGGCAGACACATCCCCGACAGAATGCCCATCGCGCCGTCTTCCATGGACTGGCTCAGCCGCATGAAGACCGACGTGAAGAGCGAGCCCATGCCACCCTTCTTCACCGAGGTCTGTTGCAGCTCGGTGTTCGCAAGGCCGGGGTGGGCCACCAACGCTCTTGCGTTCGAGCCGCTGGCTTGGAGCTTGTGATGTAGTGCCGCGGTGAATGCGGCATTTGCCAACTTCGACTGGTTGTAGCGGAGCCAACGCGGGCCGGTGAAGGTCAGGCTGTGAATTACGTTGCCGTCGCCACCCAGATCGCCTCCCCGTTGCTCGAGGTATCTCCCCTTGAGGGTCTTCGAGGGCGCCATCCGGGCCACGCTCGAATGATTCACGATGCGTGCGTCACCTTTCTGCTGGGCGACCTTGTCGAGAAGCGGCCACAGTTCTTCGGTAAGCAAGAAGTGCGACAAATGGTTGGTCTGCATCTGGACGTCGTATCCGTCGGTGGTGGCTTGGTCTGGCAACGCCATCACGCCCGCGTTGTTGCACAGAACGTCCACACCTTCGGGACAGAGCTCCGCAACCTTGGCTGCGCCGGATCTGACCGATTCGAACGACTGAAGGTCGCAATCGACTGCGTGAATCTCGGCATCTGGGAACGCCGCAGTCAGTTCGGCGAGGGCCTCTTTCGAGCGCTCGGATGGACGATTGAGCAGGAGCACTTTCGCGCCCAGCTCGGCCACGGTTCGAGCCGCAACTTTTCCCGTTCCTGAGGTCGTACCCGTGATCGCGACGGTCTTCCCCTCCATCGAAGGAAGTCCAGATTTGAAGCTGTCGAAATGTACGGATTTGATGTCGGGCTTGCTCGGCATGTGAACCTCGTTGGGTAGCGCGGTGGCCATCGGGCGGACTAGCAGATGTCTCCAGTCGGGAAGACGGTTCTCGATTTGTTCGGGGCGCCCTAGCCAATCTCACCGCGGCGCTCGAGTTCGGATACGGCGCCCTCGAGAATGTCGTCGAGTCCGCGCGGTTCGACTCCGAGCGTCGACTGCCGGGACAAATCGTAGCCCGTAGGCTCGTTCCGCTGCTCTGATTCAGGCCAGACGGGAGCGTCGTACGTTTCGACGGCGCGCTCCAACGCGTCCAGGATGTCTTGCCAGTGCCAGCTGTTCTTCACGCCGAAATAGCGGCCGGAGGCGTCCGATGACTTGAGGGCCGCGACGTGCAGCGCCGCCAAGTCTCGAACGTCGATGATCGACATCGATCCGTTTGGCGCCCGATCGGACATACGTTCGCCGCGCAGTATCTTTGCGAGAAACGCCAGCGAAGACGGCGTCTCGGGCTGGCGTGCCGGACCCAGAATGAGCGACGGATTCAAGATGCTGACCCGGATTCCAAGCCGCTCTCCCATGCCTAGCGCGAGGCGCTCCATCAGTGTCTTCGCGGCCGGCGAAAACTTCTCGACCGAGATTTGCTGCGCGGGGTCGGACCAGTGCTCCAGCTCCGTCTTGACCGCTGGCTCGTCACCCGGCGGGTTGCACGAGCCGGTGCTCGACGTGAACACGACTCGTTGAATGTCGTTGGCGTTTGCGGCTTTCAGCGTGTTTCTTGCGGCGGCGAGCATCAGACCGACCGTTTCGGGCTCTTGATGTTCGACTCCAGCGCTCATGACGATGCCGGAACACCCTCGCGTGGCGCGTTCCAGCGACGCCTCGTCGCGAAGTTCGGCCGCGACGAGTTCGAACGAACGCTCCGCATTGGCGAGCGGTGCCAGCGTGGAGTTCAGCCAGTCGGATTTCGCATCGGGGTTTCGCAACGTACCGCGGACCGAGTATCCCTGTCGCAACAACTCAGCCGCAACGTTGCTGCCGATGAAGCCACTCACGCCGATCACACAAATCGTCTCTTCAGCCATCTTGATACCTCGAAAGGGGTCGGCTGGAGAGTTTACGCGATCCGGGCGAGGTCAAGCGGTCATGGGGCTGTGAAGTCTAACCGTGGGCTTCGATGTACGCCTTCATGTCTTGCGCGGCAGCTTTGAACATGCCGCCAAACTGTTTCACGACGATGAAGGAGAGGGGCTTTACGAACCATCGAAGTTCGTAGCCCACGGTCCAGACGAGGCGAGTCTTGCCGTCGTCAGTGGGGGTGAGCCGGTAGTCCTCGACGAGCTTGTCCGCCAACGGAAGCGTCGACTCGGTAATGCAGAACGCGAAACGCTCGCCCGGGTCCCAGGCGAGGATGGTTTCCTTCACGTTCAGGTCGTCGAGATAGACGATGCGCGTCGACCCAACGCCGGGATCACCTTCGCTTGTCCATTCTCCGCGCTGGATGTCGGCGAACCATTTCGGCCACTGGTCGATGTCGGCCCAAACCTCGAAAATCTCTTCTGGCGAGGCGTCGATGGTCACTTCGTTGACGAACTTCCGCGGTGCTTGGTCGACCCATTCGAGCGGGGCTTCGGTCATCTTGAACCACATGGGCTCTCCTTTTTGTGTGGAAGAGGAGTGTCGCGTACCCGACAGGTCGGGCGCAATGAGCCGTGCAAATCACCTTGATTGGTCCGCAACAGAAAAACCTCCCGTTGACACTCTAGAATGGCCGCGCTTATCGTCCGCGCTCCAAAAACTGAAACTAGGGAAAAAGATGAAGATTGCGGAAGAGCTGCGCGCTCTGGGCGACAACCCTGAATTCGTGAAGTCCGTGGAGAACATCCAGCCAGGCTACTTTCGGCGGGGCGACGATGCGGAGTATCAGCACCGGCTCGTGTATACGAAGCAGCTTCGTCGTTGGGTCTACGACGGCCGCGCGATGAACGAGATTCTGTCCGAGCCAGAACTGAAGGAGCTCTTCTTTCGCACGTTCGGCTACACTGGGAATCTGAACTTCACGATCTATCCGAGCGCGTGGCTTCGGGACCTTCCGCTTCTCGACATCGGCGAGAATGCGTACCTGGGCGACGGGATCTTGCTCGGCACGAATCAGGTTTCGCGGGACCAGAAGCACATCAAGGTCGGCCGAATCAAAATCGGCAGCTCGGTAATTTTCGATCAACGCTGCATGATTGGGCTCGACAGCTCGGTGGGAGATGACTGCATCATCGGCATCGATACCGCCATCGGCCTGTGGTGCAACATTGGCAGCCGAGTGCACGTGAACGCTCGCTGCTCGATCAATCACCGATGCACCATCGGAGACGACGTCACGCTGGGCTACCACGTGTTCCTCGGGCTCGGAGCCGTCGTCGATTCTGGAGTCGAACTGCCAGACAAGACCCACGTGCCGGCTCATTCGCGAGCCACGAAAGACGGCATCGTTCCGCTTCCGAAGAAGGGGTAGGGGCATCACCGGCTCGCCGGTCGAGCGATTCCCGAGTAGAGTCGAGCACAATCGACTCAAAACCTTGGGAAAACATGCATAACTCACGATCGTCGCGTCCTACGGGAGCTCGAGCGCTCCTCCTTTCGGTCGTGAGCATGTCGCTCGCCATTTCCGCGTGCGATGGGAAGAGCGCTCCTGAACCCGCCGAATCGGCTGAGAATACGGCGGTGGCAACCTCGTCGGCGTCCAGTGATGACGCCGGCGAAGTGGCCCAAGAGGTGCCTGCCGAAGACGAATTCTCCTCCCTTGCTCCTGCGGCTGAACAACTCGTCCGGCGAGCCCGGAAATCCGACCTTTGCGATGTGGACATTTACGCGAAGGACGACGTCGAGTTCGAGGTCTTGGCGCCCCGAATGATGTGGGCTGGCGACGCCGAAAGGGGCATCGTGCGCGGGGGCGTTTACTGCCCGCCGGCTGAGCCGCCGCCGTGCAAGGCAGTGCTCGAAACGGTGAAGCTCGATGGGCATGCAGCGTTCATCGAGAGCCTCTACGGCCTATGCGGAGACGACTGGACCTGCACCGAGTGGGAGTGCTCGATGGACGTCATGGACGGCATGAAGGCTATCGTTCGCTTCGCTCCAGGCGGTGAAGGAGCTGTCGTCGCGGGTTCGTTTCAGACGCCCATGAAGAGCGGCGACGACGGCAAAATCGACGTCGCCGCGCACCGAGCGAAATGGGAAGCGACAGTCGCCGACACGTTCAGGGCGCAGGCGGACTGATTCGAGCTTGATGCCATCGCTCTCCTCACCGGCACCTATGAGCGTTTCTAATTGGAGCAAACGAAGGTGTCGCCGTCGACCTGGCAGCCATCTGCAGGAAGTACCGTGTGTTCGTCTTTCGTTCCGGAGACACTTGCGGAAGTCAGCGTGATTTGGCTGAGATCTGCCCCCTCGAGTTGGACCTCCTGCACGGTTGTCAGCTCGAGCGTTGCCGCGGAGAAGTCGGAGCCCCGAAGGTCGATGAAGTCGAACGTTGCGCCCGCGGTCTCGCCTGCGAGGTCGCCCTCAAATCGGGTGCACTGACCGAATCCCGTGCGAAGCGCGACCATCCACGGAATGTCGTTCGTCGCTGCCTCTCCAGATTCGTCGACGCAGGAACCGAGCGCCGCGTCGTAGCTGGCAGGATGCTCGAGATCGACCGGCCAACACGTCGCGTTCACGACATCCCCAAACTGCGTCTCCCCCGACATCGTCCCACGATACATCGACTCGTCGGCCATCTTGGAGACTTCGAGGAAGTGATCCTCGGTCTGATACGAGAACAGAATGGGCGAGAACTGGGCGGCGACTTGGTCGTTCCAGATGGCTTCTTCGACGGGGTCGGAGGTCGGCGTCGCTGCGAGGTAGTTGATCAGCTCGATTCGGGCCTCTCCAGCGGTAATCTCGGCCGTCAGTGCATAGTAGTTTCCACCGGCTGTGACGAGGTCGCTCACGCACTCGATCCGAACTGTCTCTGCGGGCGTAGTGGCGTTCGGGGTCGTGGCGTTCGAGGCCACGTTGTTGGTCGTCGCGTTCGACGTGGTCGAGTTGTCTGAGGCGTTGGGCGATGTCCCATTGTTCGACTTGGGAGTATCCGAGTCACCGCAACCAACCAACAGGACGAGCACAGCCAATATTGAGCAGATTCGATTCATTTTTCCTCCAAGATCGACCGTGATGATAACGGGATGTCGATCTCGGTGCGAGCCCTCACTTCGTCTCGACGAGGTCCATGAACGCGCGTAGGGCGGCGCTCTGATAGCGTCTGGCGACGACGTAACTGCGAAGCGGGAGATGTATCTCGAAGCCCTCCAGTG
Organism: uncultured Bradymonadales bacterium; assembly: GCA_964384605.1. Lineage (GTDB taxonomy): Bacteria > Myxococcota_A > Bradymonadia > Bradymonadales > Bradymonadaceae > CAYLMO01. The sequence continues at coordinate 4,306 of CAYLMO010000035.1, read as the reverse complement.
GGAACGAACGCAGCTCGCCCCGCTCCACGTCTTCTCGGAAAACGTAGTCGGGGATGATGGTGTATCCGAGGCCGCGCTTCGCCAGTTTTCTCAAAGTGTCGATGTCTGGAATCTCGGGTGTGCTCGGATGCATGAGCCCGAGTGCGCGTGCCCGGTTTTCGATCATGGTGAAGGTGGGGTCGGCGTGGCCGCGCCACATCAGTAGGCGATGTGTTTGGAGGAGTTCGGCCGGCGGTGGTGCGTCGTCGTCCCAGATTGCGGGCGGAACCGCGAGACACATGCGAATTGGCTCGAGCTCCTTCACCTCCAGCCCGTGCACGTCGATGTCTCCGATCAGATACAGGACATCGATGGAACCGTCCCGAAGTTGCTGCATGAGGTTCGAAACGAGCCCGATCTCGACCTTCCATTTCACTTCTGGCCATCGGTCGATTGCGTCGCCGAATGCGGCGTCCAGATAGTGGCGCGCCACGGTGGCAAATGTTCCGATGGTGACGCTTCCCCGCGGAACGTCGTCCGTTCCGGCGAGTACGTCCTGGACGGCCCGTAGTCGGGCGAGGATGGATTCAGCCTCCTCCAGAAGCAGTTCGCCTCGCCGCGTCAGCTGGAGCGAGCGACCGGAACGCTCGAAAAGCTCCACACCCGCCTGTTCCTCGAGCTGCCGGATTCGATACGAAACCGCAGGCTGGGTGCGGCCGAGCGCGCGCGCTGCGTCAGACACACTCTCGTGCCGGCAAACCTCCACGAACGCTTCCAGTAGATGGGTTCCGAATGGCTCCGTCATGCCACGATTCTACATATAAGAAATTTGAATGCGAAGTAGCAAATTAACTCATTAGTTTTTGGTTAGGGGGCTCGGTACGGTCACTCTCGACTTCAGAGAGGAGACAAAGATGAAGCGACAATTCTGCTTGTTGATGTGTGTGGTGGTCGTCGGAGTGGGCTGTGGATCCGACGAGGAAGGTTGGCAATTCCTCGACCGAGAGGTGGTCAACATCGAAGACACTACGGCCAATGTCGAATCGAACGGACAGGCCGGTGAGGGCGAGGAGCCGGTGCGGGATGTGCCAGGCATCGAGGACTTCGAACGTCCGGAGTCGGCGGAGCCGTCCGTGGCCCCGGTAGCGTGCGATTCCGAGCTCTCGGTCTACTCGGTTCCATCGGTGATCGAGGGCCGTATGCGAAGCGGAAGGGGAGAGGTCGATGAGGTTCCGTGTTCGACGTCGGCGGGTTTGGAGCGGCGCTATCAGATCGCGATTGAGGAGCCTACCGACGTACGAATCTGGGCCGACTACCACACGACGGAATTCTCGCCGGTTCTGCTGCTGCAGTCTGGCTGCGGCGATGAGACGACGGATGTGTTCTGTAGCTCGCCGCTGAGTTCGCATCCGGGTGATGCGAACGCGAACATTCAGGCGCGGCTCGAACCCGGTGTGTACACGCTGACGATTGATGAGCGGAACAACCTTGGATTCGGCGAAGGGGGCGGCTTCAAGATCTTCGTCGAACGAGCTGAAATTGCGTCCAATGGAACCTGTGAGCAGGCTGAGCCGCTGGCTCCGGGGGATTTGCCGGAGATTTCGAATCCGTTGGGTGGTGGAACAGGCGCGCTTACGGGATGTTTTCCTGGCAACAACCTGACGCACTTCTGGAAAGTGCGGATGCCGGCGCGGAGTAGTGCACGCGTTCGTGCGGAGTATCTGAACGACGAGATTTCGCAGGGGCCATGGATTCGGGTGCGTGAGGCGTGCGAAGAGTTTTGCGAAGGGCCATACGGTTCGGGTTGGGTGTCGATCGCGAACACGGCGGATGTGGCCGCGGACTACGTCGTGAGCGTCGCGGATTCTCGCGAGGAGGCGTTTCGTGTGTGGGTTGAGGGGTTCATTCCGCTCGCGCGAAACTCGATGTGCGAGTCGGCGACTCGGCTGGAGCGCGACGATTGGGTGCGTGGCAACCCTATCGAGGGTTCGGAGCATGCGCCGCTGTGCGGAGGGGACCCGGTTCGCCAGCTCTACTACGAGGTGGAGGTTCCACCGAACCACCGGTTGCTCACGCACGTAGACGGCGTGGGGATGGTGGCCTACGAGAGTTGTGAAGTGCGTGAGTGCCTCTACAACCCGGTGAATACCAGCGGCGCGACTCAAAGCTACATTCTCGCGGCGGGAAGTCGCTCGGAAGACCCGTTTCAGTTCAATCCGAGCGTGGTCGAGCTGGCCGAGAACAGTAGCTGCGCAGATGCGACTCCGCTCGAGATCGGGGGCAGGGAATGGGGTTACATGGGGGCTGGAGGGGATAGTCGCGGGGACTGCGAGTTGGTCTTCGCCGAAGGGTTCACGCATTGGTACTCGGCGACCATTCCACCCAACACGGCGTACGAACTGCGTGTGGAGCGAGTTGAGGGAGCGAACCTGAACGTGGAGGTCATGGAGGGCGGTTGCGCCGGAACGTGCGCAGACCAATGGGATTCCTACTTCCACGGTCCCACTGACCCGATCGTACCTTTGGAAAACGATGGCACCGAGCCTCGCCAGGTGATGATCGCCGTGACTCCAGACGGGCAGTCGTCGGGGCTGCGGAACGGGTACTTCTTCCTGCAGATGGTGGAACGATAGGCGTAGCGCAAAAAAAAACCGCCCGAAAACGACTAGCGTTTTCGGGCGGCGATGGCTTCGGCTCAATCGTCGCGCCGGCGTCTACGCCGAGTTGATCAGACTCGGCAAGCTCGTTGGCGATGTCTCTAGTTCGAGCGCTTGGCGAATTGCTTCATCAAGCGTGGTCTCAAACCTGCGTTCTCCCGTTTTCCGCCAGCGACACTTCATTGCTGAGGTGCGCGGCCGTTCGAGAGCGTTCGTCCACAAGCACGATCGACCCTTCAGCCTTGCCATTCTTCATCGCGACCGCCACGAGGGCGTTCAGCGCTGAGGGATGACAACTGGTGTCGAACCCACCCGACCTCGTCAGCGAACTGACTCGAGCAGCCGAATGCGGTCTCCACCGCGGGCCTCGTCGTCACCGCCGCCGAATCCGCCGACCACGCGCCCTAAGGCTCGCGACGACAGGCTCCTGCGACTGCTCGGAGAACCCATCGAAGGCTGACTCCCACCGGCTCGCCGCAAGCGGCTTTCCGGCTCTCTTCCAATCTTCACCTTGCGGTTCGGACTTTCCGAGTAAGGACGTCGTCCCTTCGATTCTGATAGTGACGGAACGGTGACATTTTGGTCAAAGGCGAATTGGAACTTTCTTCTGCGAGGAGTCTAGGAATGCACGCTCGCGAAGTAATTACGAGGGGTTGCGGAGTTTGGTGTGTGAGGATCCTGAGTCGCCTCTAACTGGCTGAAATTTCTTTGTAATTGGCGGCAAGAGTTCCGCTGGGCCAGTGCTGGTGCGCTCGTGTGACAGTTTTGTGACAGAGATCACATTTGCGATCGAAAACGGAGCGCTCGAGTTCTCGTCGGATGAAGAATCAGATTTTTTTCTTCGAGCTTAAGACTCTCTTCAGAAACCAATCGTTGGAGTGGTTGAGGGCACGAGAGTGCGCTCGCAACCAAACGAACGGAGAGAACCATGAACAAGAACATTTTCGTAACCATGATCGCTGGCGCATTCTTCGCTGCTGGGGCTGTTGGCCCAGCTTTCGCTGGAGATGGGACCCAACTTTCGGCGCCTGAGTTTGATCTCATAGATTCGTTGCCTGAGCTGAAGATCGACGATCGGCTCCGAAATGCGGGCAACATGGCTGAGCGCTTGCGCGACCTCGATCTCGGCACCGTACTGGACAAGGCTGGCGCTCCATCACTCCCCCACCTGCCGGTCGCCGGTCCGGTCACAATTCCCGACACCCTCCCCGAGCTTGCGCCCGTTGAGCTTCCAAAGGTCGACCTGACTCCCGAGATCGAACCTCTCGAACCTCCCGAGTTGGCAGGGCCGGTCACCGTTCCGGAGGTGCCGGTTGTTAATCCGGCGGAGGAGCGAGTTGTCGAATCCGAGGGCCCTGACGTGGCGAAGTCCGAGAATCGAGAACAGCGAGTTCGTGCGATTGTCGCGGACCGAAAGGCTGAGAAGGCCGCAATCCTCGAGGCGCACGGCGGTGACCGGCGAGCTGCGAAAGCAGAGCTCAAGGCTGCCCAAAAGCGGATGGTCGAGCGCATTCACGCGAGCAACGGTGCTGCCTCGAAAGGTAAGGCAAAGGGGCGCAACAAGTAGTCGCTAGCAGAGTTAAAATGCTAGTTGTTTCATGTCGTTAGCGCGAACTTCGCAACGATTTCGGCGAGCTGCCGATAACCCTCGATGGCGCAGAGTGGCTGCG
>CAYLMO010000034.1:14360-50684 GCA_964384605.1 uncultured Bradymonadales bacterium | reverse complement strand
AGGTCATACGAAATGCGACCAACAGTGCGGACGCGAGTACCGAGAATTCCGGCACCTGCTGCTAGTGCTCGTGAAGGCGCAGTCCTGGAGTTGATTGCCGCAGCAACCTACCCGCACAAATTTCGTGTACCTCCCTTACGCGATTGCGGTTTCGTCGAGTACACTCCGTGCGATCTGCACAATGGGACTTTGTATTATGAAACTACTGCGACTGATTGCAGCGCTTTCGATTTGCCTCGCTGCCTGCTCCTCGAAGACCTCGGGGGACAACACTTCGGCGCCGACGGAGACGTCGACCGCTCAGTCCGAAACGACTGCGCAAGACTCCACGTCCGACGCCGCAGCAGACGCCGGACAGCCCGAGGTCGACGCAGCTCCTGAGCCTACAGTCGCCGAACTGGCGATGGACTACACCGCGCCCATGCCGCAGGAAGTCCGCGACTCTCTCGAGGCGATCGAGTACGACCCGTACCCCGAAGAACTCGTCCGAAACTCCCACTACTGGGTGTCCAACGAGAACTTCCACCACCTCTACAAAAAGCACATCGACAACCACGGCGGGATCTACTCCGGCGTGGGCACCGACCAGAACTATTTGATGGCCGCGTGGGCGAAGTCTCCCATCATCATCACGATGGACTTCGACGAGGAGATTCGCCGAGTTCATGAGATCTACGGCGTCATCCTGCGGCGAGTCGACAAGCCAGACGCCCTCATCAAGGCCTGGCGAGAGAAGGAGAAGGTCGAAGGCTGGATCGACGCCGACTTCAAAGACAAGAAGGTCCGTAAGGACCTCAAAAAGACCTTCAGGAGTTCGCGCGGTGTGATCCGGGCACGGCTGAACAAGGTCCAGAAGCGCTACGAAGAGCTCGAGATCGCCTCATTCCTCACGGATCAAGAGCAGTTCGAGTTCATCCGCGACCTGTGGCGAAACAACCGCGTGGTCGCGCTCCGCGGCGACCTGACCGGAAGCGTCACGATGGTGCAGTTGGCGGCAGCCCTGAAGAAGCACGACCTCACTCTCGGCCTCCTCTACACCTCCAATGCCGAGCAGTACTTCCCCTTCTCACCCGAGTTTCGGCGCAACGTGATTAGCCTGCCGAAAGACGACAAGGCGATGGTCCTACGGACGCGCCCGTACTGGGGCCTCGGCGTTGCGATGGACCCGCTGCCGGAGCTCGATGAGAAAGAGCAGAAACGTCGAGACAAGAAGCTCGAGGAGATGACCGAAGAGGAGCGAGAGGAGTTTCTCGAAGAAGAGAAAAAGAAGCGCACGGCCGAGTATCACTACAACGTGCACCCTCTCCCGAATTTTCAGAAGTGGCTCGAGGTTTCACAGACCGAAGACGTACTGCCGTTGCTTCGAAAGCAACGTACGAACGACCCGGACGTGAAAGGCCTCTCCGTAATTACGGCCGAACCGAAGGTGTCTACGAAAGCCCCGGAAATCGCACCCACTCCCTGAGCCACATGCACGCACGAACCGCCCTCGCCTTCGCCCTCACCTGCTCGTTCGCGGCACTCGCCCCAAGCCTGGCGAGCGCGAACCCGCTCAAGTTGTGCGATCCGAACGAGGTGCGACCACGCGCACCCGATTGGCTCCCGTCGCTGATGAAGCAAGACCCCTTGCTTCTCGAAGCGATGCGTCGCGCGCCCGAACTCCGATTTCAAGTGCTCGTCGGCGAGGTCATCAAGCAGCCCGGCCGCGCGTCTTGCATCCGCCAGACATCGTTTCGGGTCGGGGCCGAGTACACCTACCCGGCGAGCTCCATCAAGATGGTTGGCGCCATCGCCGCCGTCCGTCGAATGCAAGAGGTCCAGGGGTGGACGCTCGACCGAGACGTGACGATCGGAAAGTTCGAGAAGGAGTTCGAAGGTCAGTCCTTCGAGATTAGCCCGGGAACGACCGACACGATGCGAAAGCTGCTCGACGACACGTTGATCATCTCGAGCAACATGGCGTTCAACAGCCTCTACGACATTGCCGGTCGCGAAGTTCAGAACCAGATGATGCTCGACGCCGGTCTCGACTCGGTCCGACTGTGGCACCGGCTTAGCCAGACCAAAGCTCCCGACGAAGCCCATGCGTGGATTCCACCGGTCTACCTGATGTCTGGCGAGGCGAAGCAATTCATCCACGGGGTGAATGGACCCGCCCCCGAACTAGACCCCACGCCGGCCCCGCGAACCGATCTCGGCGTGGCATACGTCGACCCGAAGACAGGCGAAACCGTCGACGGCCCGATGGATTTTTCGAAGAAGAACTACGCTTCGCTCTACGACCTGCAAGCGATGGTTGTCGCGGTCGCGCGCCCGGAGCTTTTCGAGGCCGAGAGGCCATTCGGATTGAGCTCGGGAAGCTTGTCGGTGCTCCGAGATTCGATGGGCAAGCGGCCAGAGGGCGAAACCGAAGCCGAGCGCCTCGCCGCGGAGGCGCGGTTCAAACCGCTGTCGCCAGGCGTCACTCAGGCGCTCGGAGACCGAAGTATGTTCACCTACGTAAACAAAGCCGGCCGAGCGTACGGCTTCCACCTCGACAGCGCGTACATCCAGCACAGCCCGACGAGGCAAGGTTTCTTCGTCGCAGTCACCATGTGGCCGAACGAGAACCAGGTCCTGAACGACAACACGTACGAGTATGACACGTTCAGCTACCCCGCGATGGTCGGCCTTGGACGCGTGCTCAGCGAGGAGCTTCTGCCGAAGCCGAAGAAGTAGACTTCGCGCAGCGGAATCCGAAGTGGTGAAACAGTGCGTTCGAAGGAATGTGCGGCCGCCGGTGGTATCCGGTCGCATGGCTCGCGGGCCAATACCAAGAACCGCCGCGCACCGCTCGATTGCGGTACCCCTCGCATTCATCGGCGCCGCCGCACGGTCCTTTCGGGTCGACCCCGCGGCAGTCTTCGCCACACGCTTCCCAGTCGCGGCTCATCCAGTCGGCGACCCATTCTTCGGCGTTGCCCACGATGTCGTAGAGGCCGTATCGCCCTGGCGGGCGTGACTTCACCTCCATCACCCGACCTGTCAGCGGCGTTGGTCCGTCGCGGCGAACGCCGCATGAGCGGCCGCGTTCGTCTTTTACGATCGCAACCTCACAGTCGGCCTCGACGTCGCCAAACGGGCCAGCCTCGCCGTTCGGACCGCGAGCGGCCTTCTCGAACTCGGCTTCGGTCGGGAGTCGTTTTCCGAGCGACGCACAATAGGCTCGGGCGTCGAACCAGGAGACACCCGTGATTGCCTGCTCCGCTCCGTCGAAGTCTCGATACTGCGGGCCGGCCTTGGGGCAGTCGCCAGCAGCAACGCAGGACTCGTAGGCGGCGTTCGTGACTTCGGTCTCATCCATGAAGAACGTGCTCACCCAGACTCGCTCCTGCGGAGTCGTCGTGGGCGCGTCACCTTTCGGCTGGCCGGGTTGATCGCAGTCGTGCGAGTCTTCCGGCACGCCCCGCAAGAACCACCCTCCAGGGACACACTGCATACCATCAGGGACTTCGCCGCATTCGATGAGGTTTGCTCCGTCTGGAACCACGACATCGATCGCCGCGCTTCCAACGGCGGCGGCAACTTCGCGCGCCGAGTTCCTGGCATCGCTTTGACTTGCCTCTGCCAGGGCCGGATCGACTTCGGGCTGCGACTGCGCGCTCGTTGCTGACTCGAGCTGATTCGACGGACGCACAGAACGCTCGCACGACAGCGAAATGGCAAAAACGACCGCAAAAATGTAGCGAATGTGCCGATTGAATGTCATTCGATGAAACATCGCTTCGAGTAGAGTTTGCGCGACCTTAGTCGTCGTCATGAACAACGCCAACGCGAATGTTCGAAGGGCTATGGTTGACCCTCGCACCGAATCGATCGAAATATGAGCGTTCATGTCTGAAGAAACTGACGATACCTCCCGAGTCATTGGGGGCCTGGGCGCGACTGCGATCGTAGCTGGTTCGATGCTGGGCATTGGGATTTTTCTCGCGCCGCCGATCGTCGCGAGAAACCTTCCTGACATTGCGCCCTACTTCGGCATCTGGGTGTTTGCGGCCCTCGCCGCGGTCGCCGGTGCGGTCGCGATGGCCGAGCTCGGCGCAATGATGCCGCAAGCAGGCGGCGACTACGTTTTTCAGCGGCGCGCCTTCAACCCGTCGGTCGCGTTCGCGAGCGGATGGGTCCTGTTTGGCGCCATCTTCACGGGGTCGGTCGCGGCGCTGGCCGTGCCCATCTGCCAGTATCAACTACCGACGCTGATGCAGCCGATCGTCGCCGCGTTTGGCGGGCCTGCCGAAGGCTGGGATTGGTCAGCTCCACTGCTGGTTCCATGGCTCAACGGGACCAGGCTGGTGGCGATTGCTCTGGTGCTGGGGTTCACGCTGTTGAACGCGCTGAATACCAAACTGTCGGCATTGGCGCAGACTTTGATGACCTTGATTCCGATGGCCGTACTGACCGCGTTTGCGGGGTACGCCGTCTTCCTCGGCGCGGCTCCAGTGGTCGAGGCGGCCCCTGCGACCGAGACCACGATCGACGCCGGTAGCTGGGCGCGGGCGTACTTGCCGGTGTACTTCGCCTTCGCTGGTTGGAACGCGATCGTCTACGTCGCCGGCGACGTTTCGAGTCCGTCGCGCAACATCCCCCGCAGCCTCATCGGCGGCACGGTCGTCGTCACCCTGCTCTACCTGCTCTTGTGCTGGGCCTTTCTCGAGGTGTTGGGCTTTGGCGGGCTTGCCACCAGCTTCGAGGCGGGTACCGCGAGCGCTGCGGCCCTCGGCGGCGTTCCGGCAAAACTCATCATCACCTCGCTCATCGGCATCGCCCTGCTCGCCTCACTGAACGCCACGGTACTTCAGGGTGGCCGCGTCGCTTACGCGATGGCCAAAGGCGGCGCCCTGTGGCGTGGTTTCGCCTCGACGAACGACTCGGGCGTTCCTGGCCGCGCGCTCTGGTTTCAGGCTGGCTGGGCGTGTTTGCTCATCCTGACTGGGACCTTCGAGGAGATTCTCGAGCTGGTCAGCATCGCCATGCTGATTTGTGGTTCTCTCACCGTAGCGGCGCTCTTCGTCCTTCGACGCCGGGAACCCGACGCTGAGCGTCCATACCGAGCGCTCGGCTATCCACTGCTCCCCGCCTTCTACCTGTTCAGCAGCGCAGCGGTCATTGCGCTCGTGGCATGGGAGACCTTCGGCCAGGACGACCTCGTCGCCCGCGTCTTTCCGCTGATCGGTGTAGGAATCATGGTGCTCGCGCTCGTGGGCCATTTCGTTTGGACACAGTTCCGAAGCGGCGATCCGGGTACGGGCGCGCCAGAACTATCTGAGCCGTCCAAAGCCTAGAACCGCAAGAGAGCTGCCGCACGACGAGCTCCGAAGGAGGCAGACATGCACAAGGCAATCGGAGTTGTGTTCCTGCTGGCTGGCTGCGCTACGCAGCCGGACGCACCAAACAACGTCGCGGATGGCCAGACAGCCCGGGCCGCATCGACTGACGCCGAACAGAGCGATCCGGCCACAACCGTGAACGAAACGACGGAGTCGATCGTGGAACTTCCTGCCAAGCTCGTCGTGTCAGACGGCGCCGGAAACTCGTGGACTCTCGATCGCGTTCCGGAGGGCTATTCGTGGCGCTACGAGCCCATGACGCGAGAGCGAAGCTCGTCGGGCTTCTACTCCGGCGGGGAGCCTGCGTCGGGGCGCTTGCAAGCAGAGCCGAGCCAATGGTTTGCGCAGGAGGTCGACCGTCTGCTGGGCGACGAATCAGTCCAAGTGGACGCCCGAATGATGGGCACCGTCATGGTCGAGCGAGAGTCGAAGGGCCAATCACTCGAATCGGCGATCGTGAAAGGCGAAGCCGGCGAGGAGCTCGTCGCTCGCCTGAAGTCACTGCTTCCGAAGTAGCTACTGCAGCGGCTCGGTGTCCCACGCCTGACAGTCGAAGTACTGAATTCGGTTCGGCATCGTCGAAGCGATGACCTCGAGCTCCGCCCTCTCGGTCGAGGAAGTCGCGAGCATGAGTCGAGATGGCCACCCCGTCCGCCGCCACCGCCTCCAGCCAGCGCGGCTCGTCGCGATGATAAGCGTCGACTAATGTATGGGACCCGCATCTGTCGATCGGCATTCGCGCCAACGCCTGAGAGGAAACGATGACAAGCAGACTCCCATTCGAAGACATCTGGGCCCGCGCGGTGGAGCGCAAGGGCGAAGCGGAGCTGAACGAACGTCTTCCGGATGTTCTCACCGCCGAAGACATCATCGGATTTGGCGACGACCGATGCCTCGCGGCCATCACGCAGCACGTCTTCTCGGCCGGCTTTCGGTGGAGCGTGATTCGCGCCAAATGGGATGGCTTCGAGGAGGCGTTCCTTGGGTTCGATCCGAGGACGGTGGCTGCGTTCGATGACGTTCGCGTCGAAGAGCTGAGGAACGACACCCGGATCGTCCGCAACCCGCAGAAGATCAAGGCGACGGTGGCGAATGCCCAATTTGCGGTCGAAATCGCGGCGGAGCATGGCTCGTTCGCGCACTGGATCGCGGAGTGGCCCGAGGACGACGTCGTCGGCCTGTGGCATGCGCTCGCCAAGAGGGGCTCGCGACTGGGCGGAGCGACCGGTCCGCGTTCCCTTCGCACGATCGGCAAAGACACGTTCATTCTGGCGCCAGACGTGACCAAAGCGCTCGAACAGCAAGGGGTCCTGACCGGCAGTCCGACGGCGAAGGGCCAGCAGAAGCGAGCGCAGGAGGCCTTTCTCGCCTGGAAGGAGGAATCGGGGCGCCCCCTCGCTGAGATCTCGATGGTGCTCGCCTGTTCGCTGGACTGACGTGGGCGGTCTTCGTTTGTTTGATCCTCGACGAGGCGCGAACGGTTGCGTCCGCTGAAATCCGCGCACAGTGCCTTGATGTACCGCCGTCTTCCTGCGACGATCCCGCCACTCCAAAACGACGGCGGTATCATGAAACGCATCTGCGCTGGCCTTGGCCTCATCTGCATTCTCGCAGGCTGTTCGAGTGACGACTCCAATGTCGACAGTTCGGTCGATGCGGGCGGGACGCTCCCCGACTCGGCAAACGTGGTGATGCTCGAGCACCCCGAGATGGGTGTGATCTACGACTTCGCGAACTCGTGCGTCACGCTCGGCAGCGAGAGCACTGGGGAGCTGGCGTGGGCGTCGGCCAACGAGGCGACGTTTACGTTCTCCGAATCGGACGCGGCATCGGCGTCCAAGTTCCACATGCGCGCATCAGCGCTTGGGACCTACCTCTTCTACGACGAGAACAACGGGTATCTGTTCGCCGAGGACGGCCCGATCTCGCGCGAGGAGGAGCTGCGTTCTGACCTGGACGAGCTCGACGAAGACTACATTTCGGGAGCGGAGTGGATGCTCGAATTTTCGGAGCGCGCATCGTTCCGCTACCAGCTTCGCCACCGCAAGACTGGCCGTCTCCTGGGAGATCAGGGGTTGGTATCGAGCGCGAGGGAGGCCGCGGTCTTGTCGCTCGAGCCCGCTGAGGGGTGCGCCGAATATCCCGAACTGTCGCTCGATGCTTCCGGGGAAGTGGTCAAGACGACCTACGATGACGGCACGCTCTACGGCTTCGTGGACACGCACTCCCACATCCTCTCCAGCACGGGATTTGGTGGCGGCGGCGTCTTCCACGGTCAGGCATTCCACCGACTCGGCGTCGAGCACGCCATGGGCGATTGCGAGCAGTTCCACGGGCCCGACGGTCGCGCCGATTTCGTCGGTTGGGGCTCAACGTCGGGCGGCGACGATCTTCAACTCGAAGACATGATTACCCTGCTCTCGACCGGCCTGTTGCCGGACCCAGCGCATAACACCGACGGCTGGCCGACCTTCTCATCGTGGCCAAGCCAATACTCAGCCACGCACCAGACGCAGTACTTCAAGTGGCTCGAACGAGCGTGGCTCTCGGGCATGCGCCTGATGGTGCAGCATATGGTGAGCAACGAATCTCTTTGCCGTCTGATGGCCGACACGGGCTTCCAACCGGTGCGCCACACGTGCAAGGACATGCCGAACGTCGACCGCCAGATCGTGCGCATCTACGAAATGGAAGAGTACATCGACGCGCAAAACGGTGGCCCGGGCGAGGGATGGTTCCGCATCGTGCACAGCCCCGAAGAGGCGCGTCAGGTCATCGCCGAAGGCAAACTGGCCATCGTCCTCGGCATCGAAGTTCCAAACATCTTCTCGTGCTACCTCGTGCCCCAGGAAGGCGACCCAGAGTGCGACGAAGCTCACATCGAAGCGCAGCTCGACAAGTACTACGAGCTGGGCATTCGCGTGCTCTTCCCGAACCACAAGTTCGACAACGCGTTCACGCCGGGCGATGGAGACAAGGGCATCACCGAGCTGGGCAACTTCATTCAGACCGGCCACTGGTCGAACTACGTAGAAGAGTGCGCCGACGTTCCGACGGTCTTCGACCGCGGCAAGGTTCAATTCGGTGGCTTCAACGAACCCCGAGATGATTACCTGGCACCGCCGCCGAACGAGATCTTGCAGCTCAGCATGAACCCGCTCGCCGACCTCATTCCGTACACGTCGAGAATCATGGAACCGGCGCTCGAGGGCTCCTGGTGCCAGAATGCGGGCCTCACCGAGAAGGGGCGAAAGCTGTTCGAAGGCATGATGGCGCGCGGAATCATCCCCGAGATCGACCACCTGCCTCGTCGGAGCTACATCACCGCATTCCAGATGCTCGAGGACGCCGACTACCCTGCGATCGGAACACACGGGAACACGAACAACGGCAAGATTTACGAGATTGGCGGAAGCTCCAAGGCCGGCTTTGGCCGGTGCGCTGATCCGGCGAACCCAGGCTCGATGGCGGACCGTTTCCGAGACCATATCGCCCAGGCCGAGGCTGCCGGTGGTTACCCCGCCGAGGGCTTCGGCTTCGACCTGAATGGCCTCGCAGGCGTCCCAAATTCACGCTTCGGCCCCGACGCCAACTGCGCCACGCCGCAAGAGGACCCGGTCGAGTATCCGTTCACTTCGTACGCCGGCGACGTCACATTCACCCAACCGTTCATGGGTGAGCGGGAAGTCGACTTCAATACGGAGGGAATGATCCACATCGGGCTCGTCCCGGAGCTCATTCAAGACGCTCGTTCAACGGGCGTGACCGACGAAGACCTCGACATCGTCTTCAAGTCGGCTGAAGGCTACATCCGCCTTTGGGAACGAGCTCAGCAGCGGGCGACCGAGCTGCAGGCTCGCTGATCGAAAGCTGACCTCACGCATCGGACCGGTTGAGCCAGACTTCGTCGGAAAAGTCTTTTCGCGACAGACCGAGCGGTGAGGGTCCAGCCGGCACGATCTCATTTCCGGTGCGCCCGAAGTAGCCGTTTCGGGCGTGGTCCAGATCGCTCGCTTCCGCGACGCCGGGAATCTGCATCATCCGGTCGAGCCAATCGGCGAGTCGCGGATAAGCGTCGAGCTTCGCGGCATTGAGCTTGAATCGCGAGTAGTAGACCTCGTCGTGCCGAAACACCGTCGGAAACAGTCGTAGATCAGCCTCGGTCGCAGCCTCGGTTCCGGCGAGCCAGCTGCGATGTTCGAGCAGTTCATCGAGCCACCGAAGCGCACGAAAGTATCGGGCAAAGGCACGGTCGTATGCGGGCTGGCTCGACGAGAATCCCGCTTTGTAAGCGCCATTGTTGATGCGGTGATAGACCGCGCCGTTGATGCGGTCGATCTCGTCTCGGTAGCCTTCCGGATAGAGATCGATGTCGTTGGTGGCCAGATCGCCGAACGACTCGTTGAACATTCGCAGAATCTCAGCGGATTCATTGTTCACGATCGTCTGTTGCTTCGTGTCCCAAAGCACAGGGACCGAGCGTTCGTCCGAGCCGATGCTCTCGTACAACTCCACGACGTACTTTCGCCCTCCGACCAGGTCTGCCGTCGCGCTTGGAATCGCGGGATTGAACTGCCAACCACGTTCGGGATCGCGCCGAAAGTACGCGATGCTGGCCCCCACGACCTCGTCGAGCCCTTTCACCGATCGCGCGAGAAGAACCCGGTGCGACCAAGGGCAGTTGAACGGCGCATAGATGTGGTAGCGGCCAGCCTCGGCAGGGAAGCGCGCATCACTTTCGGCACGAATCCAATGCCGTAGCTCCGACTGCGGGCGCACCCACTCGCCCTCCCCTCGCGAGCGTTCGGAGTCTTCTTCGACGCCAGACGGCGACCGTCCTCCAAACGCTTCCGGCCGGAAATGGGGGTGATCGAGATCGGGCTCGCCGCCGCGAGGAACGATCCCGCTCGGATTGAGCACGGGCTCGTCGCAATAATGAGACCGACGTATCTCGTCGAATGACGTCGTCGACCACACCGCCGGTTGCTCAAACAAATCCCGCGCGTGTGCTTCGAGGCGCGGGAAGTCAGCGAGCCGCCCGATCGTCGCCTTGTAGAGGTCGTAATAGACGAGGTCGAGCCGCATCGAGAACGCGACGAGCAGATAGTCCGCGACCCCGGGCGCGTCGCCGGCGAGAAATCGGGTCGTCGCGAGTTCGCGATCGAAGCGGTCGACGAGTCGTTTCAGTTCATGATGTGCCGTCTCGTACTCGCCCTGGTCGTCGATTCGACCGAGCAGGTAGACGCGGTCGACGAGGTCTGCCACGCGTTGCAGATGAACATCCGATTCGGGTCCGTCCTCGGGCATGAGCGCCCTGACGATGGCTTCGACACCATCGCAAACGACCTTTGCGTCTCGAATCACAACTGGAGGCGAGGCCGGCTTCGACTCGATTTCGAGCGGAGAATCGCGCAGCTTGTTGACGATGGCGACCAGATGCCCCCATGGCTCGGCGGCATTCAATCGAAGCGTGCCGCCATCAACTTTCTCGAGAAAGGGCTCGGATGGCGACGGTCTGGGGATGGGGAACTTCACAAAGAACCTCGAGGCTGACGAAACACGTGGAACATCTATAGGATGTGTCACCGCGAGTTTCGTCGCGAATCAGGGAGCGTTCGATGAGTCATTCATTTCGAAACAAGACAGTCTTCATCACCGGCGCATCGCTTGGCGTAGGCAGGGCAACGGCGCAAATGTTCCACGACTTGGGCGCGAACGTCGTGTTGGTCGCTCGTCGCGAGGGACCACTGCTCGAAGCGGCCGAAGGGTTGGAGCGCTCGCTCGTGTTGCCGCTCGATGTGAACGACCTCGACGCGATACCGGCCGCCTTCGAGGCAACAGTCGAGAGGTTCGGCAGTTTGGATGGCCTCGTGAACAACGCCGGAGCTCACTTTCGAGGGCCGCTCTTGGAGCGAACCGCCAGCGAGGTCGCGACGATGGCCGACGTGAACTTTCGAGCGCCGCTCGTGCTTACGCGGTTCGCGCTCCCGCATATGCAGAAAGCCGGCTCCGGTTTCATCGTGAACGTCGCGAGCCTGGCCGGGAAGGTGCCGCTCGACGGCGCCGCCACCTACTCTGCCACCAAATTCGGTCTGCGAGCGTTCACCTACGCGATGGCGCAAGAGCTTCGCGGCACGAACATTACTTGCAGCGCTGTGAGCCCAGGTCCAATCGACACTGGATTCATCATGGACGAGATCGATGAGGTCGAAGACATCACGTTCAGCCAAGAGATCTGCTCGGCGGAGCAAGTCGCGCAGATGATCGTGGATTGCGCGGCCGACGGAAAGATCGAGCGCGAGTTCCCGCCACTCGGCGGAAAGCTCGCGACGTTGAGCTACCTGTTTCCGTCGCTACGGCAGACGGTCAAACCGATCCTCGAGAAGAAGGGTCGGCGAGTGAAAGAGGAGCTCAAGCGCGAGCGCGGACAGGACTAGGTCTCACATCGTGCGGCGGATGAGGATGCGGCGCGCGCACGTTCCAGGGCGATAGGTGTCTCCCATCACCTCGAGGCACGCGGCGCAAGCGCAGTTCCCCGTGAACGAAGTCGTCTTGGCGTCGGTGCCGTCGCTAAAGACCATGCAGTGAGTGGCCCACGGGTTCATGCCGACGATGGTCGTGACAGCTTCCATGGTGCGCGGGGCAATCTCCCAGCCGTGCGGAATCGGGAGGAACGCGGTCTGACAAGTATTCGCCGTCGCTCCATACACGCCGTCGAACGGGTAATCGTCCATCGAAGCATACTCGTACGCGCCCGAGACGATCGTGTTGGTGAGCACCTCGTAGTCGCGATCGATGTTCACCACGTCGACCGGGGGCGGGACCAATCCAGCGTAGGTTGGGTCGTTGGACGTCGCTGGCTGAAACACGATTTGATACGGCTGATCGCCGTCAAAATCGGGGTCGTCCTGCCCGACCACGGTGATCGTTTGGGGCACGTCCCACGAACCCGGCGAGAAGTTCGCGCTGTTGGTGGTCGTGGTTCCTTCGGTGGCGTCGCTGCTCGCGAACGTAACTCGCACGTTCGAAGTCGGGCGCGAGGTCAGTTGTAGGTCGAACGTCGCCGACGTTCCATCTTCTGACGTGTCACCCGAAATCGCAGAGACCGCGAATCCGATGCTATCATCGTCATCGTTCGTGAACGTAATCGGAGGTACCACGAGGGCCGCGTAGGCCGCGTCCGTGGACATGATGGTGGCGACCATCAAATCGACGCTCTGCGGCCCGTCCGCGGCACCATCATCGACGCCAGTGACGGTCAAAGACTGCGCAACGTTCCAGTTCGCCGCCGTAAACGTGAGGAACTCCGGCGCAACGGAAGCCTCCGTGTCGTCGCTCGAGGCGAACTGAATGGTGACGTCGGCGACTGGCTCCGATGCGAGCACGACCTCGACGTCAGCCGATGCACCCATCTCCGAGAGCATCGTGGTGTTCGCGACGAGCGAAATCCCGACGCTGTCGTCATCGAGATTGCGCCCAGTCAGCGGAGGCACCGGGAGTCCGTTGTAGTTCGGATCCGTCGAGATGGCGGCGGCGAAGGAGATCGTGAACGGCTGGTTGCCATCCGCGATGTCGTCGTCGAGGCCTGTGACCATGACGGTCTTGGGGCGATTCCAGTTGGCGGTGGAGAAGATGGACCGGGATGGACTCACCGAGACCTCTTGCGGTGCATCGACCGAAAACGCGATTTCGACATTGTCGATGGGCTGCGACCGAAGCGCGATCGTAAACTCCGCGGCTCCTCCCGCCTCGGTGGTGTCGCCAGTGAGCGGAGTCACGATGAATCCGGCGGAGTCGTTGTCGTAGTTCAGGACCTCGAACGGAGCGACCTGGAAACCATCGTAGGCCGTCGTTGGGCTCGAGATCGGTTCGAACTGGAGCTCGAACGGTTGGTCTCCGTCGACGAGTTCGTCGTCCCGGCCGGTCAAGACCACCGGCTGTGGGGTTTGCCATGCGTCAGGTGTGAACGTGACCTCGGTGCGGTCGGCGGCTGCCTCGTCGCCCGGAACGAGCGCAAACGACAACGTTACGCTGTCGGCAGGACGAGAGTTCAGCTGGAGCTCCACTGTGGCACTCCCACCGTCTTCATTCACTTCGCCAGATGCGAGACGGACCGAGATGCTCGCTGTGTCGTCGTCGATATTCGTGATCTCGACGGGTGCGAGCTCGAGCCCGTCGTAGTCCGGATCTGCTGAGACGAACTGAAACTGAGCCTGAAACGGCTGATCGCCGTCGTCTGCCGGATCGTCGACTCCGGTCGCTCGAATGGTCTTGGGTGCCCGCCAGTTGTCGGGCGTAAAGACCAGGCGCGCTGGGGACAACGTACCCTCGGCCGGATTGGAGGAGACGACCTCTACGACCACGTCAGCGGCGGGACGAGACTGAAGCGCGACGTCGAAGGTCGTCTGCTGGCCGTCCTCGCGGGTCTGTCCGTCGGGGAGCGTGGTGTAGGCGCCGGCCGAATCGTCGTCGCGATTGGTCAGCTCTACTTCGGCACTCTCCCCGTCGAACTGGGGATCGCCTTCGACCTGGGTCACCGCAACGGTGTACTGCTGCGGACCGTCTGCGATATCATCGTCGAGGCCCGTGACCAGCACGAGCTGCGGGGCGTTGAAGTTGTCAGGTGTGAACGTGAGCGATTGCGGAGCGATAGACGCTTCGGATTCGTCGCTGACCTCGAGAGAGACGGTCACCGGCGCCGTCGGCGCGGCGTTCAGGCGCATCGACAACTCGGCCTGTGCGCCGGCCTCGTCGGTTTGCGCACTACCGTTAATTTCAAAGCGAATCAACGGACCAGCTGCGACCGCGTTGTTCGAAGTTGGTGTAGTTTCGTCGTTACCCTCAACGCTGTCTTCCCCAGAACAGGCAGCGAACAAAATGAAGATCACGACTGCGAGTCGCCATTTCATGGACATACCTCTGCAGCGTCTTTCGGAATCAGTCGTCGTATCCCATTTGTGTACATTGTAGCTATGTAACGAACAGCAATCGAGACAAGAAGGCTAAACATTTGTGAATACGATAGTAATTGGCGCCGGATCATCGGGATGCGTTCTCGCAAACCGACTCAGTGCGCGCGGCGATCGAGCCGTGACGCTGATCGAAGCCGGTCCAGACTATCCACCCGACTGCCCGCTCCCTGAGGATCTACGCCGCGGCGGGCGCAACTCGTTCTGGGACCACGACTGGGGATACAAGCACAAACCGAACTCCCGACAGTGGACGTTCCCGCTTCCCCGGGGCCGAGTGGTCGGCGGATCTTCGGCAGTAAACACGTGCATCGCCATCCGCGGACAATCTTGGGATTTTGAAGAGTGGGACTTGCCGGGCTGGGGGTGGGAAGACTGCCTTCGAGCGTTCTGCCGCCTCGAGACCGATCTCGATTTCCCGGAAGCACAGTGGCATGGCGACGCGGGGCCCTTGCCGATTCGGCGGCATCCCGAGGCCGAATGGACTCCCTGGCAGGCCGCCTTCGTCGAGGCTTGCCGCGAAGTCGGCCATCCAGACTGCGCCGACTCCAATGAGCCCAACTCGGTTGGCGTCGGGCCCCACGCGATGAACAAAGTCGACGGTCGGCGTATCAGCGCCGCCGAAGCGTACCTCACCGATGCAGTCCGGAAGCGCGAGGCGTTCACCCTACGCAGCGAGACGCTCGTCGAGCGTATTCTCTTCGACGGCGACCGTGCGATCGGCGTCGAGGTCATTCACGAAGGTCTGCGCGAGCGTATCCTCGCCGATCAGGTCATCGTCTGTGCCGGCGCAATCAACACGCCGCACCTCCTCATGCGTTCGGGCGTCGGTCCACGGGCCATCCTCGAGAGTTGGGGCGTCGAAGTCGTGTCCGACCAGCCCACGGTCGGCGCGCAAGTGCTCGACCACCCAGGATTTGCCATGTTTCTGCGGCCTCGATTCGGATCTGGGACCGACCGCCGAAACGACCTGATCCAAAACACCTGTCGATACGCATCGGGCACGAACCCGATGCCGAACGACTTGATCATGCAGGCGGGCTCGACCGTGCCTACCCCTTGGGTGACGGTCCCCATGGTCTCGATCATGGTGATGGTCGGCAAAACACGGGGGCGCGGGACCATTCGATGGGACTCGGCCGCGCCCACCGCCAAGCCGATCGTTCACTCGGCGCTACTCGAAGACGAGTTCGACCGCTCCGTCGCGGTACGAGCGCTCCAACACTGCTTCGAGGTGGCGAACGCCCCATCGGCGCGTGCGCTTGCCTCGCCCGTGTTTCCGCTCCCCTCCACGCTGCGAAACCAGGACCGCCTCGAGGAGAAGATCCGAAGTCTTTGCGACAGTGGGTACCACCCTTGCGGGACCGTCCCGATGGGACCGGAGCGTGCCTGCGACGAACAGGGCCGCGTCCGTGGGACCGCCAATCTTCGCGTGGTCGACGCTTCCCTGATGCCCACCATCCCGCATGCGAACATTCATCTGTCCGTGCTCATGATGGCGGAGCGAATCGCGGAGTGGCTCTAGACGCCGACGCACGGTTGACCGCATCGCGAATCTGCGGGATCAGTCGGCGGGCATCGCGCACTTCAATTCGCAAAAGGGACCGCCATGAACCTGCTCGAACAACTGAAACAGATGACCGTTGTCGTCGCCGATACGGGAGACATCGATTCCATCGAAGCGTACACCCCACGCGACGCAACGACGAACCCGTCGCTGATTCAGGCCGCGGCGGACATGGAGCAGTACGCCGACGTGGTCGACGCCGCGCTCGCACAAGCTCGCGACGAGGCCGGTACCGCCGCCTCGCCCAACGATGTCGTCGAGATCGCCATCGACCGCCTCGCTGTAGAGTTCGGGCGACGAATCCTCGACATCATTCCCGGCCGCGTGTCGACCGAGGTCGACGCCCGACTGTCGTTCGACACCGATGCGACCATCGCGAAGGCGCGTCGAATCATCTCGCTCTACGATGAAGCTGGTATCGGACCCGAACGAATCCTCATCAAGATCGCCTCGACCTGGGAAGGGATCAAAGCCGCTGAGCAGCTCGAGAAAGAGGGCATCCACTGCAATCTCACGCTGCTGTTCGGTCTTCACCAAGCAGTCGCCTGCGCCGAAGCGAAGGTGACGCTCATCTCTCCGTTCGTTGGACGAATTCTCGACTGGTACAAGGCGAGCACCGGCCGCGACAGCTACCCGGCCAATGAAGACCCAGGCGTGCTTTCGGTCACCGAAATCTACAATTACTACAAGCACTTCGGGTACAACACCGAGGTCATGGGCGCGAGCTTCCGGAACCTCGGCGAGATCACCGAACTCGCTGGCTGTGACCTGCTGACGATCGCTCCGAAGTTCCTCGAAGAACTCAAGAGCTCCGACGGTGAGCTGCCCCAGAAACTGTCGGTCGAGTCTGCCAAATCGCTCGACATCGAGCGCATCGACATGTCGAAGGAGGCCTTCGATTCGATGCACGCCGACGACGCGATGGCATCCGAAAAGCTGGCTGAAGGAATCGAGAAGTTCGCGGCCGCTCAGGTGGCGCTCGAAGAGATGCTCACCGCGCGACTCGGCTAGGCTTACTCCTCTTCGCCTGAATCGACGTCCTCGACGGCCGGCTCCTCTTCGGAGTCGGCCGTTTGTGCTTCGGCGGGCTTCGACGCGGACGCCGCGGGTTCTTCAGGGGAATCACCTTTCACGGCGCCAATCACTGCTCCGGCGCCGGCAACGACTCCGCTGATCAGCCCGCCGGTGATGATTCCGACGACACCGTTCAGAAGCGTCGGCACGACCACCGCGAGCGCTCCCGACGCCTCTTCAGCCACATGAATCAGGTCGGCGATCTGGTGGATGGAGTGCGCGATGATTCCACCACCGACCAGGAACATGGCGGCCGTCCCGACCACGCTCAAGGTCTTCATCAGCCACGGGGCGAGGAACAAAATCGCGTCGCCGACCTTCGAGATGCCGCCCTCTTTGTTGGCGAGCGCGAGGCCGACGTCGTCGAGTTTCACGATTCCTGCCACCAGGCCGTAAACGACGAAGTTCAAACCGATACCGATCGCCGTGAGCACCGCGAGCTGCGTGATGAACGGTTCTTCCGCGACCGTTCCGAGCGCGATGACGATGATCTCGGCCGAGAGGATGAAGTCGGTGCGAATCGCCCCTTTGATCTTCTCCTTCTCGAACTCGACCATGTCGATTTCGGGGTTCTTGAACGCTTCGACGAGCTCCTGCTTCTCGTGCTCTTCGTCCTTATGAAAGAGCTTGTGGAAGACCTTGTGGAACCCCTCGTAGCAGAGGAATCCACCGCCCAGCATGAGGAGCGGCGTGATCATGAAGCTCGCTACGGCGCTGATGAGCAGCGCGGCCGGGATCAAGATCACCTTGTTCAGGGTCGCGCCCTTCGTGACCGCCCAGACCACGGGAAGTTCCCGGTCCGCGGCGACGCCGGTGACTTTCTCGGCGTTGAGGGCGAGGTCGTCGCCGAGAACGCCGGCTGTCTTCTTCGCGGCGACTTTGGTCATCACCGAGATGTCGTCGAGGATGGTCGCGATGTCGTCGATCAACGCGAGGAGGCTGGTCCCTGCCATGGTGTTTTCCCTTCGTCACAGATGGGACTGTTTTAGTCGGAATCGCCGATTCGCGCTAGAAGCCTAGGCCGGCGTTAAGACCGATGAACGGCTGCCACGTGTCCATCGGCGCCGAGAGGTCCGGCGCGTACGGGAACCAAGCGATTCCAGCATCGACGTTCATCAGGAATTCGAGCCCGTAGCTCAGAGGCACGGACCACTGAACCGACCCGGTGAGTTCGGGGCCCGCGGTTTCGACTGCAGCCTCCCCGACCCCGTCGAACTCGAACCCCGGCGTGTCCCGGCCAACCTGCAGCTCGGCGAAGCCGGGAGCGATCCGGAAGGCGAGCGCAGAATGCTCCATCTTCAGTCGATACGGAGTGATCGGGACACGAAAATGGGCAACTTCCGGCGACGGGTCGTCATGCAAGATTCCCGAGCCGGTCCCACAAGCCTCCAGCGAAATCCAGTCGGTCGGTGCGCCCTCCGCACAAATCTCCGGTCGCCCCGAAGACGAAGTCGTCGCCGCACCGATCCTCAGATTGAAATACGTTCGTGGCGCGACTTCGATCTTCTCGTCGGTGCCCGGCACAGGCTCTTGAGCCACAGCAGGAGAGCTGCAAAGAAGCACACCCACTGCCAACACTTTCAAACGACGCATTTCGTTTCCTTCGAACTCTGTTCGCACACAACGTACACATCGTCCGCCCAAACAAACCAGCCGACGGTTCAACCGAGCGATACCAGACGCGTGTCGGAATTCGTCAACTCTACTTCGATGACATGGACATCCCAAGTCAGGTTAAGTGACGTTGTAACAGATCCACGAAGTCGGTAGCGTTTCGGCGCCTAAATCCCTTCGCACCTGGAGCAGTATGCGTTTCTGGATTCCACTAATCGTAGCCGTTTTCGGCATCTCGGCGTGTAGCGACGACCCCGCGAATAACGCCACGACCTCGAACAATCAGTCGAACCTCGACGCTGGCGCGACCGATTCGGGCTCCACCCCCGAGGCGGATTCTGGCGGCGACGACGATGCCGCAGAGCCAGATGCGGGCGGCGTGACCTGCACGCAGGCTACCATTTCGGGCGTGTGGAACCTCTCGTGGGCCGACGACGTCTCGATCGAGTACTCGGCAGGAATCGACCCCGAGATCGAAGGAGACCCTCGCTCGCTCTCGATTCTGTTCGAGCGCTACTCGCCGATCCCTGACGTCGGAACATTCGACTTGAGCGAAGGCGCGAACGACAACTTCGGCACCTGCCCACAGTGCTTCTTCGTACGTACCGATGGCCCTGAGCGAGCCTACTTCCAGAGCGAAGGAACGATGGAAAGCCGTGTCGACCCTTACGGCCGACGCATCGACATCACCGTCACGGGCCTCAAGCTCATCGAAGTCGACGTCAACGTCGAAGACCGCAGCTCGACGCCGGTGCCCAACGGACGCTGCATCGAATTCCAAGACTTCAACGCGCAAGGCGTCTTCCCGCCAACCGCGTGGACGTGTTCGCCCGAAAAGTACAACGACGACACGACCTGCGATTGTAGCTGCGGAGCGGTCGACCCCGACTGCGGCATCCAACAGTGCGCACTCGGCGACACGAGCTGCATGATGGAGCCAACTGAGCTTCCCGTCGTCGGATGCGACCCCGACCAGGTTTGCGCCTTCGACCCGGCGAGTTTCGCCACCGAATGCACCGAGCCATGTGATTGGGCAGGCGAAACGGGCTGCGACGCTGGAACGTGCGTATTCGACTACGGAGCTGGCGACGGCGACCTCTGCATCACCGACCCACTGCGGGTCGCTGACGCTACCCAGGTCGGCGAAGCATGTCCCGACACTCCGTTTCAAGTTGTTTGCAACACGGTCAACGGTTTCGCACAAGGCTTCTGTGGCGCGAACGGAATCTGCCGCGCCGTTTGCACCGACGACGCCGAGTGCACCGAAGACGGACACACCTGCAGACCCTTCTTGTTTGGGGAACCACTGGGGTACTGCGGTCCCGAGCCGACCGACCCAGAGGGCTGATTCTCCTCGAGTTGGTCAGCTGGCAAGCTGATTGCAATTCCACACGGTGTCGAATGCCCCGTGTGGAGTTGAAATCATGACCATCGTTATCGCAGTTGTCGCAGCACTCTTGATGGGGACCGTCCTCGGCCTACTCGGCGGAGGCGGTTCCATCATGGCTGTTCCCATCCTTCACTACGTCCTCGACATCCCCTCGAAAGAGGCGATCGCGACCAGCCTTTTGGTCGTCGGCTCGACGAGCGCGATGGCGGTCATCAATCACGGTCGTCAGGGGAACGTGATGTGGCGAATCGGCCTGACGTTCGGGGTCTTCGCCATGGGCGGGGCATACCTCGGAGGTCTCGTGGCCCAGTTCATCCCGGGCGCAGTCCTGCTCGGGCTCTTCGCCACTCTGATGCTGGTGACCGCAATCATGATGTTGCGAGGCAAGAAGAACGCGGCAAACGACGCCGACTTCGACCCCGACCGCGCCCTCCCCGTCCACCTCATCGCGATCGAAGGCCTCGCCGTCGGCGCGGCCACCGGTCTGGTCGGAGCGGGCGGCGGCTTCCTCGTGGTGCCAGCGCTCGTGCTGCTCGGCGGGCTCCCGATGAAGAAAGCCATCGGCACTTCGCTCTTCGTCATCGCGCTGAAGTCCGGTGCGGGGTTCGCCGGGTACGCCGGTCACGTTTCGGTCGATTGGTCCATCGTACTCCCCTTCCTCGGCGCCGCGCTCGTAGGAGCCGTCCTCGGAGAACGCATCTCTCGCAACATCGACGCCTCGAAACTGCGCACGGGGTTCGCGTACTTCGTGCTCATCATGGGCGTCGGCATGCTCTACGGCGAACTGCCCATCTCGCTGCCCATCTGGGGGACCGCAATCCTCGCCGTGCTTCTCATCGCCGGCCTGGTTGGCTTCGAGACTTACCGGAACAAGTTGACCACCGCCGCCGACTGAACCCCTCGCAAATCCTCAAAATTTGAGGCACGCTCCTCCCTCGGATCGAAGGGAGGAGCTCATGACCGAAAACAAGACCACGCCCACCGCTCCGCCGGTCGAAGACTACATCCCGTCGTTCGAGATCGACGGGCAACAGCGATGGGGCTGCGATGTTTCAGCCGGGTGAAACACTCGAGAGCCCACGCGCCGTCTACACGATCGAAAGAAAGCTCGGCGAAGGTGGTTTCGCGCGGACCTATCTGGCGACCGACGGCGTTACCGAGGTTGCGCTGAAGGTGCTGCGCCTCGAGCGCCTCGAGAATTGGAAGGCACTCGAGCTTTTTCAGCGCGAGGCAGCGGCACTTCGAGACCTCGACCACCCGTGCGTTCCGGGGTACGTCGAGGTCTTTGCCCTTACTCCAGAAGGGCCACAATCACTCGACGAGACCGAGCTATCGGCAGACTGGCAGCTCGACGGACTCGTCCTTGCTCAGACGTTTCGCGCCGGCGAATCACTCGCCGACCGAATCGCCCGAGACCAGCGATTGAGCCCGGCACAACTCGACCTCGTCGTGCGAAAGGTCCTCGACACGCTCACGTACCTGCACGAACTGTCGCCTCCCATCATCCATCGCGACATCACGCCGAAGAACATCATCCTCGACGACGACGGCGACGTGTCGGTCGTCGACTTCGGGGCGATTACACAGTCGGTTCACGCCGCGACGATTGGGGGCTCCACGAGTGTCGGAACATTTGGATACATCCCCATCGAGCAGTCGCTCGGGAAGTCGAAACCCGTCTCTGACCTCTATGCATTCGGCGTCACGCTCGCGGTGGTCGTGAGCGGAGTTGTCCCCGAGGAACTTCCGATCGACGACGAGACGAGCAAAATCGACATTGCACGCGTTGCCGAAGGGTTGTCGTTGGCTCCTCGTTTCGTGCGCCTGATCGACGCCCTCGTCGAGCCGCTCCAGACGAATCGACCGAAGTCCGCCAGGCTCGCGCTCGAACTCTTCGAGCGCGGCGACGCCTTGGTCGAAGCCCCCGACCCAGGCGCCATCGAGAAGAGTCGCCAAGGAAGTTGGCGGACCACCCTCTTTACGCTGGCACTCGGCGGAAGCCTGGGCAGCGCGGGAATCATCTACCCCATCAACTTCAACAATTTCAGCGAAACCGAACTCGTGCAGATGTCCCCGCTCTGGGTGCTGCCTGCCGCGTTCGGGTTCTTTGGCCTGTTGCTGAAAAACTCCGAGCGCCCCATCCTCTACGCGGTGCTCGCGACGATTTTCTCGGGCTTCATGCTCTACTGCTTCTTTGCAGCCATCTTCCCGGCACTCTAAGCCAGCCTCGCAACCGACTCGGCCTATGAAACGTCTACTTCTCAGCATCCTCCTCGTCGCTTCCGCATGCGGCGGTTCCAACCCGACTCCCGATGAAACGCCCGCCAAGCCGGTGGCGACGGAGCAACCCGCCGAGCCTCAATCGTCGTGCCCGATCGACGGTGCGGAAGAGGTCGAGATTCCACTCCCGACCGAGACCGGCGAGGCCCTCATGGTCAATGGCCTCGAGCATGACCGCTTGTGGAACAACGACCTCAACGGCGACGGAATGCCGGATATGATCCTGCAGCAGCGCGGGGCCTGTAATCCCGACGACGAGTGCACGGTCACGGTCTGGCTCGGTTGCACACCTTCGACATTCACCAAGGTGTGGGGCCCCGACTTCGCGTTCGAAATGTACGTGCTCGAAGAGACGCACACATACAACGGCGCCACCTGGGTCACGCTCGAGCTCGCGCGCGCATCGGGCGAAGTCGACACGCTCGATCGCACGACGCTGCACTTCGACGGCAGCGGTTACACCCCAGCGTCGAAATGAGGTGGCTGGCCCTCGCAATCCTGCTCCTGGCAAGCTGCAGCGACGATTCGCCCGCCCCGGCTGATGCTGGCGAGTTGCCGGATTCGAGTGCGAGCCTCGACGCTGGCCTCGACGCGACGACGGCCGACGCAACCACCTGCATCGAGCCAAGACTTTTCGGGGCTCCGAATGAAGCCACGGGTCTGACCTCGGAGCAGTGCGGCCCTTCGTGTGCTTGCTCCGGTTCCGAGGCCGCGACCTTCACCGAGGCCGAGCTTCAAGCGCTTCGCGATGCAGTAGCGCTCGACCCGAATCCGGAATTCGAGGCGGACCCGTACGCAGATGGATCCCCCTCGAACGGCGAGGGAGTCTGCGGGGTGACGATCGAGGCCGAAGGCTACCGCTTGGCCTCGTTTCAAGACGTTGACGAGATGGAGCAGGCAGGAGCGAGCCTCACGCACTGGGGCAACTGCGGCGCGTGCTCGACTTTGGAAAACTTCGCCGTCTACGCCGCGACGACTGACCTCACGCAGCCGGTTCGACAGTGCGGGCTCGACAACTTCGACGACATCGACGGCAACATCGCTTGCCTCGAAGGCCTCGGGTTCGACCGACCTTGCGCCCAGATCTGGGCCTACAACACCCGATACACTCGCCAGAACTGCCTCGCCGAATGCCTCGCGGGCTTGAACGACCCATACAACCTGCCCGACGGCGGACTGAACCCCTGTTTGAAGTGCGACGAAGAGACGAGCGGACCGATCTTCAAGACCTACGCAGGCCGTACGCGAAGAAACTCCGGACTCGCGTCGGCGTTGTGTCGACCGTGTAGTCAGGCCTTGCCCGTGCCGCACGACTACATCGATGAGCTATGAGCCGACGAACCGGTTCGATCCTACTGGAAGTTCTGGACGTACCAGTTGCCGCCTGAGCCACACGCCACGCGCGAGAAGTTGGTGCTGCTCATGTTGATGTAGTGCCCGTGCGCATTGAAATCCTCGCCCGGTCCCTCGTCCCACATCATCTGCAGGCACTGTCCAATCACCTGCTCCCACGAATTCCAATCGGGGCACTCATTCTGTGCCGAACCTCGGGGCGAGCAGATGTTGTCTGCAAACCCCTTGTGGGCCTGAAGATTTCGCCGGTCGTAGTCCGCCTGTTCATCGGCGCACTGTTCGCCCTCGGTCCAGCGCTCCAACGGCGGAAGACACTGACACTCCCACCGGAACTGGTTGATCCGTCGGACGCAATCCTCTTCAGGTACGCCAGTCGACGGAAGCGGTACGGGCGCGCAGTTGGCGATCGGCGCGGCGAGCGGGCCATCGGTGCAGGGGTTCTCGAACATCGGGTCAGGGATGTTCGAATTGTTGGCGACCGCATTGGCAGTCATCCCATTCGACGAGGAGTTGTTCGCAAACGGATTTCCGTTGGCGCTCGTGTTGTTGGCCGAGGTGGCGTTCTTCTCGAGCGGTTCTGCGTCGCCACAGCCGGCGAGGACCAACATTGCGGCGAAGAGATATCGGTACATCACGTCTCCTGGATGAGCTTTGAGACATAGTAGCGGCACGGGAGCCCAGGATGAAATCGCGCCGCCAAATGACCCGCCCTGCTCGTCGTGCATGGTTGAAACTGGCCGTTCCCCGTTGCAGTCTGCGGGCGAGCCCAAAGCGAGGACTGCATGCAACCGCTCGAACGACTCACCCACCTTTTGGCGCCGCAAGGTATCAAGACGGTCACCACCGGCACCGACGAGATCGGGCGATTCTTGTCCGCACGATACGGCACTTCAGACGCCGATGCCGTCGACGCACTCTGGCGTGAAGAGCTGGCGAAGATCGCCCGTGCTCGCGTCGTCGTCATCGGAGTTCCGATGGATGCCGGCGCAGGATTCGAACGCGGCTCGTTCAAAGGCCCTCTCGGCATCCGCACTGCGCTGCTCGCGGCAGGTGCGTACGACTCGATGGCCGACGCAGGCGTGGTCGACGTGGGAGACGTTCGCATCAACCCGCACCTCGTCGACGACTCGTACTACAAAAGCGCGTTGCTCGACGCCGTCCGAGATGATCGCAACACGCCCTCGGAGCTCCCCGTCGCACCGCACACAGCGTTTCGCGCGGCCCTCGAGGCCATCCGCGAATTCAACCCTACTGCGCGCGTGCTACATCTCGGCGGCGACCATTCCACCTCGCGAATTCCGGTCGAACATCTCGTCGCCGGCTCTCGAAACGAACGACAAGACCTCGGAATTCTTCACTTCGACGCCCACACCGACTTGCTCGATCGGCGCGACGGAGTGCCGCACAACTTCGCTACGTGGGCCTACCACGCGAACGACGCCATCGGTCGTGGCGGCCGGCTCGTGCAGCTCGGGATTCGTGTTTCGGGGCGTTCCGCAAAGGCCTGGGAAGACGCTCTCGACCTGGTCCAGATTCGCGCGCCGGAGATTCTCGCCGAGAAACCTGGCGAGGTGATGACCAAGGTGATGCGTCACTTCCAGGACGCCGGCGTGAAACGCATCTACATTTCGAACGACATCGACGCGACCGATCCCCGATGGGCAGCCTCCACCGGCACGATGGAACACGACGGCCTTCTCCCCGAATGGGTGTGTGAGGCGATCCGCACTGTCGCCGCAGATCTGGAAGTGGTCGGTGCCGACGTCGTCGAAGTGGCACCGCCGCTAAAATGGCATGTACCCGGGGAGCCGGCGCGTACGATCGCCACTGCTTGTCGTTACGTGGTCGAAACGATCGATGCGATGATTGGTGTGCGCGTCAGCGACGCCTTCGACGAGTTGAGCCCCGCGTCGAGAGAAGAAGTCGAGGCGATTCCAGGCTTCGTTCGCTAGCCCTATCGAGCGGGACCGTCGCCCCGACCACGCCCACCTCGTCCACGACCGCCTCCGCCGCCGAATCGTTCAGCCTCTTCGGCGCGCATCGTCTGGTACGCCTCGAGCGCCTCACCGTCCAAGATGCCTTCGGCTTCTTTGTCGGTCTCGCCACGGACAATCCCGACCATCTCGCGCGCATCCTCAAAGTTCATGTCGCGACGGGCGTCTCGGAAAATCTCCCCGACAACGTCAACTTCTTTCGTGATGAGTTCTTCGAGCTGTTCGGTCTGAACGGCATCGAGCTTATGCTCGTCGGCAAACTCCCGAATCCGCTCGGTGGTGCGCGCCTTGCGCCGTTCGAGACGTTGCGTCCAACGAGTGTCGCGCAGCTTCTCTTGCTCTTCGGCGATGACCGTGCGGAGTTTGTCTCGAACTTCCGGATCATCGGAGTCGAGAACATCCTCAACGCTCAATTCCGAGTCGGGGCGAGCCGCGACAATTCTCGCGGCGGCAGCCCGGTCACCAGCAGTCGCCTCTTTTCCACGAATTGCGGCCGCCACAACGGGTTCTGGAGCTTCGGCCGAGATCGAGTCCGAGGTTGCGGCCGGCTCCATCCCGCTGGCGCGTTCGAGCTGGTCGATTCGAGCTTCGAGTCTCGCAATCTCGTCGGCATCGTCGTTGGGCATCAAGAGCGCCGCAGCCGACGCGCAAACCGCCAGAACAGACAAGAAGATGGCGGCTTTCGATAGCGTTTCCAAATGGACCTCCGTCAGCGACCGCGCCCTGAAACGTTGCTTCGGTCCAGGTGGTCTTCGGCGGCGGATTTTCGCAGAAACTCGGCATATGTTCCCGAGAAATCTTCGATCCCATCGCGCGAAATCTCGATAATCCGCGTAGCCAGTCGTCCGACGAACCAGCGGTCGTGCGAAACGAAGATGATGGCGTTCGGGTACTTCTTGAGCCCCTCGGCGAGGGACTCAATCCCTTCGAGGTCGAGGTGGTTCGTCGGCTCATCGAGCACCAGCACGGTAGGCTTCTGTACCCCGAGGCGCGCGAAGTCCAGGCGCGCTTTCTCGCCGCCCGATAGATTTCCAACCCGCTTGTCGACCTCGTCCTGGCTGAAGAGCACCTCGGCCAGCTTGCCGCGGATGAACCCGACCGATTCGGTTGGGGCGTAGTCGTAGAGCCAATCCACGAGGTTGCTGTCGGCCGATGATTTCATGTGGCTGGGCTCCTGGGCGAAGTACCCGGGAGTGACCGCATGCCCCCATTCCGTCGAGCCTTCCTCGGGTTCGACCTCGCCCATCATGATCTTGAGGAGCGTCGATTTACCGATTCCGTTTGGCCCGATGATGGCGACCTTCTCGCCGCGACGAATCGAGAGCGAAACGTCGTCGAGTACGACCTTGTCGCCATAGATCTTCGAGACGTTCTCGACATCGACCACGGTGGCGCCGGTCTGCCGCTCAGCGCCCAAATTGAAGTACGGGTGCCGACGTGACGACTGCGGGAGAATCTCGATGTCGATCTTCTCCATCTGCTTCACGCGCGACTGCGCCTGGCGAGCCTTGGTGGCCTTCGCCTTGAAGCGTTCGACGAACTTCTTGTGCTCCTCGATCTTCGCTTCCTGCTTCTCGATCTCGGACTCTTTGCGTTCTCGGTCTTCGATCTTCGCATGCTCGAACTGGTCGTAGTTGCCTTTGTAGAGCGTGACGACTTCGTAATCGACGTCGAGAATGTGGGTGCAGATCGTGTTGAGGAACTGTTGGTCGTGCGAGACGACGACGGTGCAGCCGTCGAAGCCGAGCAGGAATCGCTCGAGCCAAGCGATCGACACGATGTCGAGGTGGTTCGTCGGCTCATCGAGAAACAGAATGTCGGGATTGCTGGCGAGGGTCTGAGCGAGCAAGACGCGAAGCTTGTAGCCACCGGAGAGTACCCGAAGTGGCTCGTAGTGCTGCTCGGTCGGGATGTTCAGCCCTTCCAGGATCTCGGCGGCCTTCGACTCGAATGCATAGCCATCGAATTTCATCACGATGTCTTCGAGCTCACCAAACCGGTCGACATCGAATGCCTCGGGGTCCGATTCGGCGGCCTTCAACATCTCCTCTTTCTCTTCCATCGCAGCCCAGAGCTCAGGCTGTCCCATCATCACGACGTGAATGATCGGAACGGCTTCGTACTGGAAGTGGTCCTGCTTGAGCAGGCCGACGCGAGCGTTGTTGGGGATCGCGACGGAGCCGGCGGTCGGTTCTTCGAGACCGGACATCACGCGGAGCAACGTCGACTTGCCGGAACCGTTCGCACCGACGATGCCGTAGCGGTTGCCGCGTCCAAAGTTGATGGAAGCGCCCGAAAAGAGCGTTCGTGCGCCGTATGTAACGTTGAGATCGTTGATCGAAAACATGATGACTACCTTTTCGGTACTACAGATGAGCGCGCATCTATCACGAGAGCGGAACGGAAGCGAATCGGTTAGGCTTGCGACAACCCAATCGGGAGAGTCCTATGACCGAACTGACAGACGAACCGATCGAGATAGGCCGATTCCGCACGAGCTCAGGCCGCGTGCTGATTGCCGATGGCGGATACGCTGATTTGTGGCGTACCGGACGTCCGGACGACGAAAATCTCGACCTCAAAATCACCGGACCGGATGCCGAAGAAGCGGGTCGCGCGCTCGATGTGAGCAGCCACCCGTTGTTCCTTTGGGATCTGCCCGCCGAGCATCTCGAGGGCATCGAAGATGCTCTGGCTGAAGCCTGCGCAGCCGAATCGCTCGACGCGCGGATCGAAGTCCTGCCCGAGCGTGTGCCGCATGCTGAGCGGCTCGAGCACCACTTCGCCACCGGCGACCTCACGCATGGCAGCGAGATTCAGGGCATCTGGGTCGGCGTCACCGACTCGCTTCCGCAGAACGTCGACCTGAGTGTCTGGGGACTACCGTTTGCCGACTCGAGCGAGTTTGCCGGCCGGTGGAAGGACGTTTGG
Organism: uncultured Bradymonadales bacterium; assembly: GCA_964384605.1. Lineage (GTDB taxonomy): Bacteria > Myxococcota_A > Bradymonadia > Bradymonadales > Bradymonadaceae > CAYLMO01. Next base: position 22,146 of record CAYLMO010000034.1, on the reverse strand, counting down.
GTCCAGGTGGACGACGCTCCTGTAGTGCGTTCCGAACCCCGCGGATACACGATGGTCGATTCGGGCTGCATGCTGTTCATCGATCCTTCCGCTCTCGACGCCTGGACCGAAGACGGCGAGCCCGGCCACTCCATGTCGTACATGTCGGCCATCGGAGCGACCGCTCGGGATCCGCACGAATCAACCACCATCCCGATGGATGGTACCACCGCGACGTTCTTCTCGAATCGCTGGGGCGATGGAGTCTTCGAGATCTTCGCCGACTTCGACAAAGACGACCGACTGGTGCGATTTCGCGCCGCGGTCGGATCCGAGAAGACTCAGGCCCGCCTTCAGGCCGTCCTGGAACGCGCCGACAAGACCGAGCTTCTCGCCCTCGTTTCTCGAATGGTCAGCGCGGAACAACCGCCCCGATACGTCTATCTCGAACCCGCCGACAACGAGCGCGACAGCGGCTGGCGAGTTTTGGAGGGGAGCGAGTCCGACGAATTTCTCAACACACCCGAGAACGTCGGCGTTGCGTCACTCGCCGACCTCGTCGAGCGATTCCCTTCGCTCGCCGAAGTCTTCGAGACCGAAGAAGAATGCTCGTGGGAGCGAGACTTTCCCGAAGACGATTGGGTCCGAGTCGACGGTTGGGACTTCTGAACACAACAGGCCGAGAGACCATGTTCGAAGACGCTTTGGAACAAACCGAACGAAATTTGCTCTGGGAGTCGCGTGTCCTCATGGATCTCGGACAACTCGCGATGCAGCTCGGATCGCTCCTCGACGAGGCACCACGGGCCGCGCGGCCCGCGGGGGTGATCGTCTATCCCGGTTTCGCGACCGGCGATTGGAGCACCTACCTGCTGCGCCGGTTTCTCATCGAGTTGGGCTACGATGCGCGCGGCTGGGGCCGAGGGACGAACCCTGGAAAGGTCGAATCGATCCTGCCTGAGCTGGTCCGCGACGCTTCCATCCTCGCCAAGCAGACCGGTGGTCCAGTTCATCTGGTCGGCTGGAGCCACGGCGGAATCCTCGCCCGACAGGTCGCACGTCGCCAACCTGAGTCGGTTCAGCGCGTGGTGACCATGGGCACGCCGGTCATCGGCGGCCCGAAGTACACCGCAGTTGCACAGCGATTCGTAGACAAGGGCACCGACCTGGACGCGCTCGAGGCACGGATCGATGAAGAGGAGCGGCGAGAGCCGCTAGAGATGCCGGTCACTTCGATCTTCTCTCGAACCGACGGAGTCGTGAGCTGGGAAGCGTGCATCGACCGCTGGAGCCTCGACGTCGAGCACGTGGAAGTCGTGTCGTCGCACTCTGGACTCGGGTTTCACCCGGACGTTTGGCGAGCGGTCAGCGACCGGCTGGCTGCGCCTTAGGTTCCGAGCGCTCGAACCCAAAACACCATCGTCTTGAGCGACTCCTCGTCGTCGCCGACATCTCTCCATGCATACTCCGTTTGGAGGTGGTCCAATCGGATGTAGCCCCGCTTGTGCCAGAACGGATCGAGCGGTTGATAATCATCAGGGCGGTCGGGGTGGTCCGCCGAGCGCTCGACCGCACAGAACGTGCAGGTGAGGCAGCCGACACCTCGAGCGAATCGTTCGCGTTCGTCGAAAAACGCGTGTCCGATACCCAGCCCGCGATACTCCGGGTCGAGGACCGACTCGCCAAAGTAGAAGATCTGCGTCAGATCTTGGCCTTCGAACGGCCGCTGAAACTCTTCGTCGGCCTCGTCCATACGCACGCCCGTACTCGCGCCGATGATTTGGCCGTCGGCGTCTTTCGCCAGCACGAAGATACAGTTCTCGGCCTGAGCATACTGCTTCAGATAGCTGCGCTCGTAGTCGAGGTCGCCATCGTACAGGTATGGGAACTTCTGAAAGACCTCAATTCGAAGCCGGGCGACCGAGCCGAGATAACTCTCGACCTCATCACCGTGAAGCACGTCTACCGTCCATTCCATTTTGCCCACCTAGTCGAAATCAGCGAGATGGCGACGACGCCCGCCGCGCTTGGGCGCACGGTCATCGGCACATTCGACGCAACGCAGCGCCCATGGCATGACCTCCAGGCGCTTCGGATTGATCGGCTCTTCGCAGTCGAGGCAGTAGCCGAAATCGTCCGGAGTGTTCGCGATTCGTTTCAACGCGCTCTCGATTCGTTGAAGTTCGAGCGCCCTCGCCTTGTTGCGCTTTGACGCGATCACTTGGTTCATCTCAGTGAGCGGTGCCTCGTCATCGTCCGGCTTGTGGTCGCCTTCGTCTTTTTTCGGCTCGATGGCGATATCGCCTTCTGCGACCAGCTCGTCGCGACGGGCCACCAGCGCGATGCGAAATTCTTCGAGTTCTTCAGGTTCCATGTCGAAATTGTGTGGTCGAGGTCAGCCAGATGGCAAGCGTCGAGCAATCCGCGCTTTCGTTCGGCGCCCACAACGGCTTAGATGATTGAACTCACGGAGAGGACCGATGGATCCAGCCGAACGATTCGAAGCGATCATCGACGCAATTGCCGTACGTGTCGAGGGGTTCGGGCATGCCGAATTCGACGGCTTTCCGGGCGCGCATTTCCGAGAGCACGCGTTGTTCTATTACGACGACGCTGGCGCGGTCTTTCGGCTCGGTCCAGACGCGCGATTTCGTGGTCCGGTAGAGACGGTCGAACGCGAGCCCGAGGGTGAATGGTACCGAGTGGCGAACGATCGCGCCGAACAGTGGGTGGAGCTCGCCTGGGCCGCGCTCAACTATGCGCGTCGATGAATGAAACCGCCGCTTCAATGGCGGTCGCGAGGTTCTCCTCGAGCGTGTGGCCCGAGCTTTTTCGGGGCTTCAGCGAGTGATCTCCGTCGGGCAACCACACCACCTCGACCGTGTCGGCAAGTACGTAGCCTTCGACCTCTTCGGGAACGCCGAACTTGTCTCGTTCGCCTTGCAGAATGAGCGCTGGCGACCTGAGCTCCTCGAGATGGGCCGTTCGCAGCTTCTCCGGCTTCTTTGGCGGATGAAACGGGTAGCCGAAACAGATCACGCCGGTTGCCTCGAGCTCGTCTGCCAGGCGACTTGCGACGCGTCCGCCCATCGACTTTCCGCCGACGAATAGAGGCCCATCGTGGCTCTCTCGGAGCTCCGAGACCACCGCCCGAAAGTGTTCCTCGAGCTGGGGCATGCGGTTCGGCGGACGACGCCTACCGGTCCGCCGTCGTTCGTGCATGTACGGGAACTCGAATCGAACGACGCGCACGCCGCGGGCGGCGATCCCCTCCGCGACTGCGTTCATGAAGTCGGAGTCCATTGGCGCTCCAGCGCCGTGGGCGAAGAGAAAGGCGGCTTCGCCCTCTCCGTCGATCATCCATTGTTCGTTCATCTTGGCTTCCTGGCTGATTTGACGTTACTCGAATCCGTCGTTAACGTTCGCCCATGATGAGGGCAAGCCGCCAGTTCTGCACGACCACGACCACCGCCATCGGCGGGATCGTGGACTTGTAGCCAACGCACAGCGGCAACCCACGAGCCTCGCCCCAACCGGAGCGAGGCTTTGTTACTTCTTGGCCTTCATCACCTCGCTCCGTGGGCCGAACACAACGGAGTGAACCATGTCGAATCAAGCAAATCACCGTGAACTAGGCGAACAACTCGACCTCTTTCACATGCAGGAAGAAGCACCGGGAATGGTGTTCTGGCATGCTCGCGGACTGCGCGTGCAGCAATCGCTGGAACGTGAGGCCCGGCGCTATCTCGAGCATCGCGGCTTCGAGGAAGTCCGCACCCCACAACTTCTGAGACAAGCAATTTGGGAGCGATCAGGCCATGCCAGTTCGTATGGCGACGCGATGTTCGAGTTGCCCGACGACGGGCGCCCATCATCGCTGAAGCCGGTAAGTTGCCCGGGCCACGCACAGATCTTCGCTCGACGGGTCGTTTCGTATCGAGACCTCCCCGTTCGTCTCGCCGAATTCGGAGTGTGCCATCGAAACGAGCGAAGCGGGTCGTTGAGCGGCTTGTTCCGCCTGCGTCAGTTCGTTCAAGACGACGGACACATCTTCTGTCGCGACGATCAGGTCGCCGAGGAACTCGACCAGTTCATCGCCGATGCCGTTGGGCTGTACGAGTCTTGCGGACTTGGTCGTCCAGAGGTCCGCATCGCCGGGCGGCCTCCCGAAGGCCTCGGCGATCAGGCCAGCTGGTCGTGGTGCGAGGACCACCTCCGCCACGCGGTCGCACGGGCCGGTTTCGACTCGGTGGATCGACCGGGCGAGGGAGCTTTCTACGCGCCGAAGCTCGAGTTCCACTTCGCCGACCAGATGGGCCGCTCGTGGCAGTGCGGTACCATCCAGGTCGACCGAGTCCTCCCGGAGCGGTTCGAGCTGGAGTTCATCGACGAGAACGACGAACGCCAGCGTCCGGTCATGCTGCATCGCGCGATGTTTGGGAGCCTGGAGCGGTTTCTCGCCCTACTACTCGAGCGGCACGCGGGGCGAATCCCTCCGTGGATTGCGCCGTTGCCCGTCGCACTCATTCCGGTCGGTGAGGCCGACCGAGCCTTCGCTGCGCAGGTCTCCGGTAGGTTGCGTGCGCGGGGTGTACCGGTCGAAGTCTCGGCACCGGACGAATCGGTCGGGCGTCGCATCGCGCTGGCGCGGAACGCGCGGGCACCCGGGATCATCGTTGTCGGGCCCCGTGAGCGCGAGCGTGTCGAGCTGAGCGTGAGGCGAGGCGAGGAGGTGTTCCAGGCGTCGCTCGACGTGGCGATTGAGGAGGTCGTGAGATGGTACCAACCGCCCATGATTGCGAGCTGACTGTCGATGTTCCGATCGAAAACTCGCACCGCGTACGGTAGTGTCGTGGGGTCTCGAGCAAATCTGAGAACTATGACCGAACCGAATACGCATTTGGGAATCTCGGCGGAGCTTTGTGGCGAGCCAATCGAGCTCGCCGCAGGCTCCGCCGTTGCCGCCTTGCAAACGACGAACGCGATGACAGCCGATGAGTACGGACTCGTCCACGGCGGCTTCGTGTTTGGCCTCGCCGACTATGCCGCCATGCTCGCGGTCAACGACCCGAATGTAGTGCTCGGCGCTGCCGACACACGTTTCATCGCCCCGGTGCGCCTGGGTGACCGAGTCGTCGCACGGGCCACGGTGACGGCCGAAAAGGGAAAGAAACGCACAGTCGAAGTCGAAGCGTCGGTGGGTGACAAACAAGTCTTCACGGGCACCTTCACGACGTTTGTCCTCGAGCAACACATCCTCGCCGAATAGGAGCTCGCATGTCTGACGAACCGAAACACTATCGCGGCGAGAAGGTCGACGTGATGTGGAACCGCCACCTTTGCATCCACGTCGCCGAGTGCGGCCGCGCGAACAACGAGATGTTCGAGAGCGGCCGAAAGCCGTGGTGCAACCCCGACTTGGTCGACGCCGAAGAAGCGATCGACGTCGTGGAACGTTGCCCAAGCGGTGCCCTCTGGTACGACGCCAAAGAGTCCGAAGGTGAAACTCCGGACGAACGAAACACGGTGACCGTCGCCAACAACGGCCCGCTCTACGTTCGGGGGGAGCTGCAGTTCGAGAACCGCGAGGTACCGCTGTCGGGCGTGAAGTTCCGCGCCGCGCTCTGTCGATGTGGCAAGTCGAAGAACAAGCCTTTCTGCGACAACTCCCACGAAGCGGCCGGCTTCGCCGACAGAGGCGCAATCGGTGATCGCGGACCGGGCCTCGAAGAGCAAGGCGGACGCCTCGACATCAAAGTTCGCCCCGATGGACCGCTGCTTTTGCGCGGAAACGTGGAGCTGATCGCTTCGAGTGGACGCGTCGCCTGGCGCGGCACGAACTGCGCCTTGTGTCGCTGCGGCGAATCGAAAAACAAGCCATTTTGCGACGGAAGCCACAAAGCTGCTGGATTCCGTGACCCTGAAACCGAGAGTGAATCGTGATCGACATCCCAGACTTGACCGGAAAGCGGGCCGTCGTGACCGGCTCCAATACGGGCATTGGCGAAGTTACGGCCCGTGAGCTAGCCGCTCACGGCGCCACCGTCATCCTCGCCTGCCGAAATCTCGAGAAGGCCGAAGCGGCGAAGAGCCGCATGACAGGCGACGTTCACGTGCACCCACTCGACCTGGGTTCGCTCGAGAAGGTGCGCGAGTCGGCACAGGGCCTCCTCGATCAAGACGAGACCATCGACATCCTGGTGAACAACGCGGGTCTCGCGGGCTCGCGCGGGCTCACCGACGACGGCTTCGAGCTCGCGTTTGGTGTGAACCACGTGGGCCACTTCCTCTTCACCGTGATGCTCGCCCCGCTCATTACGCGAGCCGATGAGCCGCGCATCGTCACGGTCGCGAGCCGCGCGCACTACCGCGCGAAGGGCATTCCCTACGACAAGGTCCACGAGCGGGCGACGACCGTCACCGGAATGCACGAGTATGAGATTTCGAAGCTCGCCAACGTGATGTTCTCTCGATCGCTCGACCAAAAGCTCGAGAACGTGAAGACGTACTCCCTGCACCCTGGAGTGGTGGCCTCGGACATCTGGCGACGTCTCCCCTGGCCGCTCGAGAACATCATGAAGATGTTCATGATTACCAACGAAGAAGGCGCCGAGACCTCGCTACATTGCGCGACGAATCCAGGCGCTGAGTCGGGCCTCTACTGGGACAAGTGCAAGCCAAAGACGCCGAACAAGGTCGCGCTGGACGACGCGAAGTGTGAGGAACTGTGGCAGGCATCGGTGGAGTGGACGGGCGTTGATCTGTAGCGGACGCGTTCCGAAGGCCTAAGCCCTGAACCCTAAGCCCTAAGCCCTAAGCCTTACCCCTTACCCTAGAGAACGCTGAAATAGAGCAGAAACATCGGGATGTCGCTGCTTTCGCCGTCGAAGAGACCGTGGAAGAACGGAAATCCCCAGCTCGCCGTGAACCCCATCCCGAAGAACTCGTTGAAGTCGAAGCCCAACGTGGCCTCGGCCGAGAGTCCGACGTCGATGATGAAGCACTCGTCTGATGGGTTCAGCCACATGTCGAACCCGAAACCGGCGTCAAAATAGAGCGAGGGATTCGACTCCGAAAAGTAGGTGACGAATCCGAATCCAGTGCCGTAGTTCGCACCGATGAATGGCCCAAAGAGCAGCCCGGGCCACAGCAGCAGGTACTTCTCGGTCACCTCATCGTCGGTGCCCTTGTTGTACCAGCCGTAGTAGTCCCCGATGATCTCGAAGTCGTGGATGAACATCCGAGTCGACCATCGGAAGCCGAACTGCCCCGACATCAAGAAGGCGCTTCGATGGCCGAGTAGAATGCCGGGCGCAAAGCCTGAGACGGTATCGGTTCCGGGCATCGACACCGCGCCCAAACCAATCTGCATCATCCCGTCGAAGGAACCACGCGAAGGTCGTTTCTGCACCGGCTGTGTGGTTACGGGCGCGGCGGGTTCGGGTTCTACCGACTTCGTCGGCGGCGCCGGCTCCGGCTCGACCTCAGGCTCCGGGTCTTGCGGAGGGCGCTCCGGCAACGGGCCGGGTTCCTCCTTCTCTTCAGCCCCTTTGGACCCTGGCAATAGGGGATCCGCATTCGTCGTCCGTGCTCCAAAGGAGAGCATCAGAACAACGATCAGCGGCAGGATGGCACGAAGTTTCATGCCACAAGCCTATCGCTCCCCGAATTGAGAATCGACTCCAATCGGATATCGGATATCGGATATCGGATATCGGAAATCAGAAATCAGAAATCAGAAATCAGAAAACAGAAAACAGAAGAACCCGAGGCCCCATCGGCACCTCGGGTTCTTTCGCAACGCTCA
>CAYLMO010000034.1:0-14260 GCA_964384605.1 uncultured Bradymonadales bacterium | reverse complement strand
GAAAACAGAAGAACCCGAGGCCCCATCGGCACCTCGGGTTCTTTCGCAACGCTCAGTTGTTCGTCTGAACGGGGCGGAATGGGTGCAGGAAGCGGGCGAGAGCGCCCGAGCTTCGGGTCGAAATCCAGAGGCGGCCTTGCCCCTGGAATCGACAGACCATCCCCTCACCGCCGCCGAACAGGCTCACGAGCCCGCCGACCTTCTGCAGCGAGTAATCGAGCCCACCGGTGAACGCGACGATGTGCATGTTGTCGCAAATGTAGCCGTTCGGGCCGACGTCCACCGCGTGGATGCCGCCGTAGCTGCCCATGAAGAGCGGCCCGGTTCCCTCCGCCTTCAGCATGAACATCGAAGTTCCACTGAAGAAGCCTTTTCCACCCTTGAACTCGGTGTCGAGCGTCACGCCGGGAGCCGACGCGATGTAGTTGCCCGACGACATGAAGATCGGCTGGGTGCCGTCCATGTCGACCGCGAGAATATCGCCCTCGGCTGGCGGCGCGACCCAGATGGTCTCGCCCGCCTGCGACGCCGTGAACGTGTTCTGGAACAGGCTCTCACCCCCGAGGAGCTTGCGCTTGGCGGCCCCCATGAGGCCTCCGCGCATATTGGTCTCCATCTGAACTGCGGAGTCCTTGGCCACCATCGCTGCCGCCTCGACCACGAGCTTCTCGCCCGGCTGATCGAATTGAACGCGTGCGATGCTGAAGTTCGGACGCTGTCGAATTTCGTATTGCATCTTAAGACCTCGGCGGAAGCAGTTTGCCCATCATTGCGCCGTACTCACTCGGATGCCGTGTTTGCATCCAGATACGACCCTGGCCCTGGAACGAGGTAACGAGACCCTCGCCCGACAGGAACGAAGACACCCAACCGCCACCAGCTTTGGTGACGTTGAACGACAAATTGGCGTCCCAGGCGACCAAGTGCCCGGTGTCGATGACGAGACTGCCATCGCACTGCATCTCTTGAATGCCGCCGAATGCCCCCATCAACAGCTGCTGACCGGGCTGCTGCGCGGTCGCGCTGATGAGGAACAGCCCCTCACCGCCGAAGAAGCTCTTCGCTCCTCCGAAGTCGGCCTGCAGGTCGACTCCCATCGAGCTCGCGACGAACGCTGTCGACTGAAGCTTCAGCCCATGCTGAGGAACCTCCACCATGAACATGTCGCCCGGAAGCGTGTGCGCGAACAGCACCTCGCCTGGACCACCCTGTGCGGTGAACGTGTTCTGGAAGAACGACTCCCCCGTGAGCAGCCGACCAGCGGCGCTCGCGAGCTTGCCGAGAAGTCCTCCGCCTCCGGAGTCCTTTTTGCCAATGCCGGTTTCCATGTTCACGTTGGTCGACATTCCGACCATCGCACCTGGCTCGGCGAGAATCTGTTCGTTCGGCCCGAGCTGAACCTGCGCCAGCGTCGAGACGGGACGATAAAGTAGTTCGAATTGCATCGTTACCCTCCTAAACCGGCATCAGTGGAACAAGCCAATCGACGATCGAGCCCAGGTTTCGCGACTGGATGTAGACGCGTCCTTGCCCCTGAAACTCGCAGACCATCCCTTCGCCCGAGGCGACGAGGCCCATGAGTCCGCCACCGGCCGACTTCATCTGGTAGTCGAGGTTGCCCTCCCACCCGACGATGTGACCGTTGTCGACAACATACGTGCCATTCACATCGATGACGTCGACGCCACCGAAGCTGTTGAACCACACGTCGCCCTGCCCTTTGATATTCAGGAAGAACAGGCCTTCCTTGGCGAGCAGGCCCTTGATTCCGCCGTACTTCACTTTGACGTCGATGTTGCCCGTCGAGGCGACATACGCGCCGGCCGAGAGCGTAATCTCGTTGGTGCCGTTGAGGTTCTTGTGCACGATCGAGCCTGAGATCGAAGGTGCGATCCAGACCGAGCCGGGCTGGCTGGTGGAGAAGTGCGTCACGAAGAAGCTCTCGCCGCCCAGAAACTTGCGAACGACAGCTGCGACGAGGGCTTTGAATTTGTCCCCCGTGCCAGCGTTCGGCGACGTCGTCAGCTTGGCTTCCATGCCGATGTGCGATGACATCGCAGCCATGGATCCAGCCTCCGCGACCAGGATTTCACCCGGCTGAAGGTCGACCTGCAGCATGGAAAATGCTGGGTCGTGAGTAGTTTTGTGCTGCAACGGTTCCTCCTCTCAAATCGTATGAAACCTAGACCTCGACCGGGGCGGGCGCAGATCGGCGCCGCACGGCGCAGTCGGCCGTGTCGAGGTGCGAATTTTGGTAAGACGCCCGTAATGTGGGTGATCTACATCTGCCGGGCAAGGCTCAACGGCCTGAAGAATCCTGAAAACTCATCGAGCCATCGAACGGCAAGACCACGCCCTGCACGCCCAGTGCGGCGATCTCGGCGAGGAAGCCCTCGATGTCGACCCCGGGAAGCAGCTTCGCTGGCGCGTGATACGGGGTGAAAAACCAGTCCCAGTGGCACGCGACGATCACTTTCGGGCGAAGCAGCTCCACTGCATCCCGAACGTAGTTGGGCCGGTACTTCCGCCCGATGGCGCAGAGGCACAACACATCAGCCTGCAGCCCCTCGAGTTCCTCGTTGTAGAACTCGGCGGTATCCACGTGGACCACACGGACTCCGCCCATCTCGATGTACCAGTTGAGCACCAATCCGTGACGCAAGTCGCCCACGCGTGGTGGCCACGGTGGCGGCTCGGGGATGTATCCAGGCAAAGAAACTCGATTGAAGTAGACGCGCCCGTGTTCGCTCGGCAAACCGAGCAATCTCCCGGTCTTCGTCTCGATCGACTCACGCCCTTTCGTCTCGACGAGCTGCGTCTCGGGCAGTCCAGCCGCCCTCGCCACGTTGCAAGCGTCGGGCGAGCCGATGAATCGCGCACCAGTCCGCGCACACAGGTCGGGAGCGTCCAAGATGTGATCATGGTGCGCGTGACCGATCACCACGTCATCGGCTCGCGGAATCACCTGCTCGACGAAAGAAGTGTTGGATTGGAGCGGCTTGAAGCCGGTCTCGAACAGGCTTGGCCTGGTCACGAAAGGATCGAGCACGATCGTGTGGTCTCCACTCTCGAGCACGAATCCTGCGGTTCCGAGGTACCGCAACCTCAGAGCAGCCGTCGGGTCGGGGTCTTCCCGATGATACAAGCTTTCGGGGATAGTCCGCAGCATCACTCCTCCTCTTCGGCAATTTCGTCATCGAGGTCACGGGGGGACGAACGGAGCGTCCCATCGGTCGCACCGGTAATCCGGCCTTGGTCGTCGAGCTCGAGCAGCGAATCAGACGGATGGGTGTGGTGGAAGCGCTCGAAATCGAGCATGAGGCGACCATCAGGCAGTTCGCTCAGTACGTCTTCGTATCGGTGATTGAAGCGCAGCGAGGTTGGCCGATAGATATGGCGCGCGTGAACCTGCTGCCCCAACGTGCCATCAAAACCAAGCAGCGTGACGATGAATCCGAGCACGGCCCCCTCGGGATCGTTCCAATCGACCCCTGCGAGTGGACTGTCCTCGTCGATGACGTGCATCACCTGCCAGGTCAACGTGAACATCGGCGAGCGGTCGCGAACCAGCTTTAAATCGTGCACTCGCCGAAGGTGCTGACCTTCGGGTGTCAGCTCGTCGATCAGCACGCTGAACGAAACCGTCGCCTCGACGACGTCGTTCCCGCGAGCATTCGCAGCGCGGAACATCAGAGTCGGATTCCCACCATACTGATTCACCACCAAAACATCGCTGAAGAGCACCGACGCGCTCGGCCTCGACGCCTTCGCGAGCATGATTCCCGTGGCCAGCGCAGCACCCAGAATCCCGAACGCGGCTTCGATCGTGACGACGAGATTCGCCCACTCGGAACCAGGTGACATCGAGCCGTAGCCAATCGTCGACATCGTCTGCACCGAGAAGTTGAACGCGTCTCCGAAGTGCATGATTCGGCCGCCGTCGATCGCGCCCGGGTCCAGCATGTAGAGCGCCGCAAACCCCACGTTCGCCATGCCGAAGATGAAGATCAGAGTGAAGAGAAGGCGCGTCCACGAACCCTCGATGAAGAAGAAGTAGAGGTCCCGACGCAGCTCGCTCGGTGTTCCGCGACGAACTGCGGTGCTCGGATCGGCGCGCACCTTCGGACGCTCCCCTTCGCCGCGTAGTGACGCCTTGTAGACGTCACTCGTCATATGCACCTCTTCGTGCACGTTCGACTCGCCCAGCGGGGCCATGAACATGTCCAAAATCACCTGCGAAACACACGCGATGATGAGCAAGCCGAGGAACATTCCCGCCGAAAAATCCGAGCCAGATGCGACCTGACCGGAGATCAAGAACACGAAGCCGAAGCCGAAGCGAAGCATCACCCGATACTTGTCGTTCAGCTCCTGATTGCCGCGTTCCGTAACCGAATCGAGCAGGCCCACGCTGAAGAAAACCAAGGTCAGTGCGCCCACGAGGAACCAAACGTAGACCACGTCGGGCGTCGTACTGAGGTCGAAGGTGAGCGTCTTCTTCACCGCCACACCTACCGCGGTGATGCTGATCGTGAGCGGCAGGTGTCCGAGAAACCAGATGATCCAAGACCCGCGCTTCTCCTTCAGCTCGGCTCCGGCGACGTCATCGAAGTAAATCCACCAGATGCAGCACGTCACCAACAGGGCCAGCGCGGCCTTGATCAAGTACGACGATTCCATCGCCGACTCGGACCCAGCCAGATAGGTCAGCACCTTCACGAACGACTCGCCCAAGACGATGATCGTCAACAACCCGTATCGCTCCGACAGGTGCTCCATATCGATCGGGAACTCTTCGGCGAGCGCTCGGGACGTCTTGCTGAACGGCGTCACGAGGATGCTGAAGAGAGCCACCGCCCACGTAATCCAGATGGCGGGCCCCTTCAAAAACATCGAGATCGCGAACACCAACGACCCGAATCCGAACACGAGCCCCCAGTACCGCGAATAGTTCCTCGCTTCGGGCACCTGCTTGTGCGCCCGGAAGTACATCAACGCAACCAAACCGAGCGCGAACACGTTGGCGAGCGCGAACGGCACGTGGTCTCCGATGAGCACCCGTGGCGCCGAGATCGCCATCGCGCCCAACGAGAACATCTGCAAAAACACCAGAAAGCGCTGCAGAAAGTCGTCGACGTCGAACCGGTTCGCGAAAAACGTGAACCCCGTCCACGCCAGCCAAAGGGCGGAGAACAGCCCTGCGAACTGGGCGAGCGGCCCAGCGACTGCGTGTTGTTCGGTAACTTGCGTGCTGAGCGCGTCGCCGAGCTGAATAATCCCGGCCACGAAGATGAGATCGTAGAACAGCTCGAGCCACGAGACCTTTCGCTCTTCGTGGTGCGCTGTGTGAAGGATTGGGCGGTGATACCAACGGCTGCGCACGGCAGTCCCCGGGAAAAAAGGCGCGAGTCGAAGCGAAGCGGGAGTATACGCATTCGTGGCAATTGCGGCTACGCTACGCATACTCCTCAAACGCCCTTTCTACATGCTTTCGCTACTCTTTCTCGCTGTTGGGCTCCTCGTCGCAGACCTCGTTTGGGCAAGGCGCGACGCGTTGGGCAACAAGGCTTGGGCCGGCGCTGCGCTCGTGGTCGGCTGCTTTGTCGCGGCGGCATTGGTGCTCCCGTCGATGATCTACGCGCAGAAGATCATCGGTCTGCTGTTGATGCCGATCGGGCTCATCTGGAGCGCCCTCGGGCTCTCGGCGTTGGGAGCGAGAGCCGCACGCCACAATCGGTGGGCCGCCTGGTTTGCGGCGTTGTTTCTCGCCTTCGGTCTCGGAGCCAATCCGTGGCTCGGCAGAACACTACTCGCCAACCTCGAGGCTGATTTCGCAGCGGTTGATCCGCTCCAGGCTGGTCCGTTTGACGCTGTGTTCGTGCTCGGCGGAGGCACCAGCCTAGATGGTGTCGGCAATCCAATTCTCGGCGGCTCGGGAGACCGCGTCATGCTCGGCGCGAGGATGTGGCATGCCGAACGAACGAAGCATCTCGTGGCGTCCGGAAGCTCCATTGCGGGCATCGGAAAGGCTCGTGACGTGGCGCGCGAAACGGAGCTCATCTGGGAGTCGATCGGAGTTCCTGACGACCACGTGACCATCCTCTCCGCTCCTCGAAACACGAGTGAAGAAATCAGGGCGTACGCAAAACTCTCCCAGGAGCGCGGCTACAAACGCGTCGGTCTCGTCACCTCCGCCTGGCACATGCGTCGGGCGGTCAAGCTCGCCGAAAGACAAGATTTCGGAGTTCATCCCCTACCCGCCGACTTCCGTGGAGGTGGAGGTTTTGACGGCGTCATTTCGCTCGTGCCGAGCGGGTTTGGGGCACGTGACATGCATCGCGCCGCTTGGGAATACCTCGGAGCGGCGGTCGGCCGTTGAGGCCCGCAACTGTTCATTGATCGGGCACCTCGTTCGGCCCATACTGGGGGAACTTGGAGGAAGACGTGCTTGGGGCGAACGAACGATTTTCGATGCTCGACGATCCGCATTTGGCGACGATCGAGAAGTTGACCCACTCCGGCTCGTGGCAACGCCGGCCCGGCGAATTGTGTGTCAGCCCGAATCTCTTTCGTCTCTTCGGGCTAGAATTGGTCGACGATCCTGAAACCACTTTCTTCCAAGGAGTGGTTCCCAAGATCCACGAGGCCGATCGTCCATCGCTCATGGCGTTTATCGCCGGACTCGGGGATGAGGACCAAAAGGCGATACGCTTCCGCGCCGCTGTCGAAGGCGAAGAACACGTATTCTCTGTTCGGGCTCAGAATATTGGCGAGATACGATACGGCGTCCTGCGCAACGTCACTGAACAAGCGCGCGCCGAAAACCTCGGACGTGTCGCACGCGAAGACTTTCGCAATCTGGCCGAATCGCTTCCAATTGGAATCTATCGAGGCAGCTACGATGGAAGGATGTTGTACGCAAACGCGTACCTACGTGACCTCCTTCGGATCGACGACCTCGAAGCGTTCGAGTGGCGTGACGTCCTTCATCCCGACGATCTCACCACCCTCGACAGCTGGTTCGCCACTTTCGTTCGTGACGGCGAAGCCCCCACGATCGAATTTCGTGTACACATCGACGGAAAAACGAAGTTTCTAGAGGCCGACATCTCACGCCTTGGCGAGGGCGACGAGAACATCAGCTACGTCATCGACAGGAGCCTGGCCCTCGAACGGTCTCGCGTGCTCGCCGAGAGGGAGCGACAGCTCGAATGGAGCCAGAGAATCGGCATGACTGGAAGCTGGCGCGTCGAGTTCGACGGCGTGCTGAACAAAGTTGGGGAGCCAGCACAGCGCGTCCATTGGTCCCCTGAGTTGTTTCACATCCTCGGACGAGACCCTGAGACCTTCCGCCCTGACGGAAACTCTTTCGCTGCCCACATTGCTCCCGAGTCCCAGGCGGACTCCGCAGCTGTGATCGAAGCGGCAATGAAGGAAGGCAAATCTTGGGACTACAAAACCGCGATGATTCGATCCGACGGTGAAAAGCGGTGGATGCGAGCGGTTGGTGAGCCCGTCTTCAAGAATGGACAGCTCATCGAAATGCGTGGAGTGGTCCAGGACATCTCGGAATCCCTCGAGCTCGAGGACCGCGTTCGTCGCGCGGAAAAAATGCAGGCGCTCGGTGAACTCGCCGGCGGCATCGCTCACGACTTCAACAACCTTCTCGCAGCCATACTCGGCAACGCCGAGCTCCTCGCAATGAATCTGGACGGCGAAGCGCTTCTGGACTGCAAAGAGATCATTCAGACCGCTCGCCGATGCGGCGACTTGACGAACCAATTGCTCGCGTTCAGCCGACGGTCTCCGTTGGAATCACGCGAATTCGACATCTCTCAGTCGATTGAATCGGTGATCAAGCTCGTCCAACACGCGGTTGTGTCCCACATCGACTTCTCTCTCGACGTCGAACACGGGGCCCCGCTGGTCGCCGGTGAGGCCTCACAGATTGACAATGCCCTCTTGAATATCGCACTCAACGCCATCCAGGCGATGCGTCCCAAAGGGGGCACCCTGCGATTTAGGGTTCGGCCCGAAACGTTGGTAGCCGATGAATGGCCAGACGATTTCGATATTCGCGAAGGACCTGCTGTTCGCGTCGATGTGTCAGATTCGGGGGCAGGCATCGACCCTGAACTGATCGACCGAGTTGTCGAACCATTCTTCACAACTCGTCGTGACAAAGGTGGAACGGGCCTTGGACTTTCGACCGCATACGGCACGGTGCGAAATCATGGAGGCGGCTTCTCCATTCAATCTAGTCCTGGCGAAGGCACGACCGTTTCGATCGTCCTTCCAGCCGCAGCCGAGAGTACTACGAAGGCCAGCGACTTTGACCCGGAGGCCGTGAAATTCGCTGGATTGAGCGCACTCGTCGTTGACGACGAGATCGCCGTTCGCCGGGTGCTCACACGACATCTCGAATCGTTCGGTATCGTCGTCGATTCAGCCGGGGGCCACCGAGAGGCACTCGAACTCATTCGATTACGACGCGAGCTGGATGACTCGTACGATCTAGGAATCTTCGACCTTTCCATGCCAGACGGGCTGGGCACCGAAACCTCGCGGATCTTTCAGGAGTCGTGGCCGTCGGCTGCCTCCCTAATCATTTCCGGATATGACCTATCGGTAGCGCTCGAGGCACCGCACGAAGAGGCGGTGCTCCAAAAGCCGTTCACGGCGCAAGCCTTGGCTCGTGCCCTGGTCGAAGTCATCTTGAAAGGCGGCGACCCTCAGTAGTGCCAGGGGAAGTCCCCGTAGTCCTGCTTTCGCTTCTCGAGAAACGCGTCGCGCCCTTCTCTCGCCTCATCCGTACCGTAGGCGAGCCGGGTCGCCTCGCCGGCAAACAGTTGTTGGCCGACCAGCCCGTCGTCGGGGAGGTTGAAAGCGAACTTGAGCATTCGCTGCGCGGTCGGGCTCTTGCCGTTGACGTGCCCGGCCCATTCAATGGCAACCTTCTCCAAGTCGGCGTGCGGCACCGACTTGTTCACCATCCCCATGTCGAACGCTTCGTCGGCGGAGTAATTGAGGCCGAGGAAGAAGATTTCGCGGGCTCGCTTCTGACCAATCTGCCGGGCCAAGAGTGCCGAACCGTAGCCACCATCGAAGCTGGCGACATCGGCATCGGTCTGCTTGAAGACCGCATGTTCCTTGCTCGCCAGGGTCATGTCGCAAACGACGTGAAGCGAGTGGCCGCCGCCAACCGCCCATCCGGGTACCACGGCGATCACGACCTTCGGCATGAACCGAATCAGTCGCTGAACCTCGAGAATGTGAAGGCGTCCCAGTCGCGCGGGATCGACCTCGCCTTCATCGCCCTCGTACTTGTAGCCATCTTTGCCGCGAATGCGTTGGTCACCGCCTGACGAGAAGGCCCAGCCGCCGTCTTTCGGAGAGGGACCGTTGCCGGTGATGAGCACGCATCCAACATCGCTCCACATCCGGGCGTGGTCGAGCGCGCGATAGAGCTCGTCGACGGTGCGCGGACGGAATGCGTTGCGTACCTCGGGGCGGTTGAACGCGACGCGCACCGTCCCCTGGTCCACATGCCGGTGATAGGTCACATCGGTGAAGTCCTCGAATCCATCGACGGACTTCCACTGCGACGGGTCAAACAGTTCCGAAACCATGGTTTCTCCACACAGAAAGATATGCTCAGGAAATGAGTTCCAGCTCGGTCTCCAGACGTCCAACAAGGTCGTCCATCTGGGCGACGACCGCTTCGACCGTGGAGGGTTCGCTGAGGTCGATGCCGGCCTTGCGAAGCTGCTCCATCGGGTGGTCGTTGCCGCCCGACCGAAGGAGTTCGAGATATCGGGCCACCGCGCCTGTACGGTCGCCCGAGCGCATCTCTTCGAGCAACGTTGCTGAAGACGCGAAGCACGTCGCGTACTGATACACGTAGTACGGCGACTGGAAGAAGTGAGGAACGCGAGCCCAAGTGCTTGCGTAACCTTCGTCCCAAACGACAGCATCGCCGTAATAGGCGTCGAAGAGCGAACGATAGAGGGCGTCGAGTTGGTCGGCCGTCATCGGTTCGCCTCGCTCTACGATGCGATGAGCTTCGAGCTCATAGTCGGCGAACACGGCCTGCGAATAGAAGGTGCCCGCGATCGAGTCGATCGCGTGCTGTAGCAGCGCCGCACGTTCTCGTGGGCCGTCAGCCCGCTCCAATAGCAGCTCGAGCAAGAGTCCTTCGTTGGTCGTCGACGCGACTTCGGCGACGAAGATCGTGTAGCTGGACGTCGCGAACGGCTGATGCTCCTGTGAGAGCACCGTGTGCATCGTGTGCCCGAGCTCGTGGGCGAGCGTGAAGACGCTGTCGAGCGTGTCATTGTAGTTCAGCAGCATGTACGGGTGGACTCCGTAGCAGCCCGCCGAATAGGCACCCGAACGTTTCCCTTCGTTCTCGTAGACGTCGATCCATCGCGAAGTCAGCGCCTCACGCAGCTTGTCGGCATAGTCCCCGCCGAGCGGCTGGACCGACTCGATGATGAGGTCGGTGACCTCGTCGAAGGGGAATTCGGAGTCGTCGCGCAAAAGCGGCACGGACGTGTCGTAAAGGTGATAGTCGCCCTCGAGCCCCAGATGCTTGGCCCGCAGTTTGTGGTAGCGCTGCAACGGCGCCGAACCAGCCTTCGCAGTGGCAATGAGGTTCTCGAGCACGCTCACCGGCACGTTGTCGCTGTCGAGCGCGGCCTCCGCGGTCGACTCGAAATTCCGCGCCTGGGCACGGGCCCAATCTCGCTGGCAGACCGCGTTGTAGATTGTCGCGTAGGTGTTCCGCTTGGCGCTATAGACGCCATACATCGCTTCGAAGACGCGACGGCGGTCTTCCTGCTGGTCGAGCTTCTCGAGCATGCGACGATAGGCGGCGGGCGTGACCTTCACTTCGTCGCCGTTGGTGAGTTCCGTGGTCAACCACTCGACGTCGGCGGTCGAGAGCGCTCGATAGGTCTCGACCGGGGAGCTATTGAATCGCGACGAGAGTGAAAGCAATCGTTCGCCGGCCTCGTCCAGAACATGCTCTTGCGAGCGATACGCCTCGGCGATCGGAAAACGATACGGCTCGAGCCGTGGCTCGCTAGCCACCCACTCGAGCGCGGTCTCCTCAGGAATCGTCAGGAGCTCCGGCGTGAACCATGCGGTCTTGGTGCCAAACTCGGCAAACACCGCCTGTACTTGCTGCAGCTTCGCCTGAATCTCGTTGTCGCGCTGATCGGTGTCGAACATCAGCTGGGGGTAGCGATAGAGCTTGTAAGCCCCCATCCCAATCTTGTCGTTGAGTTCGAAGGCATCAGCGAGCGCCTCGGGGCCGTTCGAGAGAGTCCCCTGCATCGCGACGAACTGGTCCGCGTGCTCCTGAAACTGGCCGTAGGCAGCCTGCCAGGCGTCCCAGTCCTCGAAGATGTCGTGAACGTTCCACTTGTAGCGATCTGGAATTTCTTCGCGGTTCTTTTCGGGCGGCAAGGACATGTCGTTCTCGGTACGGCTAGAGGGAAAGTCGTTTGAAGAGGCTCTCGGGAATCGCTTTGATGACCCCCATAATTCCTCGCCAGAAACGTGGGTAGTAGAGTTCGTTGACGCGCTGGCGTTCCGCCTCGGCGATCGCACGGCCGGCGTCGGCTGGGTCAGCGACCGGGATTGCGGTCTCCATGCCGAACGTCATGCGAGTGTCGACAAAACCGAGCTTCACGGTGAGTACGTGCACACCGTGTTCGTGGAGGCGATTGCGGAGCCCCTGAAGGTACAGGGCGAACGCGCCTTTGGCGCTGCCGTACATGTAGTTGCTCTTGCGGCCGCGGTCGCCGGCGACCGAGGCGATCCCGACGATGCTGCCGGAACGTCGTTCGGACATCCGTTTGGCCATCGCTTCGCAGATGCTGGCGGCGCCGGTGTAGTTCGTGTCGATGACCCGTCGAGCGGCCTCGAAGTCGTCTTCGCTCACGTCTTGGTCGCCCATGTATCCGAACGCGACAATGCCCACCTCAATGGGGCCGATCGCCTCTTCTACGGTCGCGACGAATTCGTCGTGGTCATCGAACGCCGTGGCGTCGAACGCACCTGCTTCAGCGTCGACATCGAAACGGATTCGAAGGTCCGCGGCGATTCGTTCAGCCTCGTCGACATTGCGTGCGGCAACGAAGACCGGCATCCCGGCCGCGGCGTACTCGGTCGCGACGGCTCGAGCGATTGGAGATGTTGCGCCAAGGATCAGGGCGCCCATACGGCTCCTTGTCGTTTCTTCGGTTCTGGGCATCGTGTACCTTTGGAGCACGGCGACGCACCAACAAATCGTACCCTTGTACGAAAGGCCCTCGCCGGTCGCAACCACCCAAGAAGGGACCAGCCAATGACGTTCACCTACTGCCCTCAGTGCGCGACGGAACTACAGCCATGGACCGATCCCAACGGCGGCATTGCACGAGTCGCTTGCCCGGAGTGCGAATTCGTACACTACGACAACCCCACGCCAGTCGTGGCTGCCATCGTTCAGATGGGCAACGACATCATTTTGGTGCGCAATGTGGGGTGGCCTGAGACCTGGTTTGGGTTGGTAACCGGATTCCTCGAAAAGGACGAGACTCCGGCCGAGGGAATCTTGCGTGAAGTCGACGAAGAGCTCGGGCTGAAGGGCGAGGTGACGCGGCTGGTCGGAGTGTATCCGTTCACGCAGATGAACCAGGTCATCATCGCGTATCACGTGGTGGCTGAAGGGACGATTGAACTTGGCGACGAGCTCGAAGCGTTCAAACCAGTCCCAGTCGACAAGCTCAAACCGTGGCCGTTTGGAACGGGAGCGGCAGTGCGCGATTGGCTCGCGGCTCGACCCGAGGGTTGAGCCTACTGATCGTGGCTATCGGTTGGATCCGAGAACGCAATCCACCCGTGGCGTCCGTCGCAGAATGGCTTGCTGTTCGAGGCTCCGCATCGGCAGAGCATGATTCGGCCAGGCGAGTGTCGTTCCTCGCCATTCGCGGCGACGATGACGACCGATCCTTCCACGAGCAGCGGACCATCTTCGACCGCGCGGATCATCACCTTGTTCTCGATGGGAATCGGTTCTGACGATTCCAGATGCTTGTTGGTGAATTCACCCGGGTCGGCAAATGCACAGTCGCCATGCGAGCTATCGCAAAATGGTTTTGACCCGGCGCGTCCGCAACGGCAAAGGAGCGCATCACGCATGATGAGCGGCTTCTCCGCGCCAGCTGGCCAGATTTCGAGGTGCTCGCCAGTGACACGCACCGCACCGTCAGCGCGAACGACCATCCGGGGTCGTTCGACGACGCCTTCCTCTACGTCTGCTACTGATTCGTCTGGGTCCTGTCGCATCACCGCTCCAACATTCACTGGAGTTATGATGCACATTCCCAAGAATTGGCGCAATTTTCGGTGCGTGCCGGGCCCGAATTAGGGCCGTTCGAACTGGTACAGGAAGTCCATCACGGTCGTCGCCCAGTCGGGGGTGACGGTGGGGATGTGCCCGCTCCCAGTCATCGTCCATCGCTCTACAGCAAACCCTGAGCTGCAGGTTGCGTGTTGCTCAATGACGGTCTCGAAGCCTGCGACGGTGGAGTCCAGGTCGAGCTCCGTGTCGGTCGCGGCGAGTGTGGCATCGCAACCATTGCGCGAGGCCCAAGGCTCCACGCTTTCGCTCGAGCTAGGGACGAACTGGTTCCCGTCGTAGGGGATCGTACCGTCAATCGTGCCGTGCGCCTGGGCGACGGCGACGGGAATCTCGCTATCGCATTCGGCCGGGTTGGAGAAGTTCGCACCTGCGAGACTGACAATCGCAGCGATCTTGTCGCCCTGATTGCACGCCATTCGGTAGCTCATGAACCCGCCGTTGGAGTGACCTACGAGATAGACGCGCTTGGGGTCGACGGCCAACTTCTCGATGGCTTCGTCGATGAGACCTACGAGGTAGCCTTCATCGTCGACACCGCTGTTTGCGAAGTCGCAGCACGCGGAGGTGGCGTTCCAGAAACGCTGGCCATTTGCGTTCATCGTTCCGTCGGGGCGGAGGAAGATGAAGTCGTAGTCCTCGAGGACATCCGAGATGCCAAAGTACTGGTCCTGGATGAAGCCGGAGGCGGTGTACCCGTGCAGGAGAATGACGAGCGGGTACGAACCCGAGGCGTCATAATCTTCGGGAACGAAGACCGGAGTCTCTCGCGCCGTCCCCTCTGCCAACACTTCGGGCACCTCGCCAGGAGTCGTGTTGTTGGTGGTCTGATTGTTTTGCGACGTGTTGTTC
>CAYLMO010000033.1:40058-50750 GCA_964384605.1 uncultured Bradymonadales bacterium | reverse complement strand
TCTCTTCCTCAAAGTCGTCCGATTCATCCGAAGTCTCCGATTCTTCCGAGGCCTCTGACTCTTCGTGCTCCTCGACGCCCTCTTCTTCGAGAGCTTCCGATTCTTCGGACTCCTCGGAATCGCCCTGAGCGATCAGCTCGTACTCCGAGCTTTCCGATGCCTCCGATTCTTCGGACTCCTCGGCGTCCTCTTCCTCGAAGTCGTCATCTCCTGATTCGTCTGCGGCTTTCGATTCTTCGTCGGACTCCTCCTCGAGGTCCTCCGATCCCTCCAACTCTTCCGATTCGTCGACTTCCGATTCCTCCGATTCTTCGGACTCCTCGGCATCCTCTTCAAAATCGTCCGATGGCTCCGATGCCTCCGATCCTTCCGATCCCTCGGCGTCCTCTTCCTCGAGGTCGTTCGATTCCTCCGATTCCTCGATCTGAGCGATCAGTTCGTAATCCGCCCCTTCCGATTCCTCCGATTCCTCGCCGTCCGCACTCTCCTCTTCAAACTCAGTGGCTTCATCCGCAGAGTCGTCTGACGCCTCCCAGCGCTCGCTCTCTTCGCTCGCCTGATCAGAATCCGTCTCCTGCTGTTCTGCCTCTCGTCCAGGCGGCAATGGCGGCGCGCTCGGCTCCTCCAGCGCTTCATAGTCGATCGGATTCGTGACCTTCGGGATCTCCAAGGATTCCGCCGCTTGGTCCTCTTCCTCGCCCTCCACCAACGACTCGGAATCCTGATCGCTGAGCGCCTCCATCTCCTCCATGACGCGGCGATGTCGACCGGTGTTCGGGGCCTCGAGCGCAGCAACGATCTCGTCGGTCGCCGCGCCGTCACTCATCTCATTTTCATGCGACACTTCGGAGGCGTCAGCCGCTTCCCATTCGACCTCCGACTCGGCCAGATCGAGCCCAACCGGATCGCTCAGCTCGTCGTACGCGGGCGTCTCGGGCTGTTCTTCCACATCGTGCTGCCGAAGCTCGACCTCATCGTCGTCTTCGACCTCACTCTCGCCGATCGCCCCGGGCTTTCCGTGCACTGAGATGTCGGAGAAGAACTCCGCATCAGAATCTTCCGCAAGGTCCGTCGCAGGCCCCGCGGCAGCAAACGCCGGCAAGGCTTGCGCGTCGAATTCTTCGTCCGAACCCGACGCCTGATCCGTGTCCGCCCGCTCTTGCTCGATGTGATCTTCTTCAACGGCCTCAGCCGCCCCGCTCTTTCGGTCTTCGGCGAGGACCTCGGGAGGCACACCGCCCAGCGAAGTCGGTTCCGCGTCGAATCGAATCTCGGCTCGCGTCGGACTCTCAGAGCGCAGATCTACCGAGGCATCCGGCTCGCCCGCCCCCTTCTCTCGCACGCGCTCTTCGAACCGGTCGGGGCTGAGAATCTTGGGCCCCGAGTCAGGGTGCGGAAGGAACTCGGCCTTCGGCTCTTCGGGGATGTCGGCGGTCGGGATCTTCGCCCACTCCTGGTCGTCGTCGGCATCGGCCGGCAAATCGGCCGGCAAATCGACCGGCGCTTCCGCTCGCTTCTGCCTCGATTCGCGAACCTGATCGACCGCAACCTGCTGCCACGATGGCGACTCGCTCGAGGTGCCAAATCCGCCGCTCAACTCTCCGATCGTCGCTTCAGCGTTCATCCCGGCGACTTCGAAACTCCCGGCTTCTCCAGTCGCCTCTCCCGCACCGAACGGCGAGATCTGCGCAACCATGTTTGCGATCCGCTCCGGAGCCGGGTCCTCGATCACTTCGTCGGCCGAGAGCTCCGCCGCACCTTCCACCGCAGGACCAGCCCCGTCCGAGAGTTCGTCGAATCGCGGCGAACGCTTGAACGTCTTGACCCAGTTGTCCTCGAGATTGGCCGACGCTGCATCGGACTCAGGCTGCTCCTCGACCTCAGGCTCGGACTCCTCCATCCCGAGCTGATCGGGATCGCCCCCGAGCGCCTTTACGACATCACGAAACGACAGCTTCTCCCGCGTACGCCGATGGCGACGCTGAGAACCGGTGGCTCGTTTTTCATCTTCGTCCCGATGTGTACTCATCTGGGTCTCCCGTCCTGCGCGTTTTTTCCGACGCGAACCTCCCGAAGGCCGTGCCAACACTCTGCAACGTGTCATACATAAAATGACAAACTATGACGCAACTTGCAACCAGCCATTGCACTAAGAACAAGCAACAAAAAACAACCGGCCCAAAGACCAACAAAAACCATTCAAAAACAACAACATACAAAACCACAACTGCGCGACCAAGGAAACCAATGAATTAGCGCAACACACCCCCAATCGGCATCCAAACCGATCACCTTTAGCCCGCCCCCAAAAAAGCAACAAAAACACACAAAACGGAACCAACCGTTCGAGCCGGTCATCCGCGTGCTGTCGATGACGTCCCGCCGTCGACCTGAACTAGAAAGAGAAGGAGATCGGCTCGACCGGAGCGTCTCGCTCGACGAGCAATCCACGCCAGGGCGTGACATCGATCGCTGGGATTCGTCGGCGCAAATCGATCCCCGACTTGTTGATCAAGCGATCGATCCAGACCCGATAGACCGCTTCGACGGCCTCGGCGTTGGCGCGATCCACGCGTTCGGAGGGATGCGAAGTCGTGAAGTCTTCCTCGAACAGGCTCAACTTCTTCCCAAGCGGCGAACGAACGGCTTCGAACTCTTCAGCGACGCCGTCGACTCCAGCTTTCTTCGCGATCAGCTCGGAGATTCGCCCAAAGTGCTCCACCACCTGAACCCACGTGCACGCCATGATTCGCGTCGCTTCGTGAAGCTCTTTCTCCAGCTGACCGTTTGGACCCATGACCGACTCTTCGGCGAACGAATCGAAGTCCAGCGACCCGTGCCCGCCCTCACCGGTCGCCTCGGACGTTCCTGCCGCCGGCGACCGGCCATCAGCCGACGTCCCGCCTTTTCTCGACTCGGCGAGCAGAAGGGCAGACGCACTTACCCGCGCGGTGTTCTCTTCAGCGGGTGTCTCCTTCGCGGCCCGCAACATCTCGTGACCTGGCCAGCGCCGTAGCGCCGCGCGCGCCGCCAACATGTTTCCATTGGGGGCGAGCAACACCGCGACGCACCCTTCGGCGAACGACGAGACGAGCACCACTGCCCCGCCAAACTCGTGCAGTTCGACGTCGTCACCAGGACCGGCGACTTCGGCCTCCGCCAACAAGTCGGCAACGTCGGGCTCCACCGCTTCGACGCGACTTTCGTCGTCGATCAGAACGCGACCCCATTCTTCGCCCGAAACAAACCAGACCGCGCTGCACTGTCGTTTCAGAATGGTCCACACAATCGCCTCCCTGTCTTCTCCACGCCCACGAATTCGGATCGTTTGACGCCCTGCATTAGACTCACGCTTGCCAGTTTGCCGGTTCGTCTCGCATGCTGACCACGAGCCGGAGAGGTGAAAAGATGAGCGAAAACTACACGCCCCAATTCAAAGCCAAGATCGTTTTGGAAGCACTTCAGGCGCGGGAAACGGATACCTCGATCGCCAATGCCTACGGTGTGCATCCGGTCACCCTCTCCCGCTGG
Source organism: uncultured Bradymonadales bacterium (assembly GCA_964384605.1). Classification (GTDB taxonomy): domain Bacteria; phylum Myxococcota_A; class Bradymonadia; order Bradymonadales; family Bradymonadaceae; genus CAYLMO01. The sequence goes on along the minus strand of CAYLMO010000033.1, from coordinate 47,219 downwards.
AAAAAACAGCTCGAGCGAAACGCGGCTCAAGTGTTCGGCGCCAATAACGACGAGGTCGACGAACTTGCCGACCAACTCACCGAGCTGCGCAATCGAGTCAGCCGCGCCGAAGCCGAATCCGCGATCTTGCGTTCCGTCTTCGATGACGTCGCCGACATCGACAAAAAGGTCGCTCTCGCCAACAAGTTCAAAGACGTCTACGGCCTGAATGTGGTCTGCGACATCCTCGGACTCCCAAAATCGACCTACTACTACCGAATGGCCGAAGAATAGCTCGGCATCCGCGCTCATCCGTCTGTCAACGCCGAGAAGCGCACCTGGGTCCCCTTCCCCGTCACCGCAATCTGGTAGATCCCCTCGCTGACAAAGAGCGTGAATTCCTCTGGATTCGGATGCTCGATCAGCGCGCGCGACTGCAGGCTCTTCGGGTCCAAGACCTCGATGTGGCCCATGCTCGAAATCGCGACCGAACCGCCCATCTCATGAAGCGAGAGCGCTTCTTCCACAACCTCGACGCTCGATTCGATGAAGCCGTCGACACTCACGAGGTGCGCATCGCGCTTCCCCGAAACGGTCGCGACCACGTGCCGGTCGTCGTAGCAATGTAGATCGACCTCGGTCCCCGGGGCCGCCGTTCGGCAGAGCTTGTGGCCTTCGACGTCGACCGCCAACAGCTGCGTTCGCGGAGCTTCGGTCGCAACCCAAACCACCTTCCCGGTCGCCGAGAACGCGACCGGCGGCAGCGTGCCGTACGTCTCGATCGTCGCCCGCCACTGCACGTATCCATCGACCGTGTACAGGTAGAGATAGCGCGGCGTGACCGCCAACAGGTGTTGGCCCGACGGCGAAAGCAAGAATCGGCTCGGCGAATCGATGATCTCCGGCTCGAGTAGCCAGTCCCGCAGCAGGTTGTCGCGCAGGCACCAGACCTTGCCGTCCGCAATCCAACCGATCGTTCCGTCGACGCTACTTCCCTCGATGAAGTTCTCGATCTCTCGCGCAGTCTTGATGATCTCGACGAACTTCCCAGACGGTTTGACCGCTGCGACACGACCGCTCGCGAACAGGAGCAATTGACCATCGCGCGAGGGGGAAAAGAGGTCGATTCCACCAGGCAGATTGGCCCGCCATTTCTCGCGCAACGTGAGCTGCGAAAGCTTGGGACGCGCGAGCTCCGTGGTCTCGCGCCGCGACTGAATCGCGTCGACGCTCTCGTCGATCTCCCGGACCAATTCCCGCGCGTCATTGAATCGCTCTTCCGGGTTCTTCGCGAGCATGCGCCGCAACAACTTCAACAGAGTCGGCGGGCCGCTCTCGGGTAGCTTGATCTCCAGATTCTTGTGCGCGTAGCTGATCGACGATGCGTCGCCCGAGAGTGGGCGTCGCCCGAAGAGCATCTCGTAGAGAATCACCCCGAGCGCATAAAAGTCGATGCGGTAGTCGTAGTCGCCCTCGAACTGCTCCGGCGCCATATACGCGGGCGATCCGAACGACGACGCGAGGCGGTCCGACTGGCTGCAGCGAGCCGAAAGGCCGAAGTCACACAGCTTCACCGAGAAAGGCCAGTCGGCTCCGGTCAGCAAGATGTTCTCCGGTTTGAGATCCCGGTGCACCACGTTGCGCGAGTGAGCGAACGCCAGCCCGAGCGCGGCCTCTCGAATCACCGCGACCGCGATGTCCGGCGGTACGCGCGGATACCGAACGAGATAGTCCCGAAGCGACCCACCGCCCACGTACTCATAAACGATGTACTTGCGACCGCTCGTGTATCCGAACGAGAGGGTCTTCACGACGTTCGGGTGCGACTCGTCGAACATCAGCCCGAGCTCTTGGAGATAGCCCGTCGCCTCGAAGTTCTCGGAGAAGATCTTCAGCGCCGCGACCTCGCCGTCGAACACGTCGCGGGCTTTGAAGACTTTGCCGAACGCGCCGTATCCGATCTGCGATTCCAAACGCCACCGACGGTCGACGACGTCATCATCACGCTCTTCTGGTCCTTTGACCTTGATGCCGAATCTCTCGAGGGTCGTTTTGGCGTTCATGATGTCTCCTATCCCGCGGCTACTTGGTCGCCGGGCGAAGCGTCGAGCGCGTCCACCACGAGATCGGCAAGTTCCTTGAACGAGCGTGCCGCGGGGTCGCGGCCGTCTTCCCAGAAGATCGAAATTCCATTTACGGCTGCGCGCTGAAGCGCTTCGCTCTGCGGGAGCTCGATGGGCAGCATCCAGTCCGCGAACATCTCTTGAAGTTCCGCAGTCATCGCCGCCCCCGTTTCTCCGACGGCGCCGTAGTGGTTCAGTAGCGCGCCCGCGAAGAATGTCCCCAGGCGTTCAATCTGGTGAACCAACGGAGGCATCGATCGCACGGCCAATCCGGCTGGCTGCACGACGACGATCGCATCGTCGCACTCGCGCAGCCCCGCGATGGTCAGTGGGTCCAACCCTGGCGCGAGGTCGACCAACACGACCTCGGGCAAGGGGTTCATCGCCTGCAATGCGAGTCGAAGCGCGCCCACCGGCGGCAACACCTCGAAGGTGTCGGCGTCGGGGCGGGCATCGACGATCCGAAGTTCCGGGAGATCTCCCAGGCTTCGGTATTCGACGAATGCTCTCTCTCGGAGCTGTGCACTGACGGTCATTCCAGGAGACGACGGTGCAATCCCCATCAGGTCGGCTGCGCCGCCCATCCGGTTGAGCTCCACGATCACGGTGTCCACACCTTGAATCGCGAGCGTCGCGCCGAGCTGGGCGGTGACGGTCGTAACACCGACACCGCCCTTCGTTCCTGAAATCCCGAGTACGCGCATAATTAGTGCTGTCGCTCCATGAGAGCGGCGATCATGTCCTCGGTGGTGCCACCGGAGACACGTACACGGCGCGCACTCTCCACGCGTTCGGGAATCCCGACGACCAGTCGTGAGCGAGCCGCACCATTCTGCGGTGACTCGACCTCGAGACACTCGAGATCACGCGACGCAAGCCACGACGACAGTCCCGCGATGAACCCGGCGAAGATCTCGTTCACGTACGAGTCGTTCATGTCACCGAGCAAGCGATCGAAGATCGAATTCTCGATGTAGAACTGCACGAGGCCGTTGTCTTCCATCGAGAAATCGATGGTCAGTTTGCCCCAGCCTTGGAACTTGAAGTACTCCGCGACCCACGACTCGAAAATCGTGAAGTCACACTTCTCGAACGTCTGGCTGTAGTAGGCCCGCCATTCGGCCTGCATGTTGCGAAGGAACTTCTCGCTCCAGTGCTTGCCGCACGAGTACGCGACCAGGTTCCAAGCCTTGCCCGTCTCGTATTCGATCGCCTTGTGAAGCCCTTGGATGAGCTCCTCTGGCAACACGATGATTCGACCCCCGTGCTCCGTGCGGAGTGTGCCCGCCTCGAAGTCTCCCTGCAGGTACGACTTCCGGAAGAAGTACGGCACCGGCGGCAGGTCGAACTTGGAATAGTTTCGTTTTGCAGATTCCATGGTGTTCGTCCCTAGTCGAGGTGGTTACGCCTTGAGCGCGTTGTGGGTGATTTCGAGGTACGGAGCGATGAGCTCGAAGTGGTCGGCTTCGAGGGCCGCTTTGGCCTCTTCGATGAGCTGCTCGTAGGCGTAGCCGACCATCTGCTGCATCTCGAACGACACGATGATCGTGCGGAACCAGTGGAGCAGTTGGTTCTCGAGGAACTCGTTGGAGTCGCGGACCATCGACATCGCGCAGTACCGGAGCACCAGCGTCATGTCGCGGATCGCCTTCTCTTGCACGTGCTTGTGCTTCTGCTTGGCGTCCGGGTACTGGGCGAACATCGCGTTCACCGCCTTCTCGATCATCGCCGACTCGTGCTCCTGGATCGACCGCATGGCGGCGAGTCGAGCTTCGAGCGTCGAGGCGTAGTTGGTGAGCGCCGACTGCTCGGTCGGCTCGAGGTAGCGACCTTCTGCTTCGCTGAACATCTGTTCGATTGAGTTGTTCATTTCGTTTCTCTCCGGTGTTGTTTAGCTGGCGTTGTCTACCAGTGGGCTTTCTTGAAGAAGTGCTCGACGGACAGTTCTGCGGCTCGGGCCTCGGCCGACTTGACGTCGTCCTCGGTGAACACGGGCGTCGGGATGACCTGATCGGCCGGGTCCCAAGGCACCGCGTGGAACTTGTCCTGGGCGGTGAGCGGAACATCGACCGCGCGTCGCGGATCGACATTTCGCCGCCGCTGTTCGCGGTCCCAGTTGACCGACGCGAATTTCAGCTCGGCACTCACCGGCGCCACGAGAGCCGACGTCGTCGATCTGGTCGACGTGGTCGACGTGGTCGACGTCGTCTCGCTCTTGGCGCGGACGGGAGCTTCGGCTTCGCTCCCGGTGAGCCCGCTGAGCATTCCGACGGTCATAGATGATGAAGACACGGTTTCCTCCAGGGTTGGTGGGCTCAGTTATCCTGCGATTCGAGCTGACGGACGATGTCTTGAGCGCTCGCACCTTCGTTCAGCCAGAACTCGGCTGCGTCGACGCGCTCGTCTTTCCCGATCAGGAATCGGCAGTGGTCCTCGCCCATCGCGTAGCACTGGATCTCGATTGCGCTGAGCTCGTTGCCCACGAGGTGGGTCATCGAACCGGCGAGGAGTCCCGCGTACAGGTGGCAGACAGGCTTTCCGACTCGCTCGAGTGACTGAGCGACTGCGGAGTTGTTCATGCGCACGACGATGTAGCCTTGGTCGACGCGGCTCAGGTCGACGCTCCAGCTTCCCCAGCCCGCAGCGGTGAGTGGCCACCACCAGGCTTCGAGGACGAAGTGCACGTTCATGTCGCGCATCGGACGCCCGTACTCCTCGAGCGTGCGCTGCTCAAAGCGCTCCATGTCGATCTTTCCCCACTCCAAACCGCACTGGTACATGATGACCGCGCTGGCCTCGCCGACCTCCTTCTCGAGGCCTTGCTGCAGGCCCACGATGAAGTCCTCGGTCGCCATCATGCCGACGCCGCCGTAGCCGAGGTCGAGCCCCGTGCCTTCCAGCTTGTGCTTCAGGTAGTCGCGGGTGCCGAAGTAGTTGTGGCGTCGCGCGCCGCGGTAGTACTCCGGTGAAAGCGTATCGTGTTCGCTCATTTTTCTATCCTCCGGTTGGTGTTTCGGGCGTCAGACGCCCGGCTGTTGTGTTGCCGGGCGAGCTTTGCGAGCCCGGTACTTCTGGTGAATTTCGACTAAATCGCGTCTGTCGCACGAATCGACTCGAGGTCGGCATCGACGTCAGCGAGCTGCATGATGAACGTTCGCGTGATGATCTTTCCGATGGGGATCAAAACGCGGCCGTCAATCGGGTGAAGAATGTTGTGTTCGGCGCGCTGCCCGATGAGCTCCTCGAGGTCGCGCGTACCGGTGAAGTACATCCCTTCCGGGAGCCGAATCTGAACCCCTTCCTTGAGAACCCGCGCCTGGCAGGCGAGTCGTGAGTCCTTCCCGCGCGCCGAGAGCCGATTGAGCGTACGCATCTCGCGGTCTTCGATCGGGGTCAGACAGTCCATGCCACCTTCGACATAGACGTGGCACGTGGCGCATCGACCACGACCGCCACAGGCCATGAGCACATCGACCTGCTCCGCCAACAGAGCATCCAAGATGCGTTCGTTGGTATGGATTTCGGGACGCCGATTGATGGGCGCCAGAGATACCGTTTTCATTGCACTTCCTCCCGATAGTTCACCGCTCTCCACGGCATGAGGGACAGCCCAGGAATCGCGTCCTCGACATCTCCAAGTGCGCGTTCTGCGCGAGATTTCCATTGTTCGACCGCTCGCGAGAGCGCTTCGGCTTCTCGAGGGGTGACCTCTTCGCCGGGACGCCCGATCGAAACTCGGCCAAGTGGGTCGAGCTTGATGCGTCCGTCGAGTGCCGACAGGCCGTCGATCGCCTGGCGCCAGTAGTTCGCGGTGACCGAGCGACCGAGCAGCTCCATGCTGGCGGCGAGGACTTCTGCGAAGTAGTCGGCGACATCGTCCCAGGTACAACCGGCGCGAAACTCGTCCGACGCAATTACCGCCACGCTCGACACTTCCTCCTCCTGGTCGGTGAAGACGATGTCGAACGACAGCGACGGCTCAGCGAGGGAATCCTCGACGGGTGGCGCGGCAGGCGCGGACGAGAATGCCGCAGGCTCGCTTGGTGCATTGGGGCTGGACTCAGGCTCGGACCAATCGCCGGAGCTCGGTTCCTCGAACGAGACGAGGTCGTCGTGCTCCACGCGCGGCGTTCGGCTTCGAACTTCAGGCGGAGGCGCCGGCGACCGTGGGCGAGAAGGGGGACGATCGAAGTCGGTCGTAGGAACCGCCTCGGCGGCTACAGGCTCGACGGTGACACTCGCTGCCGGCTGTTCGCGACGCGCCGACATGGTGCTGCCCTCGCCCCTGCGGCTGCGCGTCTCGAGTCGGCTCATCGCCGTCTTGATCATGATCGGGTTGCCGCCGCGCTCGCGGAGTGCGACGAGCACGCCCTCTTCGTCTACGGCCGCGATGATCATGTCTTCGGCAAACCGAGCCGTGACCGTGGCGCCGACTCGAAGTTGTGCGAGACAGATCGATGCAAAGAGCTCTGCGATCTGAGCGAGGGGTCCGATCTCGGCCGCCGGGGCAACATGGACCGTTTCCCATACCCCTGCGTCGGTGAGCCGCCAAACGGCGGAACACTGCTTCTCGAGTACCGATCTCATCGGGCCTCCTGCACGCGCGCTCTGTTCTATCGCTGCCTGCATTGGGTCTCGCTCACTCGAAGTAGAGGGCGCGGGCGCGCTCTACGAATTCCGTTCGTGACGCCGCTCGTCCGCCGGCCTTGGCGATGACGAATTCGTCGTCGAAGGCCGCCGAGAAGAGGCGGTCCTGGTCGACCTCGATGTCGACGTAGACAGGAAGCGTGGCTGGGTCGCTCGAGAGCAATGAGCTCAAGGCGACAGCCGTCTGCACGAGTTCGACCGCTTCGACATCGAGCCCATCCGCACCACGAAGGATCTCTCCGTCGGTCTGCGCGACGATCAGTTCGTCGGGGTTTGTCGTTTGGTCACTCATGCTCACTCCGTCTCTTTTCCGCGTCGGTCGTTTGCGCCACCCGCGCTACATACGTTGGCAGCCGTCTACGTGCCCCAGGGGGCGATTGCGACTCAATCCGCATACATAAAATGACACATC